>CAZVYJ010000001.1:0-119470 GCA_964631565.1 uncultured Planctomycetaceae bacterium
TCTGGGTTGTGGATATGTCGGCATGTCCGAGCATTTCCTGAACGCTTCGCAGGTCGGCTCCATGTGAAAGCAGCTGCGTCGCGAAACAGTGCCTGAGCGTGTGCGGGCTTACATTGCCGCGGATTGCAGCACGTCGGACATATTTTCGCACGATGCGGAAAATGTCTTCGCGTGTAAGCGGCTTGCCCGTCCGCGAGAGCATAAGGCGCCCGTCATCAGGCCCGCGAAGCAGCGTCGGTCGCTGCCGGTCGATATACAGCCGAAGGGTTTCGACGGCTGTTCGGGCGATGGGGACGATGCGTTCCTTTGACCCCTTGCCGAGCACGCGGATTACGCCGAGATTGAAATTTATGTCGCCGACCTTAAGCGTGGCCATTTCGCCGGCCCGCATGCCGGTTGCGTACAGTGTCGCCAGTATCGCCCGGTCGCGCAGCGCGTGGACATCCTGTGCCGGGTCGGGGGATTCGAGCAGGCCCGTCACCGTGCCGTCGTCCAGAACGGTCGGCAGGCGGTGCCATTTTTTCGGGGCCTCGATGCTGGCTGACACATCCTGCCTCAGAATGCGCTCTATCACGAGATATCGGCAGAACATTTTCACCGCAGCCAGTGCCCGCGACGCCGATGCGACCGACAGGCCTTCATTCTTGGCCGACATGAGGAAATTCTGTATGTGGCGCGGAGTGAGCGATTCGATTTTTTTTATTTTGGCGTCGGAAAGATACGCCAGGAATCGCACCAGGTCGCGTCGATATGCCTTACGTGTGTTTAAAGCCAGTCCGCATTCCGCCTGGAGGTAGTCGAGAAATCCACGCAGGTGCAGGCCGCCCTCATGATGCGGCGAGGAAGACGAGCTCTTCGGACTGCTCATGTTTTGGCTCATTGGCCGTCAGTCTCAGGTAAATCGGGCACGCTTCAAACCTGTCCGCACAGAATGCAAACACATGGTTAAGGTCGTTCATGGTCAGATGTGCGGCACAATTTGTATTCGTTCTGTCCAGGAAAGGGCACACTTCATTTTGCTCCTGATTATGGGCTTAGTAAACGAAATAAAAAACGCCCGCCAATGATTATCGTCACGGCGGGCGAATTTGCTTTAATCTGCTTTAATCAGGTTTTTTGAAAAAGGCGGGCTACTCTTTCTTGGGAAGCCTGCCTTCCTCGGGCGGATACTCCTTGTCGATCCAGGACACTATCGCCTTCGCCAGGCCCTGGGCCTTCTTTTCGACGCCCTGGTTGACGGATTGCTCCGTTCTGCCTATGCAGTTGGCGACGCCCAGAACCTTGCCGCTGTCCTTGTCCACCAGCTCCACCCTGGCGATAACTTCTTCCAGCGGTCCGAGCACAGCCGCTATGCCTACGCGTTTTTCGTCCTCATAGTGCAGAATCTTTCCCCGGATAATCAGCGTCTTGCCGCCGGGCACATTGGGAATTCTTTTTTCCGTCAATGCCAGGCTGAACGTATCGGGCATGCAAGCGAACAGCTCAGGCGGCGTGTTGCCGAAGTCGTCAGTAAAGCGCTGAAGTTCAAAAGTCGTGTAACCCGCCAGCGGATAATCGCCTTCCGGCGGCGTCGAAGTTATCGGGGCATAAATGCCCTTTGCTCCGCTCCACAGGCCGAAACCTTCGCTGATGGCCCTGCCGCACCCCTGTGTCGTCAGCATCGCGACGGCGGCTATCGTCATTACTACAGCCGGACGTTTCATGGATTCTCCTTTCCCGTTTTGCGTGAAAGTTTTTAAAAACCTTTCGACATCTTCCCTGTTTCTACGGAATTGTATACACGAATGGCGTCCGATGCTACCGAAGCTGATATAGGCGATAAAAATTTCCCCAGGATTCGGAGCTGATTTCGTTCGCCCCGTCCGGAGTCTGCGGAGCGTCGCTTGTTTTGAGAATCACGTACCATTGCGAAGCGTCTTTGAACTCGTCCGTGGCGGCCAGGTCGTCGGCGAACTGCCCAAGGGCCGCAAAGTCAACCCGCGACGATACCGGGTGAAGCAGTTCCCTCTGCCGCTGAACGCGGGCGGTCCATTCTTCCAGCCTGCCCGGCGCGAGATGGTAAAAATACCAGATGTCGTCCTTGCAGGCGGCCACGGAACGCCGGCTCAGCATGCGCGTCTCCGGCCGGTCGGAAATAACCACGACGTTTCGCTCGGTGTTCATGGATATCCACTTCGTCAGCATAAGCATCTCGTTCTGCGATGCTTTGCGGTCAAGCTGCCTGATGACACTTCGCGGACGGTCTTCAGCATCCATGAAACGCGTCGCCATCTCCATCGCCGTGTGTTTCGGCAGACGGAAATTGTCGGACGGGATTATCCATGCAGCCATTATCACCGCGCACGCCCACTGCACCCACCTGCCGTGCGTTCGAACCAGACGGAACAGGTTCGTCATCGCCTGCGCGAACAGGACATAAAGCGGCAGCATCACGAGGCTGGTGGCGTGGAAGAAGTCGATTATCGGCGGGGCCGTTCCTTTTATTGAGCCGGACAGCTGGCTTAATGCGTGCGAACCCATGCCTACAAGAAATGCAGCCAGCGCCATTATTATCCATGCCGACAGGTCGCGAACGCGGAACCGCTCGACTCGCGAGAGCACCAGCGCCGTCGGCACAACAAGCACCGCCGCCAGCAGGAACCAGCTGGTCAGTGTGGAGAGCACTTCCGGGTAAAGAATGCTTACTTCGGCGGCCTGGAAAGCATTGTGCGCCGCATCCATGCTCGCCGGCGTCTGGCTGCCGCGCAGGCTCAGGCAGTATTGCGCGTACATCAGCGACATCAGGATGGTCGCCAGCACGCAGCCGACAGCCATCAGCAGCGCCATTGGCCGGAGCCTGCTGCGAACGAGGTATACGATTATCAGGACGACCGACAGGTTCATCGCAATGACGAGATTTATGTTGCCGAGCAGGCCGATGGCGCCGAAGACCAGCAGCAGGCGCCACTGGTTTTCGTATTGCAGGTATGCCAGGACAATAAGCGGCACGAATGCCAGGCACAGCGTCCACGTGCTCATTACCGACATGGCGCCGACGCCCCACGTGGACCGCCCGAATGTGTATATGACGGCCGTGCTTAAAATCGCCACGAATGCCGATACCGACCAGCTGCGGCACTGGCGGTACAGCAGCACATACATTCCGCAGAGATACACCATGACGGCCACCCCGCATAATACGCGGATTGCCAGCGTCGGGTCCTGGTAGCCGGATGGCAGCAGCATCATGTCGAGTATGCCGGGCAGCACGGGCGACTGGAGCCGCCACATGTTGCTGCCGCCGAACACCGGGTCGCACGGGTACAGGCTGCCGTCATGGCTTTTCAGGGCCAGGGTTCCTATATAATATTGCGACGGGCCGAGATAATCGTCGTACATGGCGATATACCCGGCCGCGGCTGCGACGGCGGCGAAAATCGCAACCGCCAGAATATGTTTTGATCTTGGAATCGGTCGCATATCGTGCGTTTTCCGGAGATGCAGTTCGTGATAGTATACTCCGGCGCCTTTGCCGGGTACAGAATAAGGTTTTATGAACGAACGAGCGGAAAATCCGGGTATTTCGGAATTTGTCGGGGCCGTGGGCCGGTTTGTCGACGCCCGCGGACTGATTGCGCCAGGCTCGCATATTCTTGTCGGTGTTTCAGGCGGCCCCGACAGCGTGGCTCTGCTGGCCGTGCTGCGAGCTTTGGCGGCCGAACCGGAAAGGCAATATAAACTCAGCGTGGCGCACCTCAATCACGGGCTGAGGCAGTCCGCAATCGGCGACGCACTATTCGTGAAATCGCTGGCGGGAAAATGGTCGCTGCCGTGCGTCATCGAAAAGTGCGACTGCAAAGCGCGGGCTGCGGAACTCGGCAAGGGAATCGAGGAAACCGCCCGGATGCTGCGATACGAGTTCATGCGCGCCACGGCCCAGCGGCTGGGGGCTGTTTATGTCGCCGTCGGACATCATGCCGACGATAATGTCGAGACAGTGCTTTACCGCGTCGCCCGAGGGACGCATATCCGCGGGCTGGCGGGTATACCGGCCAGCCGAAAACTGGCTGGCTCGGATGTGACGCTCATCCGCCCGCTGCTGGGCGTGAGGCGGAACGACATCGAGGCGTTCTGCCAAGCATGCGGCCTGCAGTGGCGGCACGACGAAACCAACGCCAATACCAATTTCAAACGCAATTTCATCAGGCACGAACTGCTGCCGATGCTGCGCAGCGGCGTGAACCACCGCACCGACGACGCCGTGCTGCGGCTGGCGGAGGCTGCAGGAGAAATCGACGAATACATGTCCGCCGCCGCGGAGGCGGTACTGCGGCAGGCCGTCCTCGAGCAGGGCGAAACGTTTATCGCCGTCGATACCGCCGCCGTCGCGGCCCAGCCGCCCGCGATAAGAAAATATGTGATGAGGCTGGCGCTGGAAACGCTCGACGCCCCCATGCGTATGATCGGCCTGGAGCGATTAAGCGAACTGGCGGAATTGTTCGAGCCTGACGGACTGAACGCCGTTTCGCTGCCGGGCGGATGGATTGTCCGCAGAAACGGGCAGGAAGTTCTCGTCGAGTTGAACTCGAACGAAAAACTCTCCGGCAATGCAGCCGTCCAGTTGAACTGCCCCGGCGAAACGCAATTGCCGGACGGCAGAATCATCAGTTGTAAAGCCGAGGCGTTCGACCGGAAAAATTTTGAGGCCCACTGCAAAGACCGCCCGGCCGGCGTGGAACTGCTCGACGCCGACGAGATTCGCGGCCCGCTGCTGTGCCGCCCCAGAAAGGAGGGCGACTCGTTTGTGCCTCTCGGCTCGCCAGGCCGGCAGAGCGTCAGCGATTTTCTGACCAACATGAAACTGCCCGCCCGCCGCCGCGACGAAGTGCTGTGCATCTGCGACGATTTGGGGGTTGTCTATCTCGCACCGCTGCGAATCGACGAACGGGTCAAAGTTGGGGCCGAAACCAGGCGGGTTATCAGGCTCTCCGTTACCACTGAGTAGAAACCGTCCAATACCCTACATTATCTATTTTAACTATTTTATCAATTTTCCTCAAGTTTTCAAATCCCACAGTCCGATTTTACCTGTGTTACGTAAATTGCCCAAATTAACATCTTAATAGTGTGCCTCACCAAAACCGACTAGCGGCCGGCAGTGATTGCCCGGCAAGACTAGTAAATAAAAGGACTTAACGTTGGAGAGGCAGCCGGTCGCAAGTGCCGGGGCGGAGCCCCGATGGCCGGAAAAACCCGGAAAAACACTGCCAGATGGCATGGAAGGCCATCTCGGCGGGGTTCGAAAGGAAACACAGGATGACAACGTCGGAACTTTTCAAGCAGTATCTGGAGCATCTTTTTGCCGGTAAGCGCAGCGAAGCCCGTGAACTGATCTGCAACGCACAGGATCGCGGCGAGCCTGCCTCAAAGCTGCTGAAGGCGATAATCTGGCCGGCGATGGAGCAGATCGAGAAACTGTATCGCGATAATCACATTTCCCGCGTTGTCGAGCACATGGCGACCCGCATCAACCGCATGGTAGCCGACCAGCTTCACGGCATGATGGCCCGCAAGCCGAAGAACGGCCGGCGCATGATAGTAGTCTGCGGCGAGAGCGAATCCAGCGAACTTGGCGCCCAGATGACGGCCGACATGTTCGAAGCTGAGGGCTGGAGCGTATGGTTCGTCGGCTCCGGCGTGCCGAACGATGAAATTCTACAGCTTATCGGCAAGCTCAAGCCGGACATCCTCACGATAAGCGGCGCCGACCCGCAGCAGGTTCCGAACATCCGCAATCTTATACATCTCATCCGCGAAGTCGGCGTCTGCGAAGAAATGCAGGTGCTCGTCGTCGGCGGCGTGTTCGGCCGGGCGGAAGGGCTGGCCGAGGAAATCAAGGCTGACCTGTTCGCGGCGAATATCTGCGAGGCGACCAAGACCGTGGAAGATCATCCCATCCGCATCCCTCAGCTTGACGTGCCCGAGCCCGGTCGCCGCCGCAAGCGCGGCCGCAAGGCATCAGCCGCCGCAGTCAAGAAAGTCCGCGTGGCTATGAAGGTTTCGTAAAAATATGTGAAAAACCGGGAAAAAGTTAAAAAACGAACTCCAGGCCCGGCCGATGCATCGGCCGGGCTTTCTATTATTATTGATCGGCCGGTTCTTTTTCGGCAGCAAGCTCATAACACATTTCCCGCCCGTACTTGTCATATAGGCAGAAGTACAAGGTATTTTCCGTCCGACGGAACCAGAAATTGCCCGGGCTTCGCTCCATGCGAATTTTTTCTCCGTCGTAGGGGTTGACCAGGAGATCTTCCGGCAGGACTTTTTCCTTTTGTATTATTTCAGGAAATTTCGCAAGCTCTGCGTCGGTCATGTCTGAACGCAGCAGCCCATCATGTGACAGTATGAAAGCAGCGGTCACAAGATCGCGTTGATTTCTGAAGCGAAGCCACTGAATGTTTGGGTCAACTTTTTGAACATTTATCGTCGGCAGCATCGAATATGTGAGAGCAGCAGCGAGAAGTACCAATCCACCCATGATCATGATTGCGAGAATTTCCTTTTTGCGGGGTTTGCGCCGCCTGTAACAGGCGAAGGTTATTGCGATCAGAACCAACAGGCCGCCCCATGTTCCGACGGCAAGTGATATATCCCTGACCGCTTTGGGGGAGAAATAGTGGGCGTGTATCGGCGTGACCGGCTTGAGGGAAATTGCCACGTCATTCTTCATCTGCTCCGACGCCAGCCGCGATGTGAGCGTGGTTACGATACAGCCTTGCCAGAGATATCCGCATGCATCCGAACTGCCGATTATCAGGCCTGTATCGTCGCCCTTGTAATATGATGCGTATGCATAGGATGTATTGTCTGGAGTGTCCACTTTTTTGTATGTGTCCGACGCGATGGTCTCGAATCCCTGTGCCGATGCAGTGCCGTCGGCGACTACGAAAAGCTCCACATATGTTTCCGAGCCGGTGAGACTGGTCAGCTTCATCGGGTAAACCGGGCTTTTAACGGGGAATGTCGCGGCTATCGGCTGCGGCGTTGACGTGCCTGAAATGTCCCGCCTGAGACACGCCACGGCAAAGACCCATTTATTAGCTATATATTCGTCGACAATCTTTTTCGCGTCGGCGTCGAGACCCTTGAGCGAGTTAGACTTCAGCCATGCGTCCAGTGCGCCGCTGTCGTCCGCCTTGAGGATAGTCACTTCATAATTGCCGACAGTATGGTGCGACAGCTCCTGAATATCCTTGGTTTGTGAGCCTCCGAAGCCGGCGGTGTTGAAGGCGGACAGGAATAAAAAAGCTGCAAGCAGCAGAAGCACGAGCAGGACAATCATTTCAGAAATTCTTTTTGCTATTGTTTTTGGCGACCTGAAAAAGATGAATATGAAAAAGAACGGCAGAAAAACAGAGTCTCTGCGACGCCGGCCAGTAACGGCAATTGGACATTGTGCGTCAATATGGGCTGCTGGCAGATGGACAGGCTATTGAGCATGCCCGGCCATACGGCCGCCTGTCTGGGCGGAACACGGAACTTGTATCACGGGTTCTGGCATACGTGTTCCGGGTTCCGGGATACTTGTTCCGCACTGATTACCTGCCGCCCGTTGCCTGCCTTATTCAATTATTCCCCAAAGATTTACAATAATCGTAATAATTTTTATTCAAAAATTACTACCGATTGTTATAGTACTGCCGTGGGCCGGAGAGAAGCAGAGTAATTTGAGGAAAGGAAGCCCGGCGTGGCGGCCGGCGGCAAGGGAAATCATGGATGCGAAGCAGAGGAAACTCAAGAAGCGGATTCTCGGCGAGACGATCAAACAGGTTGACGTCAGTGGCGGCATGAAGGCGGCCGACCTCGTGGCTGCGATGGGCGGCATGAGCATACAGGCCCGCAGCCTGGGCACGTGCGCGGAAGTGCTCAGCAGGATGTACGCTGATCGCAAGCGGCCGACCGTCATGCTCGGTCTGGCCGGCCCGCTCATCGCGGCGGGCCTGCGAAACGTGATTCGCGACCTCATCGCCGGCGGATACGTCGACGTGGTCGTCTCGACCGGTGCGATACTCTACCAGGACATCTACCAGGCACGAGGCTACCGGCATTATCGCGGCACGCCGGCCTCTGACGACACGCTGCTGCGCGACCTGCGAATCGACCGCATATACGACACGTACGTTGACGAGGAGAAATTCTGGGAGACCGACACGTGGTGCGGCCGGGTCGCCGACGAACTGCCGCCCGGCAACATTTCGTCACGCGCGTATCTTGATTTCGTCGGGTCGAAGCTGGACGACGATAATTCCATCGTCCGCCAGTGCCACAAGCTGGGCGTGCCGCTTTTCTGCCCGGCCATCAACGACTCGTCAATCGGCATCGGCCTGACGGCGCATTACTACAACTGCCGGCGCGAGGGGCGGGAAGGCATTCACATAGACTCCATCCGCGACAACTACGAACTGACGCAGATAGTCGTCGCCAGCCCGAAGACCGCGGCCATCTACGTCGCCGGCGGCGTGCCGAAGAACTACATCAACGATTCGATAGTGATGAGCTACATCTGGGGCCTTGAGCGCGGCCACGATTACGCCGTGCAGGTCACGACGGCTGTCACGCAGGACGGCGGGCTTTCAGGCTCGACGCTCGGCGAGGCGCAGTCGTGGGGCAAGATAGACCGCAACGCCCGGTTCACGATGGCGTGGGTCGAGCCGAGCGTGGCTCTGCCGCTTCTGGCGGCCTATGCGTTCGACAGGCGCCCGGCCCCAGCGCGGAAGCGCCTGAAATTCACATGGGACGGCGATGTGCTGACGAGCATGTGCAAATAGCAGGCGGCAGGCAGCAGGGAGTAAAAAATACCTGGCGTGTTGGGATAAACGTGTTCCTGGTTCCGTGTTCCGGGATACGAATTTCGAATCCGAAATCCAAAATACTGCCTATTGCCTGCTGCCTGTTGCCTGCTTTATTCTCTTTTCTTGCAATTAGGGGCGGTAATCTCTATAAATTCCTGCCGATAGCAGAACTTGTCGCCGGCAGCCGGCGTAGAAGAGTGCGACGGCCTGGCGGCGGGCGTCTCTTTATTCGGTATTGCATATACCTTTAAAAAAGAAACAGCCGGAACCACGAAGGACACAGAGAGCACAAGAGATACGGGATTTGTTTTATGTGTTTACTTAGTGTCCTCCGGGCATACGCCCGCCCGTATGGGTGTGAACTCTGTGGTTCATTTTGTTATGGTTTCTAAGTCTGTGTTAAATAAGCTCTTTCCGCGGCGATAACAGATCACGGAGCTTCCAGATGGCCCACGATATTTTGAAGGACTCGGTCGAGGCCCAGACCGGTCGAGCGAGTATTCTCATCATAGGCATACTTTTGGGCGGCCTGCTTGTCGTAAATTCCTATATCGCCGGCTGGGTTTTCGGCGACCAGGCGGTGACGCTGGGCGGCAGGACGCTGAACCCGTACAGCGACACGCTGGCCCTTCTCGGGGCGCTGCTGCTGGGTGTTCCGATTATCTGGCACGCAATGAAGCATCTCGCCCACGGCCATATGCACATGGACGAGCTTGTCGCGCTGGCGGTAATCGCTGCGATAGCGGCCATCGACTACAAGGCCGCCGGCGCGGTGGCGTTCTTCCTGCTGCTTTCCAACCTCATCGAAACGCGAACGGCGCTGGGCGCGCGGGCGAGCATCGAGCACCTTGTCAGGCTGGCGCCGAAGAAGGCGCATCGCCTGCGGGCCGGTATGGAAGAGCTTGTTGACCCGCGCGAGCTTCAGCCCGGCGACGTGGTCCGCGTGCGGCCCGGCGACAACATACCGGCCGACGGCGAGATTATCTCCGGCGAGTCGTCGGTGAACCAGGCCAACGTGACCGGCGAATCGCTGCCTATCGACAAGCAGGTCGGCGACGAGGTTTTCTCCGGCACGAGCAACCTTGCCGGCGTGATGGACGTGAAAGTCACCCGCGCCGGCGCCGACACCACGCTCGGCCGCGTTCAGAAACTCATTCTCGAGGCCGAGAAGACGCGCATCCCGATTATGCGTCTGATAGACCGCTACGCCGGCTGGTACACGCCGACGATTCTGATGCTGGCGGCCACCGTGCTGTTCTTCACGAAAGACATGGAGCGCACGGTGACGATGCTCGTCGTCTCCTGCCCGTGCGCACTGGTGCTGGCCGTCCCGACCGCGATGGTTGCGGCGCTTTCATGTGCGGCCAGGCTGGGCATTCTCATAAAAGACGTTTCCAATATTGAGCTGGCCAAGAACATCACTGCGTTCGTGTTCGACAAGACAGGCACGCTGACGACCGGCGAACTTTCCGTGACTCGGATGATGCCCGCTCCGGAAGTAGACGGGGCGGACCTGCTGGCGGCCGCCGCGTCGGCCGAGCAAATGTCCAGGCATCCGGTGGCCCAGGCGGTGATGGCCGTCGCCAGAAAGGCGCACGTCACGCTGGATCACCCGAGCGGCTTCGAGGAAGTATCCGGCCGCGGTGTAAAGGCGCAGATTAACGGCCGGGCGGTGCTGGTCGGGCGAAGCACGTGGCTGGCCGAGCAGGGCGTTAGCCTCGCGCCGATGAGCGACGCGAAATACGCCGAGCCGGAAGGCCTTTCCACGCTTTACGTCGCTCGCGACGGGCGGCTGCTGGGCTGGATAGGCCTGGAAGACCGCACGCGGGATGAGGCCCGCTCGGCAATGCAGGAACTCCGCGACGAAGGCGTCCGCGACCTTGTGATGGTCACCGGCGACCGCTGGTCGGTCGCTCGCCGCGTCGCACGCGAGATGGGCTGCACCGAAGTGCAGGCCGAGGTCCTGCCGCACGACAAGCTCGACCTTGTCGCCTCGCTCAAGGAGCAGGGGCACACCGTGGCGGTCGTCGGCGACGGCGTGAACGACGCGCCGGCGCTTGCGGCCGGCGACCTGTCGATCGCCATGAGCGCAGCCGGCAGCGACGTGGCAATCAACTCGGCCACCGTCGCGCTGATGAACAACGACCTGCGGCGGCTGGGCTTCCTCGTCAGGCTGAGCAAGCGGACGACGGCGGTGGTGCATCAGAACCTGCTGTTCGGCGTGTCGTTCATCGTGATATTCCAGATTTTCGCTGGCCTTGGGTGGCTGTCGCCCATCTGGGGCGCGCTGCTGCATATGGTGGCTGCCACGTTCGTAATCTTCAACAGCGCACGGCTGGTTCGTTTCGGCGAGGAGCTGCACGAAGCGGAGAAGCCCAAGGACCGGCCAAGCGAACGCGTGAAGCTCGAAGCCGTCCCCGCATGACGCGGATTTGTGAGTGTCACGGCTTGCTCGCAAGCTGTGTTCGCCCAGAGGCGACCCGTACGGGGCACACATTGAAAAGGCATGTGGTAATAAAACCTTTACGAATTGAAATGACGACGCGTACTCGGCAAAACCAGGATCAACGCCACAATCGCGATAGCGATAGTGTGTGCGACTATCTGCACGGTGCCGACGTCTACCTGCAGGGCTTCGCCGACCGGATCGAATGCGACGCCGAGAATCAGCCGCAGCGCCGCCAAGGCGAGCAGGGCTGTCGCCACGCGGTGCGCCCACTTTGCGCCGCGGCCGAAGTAGCCCCAGAACAGCCAGCCTGCAGCTGCTCCGACGAGCAGGCCGCCGGCCGTCAGCAGTGTCGGTGCCGAGTAGTCGTCGATTCTGCCGAGAATCACGAGTGCGATAATCGCCATAGCGGCGGCGACGATTCGTCCGGTCCATGCCAGCACGCCCACCAGCGGCGGCATTGCTGCGGACGTTCCCTGCGAGTCGAGCTGTCGGCCGTGGAACAAAAAGCCGCCCATCGCGAGCACCGCGGCGACGTAGCAGGCGCAGTAAGCGGCGGCCGTCGCGAGGAATCGCCCCGGTATCGGGTAGCCCATCGACATGGCGTACTGCGGGTCGAAGTAGTTGAGCTTCGGAACCAGCCAGCCCAGGCCCTTGATTACGAAGTTGCCTTCAGCGGCCTTGCCGAAAAGCGTCGGATGGGCCGAGCCGATTACGAACACGGCGCAGCATATCAGCAGCGTCATGACCTGTCCCAGCCGCGTGCTTACCGCGACGGCGACGGCGACGAAGACCATGACGGCCATGAATATCAGCAGAATTGCCGCCAGCAGGGCGACGGAAATAAGCGGCGGATTGATTTTCTCTCTCGGGTTGGATGCGCCTGGCAGGTCAGCGAGTTTCCTGACGGCTTCCTCGAACATCAGTCCCGACGGCGAAACGACCGTGACCTCATGCCGCTTCAGATCGTAATCCTCGACCTCGAACCGCCGGGACGTGATTTCCTTTTTGACGGTCGGGAAATCCGCGGTCGGGTCGACGTCCATGACAAGTTTTTCAAACTCCGGCTGCGGCGGCGAATCGTACCCCGGCGGAACGATTTCCCAGTTCTTGCCGACGATGGTTATGGCTCCCATCGCGAGCGTGAAGGTCACCAGGGCGGTCCATATGGCGGCCGAACTGAACGACCATCGGAACAGCAGGTTGCCGAGCGTCGCCACGACGATGGCCGTCGCCATCGCCGAGCAGCCCAGCACGATTACGGGAACGTCGAACGGATCGCTCGCCGTGGACATCACCTTGTGGCGGACGGTCATCAGGTATCCGATTGCGCAGAGATAGAACGCCACGCCCACCGCACATGCGACGCCGGCGAATTTTCCCATGACGAAAGTGGCCCTGGCGACCGGTTTGGAAAGAACGGTCAGCGCGGTGCGGTCGTCGATTTCGCGTGTGACTACGGCCGATGCGCTGAACGCCGCGATGAGCAGCCCCGACACGAGCAGCGTGCTCAGGCCGAGGCTTATGAGCATCTGCTGGTCGACTTTCGTGAACTCGCCGGAGGTGGACATGGTCCAGCCTGCCAGCGGCACGGAAAGAACCAGCACGCCCAGCGTCACGAGTATGAGCACGCCGACGATCGGCTGGCGTATGGTCTGAACGAAAGTATTTCCGGCTATCGTTATGAAGCGAATCATAATTGGTCCTGCAAAGATAGTACGTATTATTATTCAAATACGAAATGTGAAAAACAAAGTCTGAAACAAATTACGGAAATTGCAGAAAATCCGAAAAACCGCGCGGCCGGCCGAATGCACCGACAAGACCGTCGAAAAACGTTCGGCTGCGGGCGGTTGTGCATATTTAACACGAGGTCCATGGCATGTTGAGTCAAAAACGCGGAAAAAACGTCGCCCTGGCGGGCGGGTTGTTCCAGATGATCTTCACTGCGGTGATGATAGCGGTCTGGCGGTACACCGGGTCGATATCGGCAATGTGCACGGCCTGGCTGCTCGCGGGCGGCGTTCTGCTTTGGCTGATTGTTGCGGTGCTGTTCTACTTCAATGAACTTGCCCGCCGCGAAGAGCTGGAGCTTGAGGAAATCCAGTCCGGGCGGGGCGGGCACGGCCCGACGATTTTCGAGGGCGAAGAAGGCGCCGAGATGCGGCACGCCATCCGCCGGGCCGACTGGATGAACAAGTGGGCCGTCCCGTTCGCCACGCTGCTTCTGGCGTTCTGCCAGGCCGCCATAGCCGTAATCTCCATGCGGTTCCTGTTCACGCAGAGCGCTCCGGTCATTACGGAAATCGGACCGGCATCGCTTTTCCTCGGTCTGACGGCGTTCCTGGCGTTTCTGTTCAGCCGCTACGCCACGGGCATGGGCGGTTCGAGCCAGTGGCGGTTTCTGCGGGCGACCGGCGGATACCTGCTGGTCTGCGTGATTTTCATCGCCGCCGTCGTGCTGTCGCTGCTGATGGCGGGGCAGGGATACGGCAACGTGGACCTCATCGTCGCATACGCCGTATGCATCGTTCAGCTTGTGCTCGCCGTCGAGCTTACGCTTAATTTCGTACTCGACCTCTACCGCCCGCGGATTCCGGGCAAGGAATATCATCCGAGTTTCGAGAGCCGCGTGTTCAGCATTCTCGCCGAGCCGGACCGCGTCGGGCATTCAATCGCCGACACGCTGAATTACCAGTTCGGCTTCGAGGTTTCGCGAACGTGGTTTTACAGGCTGGTTTCCAAGGCGTTCGTGCCGCTGCTGATACTGGCCGTCCTGATAATGTTCGCCATGAGCAGCGTTGTGCTGGTCCAGCAGGGCCAGCAATGCGTCGTCACCAGCCTGGGCCGTCTCCAGGAGCCGGCGCTGGGGCCCGGCCTGCACTTCAAGCTGCCCTGGCCTTTCGCCACGGAGAAACGATTCAACACCGATGAGATTCACGAAATCATACTCGGCGTCGGCGAGGCCCGCGAGCCGACGATAATCAAGGGCCGCGAGCTTTACCTCTGGACCGAGGAGCACGGCAGCAGGCAGGAGCGTGATTTCCTTGTCGCCATCCAGCCGCCAAAGGACTGGAGCGAGCCTGGCGAAAACGCCAATGCCGACAAGGTGAAAACCCCGCCGGTGGCCATGATCAAGCTGGTTGTGGTCGTGTATTACAAAATCGCTGATGTGCGGGATTACGGCTACAACTACAAGGATTCACATTCGGTTCTCGAGTCCCTGGCGTATCGCGAAATGACGCGCTACTACGCCAGCGCCACGCTGATGGACCCTATTCGCGACAAGACGTCCGGCGGCAAGGACAGGCCTGAGGCGATAATGACGTTCGGCCGCCAGAAAGCCGCGGACAATCTCCGCAGGCTTATTCAGGCCAGGGCCGATGACATGAAGCTTGGCGTAACCATAACGCACGTCGGGATAATTTCGTCGCATCCGCCCGCCAAGGCTGCGCCGGCCTTCGAAAATGTCGCCAAGGCCGAGCGCGCCCGCGATTCAAAACGTTACGAAGCCGAGGCCGAGGCGAGCTACATGCTCGCCGGCGTCGCCGGCGACGTGGGCGAGGCGCTGCGGCTGGCCCAGGAGATAACAAAGCTCGAACAGCTTACCGACCTCTCGCGTGCCGACGCAGCCGATGTGGGTGCGCTGGTCGATAAATACATCGCGCAGACGCAGGAGGATATAGGCCTGCTCGACAAGGAAATCGAGCGCGAGCGTATTTTGGGGCGGACCGCATCAAGCAAGATATGGCAGGACAACCAGGCCCTGCGCAAAAAGTCGGTCGCGTACCTGGATGTCCTGAAGCAGATAAAGGCGAACCCAGCCGGCTTCAACTTCACAGCCGCCGTCGAGGAGTCACAAAAGCACGCCGAGGACATGCTTGACCGCGCACGCGGTGAGCCGGCGAAACTCATCGCTGAGGCCGAGGCGGAACGCTGGCAGAAAGAACTCGGCGAGCGGGCACGGGCAGAAACGTTCTCCAGGCACCTGCTGGCGTACCGGGCCAGCCCGGACATGTACATTCTCGACCGCTGGCTCGATACATGGGACGAAGTGCTCAAAAGAGCCGCCAGCAAGCAGGTCATCGCAGTCGATCCCAACAAGGTCGAGCTCTGGCTGGACTGGAAATGGAAATCCGACCTGATGCAGGGCGTCACTTTCGAGAAAGAAAAGAAGGAATAACTGGTAGAAATTCTCAGACATTGGAATCAACAAGGTCTGAATACCGAGGAATACGGACATGAACAAACATATAGGATTGGTGATACTGGCTTCTCTGGTCATGTTGCTGCTGCTGGCTTATACGGTCACGTTCGTGGTCGATCAGCCCAGCGACATAATAGTGCTGACTACATTCGGGCAGGCCAGCGCAAGCGATGTATACGAGGGTGCGGAGGGGGCCGGCTGGCACTTGAAGTGGCCGTACCCGATACAGCGTGCAGTGCGCCTGGAGAAACGCCGCATTCGCGTTTACGACCCCAACGACGCGGTCTACACGTCGGACGGGCAGGAGCTTGTCGTCAGCGCGTTCTGCATATGGGAAATAGACAAGCCGGTCGACTTCCTCTCCAACATCAAATCGGAAGCCGCCGCGTCTGAGCGCATCAGCAACCTGCTCCGCAGCAGCAAGAAGGAAATCTTCTCCAGCCGCAGCATGTCGCAGATCGTCAATACCGATCCGGACATGATGAAGCTTGGCGACATTGAGAACGAGATAGCGACCCGGCTGAAATCCTTCGTTGATGATGAAAAGTACGGCGTCAGGATCGTGCAGGTCGGAATCGAGAGAATGACGCTCACCACGGCGATAACCGAACAGGTTATCGAAACCATGAAGAAGGAACGCGAGCAGTTCGCCAAGACCTACGAGACCGAAGGCGATGCTGAGGCGACAGCGATAAAATCCCGCGCCGAGAGCGCCCGCAAGCGGATAATCGCGTTTGCCGAGCGCCACGCCAGGGACATCCGGGCCGAAGGCGAGCGGGCCGCCGCACGCGAATACAGCAAGTTCGAGGAATTCCCGCAGTTGAGCATGTTCCTGCGATACATAGACACGCTTAAGGCCGGGCTGAAAGACAACACGACGATTTTCCTGGACGGCTCGAAGATAGAGGCGATCGGCTGGTTCCGGGAAGGGGCGTCGCTGCCAAAAGGCCCGCCGATAAAGCTCGATGAAAAGGCCGGCGCCGGCGACAAGAAGTAGGACCTGGAATATCCGGAGACAGCTGACATGGCTGAAAAAATACATAATCATGACAACTGCCCGCACGGCCGCCATCATCGCGACGATGGGTACGAGCCTGTGATTCAGGACGCCGCCTCGCAAAGCCTCGCCAAGGCGCTGAAAGCGAGCTTCAGGCTGCTTTCGCTGATAATGATTCTCATTATGGCGGCGTTCCTCGCGACCGGCCTGAAGACCATAAAGCAGAATCAGCGGGGCATAATCAAGATGTTCGGCCGGGTCGTTGGGGAGGTAGGCCCGGGCCTGGCGCACGCCTGGCCGTTCCCGATAGGCGAGATAGACGTCGTCGATGTAAGCGTGCAGAAGTTTGAGATGGACGATTTCTGGATTAACGAGACGGCCAAGGATCTCGCCACGCCGTGGGAGCAGAGAACGGCCTACAGGGGCGGGCTTAAGCCCGGCCTGGACGGCATGCTCATTACCGGCGACAGGGCGATACTGCACATGAAACTGGCATGTTCGTACCAGGTGAGTGAGCCGATAAAGTTCCGCGAAAGCATGGTCGACCCAGAGGCGACCGTCCGGTCGGTGATATGCTCCGCCGCGATCAAGGCCGTCGCGCATCGAACCGCCAGCGCCATAATGACCGGCGAGTCGACCGCGCTTGTGAACGAAATCAAGAAAAACGCGAACGACGCCCTCGGCGAAGGCGGCCTGGACTGCGGAATAGTCCTGACGACGCTCAGTCTGCCGCAGCACAGCCCGACCTGGCCTCTGGGCGCCAAAGCCGCCTTCGACAAGGCGCAGAACGCGACCAACGTTCGTGAAGGCAAAATCAAGGACGCCTACGGCGAGGCGAAAACCATACTGCAACAGGCTGCCGGCAATGCGTATAAAGAGCTTGTCGGTTCGTTCGAACCTACGGAGGAGAAACCCACGGGGGTTCCGCTTATAGTGGCCTACGAGAAGGCCCGCGAAAATGGTAACGACGAGGAAGCCGCCATATACCTTGAGAAAATCAACAATATTCTCCTCAGTGGAGAAACTGGCGGTGAGGCCAAGAGCATCATCGAGGACGCGAAGGCGTACAGGACGGGCATCGTCCAGGCCGTCCAGGGCCGCGCCGAAAAATTCGAAAAGCTCCTACCCGAATTCCGCAAATATCCCGACCTGATGGTGCAGAGGCTCTGGGCCGAGACCGTTGAGGAGATACTCAGCTCGCCCACGGTCGAAAAAATCATCATCCGCGTCGGCGACCAGGTGATAAATATCCAGGCGAACCAGCCTCCGGCCGTCGCACGAAAAATGCTGGAAGAGGCGATTAAAAAGAGCAAAGAGCAGAATAAAAAGGAAGGCGAGAAATAATTCGAAATAACCGTTCGACTCGCCGGAATTCAACGATATGGCCGAAAGCTATGACAACGTGGTTGTCGTCAAAAGACTGACGAAGGTTTTTCGCGACTTCTGGCTGCGCGAGAAGGTGACTGCCGTCGCCGACCTCGACCTGGAAATCCGCTCGAAGGAAGTGTTCGGCCTGCTGGGGCCTAACGGCTCCGGCAAGAGCACCACGCTGAAGATGGTCCTCGGCCTGCTGTTTCCGACTCGCGGCGTGATATCGGTGTTCGGCAAGCGCCCGACCGACGTCGGCACGAAGGCCCGCATCGGCTATCTGCCGGAGGAATCGTATCTTTATCCGTTCCTCAACGCCGTCGAGACGCTGGACTTTTACGGGCGCCTGTTTCACCAGTCGCGGCACATCCGCAAGGGCAGAATCGAGATGCTCCTGGACATGGTCGGCCTTGCCGCCGTGGCGTACCGCCGCGTAGGCGAGTATTCCAAGGGCATGCAGCGGCGCATCGGTCTGGCACAGGCGCTGATAAACGACCCGGACCTGCTCATACTCGACGAGCCGACTGCCGGAATGGACCCCATCGGCACGCGGCAGATAAAAGACCTCATCGGCGAGCTGGCGAAGCGCGGCAAGACTGTCATTTTGTCCAGCCACCTGCTCGCCGACGTGGAAGACGTGTGCGACCGCGTGTGCATTCTTTACGGCGGCCGGCAGCGGCGGCTTGGAAGCATCGACGAACTGCTCGCCCGCCGCACACAGACGCAGATAACCATCGACGACCTTGACCCAGCGACGCTCGCCGAAGTTCGGCAGCTGCTTGAAAAGGCCGGCAAGGAAGCCGAAATCACCACGCCTCGCGACAGGCTCGAGTCGCTCTTCCTGCGGATTGTCCGCGAGGCGAAAGAGAAAAAACTCGCCACCGGCGGTGCTGTGTCCGGCGGGCAGGTCGCGGAATTTCTCCGGGCCGAACCGGCCGAGGGCAGCCGCGTCATTACCGAGCTTATCACCCGCGCCGAGCCGGTCCCGGCCAACCAGCCTGCCGAGGAGCCTCAGCTCCCGCCGGCGGAAGAGCAGCCCGCACGTGACGTGCTCGACGAACTTACCGCCGGCAAGGAGCCGCCGGCCCCGGCCGCCGAGCCGCAGCCCGAAACTCCGCCTGCTGCCGCGAAAAACGCGACACGGCAGGACGATGCCGACAGAGGCTTTATCGACGGGCTTATCGGCGGTGCCGACAAATCCAACTCGGAGGATTCATAACGATGCGCAGTATATGGGCCGTCGCGAGACAGACGCTCGCTCAGTGCCTGCGCATGAAGGTGGCCGGCGTGTTCATCGTGCTGCTGGCCGTCGTGGTTACGGCGCTGCCTTTCACCCTAAAGGGCGACGGCACGCTGGCAGGGCAGATCAGGACATTCCTTTCATACAGCGTTTCAATGACGACTGTGTTGCTCACTATCGTCACCATTTTTCTGTCGGTCGGCGTGGTTTCGTCCGACGTGCAGGACAAGCAGGTGTTCCTGCTGGCCGTCAAGCCGCTGGGGAGAGGCGAATACGTGCTCGGCCGATGGCTGGGCGTGGTGGTGTTCGACGCGATACTGATACTGGCTTCCGGCGCGATAATTTACGGACTGGCGCAGCATCTTCGCGGCGGCAAGGTCATGAACGATAACGACCGCCGCGCCGTCGAAATGGAAATATTCTCATCGCGGGCCAAAGTCAGGCCGGACTCCATCGAGGGAGATATAGAAAAAAACATCCTCGATCGAATCGGCAGGCTGAAGCAGGAAGGCAGATACGATGCTTCGCTTGATGCGTATAAGGAGCGAACCGGCGGCGACCGTCAGGCCGCCGAGGTGATGCTGCTGGATGAAATCCGCCAGCAGGTCACTGAGGATCTCCAGTCGGTCAAACCGGGCGAAAGCATGACGCTTGTTTTCAGCGGCATCCGGCCGCAGGGCGGCGAGGTGCACGGCAAGGGAACTGTAGGCCAGGTCGTCGAAGACAATGCGAACAAGCTCGTCTATTTCGAAATGTCGACGTCGCGGCGATTCCTTGGACAGCTCATCGCCGGCTATCCTCTGCGGATCGCGGACCGCGACGCATGGGTCAGCGAGCTTCGCAGGGAAACCTTCGTGGGCGTCATGCATGCCGACGACGCCGAACGCATAACTTTGAAAACCGGCGAGGAAATGCAGCTCACCGCCGAGCCGGTCATACAGATAAGCTACCAGCTGAAGCCTTCACAGACCCCGCCGAACGAGCGCCAGCTTTACGGCGAATGGGAAGTCGCCGGCGGCGACATAACCAAAAAAAATGAGAATACCGAAAGCAGCGAAAGGTATCTTCCGCTGCCTCGCCGCGACCCCATCCGCGTCCAGACGACGCTCATAGCGTCGGCCAGGGTGGTCGGCAAGGACGGCAAAATATCGGTCACGTACACCAACAGGCCCGATCCCCAGACCGGCTTCGTAACCGCCGTTACGCTGGACCGCAATGACGCCGCGGTTCTCTACCGCATCGGCTCGTTCGAGATGAACTTTGTTCACGGGCTTATGCTGATTCTGTTCCAGATGATGTTCATGGCGGCCGTCGGCGTGATGGCCGGCACGTTTCTGTCGTTCGCCGTGGGCTGCATACTTTCGTTCGCCGTTCTGCCGTTCAGCCTCGCCCGGGCGTTTCTTTCCGATGCCGTCAGGCTGAGCGAGAGCAGGGAAAACGACGTGTGGACCGTCGGCGGGCACTACATATATAAAGTGATGGCCGCCGTTCTGCCCGACCTCGGCAGCATATCGGTGTCGGACTTCCTTGTGGACGGCGTCGCGATATCATGGTCTCTGGTCGGAACCTCGGCCCTGTGGACAATCGGCGTGCGCACGGCGCTGGTGCTCGTTGTCGCATGCCTGATATTCTACAGGCGCGAGCTTGCGAGAGTTCAGGTGTAGGAAAGTATGAGTTTGCAGTCGCAGAAAATACGGTGGGTCTGGCTGGCGATTGCCGCCGCGGGCATCGCCTCGGCCGGCCTCCTGCACGCGCCGCTCGACGAGCTGAGCGAGAAATACGAACTCGAGCCAATCGACAAGGGAACCATCGAGCGATACCCGCAGCTGGCGCTTCTCCAGACTGCGCCGGGCGGCCTGCGGGCGATTGCCGTCAACTATCTCTGGATACGCTCGCAGGATTTCAAGGAGCAGGGGCGTTTCTACGATGCCATGCAGCTGGCCACCACGATATGCTACCTCCAGCCGCGATTTGAAGGCGTATGGGCGTTCAACTCGTGGAATATGGCGTGGAATATTTCCGTAGCCACTCACACGCCCGAGGAGCGATGGCAGTGGGTGTACAACGGCGTGAAGCTTCTGCGCGACGACGGAATACCGATGAACCGCCGCTCGCTGCTGCTGTACAAGGAGCTGGCGTGGATATTCTTCTTCAAGATGGGCCAGTATACCGACGACATGCACATGGTCTACAAGCAGCGGTGGGGCGGCGAAATGCAGGATTTGCTGTCTTCACCGCCGTACGGCGGCACGAAGGATGTAATCGACGCCTTCCGCCCGATAGCTGCCGCCCCGCTGGACAAGGACATCAGAAGGCAGGGTCTCGAAGAGATTCAGCCGGACATGCGCGACCAACTGCTTTCCGATGCGGAACTGGCCGATTACGCCGGTAAGCTGCAGGCCGTCGGCGTCGGCGTGGACCGCTCGCTGCTCGACGCCTACAACCGCGTCAGCATGGCTCCCGATGCGTATCTGTATCGCCTGGATGTCCCTAAGCAGGAGACCGATGAGGAAAAAACGCTGTTTGAACTCATAAACGGCAGCGCCTACGCCGCACAGAGAACGAAGCTGCTTGCCTTCGTCAGGGCGCAGATTCTCTGGAACAAATACAAAATGGACCCGGCCTGGATGCTGGACCTGATGGTCCGACTGGACGCGCCGCTGGACTGGCGTCATGTCTATTCGCATTCGCTGTACTGGGTCACATACGGCATACACGTGTGCGACAGCCTGGGAATGTCGGACATCATCGCGCTGAATACCGACCGCATCGTTCTGAACTCGCTCAAGGAAATGACCTGGACGGGCAGGCTCATACTTACGCGAAATCCGCGCAACCCCGACATGCCGGACCTGCGCTGGCTGGCCGACTTCAGATTTGTCGAGCCGACACAGACGGAATATATGCGAATCATAAACGCCATAGCGTCAAGCAAGGCTGCCGACGACGAGAAAAACGATTTCGAAAGCGGGCATATAAACTATCTCGCGACCGCCATCGCGGGACTGTACGCCGATTACCAGCGGGACGAGGCGCAGAAGTACTTCGACTGGATAAAGAGCTATTACAGGAAAACCGGCGAAGAGTGGGACATGCCGCTGGGCGATTTTGTTGCTTACCGCCTGAACAAGGAAGGCAGCCCGATTCGCGACATCGCCGACAGCCAGATAACCGCCGCCCTGAGAACGTGGCTGAGGCTCACCGCGGCCAACCAGCCGGACGAGGCCCGGCAGAGCCTGCAGTATGCCATGATGGTTTACGACATATACGCCAAAAATGTGACCGCCGACCGCATGAAGCAAGCTGAGTTTCTTTCCATATTAAGCTCCGTGGCGGCCGAGGTGCTCATCAGGCCGGAAACCCTGGGCTTCCATATACCGCTTGCTGACCGATCCAGGGTGTACAGAATGCTCAACGAAAACGTCCAGACGCTGATTTACGACAGCATAGACATTTATCTCCGTCCGCTGTGCGATGAGCAGAATTACGATTTCGACAAGGCGTTCCCGATGCCCGAAAGTCTGAAAAAGTACCGCGAAAAACTCCATGAGAGGATAAAAGTGGAGAAGAATAAGTAACTCAAATCGATCGCCCCCGAAAGGCCGGTCAGGGAAAAGATTGATTGGTTGGCTGGTTGATTTGTTAACCGTTTAACCGGACAATCAACCAGTCAGCAAATCAGTCAGTTTGGGTAGGTTGATCATCAAATCCGTCTGGTTCTTTAGATAATTATTACAGGGTTCCGGAACTTCTTCGGCAGTTGTGCGTCTTATATTCGGCTGAGCCTGATACAGGTTACTTACCGACTATAGTAAGCGTCAAAAGTCTTTTCGCGTTACCGGCAACGCCCGTCCCTGAGGGGCTGGCAAAAAACCTCACCCGGCGGAAAAAACTATTGGCAGGCATTCTAAAACTCTTGCGAAAGGAGATAATGCACATGAAACTCCGAAACACCATACTGCTTCTTTTGGCCGCTTCCATTCTGGTTTTGCCGGCGGCTGCGACGGCGCGCGTGAAACTGGCGGCCCTTCCGCAGCGCGAGCGCGTCGAAATCCAGCTCGATAACGGCATGTATACGCTGGTCGAGGAAGAGCGCATCGTTCCGCTGCTCAAGTCGACGGCCGAGGCCGGAAACAACAAAATCGATTTCAGCTGGTCGAACACCCAGATCGACAAGGATTCGATCCTGTTCCGCCCGATAGCCGTCAGCGAAGACGGCAAGTTCCGCCCGGTGAAGACCGACGGCGACAAGCCGGAGGTGAGCGTGATAAACGTCGCCTACCCGCCGGGCGAGAACGCCCTTGTGTGGGAAGTCTACGCAGCCGAAGCCTGCGCCGTTAAAGTGCGGGTCAGCTACCTCATCAACAACCTGAGCCGCTCGTTCTCGTACCGCGTGCTGGCAAACAAGGACGAGACCGTCCTGACCCTGAAAAACTACATCCAGCTCAGCAACTACTCCGGAGAGGAGTTCGGCACATCCGGCGTATGGGCTGGGTTCGGACCGTCGTTCATGAAGGAAATCGGCTACCAGGAAGACGTCAAGATGCTCATCAGGAGCTTCAAGGACGTGCCCATCGAGAAGACCTACACCTACGACTGGTACGTCAACGGGCCGCTCAACCCGGACAAGCCGTTCGCTTCCAAGGTGGTCATGCACTACAAGCTCATCAACGATGAGAAGCACAATCTGGGCGAATTCCCGCTGCAGCCCGGCAAGGCCAGGATATTCATTCAGGACGGCCGCGGCGGAGAGGCGTTCCTCGGAGAGGACTGGGCTTCGCTTACCCCGCTGGACGGCAAGATGAAGCTTTATCTCGGCGAGGCCCGCGACGTGGTCTGCACGCGGACGATCCAGGATAACAAGCGACACGAAGTCCGCGGCAACCTGTTCAACCAGGAAATCACCATCAAGTACGAAATCGAGAACTTCAAGGACAAGCCGGTCACTCTCGACATCATCGAGCGGATGAACAACATCGCCCAGCAGTACGGCAGCGACCCGCACGGCGACGCGGAGTGGACGGTCGGCGACAACACCTCCAAGAACATCAAGTTCGACTATGAATACGGCGGCGCGACGCCTACGCTGAAGGTCGAGCTGCCGGCCCGGCCGAAAAACCCGGATGAAAAAGTCCAGAAACTCACGTTCACGTTCCACTTCACCATAAAGAACCTCTGGTAAGCGGCAGGGAAGAAAGGAGAAATGTCATGAAACGCAATGCGATTATGATGACGCTGCTTCTGGCCGCCCTTGCCGCCACGGCGCCGGCCGAGAACGTGGACCTGGTCACGCTGCCCAGCCGCGACACGGTGCAGCTGACCATCTACAACTCCGAGGACATCACGCTGGTCAAGGAGACACGCAACGTCACGCTGAAAAAAGGCTCCAACAAGATTCAATTTTCGTGGGCAGGCACGCTTATCGATCCCACGAGCGTGGAATTCCGCCCGCTGACGCATGTTGATGAAATTGAATTGTCCGACACCGTATTCCCCGGCCAGAAGCCCCAGCACTTAATCTGGAATATCGACTCCAAGTTTGAGGGCGAAGTGAAGGTCGAGGTCAGCTACTTCACCAGCGGCCTGACATGGACGATGGACTACGTCGCCACCTGCGACCCGGCCGAGGAGAAGATGCAGCTTCGCGGCTATGTTCGCGTATTCAATAATTCCGGCGAGGAATACGAGAACGCCGAGGTGCATCTGATTGTCGGCACGATAAACCTCGTCGAGAAGATAGCCGACCTCGCCCGCCGCCAGGGCATACAAGTACCACAGCGGGGCACGGCAGAGCATGAAAGGTTGAGAAAACAGGTCACATTGGAGGCTGCGGACAAGGCTGAAGAGGTTGCATTTGCGGCGCCTGCTGCCTCAATGCCGCCGAAGATAGTCAAGGAAGGCCTGAGCGAGTACTTCATGTTCTCCATAGAAGGCACGGAGACTATTCCCGACGGCTGGTCGAAACGCATGGAAGCCGTAAAGGCCGACGACGCCAAGTTCGAAATACTTTACCGCATGCGGGACTTCCAGTACGGTCCGCGGCCGGTGCGATTCTTCATCTGGCGGAACGACGATGAGCACAAGCTCGGCGAGTCGCCGCTGCCTGACGGCCGCGTGCGCATCTTCCGCGAAAACGGCAAGGACGGCCTGAGTTTCCTCGGTGAGCAGCAGATCCGCTACGTGCCGATAAAGGCTGAGATTGAAGTCAACCTCGGCGCTGACGACCTTGTCGTCTACGAGACTCGCAAGATGTCCTCAGAGCGGCTGAACTTCCACTTCCACTGGGTTGATAATCACGAGTACGTGGACGGCTGGGACGAGAAATGCCAGTGGCTGGACACCGTCCGCAACTACCGCACCAAGCCGATAAAGTTCGAGCTTCGCCGCCGCTGGCTTGGCGATGTCGATTACACGTCTGAAGTCGCGACGACGCTGTTCGACTTCAACACGATAGAGACGACCATCGACATCGGCGCCCGCGACAAGAAAGACTATCCCTGCACGGTAATCACACACTACGGCACCAACAAGAAGCAGGAACAGATAAGGATAGGCAAATGAAAACGCAGATATGGATTACATCCGTGCTGCTCCTGACCGCCCTCGCCGCAGCGACGCATGCCGCGAACGTGGACCTGGTCACGCTGCCCAGCCGCGACACGGTGCAACTGACCATCTACAACTCCGAGGATATTACGCTGGTCAAGGAGACACGCAATATCACGCTGAAGAAGGGCATGAATAAAATTCAGTTTTCATGGGCAGGCACGCTTATTGACCCGACGAGTGTGGAGTTCCGCCCGCTGACGCATGTTGATGAAATTGAATTGGCGGATACCGTATTTCCCGGCCAGAAGCCCCAGCACCTGATATGGAACATCGACTCGAAGTTTGAGGGTGAGGTGAAGGTTGAAGTGAGCTACTTCACCAGCGGCCTGACATGGACGATGGACTACGTCGCCACCTGCGACCCGGCCGAGGAGAAGATGCAGCTTCGCGGCTATGTTCGCGTGTTCAACAATTCCGGCGAGGAATACGAGAACGCCGAAGTCCGTCTTATTGTCGGCACGATAAATCTCGTCGAGAAGATAGCCGACCTCGCTCGCCGCAAGGGAATACCCGTACCTCTTGAAGACAGTAAAGATTATAACGAAATGAAGAGAGGCGCCATAACAAAGAGCATCACCAGGTCAGAACGGGAATTCGATGGCGACATGATTGAGGGAAAAAAGCCGCATGGGATAGTCAAGGAAGGCCTGAGCGAGTACTTCATGTTCTCGATAGAGGGCACGGAGACCATCCCCAACGGCTGGTCGAAACGCATGCAGGCGGTGAAGGCCGACGACGCGAAGTTCGACATACTTTACCGCATGCGTGACTTCCAGTACGGCCCGCGGCCGGTACGTTTCTTCATCTGGCGCAACGATGAGGAGCACAAGCTCGGCGAGTCGCCTCTGCCTGACGGCCGCGTACGCATCTTCCGCGAAAACGGCAAGGACGGCCTGAGCTTCCTCGGCGAGCAGCAGATACGCTACGTGCCGATAAAGGCTGAGATTGAAGTCAACCTCGGCGCTGACGACCTTGTCGTCTACGAGACCCGCAAGATGTCCTCTGAGCGGCTGAACTTCCACTTCCGATGGTCGGGCAGCAGGGAATGCGTGGACGGCTGGGACGAGAAATGCGCCTGGCTGGACACGGTCCGCAACTACCGCACCAAGCCGATAAGATTCGAGCTTCGCCGCCGCTGGCTTGGCGATGTCGATTACACGTCCGAAGTGACGACGACGCTGTTCGACTTCAACACGATTCAGACGACCATCGACATCGGCGCCCGCGACAAGAAGGATTACCCCTGCACGGTGGTCACTCATTATGGAGTCAACAGCAAGCAGAACAGGATAAATCTCAGGAAAGATTGATGGCGTCAGGCAGTGTTTCGACGAATGCGCGTATTTCGTCCCTGACGCGGCGGTAACAATTGAGAATCTCTTCTTCACTGTCGGCGGACTCAGCCAGCTTTGGGGGGTCGTCGAAGCCGACGTGAATCACGCGAACGCTGCCCGGGAAAACCGGGCAGTGCTCGTTTGCATGTCCGCACAATGTCACCACGCAGTCGAATTTCACGCCGGCCAGCTCGTCGACGTGCTTGGACCGCTGGGCCGATATGTCCACGCCCGCCTCGGCCATCACCTTCACCGCCCGCCCGTTCATGCCGTGCGTCTCGATGCCGGCCGAGTACGCCTCCAGGCAGTCGCCCTTGAGCTTCCTCGCCCAGCCCTCGGCCATCTGGCTGCGGCAGGAGTTGCCTGTGCAGAGAAACAGGATTTTCGTTTTTTTCTTACGTTCATTCATCAGTTCACCACGAGTCATGCTATCGCAATGCCAGCACGGTAATGGAGGCGGCTGCGCCGGCATTCGGGGCGGTTATCGGATCATCACAGGAATTGGACGCCTTGTAGGTATGGTCGCTGAGTATTTCCATTTTATCGAAGCCGGCGTCGCGGATAGCCTGCAGATACTCATCCCGCAGCATCGCGCCGGCGATGCAGGCGGCGTAGAGGTCGGCGTCATTGTGGGCCGACTCCGGCAGCGGCCGGTTCAGCACGATGTCGCTGACGATCATCCGCCCGCCGGGCTTCAGCACGCGGTAGACCTCACGGAATACCTGCGGTTTGTCCGGCGAGAGGTTGATGACGCAGTTGGAGATCACCACGTCCACGGAGGCGTCATCCACAGGCAGGTGCTCGATATGTCCTTCCCGGAACTCGACGTTGGCCAGACCAGTTGTCGTGAAGAACCTGACGGCATTTTTGCGGGCCAGTTCAAGCATCTCCGGTGTCATGTCCACGCCAATCGCCCGGCCTTCGTCGCCGACCTTATGGGCGGCCAGGAATACGTCCTTGCCTGCTCCGCTGCCGAGGTCCAGCACCACGTCGCCCTTGTTGATGTACCCGAACGCCAGCGGATTGCCGCACGACAGGCCCAGCTCCGACTCGGGCACGGGATGGTCGCTCACGGTGTAGGCCTTGTCGTCGCAGCAGCAGGAGCTTTTCGAATCGCAGCATGAGGATTGCTTGCGGGCGACTTCGCCGTAAGCCTTCCGGACCAGTTCATGCGTTTTGTTTTTGGACATATACGCTTACCTTCACTTTCGGATTATTTTGCGGGGACTGATGCATCGTCCGTGCGGAACCATCCCTGCGTTTTCAGGCACACCTTTACGAGCATCAGCATCACGGGCACTTCTATGAGGACTCCGACCACCGTGGCCAAGGCTGCGCCGCTGGACAGCCCGAACAGCATGGTCGCGGTGGCGATGGCGACCTCGAAGTGATTGGAAGCCCCGATCATGGCCGCCGGGGCCGCGTCCTGGTAGGTCAGCTTCAGCGGCCTGCTCAGCCCATATCCGATCCAGAAGATCAGGTTTGTCTGGATGAACAACGGGATGGCGATCCACAGGATCGTCAGCGGATTGCCCAGGATCACCTCGCCCTTGAAGGAAAACAGCAGCACGAGCGTCGCCAGCAGGGCGATGATGGTGATCGGCGTCAGGACGTGCAGGAATTTCTCGGTGAACCATGTCTCGCCCTTGGCTGCGATCAGCCACTTGCGCGACAGGTAGCCCGCCACCAGAGGCAGAGCGACGTAAATAGCGATGCTCAACAGCAGCGCCTGCCAAGGAACCGGCAGGCTGCCGACGCCCAGCAGGAAACCGCCCAGCGGGCCGTAAAGCAGGAGCATGGTGAGCGAGTTTATCGCCACCATCACCAGCGTCAGCCCGTCGTTGCCCTTGGCCAGGTAGCCCCAGACCAGCACCATCGCGGTGCAGGGGGCGATGCCGAGAAGTATGCACCCGGCGAGGTAACTGCGCCACAACGGTACTTGGAGCATCTTGACGCCCTCGTGCATGACGACCGTGCCGGCACCGTGCGCCTCGCCTAAAGGCAGGTCTAACCCCAAGGGCATCTTGACGTAGTCGACAGCGTCGGGGCCGATGAAGCCGTAGAACAACGTGCCCAGGAAGAACAAGGCGATGGCGTACATGGTGAACGGCTTGATCGCCCAGTTGACGAAGAGCGTCAAGCCGACGGGGCGCCCGCTCTTGCCCGCTTTGATGACCTCGGCGAAGTCGATCTTCACCATGATCGGGTACATCATCAGGAACAGGCAAATGGCGATGGGAATGGACACCACAGGCGCCTCGCCGACGTAGATGGCCATGCCGTCCAACGCCTTGGCGAAGCCGGGCGCGAACTTGCCCAGCACGATGCCGCCAATGATGCAGAGGATCACCCAGATCGTCAGGTATTTTTCAAAGATGCTCAGGCCCTTGGCCTTTTTCGTAATGCACGTTTCCGTTGCCATATCGCCAACCTTTCCTCTTCAGTGCGTCGGGAGTCGCCGGTGCGGAGAAATCGGGATTTTAAACTTATCGCTCATGGTTTTTCCTCAGCAGGTTTTGTAATGCCTGCACAGTTCTTTGCGTGTCATCTTCCGGACGCATTTGAGTTTTTTGGCGTCTTCGCGAACGCGGCTGTCCTTGGCCAAGCATTCAATCGCCGCCGCCAAGATGGCGCGTACGCAAGGCGGGTCCGGTTTCTCGGTCAGGCTATAGTAAATCCACCGGCCGTCCTTGCGTGTTTCGACCAGGCCCGCCTGGTGCAGAATGGCCATATGCTTCGAGACAGTCGAGGGGGCCAGCTCCAGCAGCTCGATGATCTGGCAGACGCACAGCTCACCGCCCGTAAGGGCCATCAAAGCCCGCACGCGGCCTTCGTCCGACAATGCTTTGGTGACAGTCAGAAACTCTCGCACTTTCATTCTCCGTTACTTCGCCATATAACGAATTATAGACGCCCGCAGCCGGACGTCAACGATAATTCATGATTTTTTCAGGACGGTCGCCGCCCGGTCTTCCGGATGCGGTCTTTCATTTTTTTTGCGTCCGCTATCTCAGAGCCGGGATCAGCAGCACCGGCACGGGCGCATGGCGGGCGACGTTGTGGCTGACGCTGCCCAGGAACACTTCGCCGAAGAAACCGCGTCCCTGGCTGCCCATGACGACCAGAGAGATATCGCCCCGGCGAGTGCGGCGGAGGATTTCCTCTGCGGGCAGGCCGTATGGCAGCTCGATCTGAACATCCTGCACACCCGTACCGGCCAGTGCTTCTTTCATCCGCTCCAGCCGCTCGCCGTCAATGGCGTTGAACTCTTCCAGTCGCTCTTTGAGATGGCGGTCGATCTTCGTGCGATCCTGGACGTGCATCAGGACAACCGACTTTACGCCGCCGACCAGCTTCCGGACGGTCTGGAATGCATGCTCGGCGTTTTCCGAGAAATCCGTCGGGAACAGTACGCGGTCCGGGGAGGCCAGCGGACATTCTCGCCGACAATCCTTGTCCTCATGGATGCGTGCAACCAGCAGCGGCAGTCGGCAGCTGTGCAGCACATCTCCAGCCGCGCCGCCCAGGAACACCTCGCCGGCCAGACTGTGTACTCTCGATCCGATGACAACAAGGTCGCAGTCTTTGTCCTTGGCGGCGCGGGTCACTTCCACGCGAGGGTCGCCCAGAAGAACTTCAGCGTCGGCCGTATAGCCCTGCGTTTCGAGTATCTTTCGGCAGCGGTCGAGATCGCCCTTGAGGATGTTTTCGACATTGGCCCGGACGCCTTGAACCTCGTGGAGGCGAAGGCAAAACGCCAGGACGACATGGTCGACGCCCAGGCTGCGCAGGCCGACCTTGCACTGGAGGAACTTCTCAGACGGCTCGCTGAGGTCCGACACGATCAACGCCTTCTTGAATATGCTCATGCTCCGCCTCTCTCTCGGAATCACAGCCTCAATCCATAGATGTGCGTCAGCGTGTAGTAGACGCCTACCGCGACGAAGATAATGCCGGTGATCAACCTGAACCACCGTTCGATCATGGTCATGGCGCTGAACGCCTTGCCTACGTACTGGCTGGCGAAGGCGATGACCAGGGCGAAGGCGATAACCGGCACGGCTGTACCGATGCCGTAGGCCACCGGCGGCAAAACCGTTGAGCCGTGCTCCAGCGAGATCACCAAGGCGCTGAGGAACAGGGCGATCGACGGCGGGCAGAAGGCCAGGGCGAACAGGATGCCCAGAGGCAAGGCCCAGATTGCGCCGCCCTTGGCGATGCGTTCCTGGAGCTTCGAGCCGCCAACGCCGATGGAGATGTTCAACTCGATCAGTCCGAGCAGGATCATTCCGATGAACAGCAGGGCCGGCCCCAAGGCCAGGTTCCCGTAATGCTGAAGGCCTCGGGAGGTCGGGCTGGCGTACTCCTTCAGGCTTCCCGCACCGCCGGTGGCGGCCTGAAACGCCCAGAGCAGCGCCACTCCCAGCCCCACATAGACCAGCGTGCGGCCGAGCGTGTACAGCGCGGCCGACAGCAGCACACGCTTGGAGTTGCCGACGTTGCGGCTGAGAAACGAAATCGCCGCGATGTTCGTCGCCAGCGGACACGGGCTGACCGCCGTCAGCAGCCCGAACCAGAAGACGCCCGCAAGGACCGCCATGAAACTCACTTGCCGCCTCCTTCCATGGCGGAGCGAATGCCCGTCCGCAGGTAGTCGGTGAGCCGGTCGGCATTCGAGGCCAGTTCCATCACCTCATCCAGTCGCACGCGGGAGACCTCCTTGCCGTCCTCGAACCGCACTGCGATGACCATGTTTTCGCCGACGTTGTACTTGTCGGCCAGCGCTGCGTTCTCAGGCTCCAGGTAGTTCAGAGAGACGAATTCCATCGTGCCGGCGGCGACCGCTTCGGCGAACTCCTCTCGCACCAGTTTCTCAGCCGTCGTTTCGATGAAGGTGCAGGTTACGCAGGGAATGCCGTGCATGTAGTAGACCACGACTTTATTCTCGCCCGGCGCAACTGCCGGCTCCGGCGGGGCGGGAGCGTTGCGTAAGGCAATTTCCTTGCCGACGGCCACGCCGATGCTGACCAGCAGAAACGCCGTCAACAACTTGCCGATGATCTTCTTGAGCTTCATAGGGACTCCTTACTTCACGCCCATTTCCGCCATCTTCTTCTCCAACTCCTCCTGGGGCCAGAAACCGGTGTGGCGGAAAGCCTCCTTGCCGCTCGCGTCAAAGAAGATTTGCACCGGGATGGACTGGATTCCGTAGCGAGCGGCTAGTATCTGCTCCTCGCGCACGGACACGAAGATGACGTTCGCCTTGCCATCGTACTTTTTCTTCAGGGTCTCCAGGATGGGCGCCAGCATGTCGCAAGGCCGGCATCCCTTGGAACCGAAGTCCACCAGCGAGGGCTTGCCACTGGCGCGGGCCTTGTCCACCGGATTGTCCATCGCCAGTTCGGCCTGATGCTTCAGCCAAGGCGCGGCGACCTCAATAGTGACCCGCTGGCCGAGGGTCTGTATGTGCTTGTCCACGATCTCCTGTTGTTTCTGCTGCCGCAGAAACTTGGCGATGGCGTCCTTGACATCCGCCAGTTTACGGTCCCCAATCATATCTTTATTCTTCTCGTAGAACTCGGCCACCTCGGCGTCCGTGACCTTTACATCCGCAGTGAGCTTGTCAAAATACGCCTTGAGTAATTCCTGCTCGGAGAGCCCGGAGGTGTCCTTGCCTTCCTTGGCCGCGGCTGCCTTGGCTTCCGCAGCCAGCAGTTGCCGCGTGGCCATCTGCTCCAGCAGGAAGAAGGCGTTCTTGCGGAGTTGCTCACGCACGGTTTCCGGGGCCTTGGCGATCTCGGCATCAACGTCTTTCTGTGTAACCTTCAGATCATCGGCTTGCAGCAGGACGCCGTCTGGCAATTCCATCGGCCGGGCATGGACCAGAGCGGCGGACGCAAGATTAGGATAAACGTCCGACACGGACTTCGACTTCTCATCCTGTGCGGAACTCGGTTGCGTGGTCGCATCTTGCGCCAAAGCGCACGAAGCCATGAAGCCTATGGCGACTGCAGATATCATCAAACGAATAATCATGGTAAAATACTCCCGCCAGCCGGAGGCTGACTTTATTAAACTCGGCACGTCAGTTTGCTTTATCCAGGCGATCACGAATCGCCCCTGCGACGTACGCCTCAAATTCATCTGGTTTTTTATATAAATTCCATGTCTCTTCGAGTACTTCGTGCGATACCTCTTTTCCGTCGCGATATGAAACCAGAACCAATGAACTGGTGTTCAGTTCGTATCGCTCGGCTATATCTTCGTGCTCCTGGTAATTCAGGACTTGCCACTGCACTTTCCCCGAAGCCAACTCGTTGGCGAACTTGTCCTGGACCACGTAGTGGGCCATTTCTTCCATCTCCCGACACGCGGGGCAGCGGTATGTCCGGTGCATGTAATAAACAATGACACTGTTGGATGGAGCGGCTGCGCCTGAATCGCCGGCCTTGCCGGAATTCCCGGAATCTGATGTCTCCGTCGCACAGCTGGTCAGCATCATGCCGAACAGTCCAAAGATCGCCGCCTTAACCAATACTTTCATGGTTTGTCTCTTTCTTGTTTGTTAACAAAGTGTTTACCTGGCGATTACTCGCTGCCTTCGGGTTCCGCGCCGCCGAAGTCGTAGCCAAGTTCTTTCCACTTGGCGAGGATATCCTCTTTGCTCAGGAAATTCTCATGCCGCCAGAGTTCCTTGCCGCCGGCGTCAAAGAATATCTGCGTCGGAATCGTCTCGATGTTGTATTTCCTGGCAAGGTCGGCGTTTTCCCGAAGCCCGACATCGATGAACTCCACGTCGAACTTGCCGGCGTAGTCTTTTTTCAGTTCCTCCAGTATCGGGGCCATCATCTTGCATGGAATGCAAGTCTTGGAACCGAGGTCAACCAGCTTGGGCAAGCCGTTTGTCTCGGTTGCGGCCTTGCCGTTTGGATTATCTGCCTCACCGCATCCGATTATCTGGGCGCCGACAATCACCCCAGTAATGCCGGCCAGAAGCATCGCAATTAGTCCGATTTTACAGAATTTACGCATTTTATTTGTTCCTTCCGCATTCCATGTCGCCTTTGTCCACTTGACCGCCTGCCACAGCCCAAATATCAGGGCGAACAACATCAGCCAGCCGAACTGGCCCATTCCGCCGCCCGAGCCGCCGTCACCGCCACCGCTGCACGGGCATTGTGCCAACAGGCGGATCATGCCAGCATCGCCTTGATGGCCTCGGCGTCGGGCACCTTGCCTACGACCTTCACCACGCCGTCCACGGCCAGCGCGGGCGTCATCATCACGCCGAACTTCATGATCTCGTTGATGTCCGTGATCTTCTCGATGGCGTATTCGATGCCCAGCGCCTTGGCGGCGGCTTCGGCATTCTCCGCGAGTTTTTTACACTTGGGGCACCCGGTGCCCAGTATCTGCAACTTCTTCATCTCTTACGCTCCAGTTCGTAAATGGTTTAATATTTCCAAAGCCTTGACGACGACCTTCTGTGCCTGCTCGCTGGTGCAGCGGACACCCTTGATCTTCTCGATGCCGAGGTCGGTTACTCTGACATGTTTATAATTGTTAATTCCGTGGCGGTCGAATGTCTTTTTCGCGCAGTCCATGGGGCAGCCGTCGATCACCATGTTCACGTCGGCGTCGCGGGCGGTCTGCACCATGCCTTGTATGTCGCCGCCCAGCCCGGCCAGGCAGAACATCGCGCCTTCGCCGGCGAAGGCCAGCTCTCTCGCAGCCTTGTCGGCAATTTCACCCACATTCGCACTGCCGGAGCAGGCGTACAAAAGGACAACCTTGCCCGCGTCGCTCCCGCAGCAGCAGGATGCTTCATTGGTCGGTTTCGGGATTCCACAGCAGTCGCTCATATCATTGCTCCTGTTCTAGGGGTTCTGGTCGGGCCGAGTTCTTGGATGCCGGGCCATTCGTATCTTGAAGGCAGTTCTTATTGACCACATCGCCGCGCCGGCCTCTGTGTTCGTACGAATCCGGCGTCCAGTGAAAGTCTTTCAGGATGCTGACCGCAAAGCATTCTTCGGGTGGGGCATTCAGCAGACGCCTGGCATAGTCCCATTCCATGCGCTGGCAAAGCCGCATCTCCTCCAGCGTGCACCCACCGGAGCGGATCTTCTCTTCCAGGGCGAGCACCTCAGCCGGAAAGACACCGGCCTTCAGCGATACTTTGACGGTCTTGCCCGTCGAGAAACGGTGCAGGATGAACTCGTTGCCCAGCGCCGGGTCGATCTTCTGCGTGCCAAACCGGACTCTCCCGCCTGTCAGGTATGCGGCCACATCCCCATAGCACGGCGAATTGTTCGTGATGCAGCCAGTATCGGTCCGGTCTATAATGCCATCGGGATACAGAGCATTCAGGCCCACGGACATGGCACATGCGGCTGTGACTAGGCCGTCGCACGGATGGCCATGCATCTTGACCAGGTCCTTCAGCGTGATTGTCTTCGTTTCGGAGACGTAGGGGCCGAGGCTGCTCTCCGTGTCCCTGACGTGGAACACCGGCGCGTACTGGCCCCTGGCCATCCAGTCGAAATAGTACCACGTAGGGCTGTTATCCATCGACTCCGTCGTCTTCATTGTGCCGCCGGAGCGGTCCGTACAACCGGCAAGGCAAGCTGCTTCCATTGCGAATGCAAGGGTCGCCACAGCCCCCACAACGACATGATGTCTGTTGATACAACTCATTCGGCTGTCTCTTTCTGCGGTTGCGGACGCAAACCAAGCAGCCAGCGACCGGTGGCCGCCGCCTTGACGGTCACGGTGTCCAAGCTCGAGTACACCACCGGGATGACGATCATGGTCAGGAAGGTGCCGACGGCCAGACCGGTGGCTGCCACGATGCCCAGCGGACTCATACGTTCCAGGCCAACCGCCATCTGGAAGACCAGCGGCGTCAATCCGACGATCGTCGAGACGGTCGTCATCAGGATCGGGCGAATCCTCAGGCGAACGGACTGGAGGATCGCCTCGTCCTTGGTCACTCCGGCCTTGCGGGCGTTGAGGACGAAATCCAGCAGCAGGATGCTGTTGTTGACGATGGTTCCGCCCAGGAAGATCATGCCCATCGTCGCCGGTTTGCACATCGGTTTGTCGAACAGCAGCAGGCCCCAGAAGGCTCCGGCGATGGCCAGCGGAATGGCGGCCATGATCGTCACGGGATGCGCGAACGATTTGAACATGGCCACTAGGAGGATGTACAACAGCACGAAGCCGATCATCAGGGCCTTGCCCATTTCGGCACTGCCGGTTTTCATGTCGGCCGTTGTGCCGGAAACATCGATGGTGTACCCGGCGGGGGGATGGATGGCCTCCAACCGCTTCGTGGCCATGCCCGCAATCTGGCCGATGGTATAGACGCGGTTGACGCCTGTAATGTCGATGGTGTTACACAGCCGCTCGCGGGTAATGAAGGGTTGGTTTCGCTGCGGATTCAGCGTCGCCATCGCTCGCACAGGCAAGGGGCCAAACCGCGTCGAAACATACGCGTCGGAGAGCTGCGCCGGTTCGCTGATGTTCTCGGAGGCGTACTGCACGGTAATAGGAATGTCCAGATAGCCTTTGAGGCGCATGGGCGAGGCCGGGATGCCCTTTACGATGCCCTTGAGTTCCCAGGCAAGGTCGGCCGGCGTGGTCTGATAGAGTTTCGCCAGAGCAGGATCGACGTCCACGTGATATTCGGTCTTGTCGAAGTACCAACTCCGGCGAACGTCCATCAAGCCGGATAGTCCCTTAAGCGCGTTTCGGCACTGGTCGGCCAGTTGGCTGACTACATGAGAATCAGGCCCGCTGACGATGATGTCCAACGGAGCGCGGGTTGTGGAGACCGGTGTGGCCCCGTACTCGGTGATTCGAAAGCTCCGCACGCCCGCAATCTGCCGCAACTGCTCTCGCCACTTATCCTGGATTTGCCAGATCGTTTCTGGCCTGTGCTGGCGATCCACCAGGTGAATGATGATCTTGCCCGACTGGGCGGTGGCGCCGCCTCCGCCGAAGCTGATCTGCCCGGGCTCCGACCCTACGATAGACGAGATGGTTTCCACGCCGGGCTGTTTATAGACGGCCGTTTCGATCTGGCTGAGCGTTTTCTCGACCTCGGCCGGAGATGCGTCGGTCGGCGCGTCGAACTCCAGATTGACGATGCCCGTGTCCATCGGCGGCATGAGTTCTCCGCCGATCAAAGGCTTGACCACCTTCATGGTCACGATGAAGAACGCCGCCGCGAGGATCAGCGTGGCCAACCGCCACCGCAGAGCTCTTCGCAGAATACTCAGGAAGAACCGCGACAGCAGGCCGACCCCTTTGTCCGTGTTGGCGAATAGACGCTCCAGGAAGTTCCTGTGTTCATGCGGCCGAGCCAACAGACGTGATGCCATCAGAGGCACAACCGTCAACGAGACCAGCAAAGAGGCCACCAAGGTAGCCGAGATCATCATGTTCAACGGCCGCATCGTCTGCTGGGAATAGCCACCGGTGAACATCACGGGAATCAGCACGATGACCGTCGTGAGCATGCCCGCCGTCACGGCCAGGGCGACTTCACTCGTTCCTTGCTTGGCCGCTAGGGCTGCGTCGGGATGCTTCATCTCGCGGTAGTGCCGGTAGATGTTCTCCAGAACGACGATGGAGGCGTCCACCACCATTCCCACCGAGATGATCAGACCGGAGAGCGTCACCATGTTCAGCGTGTACGGGCTGAACCACAGCACGACCAGGCCGGCCAGAAACGCCAGCGGGATGCTCACGGAAACAACTACGGCCGCCCGCATGTCGGCCAAAAAGAAGAAGATCACGAGTACGGTCAGGACCACCGCCTGCCATAGGGAGCTGCGCATGCCGTTGACGTTCAGGTCGATGAGGGGCTGCTGGTCGTCGGTGATCTGAAAAGCGATGTCAGGGTATTGGGCCTCAAGCTTGGGCAGGAAACTCTTGATGCTCTGGATGGCGCTGACCGTCGGACCGTTATCGGGCCGCATGACATTGACGGCGATGGCCGGCTTTCCGTTGCCGTGATAGACGCTGCGCTGCTCCGCTTCGCCCAGGCTGACGTTGGCTACATCCTCTAGGCGGAGCCAACCCTGGTCGGAGTGCTTGATCGGCAGTTGACGGATCTGCTCAAGGTCAGCGAACTCACCGATTGTCTTGACCAGGTATTCCCGTCGCTCCGAATAGATCGTGCCGGCCGGGGCCGATACGTTCTGTTTCGCCAGAGAAGCGACCACCTCATTGATCGACAAGCCGTTAGCAGCAAGGCGATCCCGGTCCACCCGCACCTTCACTTCAGGCTGATGGCCGCCGAATACGTCCACGTCGGCGACGCCTGGCAGCGTCAGGATCTGGTCCTCGATCTGGTTCTCGGCCAGGAGGCGAATCTGCGACAGTGTCTTGGTGCTGCCGGGCTTGGGCGACAGGGCCAGTGTCAACAGCGGCCGTGTCGCATCGGTGATTTTGTAGATACGAGGTTCCAGGATGTCCTTGGGCAGTTGGGCCCGGATTCGGCCGATGGCGTTCTGCACGTCCAGGACCGCCTCGCCGATCGGTTTGCTGTAATCGAACTCGGCGTTTACGGAGGATACCTCGTCGCGGCTGGTGCTGGTGACCTTGGCCAGCCCGCCGAGGGTGTTCAGTTCCTTCTCGACGACTTGGGTGATCTTGTCGGCTACATCGCCAGCGTCCGCGCCCGGATATACGGTGATGACGACCACCTGGGGCGGAACCGTGTTGGGGAATAAGTCTGTGGGAATCTTAATGAAGGCGAAAAAACCCAGCGCAACCACCACCAGCACCAGGGCGATGATCACGAACGGATTCCTCATGGAAAAGCCGATGAGATTCACTTCATGGCCTCCACCTTGAGTCCCGCCGACAGCTGCACCCAACCCAGGAACGTGCTCAGGACGACTTGGTCGCCTTCTCGCACGCCCTCGACGGCCACGTCGTCACCATCCGCGCCCAGAACGCTCACCGGTCTGGCGCGCAGATGCTCATCGTTGACAATGAACACAAACGTCTTGCAGTCTGGCGATTCGACCACGCTGGAAGATGGGACCAGCGTGACATTCATTCTGGAACTCAGCACCACCTTCAGGCTCATATAGGCTCCGCAAGACAGGCCCTCCGCTTCGGGACCGTCGAGGTAGACTTCCGCCCGAAGCATGCGCGCGGTGCTCAGCGAGGGGAACATGTGCGACAGCACTGCCGTCCGGCCCTTGCTGGCAACGGAGAAGCTTACCGGCAGCCCCTCATGAACCTGCGGCAGATCCTGCTGGGGTACATCGAAGCAGAGCTTGAACTTGCTGCGGTCCTCGACGGTCATCAGGCTCTTGCCGGGGGTCGCCAGATCGCCGGGGTCCACCATGCGATGCGACACCAGGCCGTCAAATGGGCTGCGAATCGTGCAGTAGCCCAGCGTCGTCTCCAACTCGGCCTGCTTGCGTTTCAGGGCCTCGATCTGCCGCTCGATGGCGGCAGACTTCTGGCGAGCGGCGTCCAGTTTGCCTTGGGCCTCATTGGCTTTGTCGGCCGTGCCCTCAGCTTGCGCCCCGGGGATCGCGCCTTTGTCGGCAAGCTCCTTGTCTCGTTGTCGCTCCCGCTGCCAGTAAGCACTGGTCTTCGCCAATGATTCCACGGTCGCCTGATTGGAGGCCAGGTCGGCCTGGGCCTGCTCGACTTGCGCCTTGGCGGCAGCAATGCTGTCCTCAATCTGTCGCCCGTCGAGAATCACAAGGATGTCGCCGGCCTTTACTGCCTCGTTTTCGTCGTGCAGGACCTTCTCAACCGTAGCCGTCAGACGGGCCGAGACATCCGCCAAGCGGATCGGCTCCACCACGCCCAGATAGTCACGCGTTTGTTGCAGATTGCCCTGGCGAGCCGTCGCAACGCGAACCGGGACTGGCTGCATGCCGTACTTCGGAGCTGCAGCCAACGCCAGCTTCTTGTGCCGGACCAGCAGGAGGCCGCCAACCACGATCAGCCCAACCACCGCCAGTACGATTACGATGCGAATGCTTTTCTTGACCATTACTGCCGCGCTCCTATCGCCAGTTTCAACTGGGCCAGGGCGACGTTGTAGTCGGCCAGCGCCCGGTAGTAGTTGGTCTGCGAGTCCAGCAGGGCCGACTGCGCGTCCAGAACGTCCACGATCGCGCCCTTGCCCAGGTCGTACTTCTCGCGCTCGATCCGCAGGCTTTCCTTGGCCTGTTCGATAGCTGTTTCCGTGGCCTTGACTCGCTCCCTGGCCGAGCCGACATTCAGCACGGCCGTCTCCACGTCGAGCTGAATCTGAAGTTCCAATTGCCGCAATCGCTCTTGAGCGGCCATGAGACGGGCCTTCTCTTGGCGAATTCTCGCCTCGATTCGTCCGCCTTCGAAAATGGGGATATCCACCACGACGCCTACCCGGCCTACGTCGCCAGAACTGTCCGTCCCGGAAGGCCGATCCGTCGTACCGGCGGCCCAACGGCCACCGTATGCGCCCTCCAGCGAAACTGTCGGCCACTGCGCCGCCCGTGCGGCGTCCACGGCCTTGGCCTGAGCCTCCAACTCCGCACGGGCCGCAAGGTAGTCGGATCTGCCGTTGAAAGCCTGACTCAGGGCTTGAGCGGTTTCGGGGATGGCAGCTTCGGCAATCGCCAGTTCGCCGGCGGGGTCAACCGGCTTGTCCGGCCGATCCAAACCCAGCAGGTTCGTCAGCACGCGGGCCTGGACGGCAAGCACGTTGCGCTCCCGCACAAGCTGCTGGTCCAGGTTGGCCACGCGGACCTCCGTGCGTAGCTGGTCCACCTTGGCCGCCTTCTGCGCCGCGATCAGGTCCTCGATGCGTTTGAGGTGCTCCTGGAGCGCCTTCTTTGAAAACTCCAGCGATTCGATGACCTCCCGTTGGGCCAGGATGCCATAGAACACGCTAGAGACGTTGAAGACCAGTTCCTCCTGCGTCCGGGCGAGGCGGTGCTCCGACGCCTTCTGGAGCAACTCTGCCGCCTTGATCTCACTGGTGATCCGCCCGCCGGTGAACAGGGGCATGGTCACCACCAGATCGCCGGCGAATATGTCCCGGCTGAATGCGCCCGATTGGTTATTCTCGCTCGCCGCGATCAATCGCTGGCTGTCCAGGTAGTGATTGTATCCGCCAATGGCGTGCAGGCTGGGCAGGCGCTGTCCTGCGGCAAAGTCGCGCTGCGCCGTCGCCGCGGCCACGTCATACACTGTGGCGGCAACTTCCGGGTTGTTGGCCAAGGCCACGCGAACGGCCTCATTCAAAGTCAGCGGACCCTGAACCGGTTGGGTGGCTGCGGAATGGGGGCCGCCGAGATAAGGACGCGGGCCTCGCCCCATGCCCGCGTATGGGTCGGTCGGATTGGTCAGCACGCACCCCGGAGCTAGAGCCGCAAGGGCGACCAGCCAGAATGTCTTCATCGGGGTATTCATAGGCTTACAGGAACGCTCCGAAAATCATGCCGGAGATCGTGGCCATCACGATCACCAGCGAACAGTACACGATGGTCTTCTGCGTGCCCATGATGCTGCGTATGACCAGCATGTTCGGCAGCGACAGCGCAGGCCCCGCCAGCAGCAGCGCCAGAGCCGGTCCTTTGCCCATGCCCGCGCCGATCAGGCCCTGGAGGATGGGCACCTCGGTCAGTGTGGCGAAATACATGAATGCGCCGAAGACGCTGGCGAACAAATTTGTCCATATCGGCCAGACGGAACGCACGACGCTCTCGAAGGCGCCGCCGCCCCAGCCGGTCATCTCCAGCATGCGATTGGGACTGTCGCCGACGAGCGACTCGACGTATCTGCTCGGAATGAAGCCTTCATGGTCCGGTCGACCCAGCAGGAAACCCGCCACCAGCACTCCGAAGAACAGCAGCGGGAGTATCTGCTTGGCGAAGGTCCACGTGGCGGCGAACCAGTCGCCTCCCTCGCCCTTGTTGGTGCTGAGAATGACCGACAGGCCGACAATCGCGGCCGAGAACGGAATAAGCACCCACAAATCCTTGTTTATCGGCAAGACAAAAGCCAGGATAGCCGGCGGAATCGCCGCAAGCACGACCTTCCACCAGTGAACCTTGAACCAGAAGATCAGGATCAGGGAGAAGGCCGCGGCGAACCCAGCCGTGACCAGCCATTTGTTCCGCCAGATCGAAGTCCATACGCCGGGAAGCGGGGTTCTTTCCACAATGTCGGCTGAGTTGAGAGTGATTTCCTCGCCCTCATCCGGTCCTTCCAGCAGCTTCACCCGGTAGGCAGCGCCGGCTGCGGCTGCGTCTTCCGGGGCCTTGGTGATGGCCGCCCTCATCTCTGTGCCGTCATTGAGCTTGAAATACCAATCGTTGGGCGCTCCCCAGTTGGCGAAGACAAGAATGCCGATCATGACAAAGAAGAACAGGGCGTTGTGCGTCAGCGGCCGCGTTACTTCAGGTTCCGGCATTCCCAGTTGGCCGTTGGCCTTGGCAATCTCCTCCTTGCGGTAGATGAAGTGCATGATCAGGCCGATTATCACGCTGAACGATATTGCGCCGACCGCGCGAGCTATTCCCAGTTCCAGTCCGAGGATGCGGGCGGTAAGGATTATCGCCAGCACGTTGATGGCCGGGCCGGAGTACAGGAACGCCGTCGCCGGGCCAAGCCCGGCGCCCATCCGCCAGATGCCCGCGAACAGAGGCAGCACGGTGCAGGAGCAGACGGCCAGTATCGAACCCGATACGCTCGCCACGCCATACGCCAGCACCTTGTTGGCCTTGGCCCCGAGGTACTTCATCACCGACGCCTGGCTGACAAACACGCCGATGGCCCCGGCGATGAAGAACGCCGGCACCAGGCACAACAGCACATGCTCCCGCGCGTACCACTTGGCCAGGTGCAGTGCCTCCATGACGCCCCAGTTAAATCGGTCCCAGTTCACGGGCAGCCAAAAGAACACTATGAATACAACAAGCATCAACAACGGGGTTTTTATCGTATTTTTTACGCTCATTTGCAGCACTCGCTGAGAATGGCTTTTTCACCGTCTATCCGTTCGCGGAGCACGTCGGTCACGCAGTCGAGGAATCGCAGCAGGCAGGCCGTCCGCAGCGAGTAGAGCATTTTGAGGCCTTCCTTGCGGTAATCGATTACGCCGGCCTTAAGCAGGACGGCCAGGTGACGCGACACGTTGGACCTCTGAGCGCCGACGTGCGCCGCGATGTCGCAGACGCACTGCTCGCCGTCGCACAGGAATTCGATTATCGCCAGGCGTATCGGGTGGCCGGCCGCCGCGATTATCTCCGCCTTCAGCTTCAACAGCTTCTTCGTTGCAGAATCCATTTCAACACCTCAAACACGTTGAACGAAACGACCAGCAAACCCAAAAACAGGCTCCAATAACTATGTGAGTATTTAGTAACATAGTAACGCATGACAATGGTGTTTTCAAGTTCGAAGGAGATAAAAAAATGGGATTTTTGCCTTTGAAAAATATATCTGATATTTCTCTGTGTCCTCAGCGACCTCAGCGGCTATTCGGAGGATTTTTCCCGTCAACGAATCTGTCGTCGGCGACGCTGCGCGTGGACGTGGCTTTGTCCAGCCAGCCGCTGCGGGTTACGTTGAAGTTGTCGAATTTCGCTGCGTACGGCTTGATGTCCAGCAGCGGCGTTCCGTCGAGCATGTCGACGTCGGCGATGCGGAGAATGTTTTTTTCAATACCTTCGACGCCAAGCAGACGGACCGCGGAAATGCCTATCGGGTTAGGTCGCGACGGCGCCCGCGTGGCGAAAAGCCCGCGAGGCGTGTCGTCCAGAAACGGCTTGACCGTCAGCTTTGCCGGCCCGGCCCGGTCGAACCAGTAAACCAGCCATATCCGCTCGAATCCGTCGAGGTCTTTAGTTCCTCAGCGTACTGCGGGAATATCTCGACGCTGCCTTCGGCGCCTTTGGCGAGGGCAGGCTGAATCGGCGTGCCGGCGGCTTCCCTGAACGGCGAGTGAATCACGCCTATCGGCTTTAGCTCAAATGGTTTCATGTGACCAACCCTAACCGGCTCGCAGGCCCAGCAGCGGCATCAGGTTATTCAGAACGAAACCGAACAACTGGTCTATCGGATCAAGTTGCGCCAGCTGCGGCGCGACGCCGCCCAGCAGCCGCGGCAGGAATATAAGGGCCAGCAGGACAAAACGGCCGTATTGAAGCTGCCAATGCATGAAAGCCTGCTGCTTATACCAAGGCAGCAGTTCGCGGACTATGTGATGTCCGTCCAGAGGGTACAGCGGAATCAGGTTGAATGTGAACAGCATCAGGTTGATGATTATCGTGAACATGAAAACCATCAGGATCGTGTTTTGCCAGTCGGCATTAAGGCTGTGCAGGTGAGGTATGATAAGATGCAGGATCATCGCCATGGCAGCCGCCAGGGCCAGGTTGCTCAGCGGCCCGGCCAGCGAGACCATTATGTCTCCCAGCCTTCTGGGGTTGAGATTGGCGGGGTTTACCGGCACGGGCTTGGCCCAGCCGAAATGCACGAGGAACAGCGCGATAGTGCCTATCGGGTCGAGGTGCACCAGCGGGTTGAAGCTGCACCGCCCGAGCAGCCTGGCGGTCGGGTCTCCGAATGCATAGGCCGTCCGCGCGTGCGCAACTTCATGCACGACCAGGCTCATAAGGAGAAACGGAGCCATGAAAATCATCAATCTTATTTCTTCCGGATTGAACATATCGCCAGTGTCCCTTTTACTTGACCGCGGGGTCGCCAGCAAGCATAATGCTTCTTTGCCGGTCGGCTTATCTTCCAGTTTATCCTTATTTAGAGTTTACCCCGGCCGTGCGCGGAAACGAAGCCATGAAAAAGCCCGGTAACAGGCCCAAAGTCGATATTGAGCTTGTCCGCAACGCTCTGCTTGCAGAGGGGCGTTCGATATCTGCCCTTGCCGACCATATCGGCGATGCCTTCGCCGACGCCGCCCGCCTGATATACGCCTGCAGGGGCCAGGTTGTTCTGACCGGTATAGGCAAGGCCGGCATCATCGCCCAGAAGATATCCGCCACGCTGGCCTCCACGGGCACGCGGAGCATCTTTCTGCACCCGGTCGAGGCCCTCCACGGCGACCTGGGCAGGCTGCAGGAAGGCGACGTGGTGGTGGCTCTTTCGGACAGCGGCCAGACAGAGGAACTCGTCCGCCTGCTGGACCACATCAAGAAACGCCGGGCTTCGCTGGTTGCCGTCACGGGCGACGGCGAGTCGCCGCTGGCCGCCCACGCGGACATATGCATAAGTTACGGCCGGGTCGAAGAGGCCTGCCCGCTGGGGCTGGCCCCGACGGTTTCCACAGCCTGCATGCTGGCGATGGGCGACGCGCTGGCGATAGCAGTGATGCGCATGCGGAATTTCACGCCGGAGGATTTTGCGGCGTTCCATCCGGCCGGGGCGCTGGGGCGGAAGCTGCTGAAGGTCGAAGAGGCCATGACGTTCAGGCAGGGCGAGCAGCTCAGCATCGCCGAAGATTCCCTTACGCTCGGCGACGCCCTTGCCGAGGCAGAAAAAGTCAAACGCAGGCATGGCGCCATGCTGCTTGTGGACAAAAAGGGGCGGCTGACGGGCATTCTGACCGACGCCGACCTGCGGCGTTCGATTGTATCCGGCGGGGCGGCCGTGCTGTCGCGCCCGGTAAGTGAATTCATGACCGCCAATCCCAAGCGGGTTCAACTGGGCCAGCTTGCCAGCGAGGCGATGGCGATATTCAACCAATACCGAATCGACGAACTGCCGGTCGTAGACCACGACGGCAAACCGGTCGGCGTGATAGACGTTCAGGACCTTATAGGCATCAAGACGGTGACAAATGGCCGGGAAGATTGACTACTCCAGAATCGAGCTTCTTGTCCTGGATGTTGACGGCGTGCTGACCGACGGCCGCATAATGCTCACGCCGGCCGGCGACGAAATAAAAGTGTTTCACGTCCGGGACGGGGCCGGCATGAAATACTGGCACAGGGCGGGCGGCAAGCTTGCGATAATAAGCGGCCGCGGAAGCAAGGCCGTCACCGTCCGGGCGAAGGAACTTTCCGTCGATTTCGTGCGTCTGAATGCAAAGGACAAGCTGCCCGCATTCAGGGAAGCGCTGGCGGAGCTGTGCGTTGCCTCCGACAGGACGGCCGTTATCGGCGACGACCTGACGGACCTGCCGCTTTTCCGCAACTGCGCGATGCCGGTTGCCGTCTGCGACGCCCCGCAGGAAGTCCGCGACGCGGCGGCGTATGTAACCGCTCTGCCGGGCGGGGCGGGATGCGTGCGTGAAGTCATCGAACTGATATTGAAAAAATCCGGCAGGTGGGACGGCATTATGGCCCGCTACAAGGCCGGCAAGGACCCTGAGTGATGAACAGACGCATTATACTGCCCGTTGGCGTGTTTGTGGCGATACTGGTTGTCGTGCTGGTGTACTGGAAGATAGCCGGCTCTTCCGACGACTCCGGGGTCAGGACATCGCTGGAGCACGTGGAGCCTCCCAAGGCGAGTGATACCGCACCGGAAGGCGATGTTGGCGCCAGCGGCGGACTGGGCCTGAACTATGTGCACCGGGACGAACGAGGCAACCTCGTCGCCAGATGCCAGGCCAAATCGTGGGACAAGCAGTCCAAGACGGTTTTCCTGCTGGATGAGCCGGTTGTGACGTTCTATACGAAAGACGGTAGGGCTATCTCCCTTAGCGGCAAAAAGGCTGTCGTTCACGGTGAGGAAATCTCCAAGAGCGTGAAGGTGACGCAGGGAACCATCAGCGGTGATGTGCTGTTGACTGTCGATATGTCCGAGGAAATAACTGCCGTGCCGCTCGAAGAAAGGCCGGAAGACAAGCTCGAGATATATCTCGAAAGCGCGGAATTCGACAACGACCTGCTGCAGATAGAATCGGCCGGCTCCGTCACGGTGCTGTCCAAAGATGTGGACATGTACGGGCGCGGGCTTTCGCTGACCTGGAACCAGTCGCCCAGCGAGTTGAGACTGCTCAGGATAACCGAGGGCGAGAAGGTCATCGTGCGTTCGATGCCGAACCAGCTCAGCGAAGCTGAACAGCAGAGCGAAAAAGCTGAAGAGGCGACCGTAACAACCGACGAGAAAATCGAAACGGGCGATTCCGTAACGCCGCCGGCCGGCGGCAACGTCGCTTCGGCTAAATCGGGCGAACTGAAGAAATCGGATGAGCTTCCGGATTGGACGGCTCCCGGGCCTGATGAATATGCCGACGACATGCAGCAGAATTCCGCATCGACGCAGCCGGCCGCTACCCAGCCGACCACTGCGGCGGCCAATAAGCCGGCGACAAAACCGGCGACCCAACCCGCAACCCAGGGCGACACGGAGACGGTCAAGCCTAAGAGACGGAATGTTCTTCGGGCGGACTTCATAGATACGGTTCACGGAGTGCATGTAGACCAGGGCCCCAATCATCTTCGCGGCGCCGATAAGCTGTCGATAATTTTCCGCCTGAGCGAGCAGCAGACCTCGCAGAAGCGGGCGAAACCCAGAACTACTGCAGCACCGACCACCGGTCCGGGCAAAATTCCGACGTCCCAGCCGGCCGCCGCACCCGCGACGCAGCCGGAAAAGAGTCCCGATGCCCCCATGATAATCACATGGCAGGGGCCGCTGGAGATTCGTTCAATCGGACACGAGGAAAACCCCGACAGCAAGCAGGTCGCCATAATCGCCGACGGCGAGGAACTGAAGTTCACCGCCGAGGACACCCTCACCACGTGCAGACGGATGATTTTCCGCAGTCCCGAACAGGTCGGCCGGCTCATGGGAACCGCCGACAAGCCGGTGCAGATGACATCCGCCAACGGACAGAAAATCATCGCCGAAGACGTCCGGCTCGACAGAAAGCAGAAACTGGTTTACCTGGACGGCAGTGGTTATATCGAAGATGTTTCCAGGCCGACCACCGCGCCGGAAACCGGCGATAAGGAATCAAAGACGGCCGTCACGGTCAAATGGAGCAAAGGCGCAATCGCTCGAATCAGGGAATATGAAACCGCACAGCCGGACGGCAGCAGCACAACCCGCATGTCATTCGAAGAGGCGAAAATATGCGGCAAAGTCGAGCTGACCCAGCCGGAAACAGGCGAAGCCGTTCACTGCGAAAATATGCACCTGTTCATGGCTGAGATGGACGGCCGGGAATATCCCACACGGGTTATTGCGACCGGCGACGTCGTCGCCACGCAGACTGACAGCGACACCATGGCCGACAAGGTCACAGTCTATTTCGCCAAGCCCATGCCGGATGAAAGGGACAAGAAAGACAAAGGATGGATTTCGACTGGAATCGACAGGATGATTGCCGAGGGCAATGTCAGATTCTATTCGAAGCAGGAAGACCAGGCTGCCTCGCTCGAAAACGGCCAGCGCAGACCGAACATGACAGGCGAAAAGGTCACGGTCTATTTCATCGCGTCTTCTCCTGACGACGCGAAAGACAAAACGGGCCGGCGCTCGCCGAAGGTCGACAGGATGACAGCCGACGGCAGGGGCAGCCTGTTTTTCAGAACAACCAAACAGGCGAGCGGCGAAAAACTTGAAAAGCCCCGCGATGTAGCCATCAGCTGGTCTAAAGAGATGGATTACAAGGTGGCGGACCTTGAAGCCGCCTTTGAGGGTGACGTTAAACTCGACAGCGCCGGCGAGCATCTCGAAGGCCAGGAAATGACGGTGAAATTCGAGAAGGGCGAAATCGCTGCTGCGTCTTCGGATGCCTCGAAAACCGCAACCGCCGATGACGGGAAAAAGAAATCTCGCGGATTCGACGCAAGCCAGTTTGCGTCGATGCAGTTGATCAATGTCACCACCAGCAGGGACGTGAAGGTCGAATCGACTCTCAAGGACGAACAGGACAACCTGCTGCGTCGCGTGAATCTGAAGACGGAAACCGGCACGCTTGCATACGACGTCAAGGCCGGCCAGATGACCGTTACAGGGGCAGGGACCTTCGCCGCCGAAGACTATCGCGCCCCCAGGCTGAAAACGGACAAAGCGAACGAAACCGATGTGCAGAGGCCCAACCAGACTTATCTCAAGTGGGCCAGGATAATGAGATACACGCGAACCAAGGGCGAAGACGGCACATTTGACGGCGGCGGCGAAGTTATCGCCAAGGAAGACGTCGAAATGGTATTCGCCAGCGGCAAGTATCTCGTCAAGCAGGACAGGCTCAAGCATGTTGACTGGGGCGACCTGACGGAAGGCCGGGTGACCACGCTGGGCTGCGACGACCTGTGGGTGAAGTTCGACGCAGCGGAAGAAATACCCGCAGACACTAATAAGAAACTCGTGCCCGGCTCGGAAGACATCACCCTCGGCAAGCTGAAGGAATTCAAGGCCATGGGCAAGGTGCTCGCCACCGACGGCGTTGAAATCAAACGCAAGATTACCGCCGACACCCTGCACTATACCAGCGACGACCAGCTGCTGCGCATCCTCGGCACAAAGGAAAAACCGGCTGCGCTGATAGAGACCAATTCGCTTACCGGCACAGTCAGGCCGATGAAAAGCTCCAGGATTCTCTGGTATCGGGCGAACGATAATTTCGTCGTCGAGGACACCAAGGCCGGCGGGTAATTCGTATGAAACAGTACCTGTTTCATATGAATTAGAGCAGGAGAACAGTTGAAAGTAGAGAGTAGAGAGCAGAAAAAGCAGTAGATGCCTATTTGGTGACTTATTTGTTTGTCACTGCCGCGGGTAGTTCTCCTGCGGCTTGCCCCACGTAGTCCCGCAGGGACGAAGACGGGTCTACTTTCTCCTTTCTGGTTTTCTTTACAGGGTTTCGTTCAGCGAGCCGCTGCGGAAACCTTCGAGGTCGAGCGTCACGTATGAATAGCCGAGCAGTTTGACGGCCGCGACGATATCGCCCCGCAGTTCGAAGGCCCGGTCTATCTGGTCAGGCGGAACTTCTATTCTCGCAATCTTCCCGTGGTCGCGAAGGCGGCACTGCTGAAACCCCATGTCGCGCAGAACGGCTTCCGCCTTTTCGATGCGGGCGAGTTTCTCGGGGGTAATCTCGTCGCCGTAGGGCACTCTGCTGGCCAGGCAGGCCGACGACGGTTTGTCGGCTGTCTCCAGGCCCAGCATGCGTGAGGCGGCCCGGATGTCCTCCTTGCCGAGACCTGCTTCCAGAAGCGGCCGGCGAATGCCCAATTCCTCTTCGGCCCGCAGGCCGGGGCGGTAGTCGCCCGTATCGTCGGCGTTCGCTCCGCTGACGACGACGGCCAGCCCGCGCTCGTCGGCAATCTGCTTCATTTGCCCGAATATCGCCAGTTTGCAGTGATAGCACCTGTCGGGCGGATTGGAGGTGAATGTTCTGTCGCTCATTTCGTCCGTTTCGACTTCGAGAAGCTCGACCCCCAGCTTTTCGGCGATCCGGCGGGCGGTGCGGCGCTCGTGCTCCGGATGAATGGGCGAAACGCCGGTGACTGCAAGGACGTTGTCCGTTCCAAGCTCTTCTGCGGCGAGCCTGAGCAGCAGCGTGCTGTCCACGCCGCCGGAAAATCCGACAACCGCACTGCCAAGCTTGCGGATGATTTCGCGGCAGGCGGCGATGCGATCATTCGGATTATCTTTTTTGTCGGTCATCGCTGAATTGTAGGCCCGACGCCATAAAACAGCAATGTCAACCGCGGAATTTGCTGCCGCTTCAGGCCGCTGTCGCCAGATTCACATTGCCGCAGCAGGCATGTCCGGTTAAGCTCTTGGGTCTGCATCTTGAGTGTGTCAGGCTTATAATATGATACGGAAATCGACCGTGAAGAAGAAAAGCATTTACAAACGTCGCCGGGAAGTCGCCTTGCGTAAGGCGGCGGCCGGCCGGCTCCAGTGCCTGCTTATTACACGCCCTGAAGATGTCAGCTATCTGACCGGCTTCGGTGGGGAAGACAGCGCACTGCTGCTGGCACGCGGCAAGGCCTGTTTGCTGACGGACGGACGCTACAGGGAATGGGCCGAACGCGACTGCGGCGATATAGAAATCGACGCGACCGGCGGCTTCACGCCTCAGACGGTGCTGAAACATCTAAAGGGCGGCATGAGGCGCATCGGCATCCAGGCCGGCTATATGACCGTTTCCGGCAGCGACGCACTACTCGACGCTCTCGGCTCCAAATCGCGAAAACTCGTGCCGGCAGACGAAATCATCGGCAATCTCAGGCTTATAAAGGACAAAACCGAAATTCGCGCCATCCGCAGGGCGATTGCGATAGCCGAGAAGGCCATGAAGCAGCTTACCGCCCGCGGCGCCGGGTGGTTCATCGGCAAAACCGAGCGGCAGATTGCCGGTGAGCTGGATTACCTCGTGAGGCTGGCCGGGGCGGACGGCACTCCGTTCGAGACCATCGTGGCAGCCGGGCCAAACGGCGCCATGCCGCATTACCGTCCCGGCAACCGCAGGGTTCGCAGGGGCGAACCGCTTCTCGTGGACTGGGGCGCGCTGGTCGGCGGCTACTGCAGCGACTTGACGCGTGTGTACTTCACCGGTAAAATTCCGCCGAAATTGGCTGAAATTTATGAAGTTGTGCGCCGGGCACAGGATGCGGCGATAAGGGCCATAGGCCCCGGCAAAACGGGCAAATCGGCCGACAGGGCGGCTAGGTCGCTTATAGCCGCCTCAGGGTACGAAAAGCAGTTTACCCACGGCCTGGGCCATGGAATAGGACGCCAGGTGCACGAGGCGCCGGGCGTAAGCGGCAGGACCAAGGTGAGGTTCAGGCCCGGAATGGTTGTCACCGTTGAGCCGGGCATATATCTGCCGGGGATCGGCGGAGTAAGAATAGAAGACGACGTGCTTGTGACATCCGACGGGCGGAGGCGATTGAGTTCGCTGCCCAGGAATATCGAGGCTGTGATTCTGCGATAGTTTTTCGTGTTCGCAGCATATGCCGCAGAAACGCCACAGAACGTCGCCGTCAGGCGGCGGCATGGAAGGCAGGAAATCGATGGAAATCAAGGAAATAAAGCATCTGATAAAGCTTATGGTCGATAACGACCTGACCGAGCTTAACGTTGTCGACGGCGACAAGCGAGTTCTGCTGAAGCGAGGCCCAGGCGACGTGCCTTATGTCGTTTCTCCTGCACCGGTCCAGGCGGCGGTAGCGGCGCCCCAAGTGGCTGCGGCACCCGCAGCCGAAGCGGCCCCGGCTGCCAAGGCACCGGCCGAAAACCTCCTCGAAATCAAAAGCCCGATGGTGGGCACCTTCTATGCGGCTCCAAGCCCCGACAGCGCCCCGTTTGTCCAGGTTGGATCCACCGTTAACAGCGAAACAGTAGTCTGTATCGTCGAAGCGATGAAGGTAATGAATGAGATCAAGGCTGAATGCGCCGGCACGATTGCTGAAATCTGCGTCAAGAACACCCAGCCGGTCGAATTCGGCCAGGTTCTTTTCCGGGTCAGACCGTAGCCAAGGCCTTCGCCAGGGAGCCAAAGTATGTTTTCACGTATTCTGGTCGCCAACAGGGGCGAAGTGGCCCTTCGAATCATCCGGGCATGCAAAGAGCTCGGCGTCGAGACCGTCGCGGTGTTTTCCGAGGCGGACCGCGGCGCCAGCTATCTGCACCTGGCCGACGACCGCGTCTGCATCGGGCCGGGCGCATCTTCGGAAAGCTATCTGAACATTCCGAGAATCATAGCCGCCGCCGAAATCGCCGACGTCGAGGCGATTCATCCCGGCTACGGCTTTCTCGCCGAGAATGCGCATTTTGCGGAAGTCTGCCGCGAATGCAAAATCGAGTTTATCGGCCCCAGCGCCGAGAGCATGAAGGCCCTCGGCGACAAGATTCAGGCCAAGGCCCTCGCCAAGAGAGCCAACGTTCCGACGGCGCCCGACAGCAACGGCGCGGTCGAGACGGTGGCCGACGCGGTCCGCATCGCCAACCAGATAGGCTATCCCGTGGCCCTGAAGGCGGCGGCGGGCGGCGGCGGGCGGGGCATTCGTTTCGCCCATAACGAAGCCACGCTGAAGAGCGTCTTCAAGCAGGCCCAGGCCGAGGCGGAGATAGCGTTCAACGACGGCCGGCTGTACATGGAAAAGTGCATCGAGAACTTTCGCCACATCGAGGTGCAGATTCTCGGCGACTCGACCGGAAAGGTCGTCCACCTGTTCGAACGTGAATGCTCCGTGCAGCGCCGCCGGCAGAAGGTTATCGAAGAAACCCCGGCTCCGGGACTTTGCCCTGACCTGCGGAATGAAATCTGCGCGTCGGCTGTCCGCCTGGCGAAGGAAGTCGGCTACCAGAACGCCGGCACCGTCGAATTCATGCTGGATTCGCACAACAGGTTCTACTTCCTGGAGGTGAACACCAGAATCCAGGTCGAGCACCCGATTACCGAAATGGTCACCGGCATCGACCTGGTCAAGTGGCAGATTCGCATCGCATCCGGCGAGACGCTGGACTTCGACCAGCAGGACATAAAGCAGACCGGTTCGAGCATCGAGTGCCGCATCAACGCCGAAGACCCGGCGCATAATTTCCGTCCTTCGCCGGGCAGGGTTGACGCCTTTGTTGCCCCGGGCGGACCGGGCGTGCGGTGGGACTCGCACGTCTATCAGGGCTACGAGATTCCGCCGACCTACGACAGCCTCATCGGAAAGCTTATCGTACACCGCGCGACGCGGACTGACGCCATCGCCACCACGAAAAGGGCGCTGGACGAATTCGTCATATTCCCGACCAAGACCACCATCCCGCTCTGCAAGGAAATTCTCACGCACGACAAATTCATCAGCGGCAAGTGGGACACGATGTATATCGAACGGGAGATGCTTGGCAGCTAAGCTGACAGCAACAGTTTCTGTTGCTGACAGCTTAGAGCAGGAGAGAGTTGAAAGTAGAGAGTAGAAAATACTCCGGATGCACAATTTGGCGAATTGCTTTGGTTTGGAATACTTCGTTCTCCTGCGGTCTACTTTCTACTATCTATAATTGCGATGTTGCGTGTATCGAATGTTGTTGTGAGCAAATTCTTGTTGAGATTTCAGAACTACGTAGAAACGGAGATGCCAGAAATGCCGGATTCAGCAAAAGGCAATGCGGTTATAGGACAGTCAGGCGGCCCGACGGCGGTCATCAACCAGTCGCTCGTCGGCGTCATTGAAGCCGTTCAGAAGAGCAGCCGGATAGACAGACTTCTGGGCGCTCGCAACGGCGTGCGAGGAATAGTCGAGGAACGCTTCACCGACCTCAAGGGCCTCGGCGCCGACCTGCTTGAGAAGGTCGCGCAGACGCCAGCGGCGGCGCTTGGCTCCAGCCGCGACAAGCCGGACGAAGCATACTGCGAGAAAATCCTCAAGGTTTTCGAGAAGAACAACGTCCGTTATTTCTTCTATATCGGCGGCAACGACTCGGCCGACACGGCCCGCATCGTGAACGAGATGGCCAACCGGAGCGGCTACGAGCTTCGGACGTTCCACATTCCCAAGACGATCGACAACGACCTGCGCGTTACCGACCACTGCCCGGGCTATGGCTCGGCGGCGAAATTCGTCGCGTCGGCGTTCATGGGCGACGACCGCGACTCGGCCTCGCTGCCCGGAATCAAGATTAACATCGTCATGGGCCGCCACGCAGGCTGGCTCACTGCGGCTGCAACGCTCGGGCGCTGCGACGAAACCGACGGTCCTCATCTGGTTTACGTGCCGGAGAAGCCGTTTGTGACATCGAAATTCCTTGAAGACGTCAAGGAAGTCTACGGCCGCCTCGGCCGCTGCCAGATTGCCGTCTCCGAAGGCGTCGAGGACGAGACAGGCATTTCGGTCGCCGCGTCGCTGGCTGAGCGGCTCGGCCACCGCGTCGAGCGCGACAGCCACGGCAACGTCCAGCTTTCGGGTTCGGGCATGCTGGGCGACTTCCTGGCCGACTACCTCAAGAAGGAAATGAAGCAGAGCTACAAGTCGCTTCGCGTCCGGGCCGATACGTTCGGCTATCTCCAGAGGAGTTTCGCCGGGTACGCATCATCGGTTGACCAGGCCGAGGCTCGCCTTGCCGGCCGCACCGCCGTCAAGTACGCCACTTCCGGCGATATCGACGGCTCGGTGGCCTTCAGGCGGACGGGCGAGGGCGACAAGTACGGCATCGAGTGTTTCCGGGCAGAACTGAAAGACGTCGCCCGCGAGACCAAGCACCTGCCGGCCGAGTTCATAAACAAGGATCACAACGGCATAACCGAGGCGTTCCGCAAATACGCCATGCCGCTGGTCGGCGGCCTGCCGGTTATCGGCAAACTGTAAGCCGCACCTGACAAATTGAGATTTTGTGAAATAAACGCCAGGCGACGGGTAGTAATGCCGGTCGCCTGGCTGTTTGCATGAAAGGAAGTGATGCACGACAGTACACGAGAATGAAAACGACCCGGAATCGGTTCCCGGGCGTGATTTATAAATATCTCTTTAATGGAGATTGCAGCATGGGGAAGTTTGCAAAGTACGAAGAACTGCCTATTGTATCCATAAGCCCCGAGGGCTGGATTCGATGTTACCTTGAGAAGCAGCGTGACGGCTTGACCGGCCATCTCGAAGCCGGCGGGCATCCGTTCAACACTCGCGGGTGGGCGGCCAGGAGAACCATGCACGTTGACGGCGGCGCATGGTGGCCTTATGAACAGACCGGCTACTGGATTGACGGGATGATCCGATGCGGGCACCTGCTGGGCGACGAGTTTCTTTTGGCGAGGGCGCGCGAAAGTACGAATTATGTCCTGCGGCACGCCGACCGCGACGGCTACCTCGGGCCGCAGTTCCTCAAGAAGGAAGTGGACATTCCTCGGGCCAAGCTGCGCTGGGCGCACGCGGTGTTCTTCCGCGCGATGATGGCCGATTACAGCGCAACCGGCGACAGGAAAATTCCGCTGGCACTGACAAAACATTATCTCGGCGACAAGTACACCTACAGCGACGAGCGCGACGCCGTCAACATCGAGCCGATGTGCTGGGTGTACTCGGTTACGGGCGACAGGAGACTGCTGAAACGGGCCGAGCGGGCATACGAGCTGATGAACGCCCGCTACCCGAACGAGGACTGGTCGGTCAAAACCATGCTCAGCAGTCGGCGCGGCAGCGAACACGGCGTGACATACCTGGAAATCTGCAAGCTGGGCGTGATTCTCTATCTCGCCGGCGGCAACCGCAAGTATCTGGACGCCGGCGTCAACGCGTTCCGCAAACTCGATAAATACCACATGCTCATCGACGGCGTGCCTAGCTCCAACGAATTTCTGAGCGGCAGGGATCCGATGGACAGCCACGAGACATGCGATATCGCCGATTACACATGGTCGGCCGGCTATCTGCTGCTGGCCACCGGCGACGCGACCTGGGCCGACAAAATCGAGCGTGCCTGCTTCAACGCAGCCCCCGGTGCAGTCAAGAGCGACTTCAAGGCCCTGCAATATTTCTCGTGCCCCAACCAGATTGTCGCGACCGGGACGTCCAACCATAATCCATTCATCCGCGGCTCGAAGGCCATGAGCTTCCGCCTGCACCACGGCGCGATGTGCTGCCCTGGCGAGGTCAACCGGATAATGCCGAACTATGCCGCCCGCATGTGGCTGAGCGACGGGGCCGGCGGACTGACAGCCGCCCTCTACGGGCCAAGCCGGATTACCGCGAAGGTCGGTGCCGGCAGGGGCAGGGAAGTAACCATTGTCGAGGAAACTTCATATCCGTTCTCGGATCGCATCGATTTCGATATTCGCACGGACAGGCCGGTCAAGTTCCCGCTGTCGCTGCGGATTCCGGCATGGTGCCGCGGCGCGAAGGTGCTGTTAAACGGCAAGCCGCTGAAAATAAGGACGAAACCGGGCAGCTTCGTAAAAATCGGCCGCACGTTCAACCGCAACGACCGCATAACGCTCGTGCTGCCGATGAAGCTGAAGCTCAGCCGCTGGCCGGGCGGGGGCGTCGGCATCGAGCGCGGGCCGCTGGTCTACTCGCTAGGCATCGCGGAGGACTGGCGCGTCGACAAGGCCGACAAGGACTCGACGAAGGATATGCCCGCGTGGGACCTTTTTCCGGCCAGTGAGTGGAACTACGCACTTGCCCTGGACGCCGGAACGCTGGACCGCGACGTCGAAGTAATTCATCGCGAATATTCGCCCGATCCTTGGTCACTGGAAGCGGCCCCGATTGTTCTGCGCGTTCCGGCCAGGAAGGTTCGCGGCTGGAAAATGAAACCGACGAAAACCGTCATGCGGGCCGGTTTCGACCCCGACGGCAAGCCGAACTGGACCAAGGCAACCGCGGAAGGCAACGGTATGTTCTATCTCACGCCTCCGCTGCCTGATGAAAAATCGCTGAAGAAGCGGCTTTCGAAAAAAGTGGAAACCATAACGCTCGTGCCTTACGGCTGCACGCACCTGCGGATTACCATTTTCCCGCAGTGCGGAAAGTAAAAATAAACGCGGCCGGTACGGACCGCGTTTATTTTTGTTTGACGGGTGGCGAGTACGGGTTGCTTTTCAGCGAACACGGATTGACAAGCAAGCCGTGCCGCCCGATGGTTTTACGCGCCGAATTTTTCCAGCTTTTCGGCGTGAGCCATGGCGAGCGGCAGCAGTTCCTTTGCGGGGATCGTGCCGATCTGGCCGCTGCGGCAGTGCACTTCGTCGAACGGCGCGCCGTCGCCGCCGCGGAGGTGTGGGGCCTTCATCAGCACCGGCACCGGGTGCCAGCTGTGCGCCTTCAGGCTCGGCGGGGTCGAATGGTCGCCGGTGACGATAAGTACATCCGGCTTGCCGGCCAGCAGCGTCGGCAGGGCGGCGTCCATTTCCTCGATGCGTTTGATCTTGCCTGCCAGGTCGCCGTCTTCGCCGGTCTTGTCGGTGTACTTGAAGTGCGCGAAGACGAACGTATGGTCGGCCATCGCCTTGACAGTCTCCTTGCAGACGTCGGCTGCGGTTGTCGGCTGCGAAACCACCGGCATGCCGAGCAGCCTGGCCACGCCGCGATACATCGGATAGCCGGCGACGGCTGCGGGCTTGAGCTTGTAGCGGGCGGCGAACGTCGGCCACTTCGGAAACTCGGCGAACCCGCGGGCGAGAATCATGTTCGCTTTCGGTTCGTCGGCAAGAATCTTTTTCACCTGCTCGATTATGTTCGCGACCATGGCGGCCGTCTTCGACTTGTCGTGAGGCGGGCGGACGGGCGAAAGCGGCGGGATGCCGGTTTTCTGCGGGTCGGTGTCGCCGATATTCTCATCAAGTCCGTCGCCGCGTATGACCATTACGGCGCGATGCTCCGCCTCGGTCTCGAAAAACACCTCAACGCCGGCGGGAGCTTTTAACTTTTCACGAATCATCTTCAAAATACGCCTGTTGTCTTCGTCGGGAATTCGTCCAGCCCGGCGGTCGGTCACGTTGCCGGCCTTGTCTATCGTGCAGAAATTCAGCCTGGCTGCAACGTCTCGGGACTCCAGCGGAAACTCGACGCCCAGCGCGCTAAGCACGCCTCGGCCGACCTGGTAGATAATCGGATCGTAGCCGAACAGTCCGAGATGCCCCGGTCCGCTGCCCGGAGTGATGGCCGTGGCTACCGGCACTGAGAGGCCCAGTGCGCTTGTCTTGGCCAGCGCATCGAAGTTGGGTTTCCTGGCCAGATGCAGGGCCGTCCCTTTGCCGTCGTTATCGCAGTCGCCCAGGCCGTCCATCACCAGCAGAACGATGCGTTTGTCGTTTGCCGTGGCGAGCGAACTTATGAGATTGCCGTATGTGTCTTCCATCTTGATAAATCCTTCTCAACTGAAATTGCGGATTTTTAAACACAGAACTCAGAACTCTGAACTCGGAACTATTAAAATAACAGGCGGTAAGTTTATCACCACTGCGGGCGGGCGTCCACGGTCATTGCTTCGGCAGGTGCCGGCTGGGGTTGCTGATATCCATTTCGGCCTCCTGAAGGTGCCTTGCCGCCTCCGTATAGCCGGGATTGATCTCCAGTGCCTTGCTGAATGCGTCGCGTGCGGCTTTGAAATCCCTGACGTGGCCGGGGTCTTTCACGCAAACCTTGATGATTCCGCGTTTGGCCAGGCAGACACCCAGCATGTTCCACGCCCTGTACGATTCGGGGTCTTCCTTGACGGCGGCTTCGAAAACTTCCACGGCGGCCGTCAGCCAGCCAAGGCGGTCCAGCGTAAGCCCGCAGCTGTACAGCGCGTGGGCCGGCACGGGGTCTGTCGTCCTGAGATGGTCGATAAGCTTGGCGGTCTTGAGATTGGCCTCGGTTATTTCGCACTCGTCGATGAGGCCATCGTTCTGCCCGCCGCGGCGCAGGAACAGCACGTGCATGCCGTCGATGTAAACGACCGCCCATTTGCTGTCCCGGCTTAGCTCCTCGACGAGCTTTATTGTTCCGCGGCCGACGCGAAGTGCGGCTATTTCCAGCGAGTATTTTTTAACGGCTTCGTCAAACGGGCGCACCGCGTAGTCGAAGTCCATCATTTCCTTCATGACGCTCGGCGGATAGGCCCATATGTTCGTCAGAGCGGGCACGTCCGGCCGGGGCGAGGTGAAGTAATGCACACTGCACGAGGCGTCCCAGTCGGCCCATATCCGGCCTTTGGGCTTGTGCTCGGTCAGCCACTGCGTCATGTCGAGCGGCAGGTTCAGCCGCGAGAACCCGGTTCCGAAGCGGTAGGGCGATTGCTCTTCGTAATAGAATCGCTGGTCGACGACCGACAGCGTGAACCAGCCGCACACTGCGGCCAGCACCAGGCCGGCGGCTGCGATGGCGGCGTTTCGCATACGGAATTGCGTCTGGCCGATGACCGGGGCCAGGAACTGCCAGCTTGCCGCAAGCGCCAGCGGCGTTATGACTATCGCGGCTACCCCGATGTTACGGCGCATGGAGAGCGAGACAGCCGTCATGGCTGCGATTATCAACGCGAAGGCGAAACGTTTTTTCAGCAGCGAGAGAACAAATCCCAGCGCCGCCGCCGCGAGCAGTATGCGGTATGCCTGTGTGGATTTGAACTCCAGGAACGCTCCGGGCGCGAACGGACGGTACATTTCGCCGATGTACGACCACGGGTGCGTCGCCGTAGCCGGGTCGCCCGCGATATGGTGCTTCTGCATGAACAGCAGCGTGTCAACCGGCAGCATCGCCAGCCGCCACGTCCATGGATTGATGAAGCATACGACAATCTGCGCGACGAGAACAAAGGCGAGCATGTTTGCCTGCCGACGATAATCGGGAGCTTCCGCGGCCGGGACATTTTTCTTCGGCCATATCGCCATCACGACGCGGTCGATGAACGCCGCACCGGTGAGCACCAGCCCCAGCAGGAAGTAGCTGTGCAGGTTCACCAGCAGCAGCTGCAGCACGACCATCGCCGCTGCGACGCGCCATCGCAATTTCGCCACGACAAGCAGGTACAGCTGCGCCGCCAGCACAGTGTATCCGAACATCTCCGGGCGGAGGTTGAAGCGGTCGTAGGCCGTCATCGCGGCCAGCAGAACTCCCGCCCCGGCCAGCAGCGGGGGAACGCCGAGCTTCAGCATTATCACCGTTATCAGCAGGAACACCGCCAGCACCATCGCCGCCTGCAGCACCGACAGGCCCACAGGCCCGAACCAGCGGTGCACGGCGGCCATGATTACCTGGCTGAGCCAGTTGGCGTTCGGAAAACGGTAGTGACCTTCCCTGTCGTACCAGCTGCCGGGGCTGAGATTCCGCCTGTCGGCCAGCGTCGGGTCAGGCAGCGTGTAGATGAAATCGTTGTGATCCACGATCCTGCCGTGATCGAGAAACTCCTCGCCGTACGCCAGGTGATAGCCGATGTCCGGGCTGGATATGGTTCTTACCCCGAGCACAGCAGCCAGCAGCACCGCGACGCACATGGCGAAAATGGCGACCAATCGCGGCGCCAAAGGCGTGCGGACGGGCGGAGTTGTCGCGGGCAAGTTGTTTTCCATGGCAGGGGGATTGTAACTGACTTTCGGCGCAAAAGAAACGGCGGCCTGCATTCGTTCATGAATACAGGCCGCCATGACCCCAAGGGGAATCGAACCCCTGTTACCGGGATGAAAACCCGATGTCCTAGTCCGCTAGACGATGGGGCCGAACAATTACTGCCGAAAAAGGCCCCAGCCGGAATGCACCGGCTGTCCCGTGAGAATAACCCGACGGGGACGAGTATGTTACAAGATTCTCGGCATTCGTCAATGCTCGAATTGAGGAAAACAGTGGTTTATTCCTGCCGCAGATATTCGATTTGCCGAAGCATCTGTAATCAGTGCGGCTTGTCGTATAACTGTCCACCGGGCTGTAAATCACATTGCACTGATGGTATAACGTGGGCACATATGATCGCGGCTTACTCTTTCGCAGGCGCTAAAAGGCATCAAAGATGAAGATAGTTATCTTTCAAATGAATTTTCCGGATGCGATTTCCCAGGCGATGCCGATTATCGATACGCTGCACAACGGCGGGGCCAAGGTGGTCTTCGTCAATTACTGGTGCACGGATTATTATCCGGCAAAGGAGCTCAGTGAGGCGGCCGGGCGGTACAAATATATGACACTGTCCGATGGCGGTTTTGCCGGAATTAAACAACTCACCCGCCGGAAATACCTCAGGAAATGCGGCGACGATATCGATTTTCCAAGGTGCCTGGCCCAGGTTTATATAACCGCCGACTACCCGACAGACAGGGAGCACGTGTACTCGGATTCCGGCATGTTCAGGCATTATTACGGATTCGCATGGCGTGCGGAACGGCTGCTGAAGAAACTCAAACCCGATTATGCCATTGTTGCACACGGCAGCGAGCCGATTTCGAAAATTCTCTACGCCAAAGCCCGCAAGCTGAATATTCCGACGTGCCTGTGGGAAACGAGCTTCTTCAAGGGCAAGATGCTCGTCGATGACCGCGGGATGCATTTCTTCAGCGGCTTCAATCGTGTGGATTACAACTGGCCGACCGTCAAATCGCGAAAGTTGACTCCGCAGCAGGCGGGGCGGCTTGAAGATTTCATCTCCGGATGGAAGGCCGGAATCGAGTCCAAGTATTCGCAATCGACTTCCGAGGAAGAAAGGGCCGCGCTGGATGAATTTATTAAACCGGGCGAAAAGATACTGTTTTTCCCGGGTCAGCTTTCGCACGACGCGAATGTAATAACCGGCCTGCACGTATTTGACGACTACGCCCAGATGTTGCCATTCATTCGCGAGAATCTTCCAGCCGGCTGGAAACTGGTCCATAAGGTTCATCCCAAGGACGAGACGAGCAATTTGCCGCCCGGTGAACTCGATGAAAAAACGTTCATCGTACGAAACTTCAGTATTCATGAACTCATATCGAGGAGCAAAGCGGTTTTTGTGCATTCTTCCAACGTCGGGCTGGAAGCGTTGATGTATGGCAAGGCCGTGATATGCTCCGGCCGGCCTCACTATTCCGGCAAAGGGCTGACTCTTGATTTGCTGAAGCGTGAAGATTTCCGTTCTCTGCTCCGGCAGGCCTGCGATTTCTCGCCCGATGGCGGCAAGCTCGCGAGCTATCTTTATCACATTATCTTCGAATATCTCATCGATGAGGGTGATTTTTCAGCCCTGAAAAAGCGCCTTCAGGACGCTGCATGCAACCAGCCCGCAACGGACATATCCGCTCCGTTCTGCGAGAACTATTCGTGGGTGGTGTGCGAGCATCTGGAATTTGTCAGGCAGTACAATGCGATTGGAGAAACATCCGACAGCCACGACCAGATACTTGCGAATCTGACGGAATCCGTGGCGAGACTGATGCGGGCGAAAGCCGGCAATTCGTAAATTGGAATTCGGGAAACCTGTTAATTATGACAACGGCACAGGCAAGCCGGACATGTGAGTTCTGCGGCGGCGAGGCGGCTTACATTTACATGATGGGCGACTGGCCGATATGCCAGTGTCGCGACTGCGGCAGCGGGTTCGTTCAACGCATGCCAGACGACGAAACGCTCAAAGCCTTTTACGATGGCTTTCTGCCAAACCTCGATGCCAATCTGCAGCCTCGCTTCCGCGAAATTGCGGAGATGCTTTATCCGCGTCTGGGTTTACAGCCGGGCCGGCAGATGACCATGCTCGACGTGGGCGGAGGGGGCGGTTTCTTCTGCAAGGCATTCGAGGAGCTTGGCTACGGGCGGGGCGTATATGTGGACCTTGACGCCCAATCCAGCAAGTTTGCCGCCGGACAGCTTGGCATTGAAACCGTGTATAATTGCGACGCGACCCGGCTTGACGAGATCACGGATGAGAAGTTTGACTTTATATATTGCCGGCATCTGATAGAGCATCTTCCCCGGCCGACCGTCTTTCTGTGGCGGGTGCTTGGCCTGCTGAAAGACAACGGCATTTTCGTCGTGCAGTATCCCAACGGAGATTCACTGGAGTATCTGGCCTATACGCATCTGAACATAGGCTACCGTTTCAATAAAATCCGTATGAACAGCGGATTCTCGCGCCTGAAGATGCTCTGGATAATGCTCTCCGGCGGCATACTGCACGGTCTCGACCCGCCGCGCCATCTCTGGGCGATTTCGCGCAAGGCCGTGAAAGTGTGGGCAAAAAACAACAATGTCGCCTGCCGTATGTTTGCCTGCCACCTCGGCGATGTGCCGTTTTCGCCGGGCTTTCAGCCCAAGAAAAGCATCCTGGGCAAATTAAGGGATTTCACCGGCCAGAAAATACTTGCGCCGATTAAGGGCGGCACGCATGCGGTAGCGATACTGACGAGGGGCAACCTGAAACGACAGGGCACCGGAACCTGAACCTATGGCCAAAATTTGTTTATATTGCGCGAGATTCGAGAACGAGACATTCGGCCTGGAGCCGCTTGGTTTAGGCTACCTGTATTCAAGCCTTGTTCATCGAGGGCTGGTTGCTCCGGAAGATATCCGCATAGTCGATACGCCCGGGGAGGCGATTGACTTTAGGCCTGACATTCTCGCCGTCAGTTCTGTCAGCCAGGTTGTCGCGGACGCCCGTAAATTTGCGGCCGCCTGCAGGCAGGCTTCGGGCTGCCTGACGGTGCTCGGCGGATACCATGTAACTTCTCTGCCCGGCAAGTTGCCTGCGGAGTTCGACATAGGCGTGCTCGGTGAGGGCGAACTGACTTTCTGCGAGCTCGTGGAGCATTATATTGCCGGCGACATGGCGGCATCGCTGAAAAACATCAGGGGTATCTGCTGGCGTGACAACGGAGAGATTGCAGTTAACCAGCGAAGGGAACTGATAAGCGATATCGATGCGATACCCTGGCCTTACCGGCATAAGGAATATTCCAGGGATGATCCGGTCTTCACAAGCCGAGGCTGCCCGTATAACTGCACGTTTTGCGCATCACATACGTTCTGGGAAGACAAATTCCGCCTGCGAAGTGCCGGGAGCGTTATCGACGAAATAACACACATTGTCGAGACCCGCCGGCCGAACGAAATCGCGATAATAGACGACCTGTGGTTGGCGGACAAAAAGCGTCTCGTTCAGATTGTCGAAGGTCTGGAAGATCGAGGCATACCGGAACGGGTCACGTTTCGCGGCTTTTGCCGGTCAAATATGATTTACGAGCGGGATATACTTCTTTTCAAAAGACTCAACTACCGTTTCGTGCGGTTCGGGGCCGAGACTGCCTCGCAAAAACTCCTGACGAGAATAAAGGGCCCGGGCATTACGGTTAAGGATCATCAGCGGGTGATAAACCTGTGTGACAAATACGGGCTGCGATGCGGCGCGTCGTTTATGTTTGGCCTGCCCGGAGAAACCAAAAAAGACCTCTGCAAGACCATAAAATTTCTTCGCAAAAACGCCGGCAAGTGCGAGATTATGGGGTTTTATCTGTTCAATCCCATTCCGGGCACAACCTTGTGGAAACAGTTGCTTGAACAGAAAAAACTCGACGAGAATCTCGATCTTGCAAGTCTGCAGCTTGATATGACAAAACCCGGCTTCGATTGGGACAGGGTGTTGTATTTTAATCAGGACAACATGGAAATAAACGAATTCCGTGATATCGTCGAGTCGATTCGCGGCGAGTTTATTGCCGGTGCGTGATATGCCGACCAGGAATTGATTGCCATGATAGAAGACGTGATATTGAAAAACGGGCTTTGCCTCGGATGCGGATTATGTTCAGCGGCATGCGAGCAGGAAGCCATTTCAATGTCCTGGTCGCAGCGCGCAGGCATGCATGTCCCCGTGATTGATGCCGCCCGGTGCAGCAACTGCGGCAAATGCCTGCAGGTTTGCCCGAACTCGCCGGAAACTATCGTCAGATATGCTGCAGCTGCTGCGGCGGCCGGTGAAAACTTCGGCCTGGCGGATACTGAATGTTTCGTCGGGTATGACAGCGACGAGGCCATGCGGCTGGCAAGCCCCTCAGGCGGTTTGCTGGCGGCTGTGCTTAAAGGGCTGCTCGATAAGGGCGAAATCGACGGCGTGATAGCGGCACGCGCGTGCGACGGAAAAGCAGGGGAGCAGCATTTCACCGTCGATATTCTGAGAACAGCGGAGCAGATTGACGGATCCCGATGCTCCGCCTACCAGGTTCTGTGCTATAAGGATGTGCTTGATATGCTCCGCAGCGCCTCCGGACGATTCGCCGTGGTTGCCTTGCCATGCATCATCCGCGGGCTGAAAAAAATGCCTCCCGCCATTACCGACAAAATCCGCTACACGTTCGCGCTCGCGTGCAGCCACAACGTCAGTGCATGTTTTATCGATGTGATGGCGAAAAAATTCGGCATATCCGGCGGTGAAAGTTTCACCGTTAACTGCCGCGACAAGCAGGGCAGCCGGGATGCGTCGAATTACAACACGCTTTTTACGCTGCCTGACCGGCAGATAAGGCATAACCGGTTCGATTCCCACTGGACCAGCATGTGGCGGAATTATTTTTTCGCGATGGAGGCATGCCTGTACTGCGGAGATTTCTTCGGTGTCGATGCCGATATCTCCTGCAAAGATGCCTGGGGCGCAAGGGCTGACGATCCGGCCGGCACTTCGTATCTCATCGTCAGGAACCGGCAACTGCCTGGTGCGCTGCGAAAACTCACCTCCGAAAAGAAGATTCATATTGAATCGTGCGGGATCGACGAGGTTTTCGCTTCGCAAAGGAATACCACGCAATTCAAGCATGTTGATGTTGCTGTCAGGATACGGAGCAAGGAAGTTTTTGCCGACGCCGCATCGCGGATCGGCGGCCTGCCTCATGCACAGGCGATTCCACAGGCGGATGAAATACGAAAAACATATTTCCGTCTGCTCAAGGTTATTCATTTGTCACGGCTGTTCCATCGCATGGGTCGTGTTCCTGTGCGGACCATCGTCGCCATGTCTGAGGGGCGACTGGCTGCTTATATCATTGATCGCATGAAGCCGATTCTGGATCCGGCAACCAGACTCGCAAAGCGAATAATCCGGCCGTTTTTCATGCTCATCCGCATGGCATATCGTTTGCCGTGGGCGATGACAAACTGTTTTGCATCCAGGGCTCCCCGAGGGTCGAATTTACAGGTTCTTATCGCCGGTGGATACGGCTATGCAAATATGGGAGACGAAGCGCAGCTCGCAGAGAACCTGAATCTCTGTCGCAGAATTGCCCCCGAAGCGCAGGTGACGGTTCTTACTCCTCATCCGGAACGAACCGGCAAATTGCACGGCTGCGTGACGGCGATTGCCCCCCGCGAGGCGTTTTTCGACGCCAATACCCGTCCGCACTACCCGGACTCGGACAAACAGTTCAAGAAAAAATATTTCGCGCTTATGCCGCTGCTTTTATCCAACGCGGTTCTGCTGCGGATGCGGCTGCCGACGTTTCTGCTGCCCACGAAGATGACCGATTTGCTGAAGCTGATAGCCAGGTCGGACCTGCTGTTTCTTTCCGGCGGCGGCTACCTTACAGGCAGAACGCTCAGCCGGCTGTGGGATAACATGCTGCTTGTCCGCCTGGCGTGGCTGCTCGGCGTGCCCACGATAATGTCCGGGCAGACCATCGGCATGTTCAACGATTTTTTCAGCCGCAGGCTGGCGAGGTGGGGCTTCAAAAAAGCCAAACTCATCTATGTCCGCGATCCGAAGGATTCCATCGAAGAACTGCGGTCGATAGGCATAACCGACGACCGCGCCAAATGCACCTTCGACGACGCGTTGTTTCTTCCGTCGCCGGAAAAATCAGCGGTTGACGACGTGCTGGTCGCAGCCGGGCTCGAATCCGGCAAACCGTATGCCGCATTGAGTATCCATTACTGGGGCCAGTCGCCCGAGCAGCAGCGAAAAATCATGAAGCTGCTCGCCATCGCCTGCGACTGGATATGTGACGATCTCGGCCTGCAGATAGCCTTTGTGCCGACCGACCCATACGACGAGCACGCTTTCCGGGAAGTGATGGAGAACATGACCGGCAGCGGGCGACGGGGCATCGTTAACCACGGGGATAACCCGGCAATTGCAGCCGGTTGCTACCGGTTAGCCAATTTGTGCGTTGCGATGAAGCATCATCCGATTATCTTCGCGCTGGGCGGGTGCGTGCCAACCGTCGGAATATCGCTCGAAAATTATTATTATCACAAAAACAGCGGGGCGATGCGGATATTCGGCCTGGAAGATTACGTCGTGCTTTGCGACGACGACCGCCTGCCGCAATTGCTGATGGAAAAAATACGTTTTGCAATGGACAACAGAGATGCGATTCGCCGGCAGATAAGCGACAGGCTGGAGCAACTCCGACCCCTCAGGGGCGCGGTTATCAAAAGATGGCTGGATAAAAACTCCTGAATCGCATTGCGGATAGCGGCGATCGACCTGTATAAACGCAAACACCCCCATACGGGGGTGTTTGAAAACTGAGGAAGCTGGGGCTCGAACCCAGAACCTACGCCTTAAAAGGGCGTTGCTCTACCATTGAGCTACTTCCCCTCGAAGCAGCAGGGCGGATAGTATAACAACTAATCGGCGAAATGCCCGCGCAGTCTGCTAAGTTTCCTCGATCTCTTTCGTTTTTGCGGCGAGAAGATCGTTTATTTTTTTCTCATAGTCGTCGGTCAGCTTCTGGATGTCGTCCTTGCCCTTGCGGGCCTCATCTTCGGTAATCTCGGACGCCTTCTCCTGCCGGTCGACTTCCTTGTTCGCATCGCGACGAGCGTTTCGTACGGCGACGCGCTCAGCCTCGGCCATCTTTTTAATCTGGCCGACAAGCTGCTGACGCCGTTCGCCGGACAGCGGGGGGACGGCCAGGCGGATTACCTTGCCGTCTGTGCTCGGCGTTATGCCGATTTCGCTGGCCTGTATCGCACGCTCGATATCCTTCAGCGACTGCGGATCGAATGGCTTGATGACAATCAAAGTCGCCTCCGGCGTCGATATGCTCGCCAGCTGACGCAGGTCCGTCGGTGAGCCGTAGTATTCGACTTTTATATGGTCCACCAGGCCGACCGACGCCCGGCCGGTGCGGATGCCTCGGAATTCCTGCTTGAGGTATTCCAGGGCGTGTTCCATACGTTCTTCAGCTTCCAGCAGGATATCATCCATAGCCATGGCAAGTTTCTCCTGTCGTGGTTTTAAATGGATATCGGGCGCCCTTTGCCTCCGCTAATTGCTTACAAGCGTGCCCACGCCTTTGCCGGCGACAGCCGAAACAAGGTTGCCGGGCCTGAACAGTTCGAGCACGATAATGGGAATCCGATTTTCCATGCACATCGAAATGGCCGTCAGGTCCATTACGCCAAGCTGGTCGGTGATGGCCTTCTGATACGTCAGCCGGTCGTATTTTTTTGCGGCCGGGTTTTTCATCGGGTCCGAGTCGAACACGCCGTCAACCTTGGTTGCCTTTATCAGGGCCTCGGCGCCGATTTCGCTCGCACGCAGCGCCGCGCAGGTATCCGTCGTGAAATACGGATTACCCGTGCCTGCCGCGAAAATAACCGCCTTGCCGGCATCCAGATACTCCAAGGCCTTGTCGCGGCAGAAGCTCTCGCAGATCGCGCCCATCGGTATCGCGCTCATTACGACGGCGGCTGCGCCGTTATGCTCGAGAATGTCCCGCAGGGCCAGGGCGTTTATAACCGTGGCCAGCATGCCCATATAATCGGCAGTGGTTCGCCTGATGCGGCTTTCTACAAGCCTGCCGCCTCGGATTATGTTTCCGCCGCCGACGACAAACGCCACCCGGACGCCCGACTTGATTACGGGCAGCAGTTCGCTGGCCAGTCTGTCGCCGGCTGATGCATCAACCCCGCAGTTTTCCGCCGAGTTGAAACACTCACCGGACAGCTTGACGAGTATTCGCTTGTACGCGGGCGACTTGGCCATTTCTTAGTCCGTTGTGCCGACGGCGAAACGTGCGAAAGACGTTATCTTCGCGCCGCCGAGAATGTCCTTTACCTTCTGCTTTTCGTCACGAACGAAAGGCTGCTCGAGCAGGGCGTTGGCGGCAAGGAACTTGTTTATCTTGCCTGCGACCATCTTTTCGGCGATGTCGGCCGGCTTGCCGGAGTCGATCGCTTCCTGCTTTGCGAATTTCTTTTCCTTTTCGACCAGATCGGCCGGTACGTCTTCTTTCCGCAGCGCCATCGGATTGGCGAAGGCGATGTGCATGCAGATGTCGTTGATTGTCTCATCGGATATCTGACCGTCGATGCCGACCAGCACGCCGACTTTGCCGTTGTGGTGCAGATAGGCGCCTACCCGGCCGGCCGATATCTTGATGCCGCGGGCGTAGCCCATGTTCTCGCCGATTTTGTTGAAGGCGTTCTGGACGGCGTTGGTGATTTCGGCGGTCGCTTCGATTTTGCCGTTCGCCATCTTCAGGGCCATGTTCGCCACGTCGGCGACCATCTTCTGGAAAACATCGTTGCGCGAGCAGAAGTCGGTCTCGCACCGCACTTCGACCATGGCGGCCGAGGTCTTGTCGCCGTTTGTCGCTATGCGGATGAGGCCTTCGCTGGTGGCCCGCTCGGATTTCTTCGCAGCGGAAACCAGACCCTTCTTGCGAAGAAGGTCCTTGGCGGCCTCTACGTCGCCGTTGGATTCCTGCAGCGCCTTTTTGCATTCCATCATGCCCTGGCCGGTTTCTTCACGCAGGGCCTTTACCATTGAAGCTGTAATCTCAGCCATCTCTGTATACGCTCCCAAAATCTGGTGTGTCAGTCGTGAGTTTGCGGCAATTACGCCTGTTTCGCATCTGCCGCCGGGGCAGCGGGGGTCTCGGCCGGTGCGTCGGCCTCGGCAGCATTGCCTTCGGCCTGGGGCGGTGCGTCCTCGGCCCGACCCATCGTCGGCCTTCTGCTTCGGCGACGCGGCTGCTCTTCGCCGGAGTCCTTGCTGAGGGCCTGGCGAAGTTTCATAGATTCTGCGACGGCGTCGGTCAGCGTGCTGACGACCAGGTCGATTGCACGCATGGCGTCGTCGTTGCCGGGAATCGGAATATCGACGATATCCGGGTCCGAGTCGGTATCCAGCAGGCAGACCACCGGAATGCCCATCTTCCTGGCTTCGCGGACGGCGATAATCTCACGCTTCTGGTCGATTACCAGCAGCGCGCCCGGCAGGCGGGTCATCTTGCGGATGCCGCCAAGGTTGCGCTGAATCTTGCGCATTTCACGGCGAAGGGAGGCGCCTTCCTTCTTCGAATACGTGTCGAGCATGCCGTCGGCTTCGAGCTGCTCGAGATAATCGAGCCGGCTGACACGCTTGCGGATTTCGCGGAAGTTGGTCAGTGTGCCGCCGAGCCAACGGTCGTTGACCCAGTGCATGCCGGTCCGTTCGGCGTGTTCCTGGACGGCCTTGCGGGCCTGACGCTTCGTGCCGACGATAAGCAGGTCTTTGCCTGCCGCTACCGTCTTGCCGATGAACGCCTTGGCAAGAAGGATACCTTTAAGGGTTTCCTTGATGTCGATGATGTGAATGAGGTTGCGTTTGCCGAAGATATAAGGTTTCATCTTCGGATTCCACCGGCTGGCGCGATGGCCAAAGTGGATGCCTGAATCGATCAGTTGCTTTACTAGCTCGGCTGACAAGGTGTACACCTCCACCGTCTGTCCCGGATTTGTGCATCCGGGCATAGAGCATGTCTGAATAACACTATGTTTTACATGACGTTGTGTCGGCAGCGGAAACAATCCGCTGCCCGTCATGCGACAAGTCGGGATAAAGTAACCGCCCAACCAGGGCGGGTCAAGGGATTTGTATTTTTTCTGTGCTGCAGCAACGGAGAAGGTCGGTCTCGTTCTCCGGGCCGTAAAATGCAGGCCGGCGGCCTGCCAATAAAGCAGATAAAACCATCTGGAAGACCATATACGGCAGATTTATGCAGAAAACGCCAGAGGTGCTTATTGCGTAACAATCGTAATTACAGAAAGTTAAAAACGCTGGCACCGGCGTTGCAAATAAAAATAGTGGATGGGCTGCGCCCCGAGTCTGCGGCGTCGGCCCGATAACAGGCAGGTTTAGTTATGGTTCTGACAACACAGCATCGCAGAAATCCGCTCAGTCTGGTCGTCACCGGCGAGGCTGAAACCTGGCAGAACGCGATTCAGCAGATTGTCGGCCCGCAGTGGCTGACGACTCATCGCGTTTCAAGCGACCGGGAACTGCTTGAAGTTGTCGAGTCCGGACAGGCCGACGCCGCCGTGCTGGACGACGAGACCGACTGGAACCTGGACGTGATGAGGCTGTTGCGTATGATACGCCGGATCAACGAGGCTTTGCCGGTTGTCGTGGTCACGCAACATCGCGACCGGGTGTATCTGGAAAACGCGCTGCGGCTGGCTGCGTTCAGCGTGGTGGTCAAGCCATTGGCGCTGGAAGACCTTCTGCGGCAGATTCACAGGATAATGGACCGGCTGAACCACATGCTGCGGTTCGGCGGGCAGGAATAGAAATTTTTTTGAAAAGCAATTTCAGATTTGAAATTTGAGATTTTTAATTCCAAATATTGCGAGTCAACTAAACTGCAACGAACTCGAATGAATTCGAAAAAAGAAGGAGTTTAACCGATGGCAAAGAAAGCATCGAAGTCGTCGCCCCACAGCGACAAACCGAAGACCTGTAAGGCATGCGGGCATGTTCGTCCTTTGGGCGAGAAGGTTATGGTGAAGCGTCTCGATGCCGCCGAGATGACCGCGGGCGGCATTGTCCTGCCCGACAACGCGAAGGAAAAACCGCAGAAGGGCACAGTTCTCGCGCTTGGCGACGGCAGGCTTCTGAAGGACGGCACACGGGCGGAGTTCCAGGTAGCCGTGGGTGATACCGTCCTGTTCGCCAGCTACGCCGGGACCGAGGTCAAACTGGACGGCGAGGAATTCATGCTGATGGACGAGAGCGACATACTGGCTATCATCTAAACTGAAAAACAACTGACAACACAGGAGCAGCAGATATGGCAAAGAAAAAGATCGTATTCGATACTGAAGCCCGCGAGGCCATTCGTCGCGGCGTCAAGCAGCTCGCGCGGGCGGTCAAGGTGACTCTCGGCCCGACGGGCCGCGTCGTCGTGCTCGAAAAATCGTACGGCGCGCCGACCGTCACCAAGGACGGCGTCTCCGTCGCGAAGGAAATCGAACTGGAAGACCCCAATGAGAACATGGGCGCCCAGATGGTGAAGGAAGTTGCGTCGAAGACATCCAACATTGCCGGCGACGGCACGACCACGGCGACCATTTATGCCGAAGCCATCTTCGAAGAAGGCCTCAAGAACGTCGCGGCCGGCGCCAAGGCGATGCAGCTGAAGCGGGGCATCGACAAGGCCGTTGAGGCAGTCGTGGCCGAGCTGGCGAAGATGTCCAAGCCCATCAGGAGTTCCAGGGAAATCGCCCAGGTCGGCACCTGTGCAGCCAACCAGGACGCGACCATCGGCAAGCAGATTGCCGACGCCATGGACAAGGTCGGCAAGGACGGCGTAATCACCGTTGAAGAGGGCAAGGGCCTGGAGACGAACGTTGACCTGGTCGAAGGCATGCAGTTCGACAAGGGCTACATTTCGCCTCACTTCATCAACAAGATCGAAACGATGGAGGTGGATTTCGAAAAGCCGTTCATCCTCGTTCACGAAAAGAAAATTTCCGCCATCAAGGACCTTGTTCCGCTGCTGGAGAAGATCGCCCAGTCTGGCCGGCCGCTCGTTATCGTGGCCGAGGACGTCGAAGGCGAAGCGCTGGCGACCCTTGTGGTCAACAAGCTTCGCGGCACGCTGCAGTGCTGTGCGGTAAAGGCGCCGGGCTTTGGCGACCGCCGCAAGGAAATGATGCGCGACATCGCGGTTCTCACCGGCGGCAAGGCGATCATGGAAGACATGGGCCTTTCGCTCGAGAACATCCAGATATCCGACCTCGGCTCGGCCAAGAGAGTCCGCATCGACAAGGAAAACACGACCATTATCGAAGGCGCCGGCAGCAATGCTGAAATCAAGGCCCGCATCGAGCAGATAAAGACCGAGATCGAAGCCACCACCAGCGATTACGACAAGGAAAAGCTCCAGGAACGCCTGGCGAAACTTTCCGGCGGCGTGGCCCAGATTAACGTCGGGGCGGCCACCGAAGTCGAAATGAAGGAAAAGAAGGCCCGCGTCGAGGACGCTCTGCACGCCTGCCGCGCAGCCGTGGAAGAGGGCATACTGCCGGGCGGCGGTGTGGCTCCGCTGCGTGCATTGAAAGCTCTCGACAAGCTCAAAGGCGCAACAGAAGACGAATCGACCGGTATCGACATCATCCGCCGGGCGCTGGTCGCGCCTATAAAGCAGATTGCCGAGAACTCCGGTCTGGACGGCAGCATCGTCGCCGCCAAGGTCATGGAAAGCGACGATGTGAATTTCGGCTACGATGCACTGGCCGCAAAGTATTGCGACATGATCGAGGCCGGCGTAATCGTACCGACAAAAGTCGAACGCACCGCGCTGCAGAACGCGGCCTCCGTTGCCGGCCTGCTGCTGACCACCGATGCGATGGTCAGCGAGATTCCGGAAAAAAAGCCCGCAGCCCCCGCAGGCGCCGGAATGGACGACATGTATTAAAAGCAGGGAGTAGGGAATAGGGAGCAGGCAGCAGCATTTGGAGTGTTCCGCTTCTGACTAACCGCAAGCGTGAGCGAGCGGGTAAATTACAGGAAGCGGACAGCAGGGCTTGTCACGCCGGCTTGTCTCGCCGTAGCTTCAGCGCAGGCGGAAGTCTTGGCGAAGGCGGGAACAGTAAAAACAAAGCGGGGTCCGTACGGGCCCCGCTTTGTTATGCGCCGGCGATGGGTGGCCCGTACGGGTTCACTCATTCCGTGTATGGACTGCGTTTTTATACGCAAAACGCAACCGGGCGTTTTTTGATTGTTGCAGCAGGCAGCGGGCTGATATTCTTACAACCGCACTTTCATGAATAAAGGGGCACATGCATGATAGCTGAATGGCAATGGCAGAAATGGGCGGTCTTTTCGGTTCCGTTTGTTTTGATCGTACTGGGCGTTCTCTCGTGGCTGCTGCTGCGAAGAACAATCCGTTCGCGGGTGCGTGTCGAAAGGCAGCTTCGTGACGATCCGGATATCAACGACTGGCTGGTCGTGTTCAACTGGAGCCGCAAGGTGCTTTACGTGCCGACCATCATCGCGTCGATTGTCGCCGCAATTATCATGTTCATCCGCCCGACCGGCGACCATGCCGGGATAGTCGGCGGGATATGGCTGGCCATTTTCTTCGTCAACTTCCTAGTCGACGAATACGAGATGAGCGTCAAGCTGCTGCTTATCGTGCTGCTGTGCCTGATTGTCCTGTTCCTGTGGCTGTCGTTCATGGACTGGCTGGGCGATTTTCTGGGCATGTTCAAAAAACTCTCGGTCACCATCAACGGTCTCGGCTACCTGATTATCGCTCTCATATTCCTGCTTGCCATCGGTGTGTCATGGCTGCGGGGACTGTTCTACTACGTGGCGATTACGCCGAACTACCTCAACATCCAGACCGGGCCGACCGAGACCGGCGAGCAGATTTCACGCGAGGAATACAGCACGCGGGTGGACACGGGCGACTTCCTCGAGCGGCTGCTTGGATTCGGACGGATTATCATAACCTTCGACGACCACCGACGCCTGCCTATGATGCTGCTCGTCTGGCGCATAGGCAAAAGCGCCGCACGGCTCGAATCCATTCGCGGCAAGATATCCGTCGACTTCCATCAGACAGACCGCGGCGAGACGAACAGTTAGTTGGTCGGCGATAAGACTTTGCTATCAAAATAGTTATATTCAACTACGGCATTAACCTTATTTTTTTTGTGTAACACACTTGCAGAGAACGATTTCTGTGGGATAATCTTCTGACTGTTTCTCTCGTGCTCGGCTCAACATTCCAACGAAACGAGAGCGATCAAGCGGCAGTGTCCGCGTAAAGAGAGTTTTTAGTAAAATTTTTTTACAATGGAGGCAATCTCATGACGAGATGGTTTGTTATTTTTGCTGCGGTTCTGGTATGCGCTGCAGGCTCCGCACAGGCAAAGGTGTTTGATAACTACATCGAGATGTATGCGGCGAAGTATCTTACTTCGGATGGTATTGGCTATCAGGGCGGCTTCACTGTCAATATAGAGGGCCTCAATAGCTCCGACCTTACCATTGAAGGTGTCGGCATCATGAATTCCGAATGGGGCGGCCCTGAAGAAATGAACAACGATTCCAGCGGCGAATATTATCTTGATTCCGATGAAGACATGGCATTTGAGGACCTGACGATAAACGGCACATGGTATATCGACGTAGTCACCAGTGACGGCACAGGAATGTATGACAGTATTTACAGCTGGACAATCAGCGGCGTAACGCCTGACACGTGGAACGCCATTCCGTCAATCACCAGCCCGGAAGACATGGACGTGACAACGAATCTGCGGCCGACGTTCACATGGACCGTCGACAGTATAAATGACGGAGCCAGGCTGTTTGTCAAAATCACTCAGGACGGTGAGGATGACACATTTAAGTACCAGGAAGAACTCGATCCCAACACGCAGCTTGAATGGATGCCCGATTTTGATTTGTCGCCCGGGACACTTGACTTCACGGTATTTTACGCAATACCTCTCAGCCTGCAGGTGAGCTACGACGCGGAAGCCAGTGCCTATCAGGGCACGCCAGGCGGCGACATCGTAGCATGGGCTGATGCGGAAGCATATTTTGTCGCGGCCGACAGCGTTGAAATCGAAATAGTCCCCGAACCGGCCACGATTTCACTGCTTGGCCTCGGCGCACTGGCTATAATTAGAAGGAAAAGGAGTTAATTCTGAGGAGACGTGGTCGTTAGCTCGACGACGTAGAATTAACTTTCAACCGGGTCGCTGTTGATTCAGCGGCCCGGTTTCTTTTTAATATGGTTGTGAACACCGCAACCTCACAATTCGACGTCAAGACGCACCGCCGCGACGAAATGATCGACATAACGCCGCAGGTGCAGCATGCGATAGACTCATCCGGCGTGGCCGACGGCGTGGTTACCATTTATGTCCCGCACACGACAGCCGGCGTGACGATTAACGAAAACGCCGACCCGGACGTCATTCACGATATTCTGGCAGCGCTAGATACGGCCGTTCCGTGGCGGCAGAGTTTTTACCGGCACGGCGAGGGCAACTCAGCCGCCCACGTCAAAAGCTCCATGGTCGGCTGCTCGGCCCATGTACCGGTTTCAGGCGGGCGAATGACGCTCGGCACGTGGCAGTCGGTGTTCTTCTGCGAGTTCGACGGCCCACGCACGCGGCGGTGCATAGTGACGGTGATTGGGAAGAAGTAGGGTGGGTGCTCTGCACCCACGCATAGCGTTATTTAAACCTACAATTCAACAGTGCGACAGTAATCTATTGAGCCATTATTTGTGGGGCGACCAACCCAGCGGCCAGATTGATAATTGAAATCGATGGCGAACCTTTGATCAGTTTCAATATCTTTTAGCAGCACAAACCCATCTCGGGTATCGTCGATGAGTTTCCAATCATGTGTTTCTTCATCCCAGGTGCAGTTCTTAGCCGTGCCTTCTATCTCATATATTCTACCGGTCTTGCTTTTGTATGTGTTCATGTGGCAATTTCACGATTCGTAGATTTGCTTAATTTTAACAAATCATAAAATACCGCCCGCAAAAATCCGAAATCCCAAATCTGAAATCTGAAATAATCTTACCTCGGCTGGTCATGCATGAGCATTTTTACTTCAGCGGCGGTGGGCATGGCGGTCTGTGCGCCGATTTTCGTGCAGGCCAGTGCGCCTGCTGCGGCGGCGAGCTGCGTCGCCTCGTGCAGGCCCATGCCGGATGCAATCGCGACGGCCAGCGCGCCTGTGAACGCGTCGCCTGCGGCGGTGGTGTCGACCACGTCCACTTTGTATGCCGGCACGGTGTAGAAATGTCCTGCCGCGTCGACGGCCAGCGCGCCTCGCGCCCCGAGTTTCAACACCGCAGCCTTCGCGCCGCGGGCTATCAGGTCGCCGGCGATGGCCTTGTCCACGCGTTCCTCGACGGCCTTGCTGCCGGTTATATGCTCGGCCTCGCTGGCGTTGGGCGTGAGAATGTCCACGTTGCAAAGCTCCGAGCAGAGATTTTTGGAGGCTGGAGCCGGCGCGGGGTCGAGTATCACCTTGCATCCCTTGCGTCTAGCCATGTCGGCTGCGGCCCGGACTGTCGGCATCGGCGTCTCGAGCTGCAGCACCACGACGGAGGCCTGCTCGAAAAGTTTTTCGTGGCCGAAGATGTCGTCCGGCGTGAGAAGCGCGTTTGCACCGCTGGCGACGACGATTGAATTTTCGCCCTTGGAGTCGACCATTATCACTGCGACGCCGGTGGGGGCGTTTTCGGTCGTCAGTATGCTCGAGCAGTCGATGTATTCGTCCTGCAGACCCTTGAGTATCTGGCTGCCGAACATGTCGGTTCCGACGCGGCCTATCATTATGCAGCGGGCGCCCATTCTGGCGACCGCGACGGCCTGGTTGGCGCCCTTGCCGCCGGGCGATATCACGAGATTGTTGCCGAGAATCGTTTCGCCGGGCGCGGGCATGCGCGGCGTGCGGACGGCGACGTCCATGTTCAGCGAACCGACCACAAGAACCGTGGGCTTGTTATCCATTGTCAGCTCCCAGGCTTGTCCAGAGCAGGCGAACAGTGGAGCAGGAGAGCAGTTGATACGGCGACGTAATGTGCCGGAGTGTGTGCATTAAAATGCGTTTCGTCTGCGGTCACCTGATCACCTGTTCTACCGTTCAGTTCAGATACGCGCTTTCTTCCGGGTATTTATTTGTGAACATAATACAGGTCAGCCGCACATCATATCAACCGTTTGTGGCGGCCGGAATTTTTCAAATCTCTCAAATTTCACGCACGAATGTAAGCACATCGATCGGCTGCGGGTCGATATGTTCCCACGCGCGAATCCAGCTGCTGGCGGCGAGGCGGAAACCTTCGCCGACGAGCAGTTTCTGGATGGCCGCGTTTATGCTCAGCGGCTGGGCGTGCACGCCGCTTACACCGAGCGAGGCGAGCCGCTGAATCCACTCCCGCAGAAGTTTTCGCCCCAGCCCCCGGCCGCGAGCGCACGGCAGCAGGTTCGTGTGAAAAGTGGCCGGATATCGGCGGAGCAGCGCCGCAGGCATGGCTGTTTCGTTGCGAAGCATCGACTTGAGCATGGCGAATATCGCACGCCGCGACTGCTGCTTTCGGATGAGCCGCCTGCGTATAACGTGCGCCACGATTCCAGGCAGCAGACGCCACGTGTAATGCTCGTGCCGCCTGAGGTCGACCGTGCCGGTCAGGTACCCGCAGACGCAGCCGTCAGCGGTTTTTTCGGAGGTTTGTTCGACGATGAATGCGTTGGCCGGTTCGATATCGGTGAAATACCTGGTCCAGAATTCGGCCCATATCCATTCGTCGGGGATTCGGCGGAGGTCTTTTTCGCCCATCCAGCAGGTTTCGGCGCAAATTTCGCGCACGGACGGGCGATCTGTTTTGCGATATTGGCGGATAAGGAACTCAGTTGAGTTCGCTGTAGTCATCATTCCATCAAGCCGCTGTCGACGATGCTTGAATAATTCCAGAAAGCGGACCGCAGGAGATTATTTTTCCCATGGCGGAAATGCGGTTCTGGAAATCGTATCCCCGCTGCATTTCTACTCTCTGCTTTCAACTTTTCTCCTGCTCTAATCACTGTGCCGTTGGCACAGTGATTATGCCCACTGCAGTTCGTCGCCGCCTTTGCGGATTTTGCCGAGTTCCCAGCATCGTTCGCCGCTTTTGCGCAGGCGGTTCATTATCGACGTTGCGAAGTCCGGCGCGACGACCATGACGAATCCGACGCCCATGTTGAACACTCGCATCATTTCTATCTGGTCTACCGGCCCCTTGTCGGCGATGAGTTTGAATATCGGCGGCACCGGCCAGTCGCGTTTGATTCTCGCGGTCAGACCGGCAGGCAGAACGCGGGGCAGGTTGCCGGGCAGCCCGCCGCCCGTGATATGCGCCATGGCCTTGATGACCTTTTTGACCTTGTAGACGCTCAGCACATCCATGACCGCCTTGACGTAAATCCGTGTCGGCTTCAGCATCGCCTCGCCTACGGAAGCACCTTCAAGCTCCAGCGGCCTGTCGGTTAGTTTATACTTTGCCCGCTCTAGCAGCACACGTCTGGCCAGTCCGTAGCCGTTGGAGTGAAGCCCGTCAGAGGCCAGCGCGATTACAACGTCGCCGGCTTTCACATTGGAGGGGTCTATCATTTTTTTCCGCTCGACGACGCCGACGGCGAAGCCGGCCATGTCGAACTCTTTGGGTTTGTAGAAGTCCGGCATTTCGGCTGTCTCGCCGCCAAGCAGCGCGCATCCGGCCTGAATGCAGCCGTCGCTTATGCCCTTGAGTATTTCGACCATTCGCGGCGGTTCGAGTTTGCCGACGCCAAGGTAGTCCAGGAAAAACAGCGGCTCGGCGCCGCAGCATATCAGGTCGTTGACGTTCATTGCGACCAGGTCGATTCCGACCGTGTCGTACTTCTTCATGCCGAACGCGATCTTGAGCTTCGTGCCGACGCCGTCGGTGCAGCTTACCAGCACCGGTTCTGTATAGTTGCGCTTGAAGAGCTTCTCGTTGTAATCGAGCCTGAATGCGCCCGCGAATCCGCCGATTGAGCCGAGCACCCGCTGGGAATGTGTACGTTCGACCAGCGGACGGATGTCTTCGACCATCTTGTCGCCGGCCTCGATATCGACGCCTGCATCCTTGTAGGTAATCGGCGCTGCCGAATTTTCTGAACTTTTCGAAAACGTTCCTTCTGCCATGGCGATATCCTACCAATCACCGGCCGCAATGCAACGGTGGTTTTACTCCGCTGGGACCGGCTGAAGCAAATTAGCCAGATTTTTGCCAGTTTGCAAGCCAGCCTGTTTGACAGTTACGGGTCTTGAGGATAGTGTAAAGGCAGCTGTCTGGGTGGTTTTTTGGGAAGGTGGAATGAAGGCTGCGCGGCGAACATTCTTGCTCATCGGGTTATTCGGACTGGCTGCTATTGCAGGCTGCACGGGCGGGAAACATCCGCCGCTTACCGAGACCGAGCAGACGGAGTTCGACACACTCACGAGGCAGCTTTCCGACCCGACCAGAACCGCCAAGACCCGCTTCGAGGCAGCGTCGCTGCTGCTTACCCGCACTTATCCTCAGGCATTCGAGGCGATTGACAAATTTCTCTCCGATTTCGGCAACAGCGCCGCCCAGATAGCAATCGCAGATGCAATCGCGGCCCGCGGCCTGGACAGGGAGCAGTTTATCAAGCCGCTCATGGATATGCTCAAAGGCTCTGACCAGGCCGTCCGCGTTTCGGCCGCCAGGGCGCTGACCACATATCGCGACGGCGGAGTCATCGAGTCGCTCATCGAACTGGCGATGGACCGCTACGCCGACGCCGGCGTGAGGCGAGATACGATTACGGCAATGGGCCGGCTGGTTGACAAGCGTTCGGTTGAGGCCCTTGTGAATCTGCTTGAAGACTCCGACCCGAAGATTCGCACAGCCGCCGCCGAGTCGCTCGCCAATGTCACCAGCATTCGCAACTTCGGCGACGATGCGCTGCGATGGCGAAAATGGTGGTCGCAGAACAAGGATAAAAAGCCCTACGAGTGGATTTCCGACATGGCGGCAGGGCTGGCGAGGAACCGCGACGTAATCCAGGCTGAAAACGCCCAGCTTCGCGCCAGGCTCGCCAAGGCCATGAACGACATTTACGCCGCGACGCCGCCGGCCCAGCGGGACAAGATGCTGCTGGATATGCTGCGCGATCCGCTTCCGGACATTCGCACGGTAGCCGTCAAAATCGCCGAGTCGCGAATCTCAAATAACGAACCTTTGACCGAAGAGCATATCGCGGATATACGCACGATGCTGTCTGACGAGTCCGACAGCGTCCGGCGTGCGGCGGCCATGCTCATGGCGCACGGAAGCGACAAGGAATCCGTCAGGCTGCTCATGAACAGGCTCAAGGTCGAGCAAAGTCCGTCTGTCCAGGAGGCGATTCTGACGGCGCTGGGTCAGATACGCAGCGTGGCGGCCGCAGGCACAGTGATCAATTCGATAGACTCCGACAATCCGCAGGTCGCCGGCGCAGCCGCTCTGGCGCTGGCGTGCATCGTCGAAAAGCAGCCGCTCGAAGAAAAGGACCGCGACGCCGCAGCCGAGGCGCTCATCAGAAGATATCGCCGTAACGGGCACTCGTCGTCGGAGGGAGTTGCGCTTCGTGAGTCGCTGCTTACGGCCATGGCTGTGGTCGGAGAGAAGGATTTCATCCCGATCCTGGAGAAGGCCCTTGAAGACACCAACGCGACGGTTCGGCTGGCCGCCGTAAAGGGACTTGCCAAACTCGGTGACGAAAAATCGGCTGACGTTCTGATTGCGATCGTCAGGGATGAGGACCGCGGCGTTCGCCAGGCCGCCATAGCGGCGATAGGTTCGCTCGACGGACGCAGCCACCTCAAGACGATTCTCGAAAGGACCGACCCGGCGGTCGAGTCGGCCGCAGGCGTGCGAGATCAGGCGTGGCAGGTAGCTATGAATATTCTCGGTCAGGCTGATGCCGACGCGCTGGCGGATGTCATTGCAAGCCTGGCCGGCCGCAGCGACGCCGTTGAGCATCGCATCGAAATAATGAAGATACTCGTCAGACTGCTCAAGTCGGCCAAATCGCCTAAGCTGCCCGACGCACAGCACGACCTGGGGCTTGCACTGGCAGCGGCCGGCCGGCCTGCCGAAGCGGCCGCCAGCTTTGAAGAAGCGTATGAGTTTTACGCGGCCGGCGGAAGCGATAAGGCGTCGCAGGTATGGGTCGAATGGACGGACGCGATGCTGGCTGCCGACGACCCGACCGCGGTGAAGGTAATCGCCGACCAGAAAGACCCGTCCGCCTTTGAGAATGCCGTCGTAAGGCTTCTGGACAGGCTGGAGACGCTCTCAAAGCAGAAAGACTGGGACTCGGCCGTTCTGCTGGCCGAGCAGGCTAAAACGCAGCTTGGCGGCAGACTGACCGCCAAGCAGATGGGAACTTTGGGCGGTATCATAACCAATGCCCAGCAGGCCCGTAAGGAAGCCGACCGCCAGGAAGTGGCCAGGCTCGCCGCACAGCTGACCAATAACGACGAAGCGATCCGCAAGGCCGCCGTCGATAAACTCAAGGCGATGGGGGCCAAGGCCGTCAAACCGCTGCTGGACGAGCTGCAGAAAACAATAACCGCCAAGTCGCCGGTCGCCGCCGCGGAAAAAGCCATCGTCGACGTTCTCGCCCAGATTGCGCCGACCTTCACCGGCTATAATGTCGACTCGCCGCTGGCGGACCGTGTCAAGGTGATTGAGGACTGGCTCGCCGCAAACGGCGGCAGGTAGCGGGACTGATTGTGGAGTTTTTACCGGGATAATTATGGCCAAGTCATGCATCGGTATAGACCTGGGCGGAACGTTCATCAAGTTCTGCCTGGTCGATGAAAATCGCAGGGCGAGCGAAACATTTCAGCTTCCCACGCCGTCTGACGGCGCCAAGGGCGTGGTTGCGCAGATGGCCGCCGGCGTCAGGCAACTTATGCAGCAGCATAAGCTGTCCAACGGCGATATCGTCGGCGTCGGCATAGGCTCGCCCGGTCCGCTGGACATGCCGAACGGCATCGTACTTGCCATGCCGAACATATCCGGCATGGACGACTGCCCGCTGCGAGATATGGTTTCAAAGGCTACGGGTTTCAGGGCCGTCCTAGAGAACGACGCGAACGCCGCGGCCTACGGCGAGTTCATATGCGGCGCTGGCGAAGGAACCCGCAACATGGTTCTGCTGACGCTCGGCACGGGTGTCGGCGGCGGGGTTATCGTCGACGGACAGGTTGTGCATGGTTCGCACTCGATGGCCGGCGAACTCGGCCACATGATAATAGTTCCCGGCGGTGAGCAGTGTGGCTGCGGCCAGAAGGGATGCCTGGAGCAGTACTGCTCGGCGACATTCATTGCGAAGCGCACTATGCGCATGTTGAAGGTGGGCGGCTGCGAAAGTTCGCTCAAGGCGGTGCTCGCTGAGAAGGGCAGCCTGGACGCCCGTGATATCAGCGAGGCTGCCGCGACCGGCGACAAATTTGCAGAAAAGGTATGGGACGAAGCAGTTCGTTACCTTGCACTTGGCTGCGTCAATATCTGCCATATCTTTGACCCTGATGAAATCGTTCTCGGCGGAGGCATGGCCAAGGCCGGCGAAAAACTGCTCCAGCCGCTCATGCGGCATTTCCGCGACCTGCACTGGAAGCTCACCGAGCCGAAAACCAGGATTGTGCTTGCCCGCCTCGGCAACAATGCCGGCGCTATAGGCGCTGCCGGCGTCGCCTGGACCCTCCTGGGGTCCAATGCGCACACATAGTCCAGGCAAATCCTAACAGGCCCGAACATTTCAGTTGACCCCCATAATGTGACGATACTCTATAAGGTAAAAATAGAGTAAAAACATGCCGTTTACGGCATTGGAGACTGCATACACATGAAACATTACTATCCGAATTTCGACGAGTTCCGCAAACTCAGCGAACAGGGCAACACGATTCCGGTCTATCGCCAGCTTCTGGCCGACGCCCTGACGCCCGTTACGGCGTACCTCCGACTGGCCAAGCCGCCCGGCTTCGCACCGTCCAGCCACGCATTCCTGCTGGAAAGCGTGGTCGGAGGCGAGCAGATAGGGCGATATTCCTTCGCCGCCGCCGACCCGGAAGCAATATTTGTCGCAAGGCGGAACGAGATAACCATCAGCAGGCCCGGCCTGGGCAAGGAAAAGATAACCAGCAGTGACCCGCTGGCCGAGCTGCAGAAGATGATAAGCATGTACAAGGCGATGCATCTGCCCGGTTTACCGAGGTTCACCGGAGGCGTGGTCGGTTATGCCGGCTACGACATGGTGCGCTACTATGAAAAGTTAGGTGACGGCCCGCCCGACGACCGCGGCCTGCCGGACCTGGGCTTCTGCCTGTACAGGACAATGGTCATCTTCGACCACGTTTCCAAGACCATCAAGGTCGTTTCGAACGCGCATATCAACGGCGATCCCGGCACTGCCTATGGCGAAGCCTGCGAGGCCATTGAGCGGACGATAGCCAGGCTGCAGGAAGGCGGCGGGCACGCCGTCGGCGAGATAACGCTGGAACAGCTGCCGCAGAAGCCGTTCGAATCGAACTTTTCCAAGGCCGCTTTCAAGAAAGCCGTCGAGTCCTGCAAGGAATACATCAGGGCCGGGGATATTTTCCAGGTCGTGCTGTCGCAGAGACTGGCGGTCAACACCACGGCGTCGCCTTTCGACATCTACCGGGCGCTGCGGGTTGTCAATCCGTCGCCGTTCATGTTCATCCTGAACATGCCCGAGCTGACGCTGGTGGGCAGCTCGCCCGAAATCCTCTGCCGCGTCGAGGACGGCGTAGTGACCAACCGTCCGCTGGCCGGTACGAGGCCTCGCGGCGCGAACGAGCAGGAAGATAAACGACTGGAAGAAGAACTGCTGGCCGACGAAAAGGAACGCGCCGAGCATATCATGCTGGTCGATCTGGCCCGCAACGATGTCGGCGTGGTGGCCGAGCCGAACAGCATCGAACTGTCGGACGTCATGACGGTTGAGCGTTACAGCCACGTGATGCACATTGTCTCGGACGTCAAGGGCAGGCTGGCGAAGGGCAAGACCGCTTTCGACGCGCTCCGAGCGGCCCTGCCGGTCGGCACGGTGTCCGGAGCGCCGAAAATCCGCGCGATGGAGATTATCGACGAGTTCGAGCCGACCCGCCGCGGGCCTTACGCCGGTGCGGTCGGATACGTGGATTTCTCCGGCAACATGGACACATGCATCGCGCTGCGGACGATGGTGGCCTGCGGCGGAAAGGTCTACCTGCAGGTTGGAGCAGGCATCGTGGCCGACTCGGTGCCGGAAAACGAATACCAGGAAACGCTAAACAAGGCCAAGGCACTGCTGAAAGCGATAGACGTTGCAGAGGCAGGCTTCGGCGAGTAAGCTGAAATTTCAAATTTGAAATCTCAAAAGCCTGCGGTCAATCGGCCGCGGGCTTTTTTGTCGCATGGAGACGTTTCGAGAGATGCTCGATGACTTCCAGCAATGCGACTGCGGTTGCTGTGCCGGCTATGTCGGCGAACCAGTCGCCCCAGGCTGCGCAACGGTTGACTATGGGTTGCGTCAATTCGTCGAATCCGCCGTAAGCCGCCAGGATTATTATCACTGTTATCGCTCTGCGGCTCGCCCGTCCGCGGTATGCGAAAATCGTCAGCCAAAATACTGCTCCCAGACAGAAATAACCGACTGCATGCAATGTCACATCCCGGACGGTTATGCGAGGCATTTCTTCGGCGGGTATGTGAGTGGCGGCGAAAGCGATGATCCATAAAAGAATACAGGCGCAGAGAACGATTCGGCGGTGGCGATTCAGTTGCGTTGCCGGGTTCATTGCTGCTGCGTCGCCTCGACAGCTGTATTATCGGCGGCCTGCGGGGGTGTTTCCGGTTCAGGAGTGTCGGCAGGCTCCGGCTGCGCCTCCTGCGTCGGCTGCTCGGCTGCCGGTTCGGCGGAAGGCTGTTCGGCGGGGCGGTCGGCTGCATAGAGCTTCAGGAACTCATCAGCAAGGGCGGCATAATCTTCCGCGCCTTTCGATGCCGGCTCGTAATCGAAAATTGTCGTTCCGTACGACGGGCACTCCGCGAGCTTGATGTTCCGGCGGATGAATGTCTCGAAGATTCTCGTATCCGACCACGGCGTGTGCCGGTCGCGGACGCTGTTGAAAAATTCCTTCAGGTCTGCGACGACCTCACTGGCCAGGCGTGTGTTCGACTCGTACATGCAGAGTATCACGCCGGCGACAGTCAGGTGGTGATTAATCCGCTGGCGAACGAGCGAGACTGTCTCCAGCAGTTTTCCCAGTCCCTGCAGCGCCAGGAAGTGAGGCTGGAGCGGAATGACGACCTCGTCGGCGGCGGCCAGCGAATTCAACGTGAGCAGGCCCAGGCTCGGCGGACAGTCGATTATGACGAAGTCGAAACGGTTGTTCGTGTCCGCCAGCCGGTCGCGGAGTATCTGCTCGCGTCCTATTGTGGAGGCTAGTTCGACCTCGGTGGCGGCCAGGTCGATGACGGCCGGCACCACGGACAGACTGGGGCTGATTTCAACTGCCGCATCCAGCAGGGGGGCGTCGGCGGTCAGCACATCGTACATGCTGCTTTGCGACTCGCCCGGCTCGATGCCGAAGTGCAGCGTCAGGTGGGACTGCGGGTCCATGTCGATAAGGCAGACCTTATACCCGCGTGCCGCCACGGCTGCGCCGAGGTTCGCCACGGTTGTCGTCTTGCCGACACCGCCTTTCTGATTTAATACCGCAATCGTTCGCACGGGAAGCATTATAGACTAGATGACGACGCTTACAAGTGTTCAATAAAACAGCGGCGAACGTCGCCGTGGCATGACATCCGCCGCTATCGCAATACTGCGAGCCTAGCCGAGAGGCGTAGGCCATCGCTGAAAATCAATCAGCGATTGTTACTTTCTCTTCTTGGCTTTCTTCTTCGTCGCTTTTTTCTTTGCTACTTTCTTTTTCGCTTTCTTCTTAGCCATTTTTTTCACCTCCTTCCGTGGTGTCGTGCAAAATGGTCTTTCAAAGAAGCTTTATTAAATATTTTTACACTTGATGCATCAACATGTGCAAGAAGTACTAAAAAATTTCTCGACACTTTTTGCTTCGCAAGTTGAGTCTTTCTTCACGGCGATTGGAGCATGTCCGTCGTGCGGATCATAAAATTGTTTCTGTTGCGACGATCGATCGCTGTCCGAAAATCGTAATTGTGTTCTCTTTGCAGGCCGTCGCACAAAGCATCCGAAACGGCTCCGGAGCAGCACAAAAAATAGATATATATAAATATGCATCCGGAAGTCCTGAGGAATCGTGTTTTGATTCGGCATGTTTTGCAGATACCCGCGTTGCCGGATAATTGCCTCGCAAAAGAGAGTCCGCCTTGCGGAAGTCGCCGGCGGTCTGCGAATGTCGTTTCGGCAGCGGCCGGCCGCAAGTCGCAATTGCCCGTCATCAAAGACCTTATAGAGACAGCCGGCGGGAGGCGTGCGGCCGGGAGAATGTTTGCAATCTTGCTGTCGCAACATTCCGTGACGATTGTCGTGCGCCGGCGAACATGGCATTCGAATTCCGGCCGGCATTGTAAAAACATTCCTTGATTTGCCGGAACGCATTGCCGTTTTGCAGAACGGCTTTCAGAAATCGCGTTGACGATTATCCTGCGTGACATTGTTTTTCTGAAAGATGTATGTTTGTAAAGCCATTTGTCTATGTTTTGTGCAGCGTATGGGCGCAGCATTCGTCAGCGGAAAAAAATATCCTGGCGGTTTGCTCCCGCACTGAGCGGACGGAAAATTTTTGGGAATTATTTTGGAGTTTTTGCTGTACGAAGTTGGTTTTGCGCGACTACGCCCTTGTGCGGGCAATCCAGGCCTCGGCTCCGGTCAGCCGTTTTGGGGTGCACCAACCGAGCGGAATGCGCCGATAAAGATATCCAGATTCAGTTCTCAGCGGGGATGATATTCGTTATCATACCGCCTTTGATTTTTCGCATTTGCCGTTTTGTCAGGAGAGAACAGATGAAAATGTATTTGGCAGCCCTGATAAGTCTGCTGTCGGCCCTTGGCGGCTGTGCCGTACCCCAGCCGCAGGATACCCCGGTCAGTCAGGAGTTGCATATCGACCCCACGACGGGGCGGGAGTACTGGCTGTACGTCCCGAGTACGTACACGCACAAGCGTCCGGCCCCGGTCATAGTCACCTGCCACGGCACGCCGCCGTTCGACGTTTTTGAGCATCACATCCGCGAGTGGAAGATGCTCGGCGAGGAGAACGGCTGTATCGTGGTGGCTCCGTCCCTGACCGCGACAGACGGCATTCTTGGCGACGGGCCGATCGTCGGCATGCTGGACTGCGAGCGGATTATCATGAGCATCATCAGCCTGCTCGGCTACCGGTACAATATCGACAAGGCCAATATAATGATAACCGGCTTTTCGGGCGGGGGGTTCCCGACATACTGGGTTGGGCTTAGGCATCCCGACATTTTCAGCGCGGTGGTGGCCCGCAACTGCAACTTCAACAAGGGCAACCTTCACGGCTGGTACCCGCCTGAGGCCTGCAACACGCCTGTAATGGTTTATTACGGCGAGAACGACCCGGGGACCATTGTTATCCAGTCTCTCAATGCCATTGAGTATCTTCGCAGCATGAATTTCCGGGTCGAGAGCAAGATCATCCCGCGTATCGGGCACGAGAGGCACCCGGAAGTGGCGATGAACTTCTTCCGCAGGCACTGGCGCATGCCCCAGCCGTCTCAATAACGCCCGGTGAAAAAATATGGTGATAAAAAAAGCCCCCGTACGGGGGCTTTTTCATGGTTATTGAGAACCGGGGGCTTACACCTTGGGCAGCGCACCCAGTGCGAACACCATCGCGAAGATGCCGACCGTTTCGACGATACCTTCGGCAATGAGCAGGAAGACGAAGCCCTTGCCGTCGCTCTCCGACATTCCACGGATACCGGCAGCGCCTATCTTGCCCTGCATCCAGGCCGAGAACAGTTCAGCCAGGCCGACGCCGATGCCTGCGGCAAGCAGCATGCCTGAGAACTCGATAGTCATTGCAGCGTTAGCCGCCGTCTTGACCAGCAGCACCTCGAGTATCTTGTTCATGACGATCATGGCGTAGAGCGTCTGGCTGATGGGCAGGCCGACAATGATGATGTAGGTGAATCGGAGAGTCTTGCCCGCCTTGCCTTCCTTGGACCATGCGCCTGCGGCTGCCTGGCCGGCGGCACCTATGCCGAGTGAGCTTCCAATGGCTGCGATGCCGAGCGCCAGTGCCGCACCGAGCTGGCCAAGGAACACGTAAAGCTGCTGGCTGCTGACTGCGGTTGCTGCAGCTTCGGGTTGAGTCGCCTGAGCGAGAACGCCTGCAAGCGATAAACAATTGAATGTCATCTTTCCGTCTCCTTAATGTTTGTCTGAGCGAACGGCTGATAAGCGTATCCGCTCCATTGAACGCCGATGTTGTTTGAAAACTCAAGCATATTCAGTCGCACACCGTGTGCGAATATTGCAATCAGCGTCAGGCCTATATTCAGGGCGTGGCCGAGCACGAGAATAAGAATAATTGTCACGATGTTCCCGGTCGACAGGGCAAGCTGGTTGAAGCTTGCCGCCAGCACGCCGCCGGCCAGTCCGACCGCCATGAGGCGGACGTAGCTTATTACGTCGGAGAAGCTGCTTATCATCGACAGCGGGAAGTTCGCCAGACCGATGCCTATCATCTTGATCGGGTTTTTCGACGGCGCGTGGAACAATATCGCCATCGCCGCACCGATTGTCAGCAGGTAAGGCCACGGCGTGTTCATATCCAGCGGATCGCTGAGCACGAAATACTTGACGACTCCGTACATTCCCCAGATGAACGTCGCCCAGCCGACCGGCGCGAGCGATTTCAGCGACGGCCAGAGCGCCAGCCCTCGTCTCAGCTGCGCCCACGTAAGATGTATCGCGCCAATGGTGAAACTTATCCGCATGAGCAAGGCCCTGGATGCGTCGCTCATGTCGACTGTTATGAAGGGCTTGTAAATAGTGACGCCGAAGAATGTGGCGGTTATGACGCCCCACATTATGGTCGCTCCGCCGATTACGATAATCAGGCGGGTGAACTGATCGCCGAACGCCCTGGCTGCTTTCTTGTATAACAGCAGCGGCAAGAGGAACATTATTGCACCATATCCGCCGTCGCCTATAAGCATGGCTGCGAATATCGGCAGGGCCAGCATGAACGGAATCGATATGTCTATCTCGCGATAGCCGGCGACGGTCCCGAGTATTTTGAAGAGGCCTTCTATTGGCTTTGTCCAGCGCGGGTAGCGTATGAGTGTGGGCGGATCCTCGTTTTCCGCGGGGGCGATGGTTTCGACGGCTGCGTCGACGCCCTCCGCCGCCAGGTCTGCTGTCAGCGTTTCTGCTTTTTCGGCCGGCACCCAGCCCTGGATGGCGAACAACCTGTCGTCGGTCATGCCGCCGCGGCTGGCGGCGAGGAAGTCGGCCTTCTCGCGAAGTACGGCGAGCTGCTTTTCCATCTCCGGCACGAGGCTGGCGAGTTTCGGCAGGCGTGCGTCGTTGGCCTTAAGTTGCGATTCGATTCCGGCGGCCTCCGCCCTGATGGCGGGGCGGTCCTGCCTGGGAAGCTCGACCGGCGAGGCAGATTCGGGCAGCTTCAGTTCGTCCGAGCGATCGATTACGCCGACCAGGACTTTGCCCTTGCCGACACCGGCGATGACGCTGACGCACTCGGCGTCGAGTTTTGCAGCGTCGGCGGACGGCAGCGTGTAGAACTTCGGATTGATGCCGGCCTCCGCGAGCCGCCTGAACTGCTCCAGCGTGGCGTCGCCCCAGATTTTCAGCTCTTCATACTGGCGGTTCAGCATGTTGAGCTTGCCCTGGAGCACTGCCGCGTCGCGCTGAATCTGCACTGCTTCGGCGGCGGCAGCGGCTGGTGTAATTTGAAGAATATCGCCCCGCTTGCCGGTCGGCTTGATGCGGCCGAGAATCTGGACGGCCTTGGTGTACAGGTCTATTTCGGCGGCGACTTTTTCTTCTTCAGACGTCTTCTGGGCGTCCAGCGGCGTAAGGTGGATTACATTGAGCCGGCCAAGCGCGTCAAGCAGGCGATGCCGATCGTCGCTGCGAGTCACAACATAAACTTTTCGCATTTCAACAATCATTGCTGCTTTGCCTCCAGTTCGCCTGCGCCGGCGTAAGTCACGTGGCCTTCAATAGCCCCGGTCTCGGAGAGTTTCGCTTTTGCGATTTTAGCGCGGGCGACGCCGGCGGTCATCTCGTCGCCGAGATGTATGCGGATAACGCGGATAGCCTCGCGGGCCTGGGGTATCTTGACCTTTTCGAACAGGTTCACGCGCTGGATTATCTTGGTAAGCTCTTTTTTGAGCAGGTCGTACTTGCGGTCGATGACCTCGGCCTCGGCCAGCCGCTTGTTAAGCTCGCGGAGGTCAGCCAGGGCTGTGTCGACCCACGCCGGCGTGGCGAACAGGCTGTAAGAGGCCTGCGGGAACTCGACGCCCTCGAAAATCGGGACGCGAACGCCGGCAATGTTGACCTGGGAGGTTTTCACCTCGGTCGGCCTGGCCATGGCGCGAATGTCCACGCCGGCGATGTCCTTCATGACCGACTTATACCCGTCCAGCCTGCGGTGGACGACGCCTGCGGCGTCGTGCACTTTCTGCCGCTCGATGACGACTTCGCGCATCGTCACCTGAAGCTGCTGCTGCTTGAGCTTCAGCGTCGGCAGATATCGCTCGAAGCGGGTCAGCGATTCACGCTGACGTTTAAGCTCCGGCCTGGTTAACTTTAACTTTGCCATAATTCAATTTCGGATTTCGGAATTCAGATTTCGGATTTTGTTGTTAGGCTTTCGCAGCCGTTTTTTGACCGTATTTATTGAAGCTACAATCATCCGAAGAATTTCTTCCGCTTCTTGCATGATTTCATGTACCAATTCACTTTTTATCATTCCGGATTCAACGATCAATTCCAGCCAGTAGATGGTTTCATCCGCCTCTTCCTCAACTGTTCCCATTCTGGCCATAAAATCTCTATCAGTTCGTGACCGGCAGGCAGCCCGGTAATTCGCGCCGACGCTGGTTCCTGACTTTAAAATCTGCTTCGAAATAACGGAACCTTCATTCGTTTTGGGCAGTGCTTCAGCCAAACGGATGATACGGAGAGCAAAATATTTTGTTCTCTGTTTCATCTCTTCCGGCGTCATGAGTATTTTGCTTTCAATCCGAATTCCGAAATCCTAAATCCGAAATTTCCAATTGTTACACTTCTGCTTCCGCCAGTTTCTTTGGCCAGTGAGCCTCGATGATGCTGCGGCGGATGCCGATTTCTTCCGGCTCGAAGCATTCCGCCAGCATCTCCCAGCAGCGGTCGAGGGCCTCGAACAGCGGAATATTCACGCGAAGGTCCATGATTTTGCCTTCGAACAGCTGGCCGTATTTCAGGAGCTTTTCGTCCCAAGCCGACATTTCGAAGCCCATGTTCCGTTTTTCGCGGCTTTCGCGGCAGAGCGCATAAAGCTGAATGCAGGCGTTCATGATTGCGCGGTGGTCGTCGCGGGTCTTGCCGTTTACCTGCTGCTTGAGACGCGAGAGCGAGCCGAACGGCTCGATCCAGCCGTCGCGGAGGTAGAACTGGCCCTCGGTGATGTAGCCCGTGTTGTCCGGAACCGGATGGGTAACATCGTCGCCCGGCATGGTGACGCATGCGAGCACGGTCATCGAGCCGGCCTCGTCGAAGTCGACGGCCTTTTCATAGCGGCGGGCCATTTGGGTGTAAAGGTCGCCCGGGTAGCCGCGGTTGGAAGGTATCTGTTCCATCGTGATGGCGATTTCCTTCAGTGCATCCGCGAAGGCTGTCATGTCTGTCAGCAGCACGAGCACTCGTTTGCCCTGCAGCGCGAAGCTTTCGCCGACGGCCAGGCAAAGGTCCGGCACGAGGAGGCATTCGACAACCGGGTCGGCGGCTGTGTGTATGAACATGATGCTTCGGCCCAGCACGCCGCCTTCCTCGAACGTTTTGCGGAATGTCAGGTAGTCGTCGTGGCGAAGGCCCATGCCGCCGAGGATGATGACGTCGGCGTCAGCCTGCAGGCCGACGCGGGCGAGCAGTTCGTTGTAGGGCTGGCCGGCGACGGAGAAAATCGGCAGTTTCTGCGACTCGACGAGCGAGTTGAAGATGTCGATCATCGGGATGCGGGTCTGGATCATGTTGTCAGGTCTGCGGCGCTTGACGGGGTTGACCGCCGGCGAGCCGATGTCGACCGGCTCGGCCTGGATTTCCGGCCTGTTGTCGCGGGGCCGGCCCGATCCGTCGAAGATGCGGCCCATCAGGTCGTTGCTGAACGGCACCTGCATCGGGTGGCCCATGAAACGCACACGGTCGCCGGTCGATACGCCCTGTGTGCCCGCGAAAACCTGCAGCGAAACCTGGTCGCTCTCGAGGCGTATGACCTGGGCGAGCGAAGAGCCGCGGCTGGTCGTTATGACCGCCAGTTCGTCGTAGCCGACGCCTTCTGCCTCCACGGTCACCACGTTGCCGGCGATACGGGTTATCTTGTCGTAGTACTTTCTCATCTCAGTCTCTTTTCCTGCTGAAAATGTCTAATTGCGTTGCGCTTTGCCTTTAGCCTTTATGAAGCCGTCGATTTCCGACAGGATTCTCTTGTAATCGTCGCTGTCGGTGGCGGCGTAGTTCCAGTTGCGGAACATGTCTGTCGCCTGGAACATTGTTTTTCTGGCGTCGTCCTTGGTTTCGAAGTCGAAGTCCGTTGCAACGATTTCCATGACCTTGTCGAACACGAATATCTGGCGGTCTTTCGGCGTGGCGGCGTCAACCTCGTCGAACGCGTTCTGCTGGAGGTATACGTTATCGAAGAAGTCGGCCTTCAGCATAATGGTGAAGTCGCTCATGTGCGTGCCTTCCTCGCCGACGACGGTCATCATCTGCTTGACTTCGTTGCCTTTTCGCAGCAGCGTACGGGCGGCGGCGACTTTCTTCGGGTCGATGATGCCGACGTACTTGCTCCATGAATCCAGCGGGTCGATTGCGGGGTAGCGGCGGGCGTCACTGCGTGCCCGGCTGAGGCCGTGAAACGCGCCGACGACCTTCAGCGTGCCCTGCGTCACCGGTTCTTCGAAGTTGCCGCCCGACGGGCTTACCGTGCCGCCGATTGTCAGCGAGCCGGTGCTGCCGTCGTGAAGCTCTATTACGCCCGCCCGCTCGTAGAACGACGCGATGCGGCTTTCCAGGTAGGCGGGGAAGGCCTCTTCGCCGGGGATTTCTTCCAGGCGCCCTGACACTTCACGCATAGCCTGCGCCCATCGCGACGTCGAGTCGGCCAGCAGCAGCACGTCCAGGCCCATCTGGCGGTAGTATTCGGCCAGCGTGGCGGCCGTGTAGACCGAGGCTTCGCGTGCGGCGACCGGCATGGCCGACGTGTTGCAGATGATTATCGTGCGCTCCATCAGACTTTTGCCCGTTCGCGGGTCTATGAGTTCCGGGAATTCGCGGATGGTTTCGACGACTTCGCCGGCTCGTTCGCCGCAGGCCGCCACGATTACAATGTCAACCTCGGCGTGGCGGGAAGTAATCTGCTGGAGAACGGTCTTGCCGGCGCCGAACGGTCCGGGAATGCAGTACGTGCCGCCTCGGACAATGGGGAACAGCGAGTCGATAATGCGGATGCGGGTGGCCAGCGGTTCTTCCGGCATAAGCCGCTGCCTGGAGATGTTCAACGGGCGTTTGACAGGCCAGTTCTGACGCATCGTGACGGATTTTTTTTCGCCGCGGTCGTTAACCAGCACGGCGATTTCGTCGGTGACGGTGTATTCGCCTGCGGCTGCGATTGATTCGACTTTCCATGCGCCTGTCAGCGTGAAGGTCGCCATGATGCGATGCTTGAATATCCCTTCAGGGACGGTGCCGAGTGTTTCGCCGGCCTTCACCATGTCGCCTGCTGCTGCGGTGGGGGTGAACGCCCATTTTTTGTTCTCGTCGAGGCCCGGCAGGTACATGCCCGGCTTGAGGAAGTAACCGGCCTTTTCCGCCAGTTTCGGCAGGGGGTTCTGCAGACCATCGTATATCTGTCCGAGCAGGCCCGGACCGAGCGTTACCGAAAGCATTTCTTCCTTGAATTCGACGGTATCGCCGACTTTAAGCCCGCGGGTTTCCTCGAAGACCTGGAGGTCGGCAAGCTGCCCGCGGATGCGGATGACTTCGCTGAGCAGTTTCGCTCCATCCTGACGGCAGCAGTAGCCCACGGAGTTCTGGACCACGTTGCCTCGCGTCTGGGCGATAACCATGTTTCCAAAGACGGCTACTATCCTTCCAGTCACGGTATATTCCTCTCGTCCATAGTTGTATCGGTATTTCTGTCACCGTCATCTGCGGTGATGCGATTCCATCTGTGAAGCAGCATGAGCCTGGCGGCGTAGGCGGCCAGTTCGTCATTGCTGAATGAAAACCAAGCGTCATTTTCGGCCAGCCATGCCCAGCGGGCGCTGTCAAGCACCTTCAGCCCGGCGAGCGGATTGGCGGCCGACGCCCACTCGTTTATGACAGCCGAGGCGTCGATCGAGGCGGCCAGGTCGGGAGCGACGAGATAATATTCGGCGTCCAGCTCCAGCTGCTTGGCGCGGGCTTCAACGAGGGCGTTTCGCAGCGCCACTTCATAACCAGTCCATTCCGCAAGGAAAATGCTGCCTTGCCTGACTGCGACATCGGCGACATAACGGTAATAGGTTTCCCACGTGGCGTCCGCGGCGATCCGGGCCGTCTGATTCGGTTCACCCTCGAGATAGTCAGGCAGGGGCTGCTCGTTGCGCAGCTGCTCGACCGTCAGCACAGTCGGCTCGGCCTGCTGAATCTCTCCGGCGAGGATGGCTTCGCGCTGGATGAGATCGTCGCAGAGAAAAATCGCGCCGAGCAGATGCGACAGCGTTTCGCTGTCGGCTATGTGGTCCAGCATCTCAGCCGGCGTCATCGGCGGCGGGCTGCCCAGTTCGCCAAGAGTCGGCAGCGAGGTGATTGTATAGAGGTTCTCGCCTTTCATTACGACGGATCCTGGGTTCTGGTTTCTGTCTGGCCTGCTGCGGCGTCTATGATTTTGCGCAGTTCCGGGCCAACGAGGTCTTTCAATGTTTCAGTCACAGAGTCGAGAGTCACTTCAATGGTGGCGCCGTCGACGCGGTATTCGAAGCCGGATGCCGCAAGTGTGCCTTTGAGGTCAATGGAAACGTTCTTGCGGGCCTTGTCGATTGCGTCCTGTCCGATTTCATGGAGCGCCCAGTCAACCAGCTTCTGCCGCATATCGGGGGCGACGTTGATATTCACGGCGACTTTGCCTTCGATATCTCTTTTGGCGTAATCGAGTATCAGATCGTGGAGAAGGGTTCCGATGAACTCGGTATTTTCGAGCTTCACCTGTACGCCTCGGGCGATAACGGCGCCGAGCGCCTTATCCAGTGTTTCCCGCAGTCGCAGAACGGCGTCTCTGGCGGCGAGGTTCAGTTCGACCCGGTTTCGGGCGAGCGTGTCCTCGGCCTGCTTTTTGGCGCCGGAGACGATATCTTCAGCCTGCTTTTTGGCGTCGGAGATGATTTTGGCCGCCTGGCTCTGGGCGTCGGCTATGATCTTCTCCGCCGCCTGCTGTCCGGCCTGGACGCCTTCTTCCTGCAGTTTAGCTACAAACGATTCAATGTTACCTGCCATGTTGCGACTCCGTTAGTATAGTGCTGTAAGGCCATTATCGTAGTTTATCGCTGATACTTGATGATCCGTCGGCATGCTTGACCGCCCATATATCGCGTAGGCGACCTTTTTTTTCAAGGGGTAAGCCAAAATGCCTGTTATAACGGGACTTTCGTTACAAAGGGCAAGCTGCTGAGGGTTCAATTTTTGTTACGGTACCTGTCTTTTCGTCTTGTTTTAGACCCTGCGAGGCTTGGGGCTGAGGGTTTTGTCCACATCGAGTTTGCCGAAAATCATTCTTCCGGCTGATGTCTGGAGAACGCTGGTGACGGAGATGACAATCTCCCTGCCGATGTAGTCGCGGCCCTGCTCGGCGACGACCATCGTGCCGTCCTCGAGATATCCCACGCCCTGACCCGCTTCCTCGCCGGGCTTGATTATCTTGACATTCATGCTTTCGCCGGGCAGCACGACCGGCTTGAGGGCGTTGGCCAAGTCGTTGATGTTAATGACGTCCACGTTTCGAAGCTGGGCGACCTTGTTGAGGTTGTAGTCGTTTGTGACGACCCGCCCGTCAAGATGGCTGGCGAGGGCGACGAGCTTCGCGTCGACTTCGTTTATCTCCTCGACGCTCGGCACACGCGTGTCGAGAATGCGGATGTCTATCTTATCGTTGCCCTGGAGGCGATTGAGGATATCAAGCCCTCTCCGGCCGCGATTACGCTTGAGCTTGTCTTCCGAATCGGCTATCGCCTGCAGTTCGGCCAGCACAAAACGCGGCACGATTAGCTCGGATTCCAGTATTCGCGTTTCGGCGATATCGGCGATTCGTCCGTCTATTATCACTGAAGTATCCAGAAGCAGGGGGCGGGCGCCTTTGGTCTGCTTGGAGAATTCCACATACGGAATCACGAAGCGGAAAACATCCTTGGTCTGCATGACGAAGCTGACGCAGATGAACACGGCTGCGGCGCCCAGCAGCAGTTTGGCCAGCTGAACGCTGCGGACGTGGGCGTTATAGTCGATATAAGCCTGCATCTGCCGATCATATTCCTCGGAGAGCAGTGCGAAGCTTTTCTTTTCCTTGTTTCGGGCGGCGGTGGCATCTTCTGTTGTTGCAGTGTCGGTTTTCGCCTCGTGGTATTCCGGCGGCTTGGTTGTTAGTTCCGCCGGTCTTTCGGCATACGGCGGGCCGGGGAAAATGCCGATGACGAGGTCCACGATGAGCGACAGCAGGAACGCCAGCACAAGCCCGGCCAGCACGCCGAAAATCACGCCGCTGAGCGACTCCAGCTGTTTGCGCTTCCAGAACATGTCCAGCATGACGAGCAGGAACGCGGCCGCTACCGGCACGATCATGTAATAGGTTACGAACTCTCTGCCTTTTTCGTATATTTTGAAGTCGGGGTCGAAGGTGAACGAAATGGTGAACGCCATGACAATCAGGAGGAACAGAACCCGGATGGCGATGAGGAACATGGCTGCCTGCCTTTCTTATGTATGATTATGAATAATTTATTGTATGGTTATGAATATTTATAACAAAGCCGCCTGAAATATATCATTGTTTGCCCCGTCAAGCCAGTTCTTTAGACGCATAGTTGTCCGATTATGCATTAACTTTGCACAACCTGCCGTATGGGCAGAAGCTGCAGGCGTCATTAGGCGATATCGTCCTGAAATCGCCCGCCCGGCCGGCCGCTATCAATCGTTCGGCCAGTTCGGCGGCGCGCGATTCGGCGGCGGCGAGGGTTTCCGGGGAAATCGGGAAGGTGTGTGTCAGGCCGCTGCGCAGAAAATACAGCCGGGCCTCGGCCGGAGGGACGTTGAGGTACTTTGAGGCAGCAAGGCAGTACAGGAGCATCTGCAGCCTGTACCGTTCGGAATGTTCGGCGATATCGGCGGGGGCCAGGCGGTCCGACTTGTAATCCACGATATGCCACCTGCCGGCGGAATCCTGGAATATCAGGTCTATCTGGCCGCGCAGGACGGCCGGCCCGCAATTCAGCACGAAATCAAGCTCGCAGAACGTCTGTTTAGCCTGACGCAGTTCCTTGAACAGCGGGTGCGAGCGGAACTTTTCGAGAATGTCTCCAAACTGCCCGGCGAGCGGGAGCACCTGGGCGTCGTCGATATGCGTGTCCGCGGCGGCGAGCCGAAGCAGCGTTTCGGCCGACTGCGGCGAGTTGACGTCCAGCAGCTCCATGCAGCGGTGGTAGAGCGTGCCGAGCGTCAGTGGGTCGAGCGAATCTCCGGCCGCTGCTGGTTCGCCGGCCAGCATGCGGGAAGGCACTCTCAGGTCGTATCGCCAGCGGTAGAGCATCGGGCAGTGTTCGAAGTCGCCCAGCGCCGTCACCGCCAGCTGAACCATGCCCGTATGCGGGCTCAGCGGCCCGAGAAGCGGCGGGGGAACTGCCGAGACGGCGGCTGCTGTCAGCTCCGCAGCCAGCGATTCGCCGCATGATGCCATCTGTATGGGCAGTTTCTTTTTGCTTCCGCCCCGATGTGAAGGCGGCTTGGGCGATATGCACTTGACGGCGGCTGTGAACCTGCCCCCTCCATACGTGATATTCCGCCCGCTGTCGGCGGCTTCGGCGACGCCGAGAATATCGTCAATCCGGCTCAGATAATTGTTTTTGCCGTCGCGGAATCGGCCGCCCGCCGTGCGCCAGTTTGCGCCGACCAGCACCAGGAAATCCCTGTGTCGCGTTGCGGCGACGTACAAGGCGCGGATGTCTTCGTTCATCTGGTCGGCGTCTTCGAGTTTTTTCGCCACCCGGAAGCTCAGCGGCAGTTTTTCATCGTTTTTCTTTTTATCGTCGTTGTCATCGTCTTCGCCGTCGGCATCGAGTTTCAGCGTCAGCCCCCAGTCCAGCCGGCTTAGCAGCATGCCCCTGTGGCCCTGTCGCTGGACATTGAGGTCCGGCACGAACACGACGGGGAACTCCAGCCCCTTGGCCTTGTGTATGGTCATTATGCGGACGACGTTTTCCTGCTCGCCGACGACGGCGGCTTGTTCGTAGCGACTCTCGTAGAGGATCATTTCATCGGTCTGCGCGATGAACTCCGCCAGCGCCAGCCCGCCGGCCGACGCTTCGCGCGCCATCTCCACGAGTTTACGCACGTTGCCCAGCCGCCGTTTGCCCTCGAACTGCGAGAGCAGGACGGCTTCGTAGCCGGTCTCCGTCAGAAGCGTCCCGAAGAGTTCGTCCATGTCGACGGCGTCTTTCCTGCGGTGCAGCGAACTGAGCAGTTCCACCGCGAACTTCAGCGATTCTCGCTGCGGACCTGCCGGCACGCAGGCCATGTCGCTGCCGGCCATCGCTGGCAGGTACGGCGGCTTGAAGGTTTCGGCGATGTGCATCAGCGTATTATCGTCCAGGCCGAACATGCCGCTGCGAAGCACGCCGCAAAATGCGATGTCGTCGAACGGGTTGTCCACGACCCGCAGTGCATTGAGCATGTCGAAAACTTCCTGCTGCCTGAAGAATCCCGTGCCGGCCAGCACGTAGTAGGGCACGCCGTGCGCAGCAAGCTCGCGTTCGTACATCAGGCTGTTGGTCCTGCGCGAAAACAGTATCGCGATGTCGCGAGGCTGGACCGCGCGCCACCCGCCGGCGGATTCGTCCCAGACAATCCGCTCGCCGGCGTCGAGCATTTCGCGGATGCGGCGTGCGGTGACGGCGGCCTGCAGGGCCGAGGCATGGGCGGCGCCGGCGATTCCCTCTTCCTTGTCCTCAGGCCCGGCGAGGATGATTTCCACCGAGGGCTGCTGCGGCGACTGCTTGCGGAACGCTCGGATAGGCGTATAGCCCGGCATCATACGCTCGAACAGGTGGTTGACGAACTCCACGCCCGCCTCGTGCGTGCGGAACGAGATGTCCAGGTCTTCCTGCTTGTTGCGGCCGAGCCTGCGGCAGAGGTCTTCAAAAACTTCGACCTGCGCGCCGCGGAAGCGGTAGATGCTCTGCTTGGCGTCGCCGACGACGAACAGTTTGCCGTCGGCTGCGGTCGGCTCGGCGTCGCCGAACATCAGCTTCAGCAGCATGCGAACCTGGAAGGCGTTGGTGTCCTGGCATTCGTCTATCAGGAGCTGGTCTATCTGCTCCTGCATCGCCGCGATCCTGTCGGGCTGCTCGAAGATGAGCCTGTTGGCGTGCTGCAGCAGGTCAGTGAAATCCAGCAGGCCCCGCTGACGTTTGTCGGCGGTGTAGATGGCGTCGGCGCCGCAGGCCAGCGACACCAGGGCAGCCAGCGATTCGGCCGACTGGCGGTCGGGTTCGCCAGGGGTGTCGAAGTACTGCGCATAGTCCGCCAGTTCCGCGAAAACTTCCTTCATGCGATTGCGGGCTTTCGAGATTTCTTCCTTGCCGCCCCATGCTGCCGGCGAGCCGATATTGCCGGGCGATTCGGAAAACTGTTTGAAATCATCGCCCGTCGCGCCTGCGGGCGATGCGATTATTTTTCGTGCGGCGGCCAACCGCTCGCTTCGCCAGATATTCAGCTTGTCGTCGGCCTTGCTGCACGGCAGGGCCTCGATTGTGTCGAGTTTGCCGGCGAGCCTGCTGCTGTTTTTCAGTTCCGCCAGTGCTTCCTGCCCGGTGTCTTTCAGCTTGCGCCGCCAGCGGGCGAGAATCGCGTCGGCGTCGGCGTAGTCCGCGGCGTTCCAGTCCAGCCGCCTGTCAACGAGCGTGAAAACCATTTCCGCAACGCTGCCGTATGGAATTTTCGTCAGCAGCGCGGCGATGTCTTCCCGTCCGGCCTCCACGGCTTCGAGCACCGCCTTGTCGACCGCCTCGCTGAGCATGCTGTCCGAAACATAATCGTTGGCGCAGATGGTGAAGTTCGGGTCGATGCCCGCCTCCACCGCCCAGCTCCGCAGCAGCGACGCGCAGAAGCTGTGTATCGTCGATATCCGGGCATTGGGCAGCTCTTCCAGCCAGCTGCGCAGCTTCCGGCGGTCGGCGGCGCTGTTGCTTTTGGCGGCCCGTTCGGAAAGCAGCCGCCGCACGCGCCGGGTCATTTCCATGGCGGCCTTGTCGGTGAACGTAAGCGCGACGAACCTGTTCAGCGGGTTTTCCTCGCCGCGATATTTTATCAGCAGCTGGTTGAAGCGATGCCCGAGCACCAGCGTCTTGCCGCAGCCCGCGCCGCTGCGGAGTGCGATATTTTCGTCCACGCGGTCGATGGCTGCCGACTTCTGCGCAGCCGTCAGTTTCATCCGGTCGGTCATGGCTGCACCTCCGGCGGGGCGGGCGTTTTGAGTTCAGCGCGGGGCTGGCTGTACTGGCATATCCGGCCGAACGGGCAATAGCCGACGCACTTGTGCATGGTTATCGCGTCGAAGCGACCCTCGCCCATGGCGGTCACCATTTCGCCGAGTTTCGCGCGGACGGAGCGGCGGATTTCCTCGAACTGTTCAGCCGAGAGCACAGGGCGGCCGAATTTTTCACCGGGCGCGAAGGGCTGCTGCTTCTTGTCGCCGTCGCCGATGTGATGGAATGCGCCGCCGCCGCTCGGCATGTTAAGCAGTTTTTCGACCGCGTCGATGTAGAGCGGCAGCTGGAGGTGCCGGCAGCCCGCGATGTCGCCGGACGACGGCAGCGAGCCGGTTTTGTAGTCGATTACGCTAGCGGCCCGGTGGCCGTCACGTTCGGTTATGTCCACGCGGTCTATCCGCCCGTCGAGCTTCACGCTTCCGGCGGGGGTTGAGAAGGCTACCGGTTCGGTCGTGCTGGCCGGGTCGGCCGATTTCAGCCGCTCGGCGGGCAGGCCGAACGCCAGCTCGAAATATTCGCTCACTGCGCCGATGCCGTCGCTGCGCTGCGTGCGGATATAATCCCAGAGCTGCCGCCGCATCTCGGCGAGCTGGATTTTCCACATCATCGGGTACGGCGGGCGGCGGATATCGACCTGCCCGGCCTCCTCGTCGATGCATTCATCGAGCAGTTTCTGAAGCTGCGGCTCTTCAAAGCCCGCCAGCGCAACCGCTCCGCCCGCACGCTTACGCAGCGACGTGTAGAACCGCTGCAGAACGGCGTGAACGAATATTCCACGCTCGATCGGTTCGAGCCTGCGCTGCGGCTGCTGCAGCGGCTTGAGATTCAGAATCCACGTCGCGAAATACCGCCACGGACACTGGGCGTATGCGTTCAGCTGCGTCGCGGAGAAAACGACTTCGTGCGGATACCTGGCGGCGAGTTTTTTCAGCAGCGACTTGTCGGAAATTATTCCGTCGAACTCATCGGCCGCCTCTGGCGACCAGCGGCGATGATTCGACCACATTCCCATCGCGGCCCGGGCGAGCTGCGGTGCGGCGTTTTTCGCGACCCACGCCGCGGCGCCGCCGTGTTCGGAGGAAGCGGCTGACATGTCGAGCACGCCCGCGTTGAACGCGTCGTGTCGTGAAGCTATGTCGTCGGCCCGCGGAATAAACTCGCCGGGGTGGATTGAGTGGATTTTGCCGTCGGCTTTCGCACGCTCGATGCCGCCGCACGGCTCGAGCAGATTCAGCAGAAAGCTGCTTGGCTCGGCTGCGCCGCCGGTGGAGTCCGACTGCAGCCAGCTTATCGTGAGCGTTGCGTCTGCCCGCGAGGCGGCCAGGTAGAACAGCAGCATCTCTCGGGCGGCCAGATCGTCGCGGACGTCCATGACGGCCCCCCGCGATGCCCAGGCGCGGCGGTCGCTCTCGCGCACGAGCGAGCTTTCCCGCGGGCTGGATGGGAATTTGCCCTCATTGACGCCGAGCAGGAAAACATGGTCGAAACGCAGCGTCCGCGCGTCGATGACGTCCAGCACGGCGACAAGCGATTCGCCGCGGGCGGCAGGGCAGACAGCGGATGCGAGCGCTTCGATAAACTGCTGGACCGAAGGCTGCCACCCGTCGCCGATTTGTTCGACGGCGTCGTCCATCGCAGCCAGCGCTCGAAGGTCGCGTGCGATAAGCTCCGGATCGTCGAGCCGGCATACGGACTGCACCAGGGCGAGATGCTCGGCCAGTGCGAGAAAATCTCCGGCGGTTTTGACCGACTCGGCCAGCATGAACAGCTTTTCAAGCATGTCGGCAGCCTGCGTAATCTGTCCGGCTGAGAACGGCGCAACGGACTGGCTTTGTTCTTCATTTTCATCCGGCACGCGCCTGGCGAGCCGCTCGGCCGCTTCACGGTAAGCGTCGCGGCCGCCGACTACGTTGCCTTCACGAATGAGATATTGTGCAGCGGCGACGGCGACTTTGTCGTATTCGCCGATATTCTCCGGGGAGAAATAGCTGCTGGATATCACCTTCAGCACATCGGCGAATGCGAACTCCGGCGCGAGCGACGCGACGGCCAGCAGGAAGCGGATTACCGGCACGTCGGTGAGCGGCATGGCGGGGGGGGCGAGCGGGATGTCATGGTCGCGGAATATCCGCGTGACAGTTCCGCGGTAAAGCTCCATGTTGCGGGCCAGGATTGCGATGCTGCCGGCCTTCGCGCCGCCGAGCAGCAGCCGCTTGATGCGGCGGGCGGCTTCGGCGACTTCGCTTTCCATGTCGGCTGCGGCGACGAGCGAGAGATTCTCCGGGGGGAGAAATGCCGCGGCGTCGAAGTCGAAAACCGAGTCCCACAGTTTTCGCAGCCCGGCCGGCTCCTGCGGCGTCATCGGAACTTCGACCAGCTCGCCGCCGAACGCGCGGCGGACGCCGTTAAGCGTCCGGTTCGTCCAGTGCCACATCCTTACGCGACTGTCTTCATCAAATGTCAGTGTAATGATTGTCAGCGGCACAAGCGAAGCTGCGAGCTTAAGAATTTCAAGCTGGGTCGGCGTGAAGTCCGTGAAGCCGTCGACGGCGATTGCGTCCGCGCCTTCCAGACCTGTCGGCGTTTTATTCGCGATGGCGGCGGCGAGGTTGTCGCGAGCCTGCCACATCTGGCCTTCGAGGTCGTACGTCCTGCTCTCGTGCAGTTTCTGCTGGTAGCGACTGTAGATTAAATGCAGCTGGGCGGCCTTGGCGTCGCCGGGGGCGATAGCCTTTCGCAGGGTTTCCGGCTCGATGGCTGCCCGCTTGAACTCGGCGATGGCGCGGTCAACTGCCACGACGATGCCCGGCGTATCTGCCACCGCAGCGAATGCCGGCAGCTTTCCGCCCGTTTTCAACTCGTCGATGATTTCCCGCAGCAGGAGACGCCGCTGGAACGCGCTCAGCCTGCGATGTTCGCTGCCTGTGGCCGACAGTATCCGCTCGGCGAACGCGGCGAAGGTCATCACCTGCGGGGCGAGCACCGCGCCGCCTGATGCATCGAGCAGCCGGCGCTTGAGGTCGTCAACGGCAGGGGCGTTGGGCGCGACGATCATCCGACCGGCGGACCGGCGATAAACGTTGAGCACGGCCGAGGTCTTCCCGCAGCCGGCCGGCCCGCGAAGAAGCACCACGCCTTTTTTGCCGTCGCGCAGCGTCTGGCGAAGCATTCCGTGATTGACCCCATTACGTTCCATCGCAGCTATTTTGGCATCGAACGCGGCAAATCACAAGTCGGCTGGAACCGCCGGCGGAAAAATACGCAATAACCTTTTGTTGGCATATTTCCGCAGGGCTTTTACCGGAATCGCGAGCGGCCTTGCGTATGAAACGACAAAACCTGTAAAAACCTTTTGCTGGCGAGTTGGGCACATAATTCTTACTATCTGTTCGACTTTGCCGATAAATAAAAGAAGTCCCCGTCCACAATGGGCGGCCAGGAGAAAATTTTTGGCACATGCACAGGATTATTCGGTAGAGACGATAAAGCAGCTCGAGAGCGAGTTCCGCCGCGCCGAGCTGCTGCGTCCGATGAAAACAGAGTGTTACGACGCCGGCGACGAGCTTGTTTACAGCGTTCGCGGTGTCGTTCCGGCCCGGCCGGCCGAGGTTCGCCTTCGGATAGAAAAATTTGTCGGCGGCGGGTTCGCCGGTCAGGTTTATCGTGTCGAAGTGCTTGAAATCGATGCACCCGACGGCCCGATAGCCGGCCTGGAGGTCGGCGGGTTCTACGCGATGAAAATTCTCATCCCGCCCAGCCGCTTCTCGCGGTTCTTCCGCGACGCGGTATATCAGGCCGGTTTCCAGTCGCCGTTCGCTCTGCAGGTCAATCCCGCGGCAGCACGGGCCGGGGCGCTGTGGCAGAAATTCATACGGCGAGGCGCCGCCATACGTTTCGGCGACGAGCGGGCCGTCGTGGACATACTGGCGACGTTCGTCGACGAGCGACTGGGAAGCTGCGGCGAACTGAGCGAGTGGGTGGACGGCCGAAACTGGGCGTTCGAGGTTAACGACCGACTGGACCTGCTGAAAAAATGGTGCCGAGGCAGAATAGATGATGCCGCCGGGGTCGGTTCGCCCGAATATTGCGCCAAGAAAAAGTTCATGGCCGACGTCGTGAAACTGTTTCACGACATGGGCGCGCCGGAACTCGCCCGCCAGTACGAATGGTCCACATGCAAGAGCCAGCCGAACGTCATGAAGCGCCGCGACTCGAGCGGCGGGGCGGCCGATGGCCTGGTCGCGGTGGATTTCCGCGCAGGGCTGGCGCTGCTGCCTTACCTGCCGATGAGCCCCGGCGATGTGAAGCTCATCTTCAAGGGCATCTTTCGCGGGTCGCTGGTGCAGTTCGACCGGGGCAACCTGGACAAGCTGCGGCGCTTCATCGACGCCAACAGCGAGAAGTTCGCCGACATGCAGGACGCCTTTACCGAACTGGTGTTCGCCGAGCGGGAATACCGCAAGTCGCAGATTGACATTACGCACAACCACCTGCACCTGCTTGAGCCGGATCGGTGGAGCAAGATATCGCATGGCGAGATTTCGGCCGCCGAAGTCAGCGGCCGCGCCGACAGGCATTTCGCCGCGAAGCTTCGTTTGAGCAAAACGAAGACGGCATTGTTCGTCGGTCTGAATGTATTCTCGCATCTGCTCGTCTCAGCCGGCATGCTCGTTGCGACGTATGTCGGTCTGGCCGCGCTTTGGGCCCTTATCGGGAAATTCGTCCCGCAGGTCGCCGTTGACTTGCCGATATTGTGGCCGGCGGGCCTGGCGATCATGCTGCTGGCCGTTCTGCCGGGCGTCATCGGCGGGCTGCTGAAATTCTGGGGTCGGTCAGACTACAGGGCGCATTTTTTCAAGGCGTTGACAAACCCCGGGTACTTATTCAGGACGTTCCGCGCGAAACTGGCTGAAAGGCTGATAGCCTGGCATCGCAAAGGTCGGGTCAGCGGCGAGGGCGCGTTGAAGCTGATGGCCAGTCCGCTGAAATTCTGGCTGCAGTGGCCGCTGTCGCTGCTGCCGGCCGGGATGCACCGCTTCTGCGTGGACAGTAAATTTCGAGCCGAGCGGCTGCATTTCATCTTCGTCCGCCCGATAAAACTTTACTTCAACGCCGACGCCCGCGAGCAGTGGCTGCTCGAGATGGTGGCCGAGGGCGAGAAGCGTCACATGCTGACGGCCTCCGACGCGGAGACCATACGCTCGCGGATGAAGGAGCCGTTCATCCAGAAATATCTCAAGAGTCTGGCCGTCCACGTCTGCACGCTGCCTGTCACGCAGATGGTCTCGGTGACGGTGGCGATATGGTACAAGGTCTCGCACGGCCTGTCCTGGGGCGAGGCATGGGACGAGATGCTCCTGATTCTGGCGGTATTCCAGATTACACCGATATCGCCCGGCTCGCTGGTTCGCGGATTGTACGTGGTATACCTGGTGGTCAAAGAACGCGATTTCAAGAACTACAACATCGCGGTGTTCCTGGGCTTCTTCAAATACATCGGCTACCTCGCGTTCCCGATACAAATGGCGTACCGCTATCCGGTGCTGGCCCGCTTCATGGCCGGCCACTGGGCGACAGGAGCGGTGCATGTCGTGCCTGTCTTCGGCGAGCACGGCGCTCTGCTGGAGCACAAGGTTTTCGACTGGTTCTACAATTTGCCGCTGACCATTCGCGGCCGCATGAAGCGGCGGGGCGAGTTCCGCTCGTCGCTCAAAGTGCGCAACTGGCCTATTGCGCCGGTGGCGGCTGCCGGCCTGGCGATGTTCACGGGCGGGCTGCTGGCATGCAACTCGATATGGTCAGCCGTGCCGACGTTCGGCGACATCTGGCCGCTGGACATCCTGATTTCGGCGGTCATGGGCGCCTGCGTTACGATATTCGCCGGCGGGGCGAAGTTCCAGCGGCGGGTCATACTGGCGGCCGTCTGCGGAGTGGCCGTCGGCGTGATTTATCCGATAGTCGAGATTCTCGTGAGAGTTCATGCCGCCGGCGAGAACATTGCCGGCTGGGACGCCGTTGCGTTTTATTTCGACGGGAAAGGCTGGTCTGTGTTCATCGTCGGCCTGTTTACGTCGCTTGCGGCGATACTCACCGAAATAAACCTGCCGGAAGTTAAAAAAACAGGATCGAGTCGATAGGGAACAAAGAGTTACTCAATTGTGCTTGCGGCGTAATTGTCCCCTTGCTTGTGGCTTGCCCCCCGAAAGCTGATCCAGGTTGAGTGAGAGTCTCAGCCGACCATTAAGGTTGGAAGGAGAAGCTATGAAGTGAGCCATCTCCTGTTCTGAAGCTGATTTAATCCACAAATACGCGGTTTTCTCGCATTATTGCATATAATTCCCTGAGCAGAAAAAGGTTCTGTTGCCGAAGAACAATATAGGCATACAAGACTGGAAAAGGGTGAACATCATGACTCGACGGAACATTCTGTCGGCATTCTTGTCTTTCTGCGCAGTCTGGCTGATATCAACTGCAGGATGCGATCAGCAAGAAACCTGGAATCCCAATATTTACCAAACTTATGCAGCGAGAACACCAGCAGCCGGTTCACCTAGTAAAGAATCGCCTGCTGAACAACCGCCGAAACTGGGCGAGGATTCGGGTTTATCTGATTACCTAGCTTATGCCGCGATGAATAATCCGGGCCTGGAGGCAGCGTTCAATCAGTGGAAGGCTGCACTCGAGCGGATACCTCAGATGAAGGCGCTTCCCGACCCCCGTTTTACGTATCGTTATTTTATTAAGGAAGTGGAAACGCGGGTCGGTCCCCAGAGGCAAGCCTTCGAACTGTCGCAGACCTTTCCATGGTTCGGCAAGCTGAAACTTCGTGGAGATGCCGCATTCGAGGCTTCCGAAGCGGAGAGACATCGTTACAACGCCAGGAAACTCGCGTTATTTCGCGAAGTCAAGGACGCGTATTACGAATACTACTATCTGGGGCGTGCTGTAAGTGTTGTCGAAGACAATATCAAGCTGCTCCAGAACGTCGAAAAAGTGCTGTTGGCCAAGTACAGGACCGCTGAAGCGGGCCATTCCGAACTTATCCGGATTCAAGTCGAGCTTGGGAAACTCGATGACCATCTCCGATCGCTTAAGGATCTGCGAGAGCCGACTGTCGCACGCCTGAACGCAGCGATGAACCGCGACTCGGGTGAACCTCTTCCCTGGCCGAAGAAGATTGACGACATCGACGTTTCGATCACCGATGAGGAACTGCTTGCCTGGCTGCAGCATGCCAACCCTGAGATACTGGCACTGGATTCTGAAACCGCCCAGTGGGATCGCGAAACAGAACTGGTGAAGAAGGAATATTTTCCGGATGTTACGCTGGGTATAAACTATATCGACACGGCGCACGCAACCGGCGGGATGCACCCGAGCGATGACGGAAAAGATGCGATTATAGCCATGGTGTCCGTAAACATACCAATCTGGTGGGACAAGCTGAATGCCGGCGTCAGAGAGGCGCAACATCGCAGGATTGCAGCGATGCATCGCAAAGTCGAGACGACCAACACGCTCAGTGCCGCGCTCAAACTTGCGTCGTATCGTTTCCGCGACGCGAATCGGAAACTCAGCCTTTATCGCGACTCGCTGATTCCCAAGGCGAAGGAATCCATGATGGCTACGGACACGGCTTTTCGGGCGGGCAAAGCTTCATTCATGGACCTGATCGACGCACAGCGCATTCTTCTCGAATTCGAACTGACATACGAACGGGCATTGACGAACAAGGCCCAGAGATTGGCCGAGCTTGAAAGCCTGACCGCACAGGAATTCTCGAACACTGGTCAGTCTGTGGCGGCTGCAAACCCGAACTGACAAATACTGCTTGTTCTTAATACAATCAGGCCTTCGATTTCGCCTGGCATACCGGTTTTGATTACTGCAGGGTTTGTACTGACCTGCAAAAAACGAGGTAGCAATCATGAAAGAACGCACCGCGCGAATTATCGGATATCTCCAGAAAACAACCCGGCTATGGGTGCTGCTTTTGGCGATAATTGTCTGTCTTATGGTGGGGTATATGCTAAGGGGCGCATTCAGCTCCACTGCGGATAGGCAAGCAGCCGCCAGTGGACATGAAAATACTGCACATTTATGGACCTGCTCCATGCATCCGCAGATAAGGCTGCCCAAGCCAGGCAACTGCCCCATCTGCGGTATGAAACTGATACCACTGGTGCTCAATAAGACAGAACCGATAAGCCTGCGCGAATTGGCTGTCAGTAAAGACGCCGAAGCACTGATGAACATCCAGACCATGCCGGTCGAACGGAAGTTCGTCGAAGCAAATGTGCGAATGGTGGGCAAAATCGATTACGATGAAACCCTCATTAAATATATCACGGCGTGGGTGCCCGGCCGGCTGGACAGGCTCTTTGTGGACTACACGGGTGTCCCGGTAAAAGATGGCGACCACATGGTATCTATGTACAGCCCCGACCTGCTCAGCGCCCAGGAGGAACTGCTGCAGGCGCTGGAAACCGTAAAAAACCTCAAGGAAAGCGACAGCGATATTATTCGTGAGACATCTGAGGCGACGCTCGCGGCTGTACGCGACAAGCTTCGCCTCTGGGGGCTCAGGCCTGAGCAGATTGCGGAGATCGAGAAGCGGGGAACAGCTTCAGATCATGTGACGATCTACGCGCCGATCGGCGGCATCGTTATCCACAAAAACGTCCAGGAAGGCATGTATGTAACTACAGGTACGAAAATTTACACCATTGCCGATTTGTCTAAGGTATGGGTTCGCCTGGATGCTTACGAGTCGGACCTGATGTGGCTTCGCTACGGCCAGCAGGTGGAGTTTACTACTGAGGCATATCCCGGAGAACGTTTCGTCGGAACTATTGCATTTATCGACCCGACGCTCACCCAGACGACCCGAACAGTCAAAGTGCGGGTGAATGCCGACAATTCCAGAATGATGCTTAAACCGGGAATGTTTGTGCGGGCTGTGGTGAAGGCGGAGGTCGCATCTGGCGGCAAAGTGATGTCTGAGGCGCTTGCGGGCAAATGGATATGCCCCATGCATCCCGGCGTAATAAAAGACAGTGCCGGCGATTGCGATATTTGCGACATGCCGCTCGTGCGGACCGAGACGCTGGGTTATCTCGGCGTGGATGTGAAAAAAGCTGACAAGCCGCTGGTGATACCGGCTTCATCTGCTCTGGTAACAGGCACCCGCGCCATCGTGTATGTAAAAGTTCCGGACCAGCAAACGCCTACTTTCGTCGGGCGGCAAATCGTTCTCGGGCCGAGGGCGGGCGATTATTACATTGTGCGTCACGGCCTGTCCGAGGGCGAACTGGTTGTGACAAGAGGCAATTTCAAGATCGATGCCGAGTTACAAATCCAGGCCAGCCCCAGCATGATGACGCCCGAAGGCGGCGGCAGCGACATGAATGTGGAACTTCCGCCGGTCACGGCGATGCAATTGCAGGCTGTTTTTGCAGCCGGCGGAAAAGTAAACGATGCAGTGACGGCTGGCGATTTCGACGCCGCCATTTCGGCGTTCGCCGCACTGCAGGGTAAGGTGGAGGCTGTCAAAACGGACAATCTGCAGGACCGCACCAGGCTGCTCTGGGGCGAGTATTCGATGTTCCTGACGAACGACGCCGTTGAAGGCAAGGACGCCAAGAGCATGGAGTCGGTAAAGCAGACGGCGAAATTGATGAATGAGCATCTTGCTTCGATGAAGTCCAAATTCAGTCTCGACCGCGAGGAGAAATCTCCCACGCCCGCTCCGGTCAATTCGGAATTCCGCAAACAGTTTACAGGCGTCGCGCAGAAATATCTGGCCATGCAGGAATCGCTGGCTGGAGATGATTTCAAAAACGCATCGGATGCGGCCCGGGAAATGAATGAAGCTGTCGTTGCCGTCGATATGGAGCTTCTGCAGGGCGACGATCATATGGCCTGGATGAAAACGTCAGGCGAGCTTAAGAAAATACTTGCCGATGCGGCGAAGGCGGAAGACATCGAATCTTTGCGCAAGCAATTCGCCCTGCTCTCGGAGGAGACGGCTGTAGCAGCGAAGCGGTTCGGCCCACTCGGCATTTCCCTGTATCAGTTCAAATGCCCGATGGCGTTCAATAATCGCGGCGCTACGTGGCTCCAGACAGATGACAAGACGCACAATCCCTACTTCGGAGCGACAATGCCCGGGTGCGGCGAAGTGATTCAGATTTTGCCGGGCGATGAGAAAAAGGGAGATTCAGATGAATAACGAATCGCCTTTTGAACAGACCCCGGAGCAGCGGTCAATAATCGGCAGACTCATCGGTTTCTGCATAAACAACAAACTTGTAGTAGCCCTGTTTGTGCTGGCGGCGGTTGCGGTCGGAATATATTTCGCACCGTTCGACTGGGATACAGGCGATATCGAACGAAATCCCGTCGCCACAGACGCTATTCCGGATATCGGAGAGAATCAGCAGATAGTCTTCACCGAATGGCCGGGCCGTTCGCCGCAGGATGTCGAGGACCAGATTACATACCCGCTGACTGTTTCGCTGCTGGGAATAGACGGTGTAAAGACAATCCGCAGTTATTCGTTTTTCGGTTTTTCGACGATTTATATTATTTTCGAGGAAGGCAGGGATTTTGGCTGGGCCCGCACTGAGGTAAGCCAAAAGCTCCAGAGTATTCCCGCCGACCAACTTCCGGAAGGCGTTCAGCCTCTGCAGGGGCCGGAAGCGACTGCACTGGGGCAGATATACTGGTATACGCTTGAAGGTCGCGACCCGGCCGGCAACCCGATAGGCGGCTGGGATCTTGAAGAACTTCGCACGATCCAGGACTGGTATGTGAAGTACTGGCTGCTTTCGGCCAGCGGTGTCGCCGAGGTTGCATCCGTGGGCGGTTACGTCCGCGAGTACCAGGTCGATGTCGACCCCGACGCCATGCGTGCATACGGCGTTACGCTGACTGACGTGTTCAACGCCGTAAAGGCATCCAATATCGATGTCGGAGCCAAGACGCTCGAACTCAACAGGGTTGAATACTTCATCCGCGGCATCGGTTTCATAAAAAACACTTCCGATATTGAAAACAGCGTTATCACTGTTCACGACAACGTGCCGGTCCTGATTAAAAACGTCGCCGCCGTGACGCTTGGCCCGGCCATGAGACGCGGCGCTCTGGATAAGGGCGGCGCACAGGCGGTTGGCGGCGTGGTTATCGCACAATACGGCGATAACCCCCTTAGAGTAATCAAGAACGTAAAAGAAAAGATTAAAGAGACGGCCGACTCGCTGCCGTCGAAAGCGGTAATTGATTTTTCCATGGTCACGCGAAGCGAGGCTGATGAGTTTGCGAAAAGTCACAACTTCAAAGGCTTCAACGAGGCGGAAATCAATCAGGAGGGCTGGCTGGCTTACCTGCGATCGACTCCGCACGACCAGTGGCCGGAATGGGTAAACCTCAGCAAGGTTACGGTCATTCCGTTCTATGACCGCACCGGCCTGATATATGAAACGCTGGGCACTCTCAATGACGCCATCGCCCAGGAAATCATCATCACCATCATAGTGATAATAGTGATGGTGATGCATCTTCGGAGCAGCATCGTCATCTCATTTACCCTTCCATTGACGGTGCTGATGTGCTTCATTGGAATGAAACTTTTCCACGTTGACGCCAATATCGTCGCGTTGTCCGGCATCGCAATAGCCATCGGCACGATAGTTGATATGGGCATCGTGGTCTGCGAGAACACGCTTCGCCACCTGGAGCAGGCGCCGCCGGACGAGCCCCGGGCAGCTGTCGTCCATCGGGCTGCCAGCGAAGTGGGCGGAGCCGTCCTTACCGCGGTTATGACGACTATCGTCGGTTTTCTGCCGGTGTTTGCAATGACAGGCGCCTCGGGCAAACTCTTCAAGCCGCTTGCGTATACCAAAACCTTTGCTCTTGTAGCTTCGATTATCCTCGCCCTGACCTGCGTGCCGCCGGCTGCATACATGCTGTTCTGCGGGAAAATCTCCGGCAGGATACTGAGGAAGGTTCTGTTCACCATCGTTGGAATACTCGGCTTGGCGCTGGTTATTTACGGGCTGGTTCGGCTTTCTTTCCTTATCACCGCTTCCGGTTTTGCGATTTTACTGTTTGCGGCGCACGGCATGTTTAAAGATCGAGTCCCGCCGCAGCTGGAACGGCTCGGACCATGGATCGCCAATTCCATCGTCGTGCTGCTTGTCGGTGTCCTGCTTACGAAATATTGGGAACCGCTCGGGCCGCAGCGAGGGCTTTTCAGGAACCTTATTTTCGTCGGCGTACTGATTGGGGCGCTGCTGGGCTTCTTCCATTTGTTCAGAAAGTTTTACTCTCCGATTCTTAGCTGGTGCCTGGAGCACAAGCTGCTGTTTCTCTCTCTGCCGTTATTGATAATTGTTTTCGGTGCAACGGCCTGGCTTGGATTCGACAAGGTCTTTGCATTCGTTCCCAGGGCCGGTCAGGCTGTGGACATCGATCCGGGCGTCACTCGTTCGACCGCATTCTGGGTGTGGGCGAGCGAAAAATTTCCCGGCTGCGGCGAGGAATTCATGCCGCCGCTGGACGAGGGGTCCTACCTGTTCATGCCGACCACAATGGTTCACGCTTCGATCGGCGAGTCGCTAGATATAATCTCCAAGCAGGACATGGCGTTTCAGGCCATTCCGGAAATCGATTCCGTTGTCGGCAAACTTGGCCGGGCTGAAACGTCTCTGGACCCTGCCCCGATTTCGATGATTGAAACTGTTGTTAATTACAACCCGGAATACATTGCCGACAAAGACGGCCGCCGCGTCAATTTCAGATACAGTTCCGAAGGCATCTCGCTGTTCTGCGATGAACATGGCCAGCCGGTACTCGCCCCCGACGGAAAGCCGTATTATGTGCGAGGACATTTTATTCGTGATGAAGAAGGCAGACTTATTCCGGACTCGTCCGGCCAGCCGTTCCGTCTCTGGCGCCCGCCGCTTGACCCGGCAATAAATAAAGGACGCGAAGCCTGGGCCGGAATCAAAACACCCGACGATATCTGGAATGAAATTGTCGCAGCCGGCAAAATTCCCGGCACCACGTCGGCGCCCAAGCTTCAGCCGATTGCCGCCCGCATAGTAATGCTTCAAAGCGGCATGCGTGCGCCCATGGGCGTAAAAATCAAGGGCCCGTCGCTGGAGGCCATCGAGAAAACGGGCCTGCAGATAGAACGGTTCCTGAAGGAAGTTCCAGGCGTTGAGGCATCGACAGTAATTGCCGACCGTATAGTGGGCAAACCCTACCTTGAGATCGTGCCTAACAGAATCGCTCTTTCGCGATACGGTGTGCATATGCGGGCATTTCAGGATGTGGTTGAAATCGCCATAGGCGGCCGGAAAATCACTTCGACAGTCGAAGGCCGCGAGCGATTCCCCGTCCGCGTCCGCTATCAGCGGGAACTGAGAAACGATGTTGAAAAACTGGGCAAAATTCTTGTTCCTGCAAGCGATGGAACACAGATTCCGCTCTCGCAGCTTGCCGAGATTCGCTATGTGCGTGGCCCGCAGGTCATCAAAAGCGAAGATACCTTTAAAATCGGTTACGTCGTATTCGATAAAAAGCCTGACTACGCGGAAGTCGATGTCGTCGAGCAGTGCCAGGCCTACCTGCAGTCGAAGATAGACAGTGGTGAATTAACGATGCCGGCGGGAGTCAGCTACAAGTTCGCAGGCAGTTATGAAAACCAGCTTGAGTCCAAGAAAAAATTGTATGTAGTTCTGCCACTTGCCCTGTTTATCATCTTCATGCTCATTTACTTCCAGTTCAAGTCCGTCCCGACTACGATTCTGGTGTTTTCGGGAATTTTTGTGGCCTGGGCCGGCGGGTTCCTGCTTATCTGGCTTTACGACCAGTCGTGGTTTCTGAACTTTTCCGTCTTTGGAGTTGAAATGCGGGAACTGTTCCAGGTTCATACGATTAATCTTTCCGTAGCCGTCTGGGTCGGATTCCTGGCGCTGTTCGGAATTGCATCGGATGACGGCGTAATTCAGTCGACGTATCTAGACCAGGTGTTCAGAGACCGCAAGCCGGATTCCATCGAAGCGATCCGCGAAGCCACGATTGCCGCCGCCCGGCGAAGAGTACGCCCGTGCCTGATGACTACCGCGACGACGATCCTGGCCCTGATTCCGGTTCTTACGTCCATTGGCCGGGGAAGCGATGTAATGGTGCCGATGGCCATCCCCAGCTTTGGCGGCATGATAATCGAGATACTGACTATGCTTATCGTGCCGGTGCTCTACTGCGCGGTCAAGGAAATCAAGCTGAAGACTGGAAAAGCATAAAAAAGGAAGGATCTTGCTCTGCAGAAAAGCTCCATATATTGCATAGCAGGACCATGATATTGTGAACCAGGGCGAGCATCATCATTTCTCTGCACTGCGCCCAGTAGCTTCGGCTTCGCAGGGCGGAGCCGAGATTCCGCTTGATCATGCTGAACACCGTCTCCGCATGCCATCGCTGGCCATATCTTGTTTTGTCGAAGCTCGCAGTCATCAGCCGTCGATAATGTCCGGTCGGCGGCCGCGCACTCGGCCGGCCGTGCTTCGTCGGGATAATCGTCTTGATGCCGCACGTCTCGCGAACGAATACATGGTTTGCCTCGGAGTCGTAGCCGCTGTCGGCCGGCACGTAACGAGCGGACTTCGGCAACAGGCCTATCTTGGGGCCGAAGCTGACATGCTCGGACGTGCTGGCGGTGTCGGCAGAAGCCGGCAAGGGAAGCACCGTGCCTTTGCCGGCCGGAACGACAACCTCGTAGCTGTAACCCTGCACCACCCAGCCATGATGCTTGCTGAACCCCCAGGTGCTGTCGCGATCCACGCCGCGAAGTCCCCTGGGAATCCGATTCGCCTTGCGATCTTTGGTGTGCCATTGTGACCCATGAGCTTTGATGAGGCTCTTGTCCACGGCGACCGATCGCGAGGCATCCACGCCTTCGGCCAAGGCTTTGCGTCCCTGCAACTCCACGGCGATCCGAAAGAATCGATACGCAGATCGATATCGGCTGAAATAGGTGCCGCGCGAAGGAAATCGTTTGAGTCCCAGCCATCGTTGCAGATCGCGACCATAATAAAAATCGCCATTATCCAGTCGTCAAAGTCAGGCGGCCGGCCTGGGGCCGTCCTTGGGCACTGGACTTGTGCGGCACGACACAACGGAATCGCCATACGCACCAGTTTTGCCAGGCGCGTGCGGTCCGTGGTACGAGCGGGCATTGTTTGGACCTCTCATGGTTAGGTTCTACTACCCTTAACCTTCGGAGGTCTTTGTATTTATAGATTAGGAATTACTGGACGGCTTCGGTTATATGCGAAAAATTATGCAATTATTGCGACAAATTCCTCAGATGAGAAAAATAAAGAACTCCCCGTCGTCCCGAATGCCTTAACTAAAAAACAGCAGCCGCAGGAAAACGCCGTCACCAGTTGTCGTGCGGGCGGTCGCAGTTTTCGGCGGCGGTATCGTCGTCTTCGGTGACGCTGGCGGCCGTGGGCGCTTTACCCGGCCTGCGAGTGTGACGGAACTTCACAAGAGCCTCCGTCGGGCTGTTCGCCTCCACCATAACGGTCAATTCGCCGCTTTCTTCCGATTCGCGATAGCGTATATGGTACTCCATAACTCCAATACCTCCACCGACAGGCAAGGTAGGATTCATTCGGCCATGGTGGCAAATCGGGCAAGCTGTATCGGCTGGGAGACTTTTCGCGAACGGCGGGGAATTATGCAATAACCGTTTTCCGTAAAAGCGGTTAGCGGAACAGTGCAGAACAGTGGGAAACAGTGCAAAAAAAATACGAAAAAGCTACTTCTGCCGCAGATATGACACGATTCCGTCGGCGATAGCCCTCGCCATGCGCCTCTGGAACTGCGGATCGGCCAGCATGCGGGCCTCCGTGGGATTCAGAAAAACAGCCCGTCCTTTTAGCTTACAGCCCCCACCTTTAAGCTCATTTATCCACCGGCCTTGGATGTAATTAATGGTTTTCGCTTATGTTTTTGCTATTTGCGTTTGCGTTTTATGATCAGCAAACCACCAAAGGCCAGCAGCGATATTGTTGCTGGTTCGGGAACAGGTGATGTAACGAAGTAACAGGTGGTCAAAACATTATTGTTATACAATTGTCCAACACCGACGATCTGTCCGGAATCGTTGATATCATTAGCCGAAGTCAGTCGAACCCATTGATTGCCATTGACTGCTATACTTTTCAAATTGTACATCGTACCATCGGTATACAGAAATACGTCACTGTCAAGATTCAGAGTTGAACTTGTCCCAACGATCTGGCCCAGATTGTTGACGGCGCCCGCACTGCTTCCGACATGCCCAGGCAGGCTGCCAAGGTTTTTTATTCCGTTTTGTTGGTTCCATGAAAAGGCAACGTACTGGCCCGATACATCAGAACGACCTACCACCAAACCATCGTTATTGATATCCTCCGCAATCGTGCTTCCTCCACGGAGACTCGGCAAATAAGTAACCGATCCATCCTGGTAGAGGAAAGCACGCCAGTTTGAACTGCTTGGCGTACTTGTATAACCGACTATCTGTCCGCTGTCGTTCATTCCGTTAGCGGCACACGGGGAGCCAACGACATCGTGAAGATAAGTTAAACTGCTCCCATCGTAAAAGAACGAATCCTGGCTGCTATAGGTATATCCAGCGACATCGCCTTGAGAATTTATGGCAGTAGGAAACAACCTGTAACCAAGGTCTACTTCGGAGCCATTGGTCCAAATCGCCCCATGGGTACCGCTGGTAGTGCCGGTAACCTGTCCCGAATTATTGATGTCGCTGGGATGGGTGACCGATCCAGTAAAGGTCATTGTTCCGGCGCTGTATATGAAGCCAACCACACTTCCGTCAGAGTTTTTTTGTCGGCCGGCTACCTGGCCTGAGTTGTTGATTGCATCCAAGGTTATCTCTATACCGTTACCTGTCGGCTGGATTATTGAAATTTCATATTGTGGAGGGTTGCTCATCGCCAACTGAGGCAGATTCAAGATGGCCAAAGCTCCTATGAAAAAACAAACATTCTTCATGGCGCACTCCTTACCCTATATAGGCGATAAATTTCCAGACGCATACACACGGTCAATTCATCTGGGGTTCAGGGTAAGTGTGGGTGAGCTGTTGCCACCCTTTCCCTCTCAATAGAACCCGCCGGCTCAGGCGGGATTAATCCTCTCCGCGGCTTCCCCAAGCGGAGGTCGAAGCAAATTTATGTTACCTTGAATATAGAATTTGTCAAGAACCTATCCCAAAAACTTGATTTTATACTGGCGCATTCATAACCGATGTGTA
>CAZVYJ010000002.1:0-105238 GCA_964631565.1 uncultured Planctomycetaceae bacterium
CATGGTGCAGTTAGGTTGTATCGTGATCTTCTTAAGGTTTTTGGGATAGGTTCAAGCAATTGTCTGCTTGACCAAGGCATACAGCTTTCCCAAAAAACCGCGAGGGAAAAAAGCCGGCGAATACTTACGAAAGCTACTTCTGCCGCAGATATGACACGATCCCGTCGGCGATAGCCCTAGCCATGCGCCTCTGGAACTGCGGATCGGCCAGCATGCGGGCCTCCGTGGGGTTGGAAAGATACCCCATCTCCACCAGCACGGCCGGACATGAGGTTCGCACAAGAACGCGGAAATCCCGCTGCTGCACGCCGCGGCTCTGCATGCTGGTTGCGCAGATATTGGACAGTATTTTGTCCGCGGCTGACCGCGACGCGCACGATGCCGACCTCGAGATGTAAACCGTCGAGCCGCGTGCGGAGCGGTTCCTGGCCGAGTCGGCATGTATGCTCACGAACAGGTCCGGCGACGCCCTGTTGGCGAACGTCGCCCTGTCGTCGAGTTCCACGAAGTGGTCGGAGTCCCTCGTCATGCGGACATCGACGCCGTCGTCGCGAAGCATCTGGGCTACAGCCAGCGCCACGCTCAAAACGATATCCTTCTCGTCGTGCCCGATGACCGAATGCGCGCCTGGGTCCTTGCCGCCGTGGCCGGCGTCGATAACAACCGTTCCCAGCCGGGCGGTGGGCGTGATGACTTTCTTCACCGGGTTTACAATTCCGTTGCGGAGGACCGACCGTATTTCACGCTCGACGGATCGCGGCAGGAAAATGATATCGCCAACTGGGGCGATTCCGCCGCGGGCGCCCACCTGCCGGCCGTTAACAAACACCTGCCCGTCCGGATCGGCGAATACGACCACAGTGTTGCAGTCGTTGCACAGCGTCGCCATTCCGGCGGAGCTGTTGCGTACTCTCAGGCCCAGCCGGCCGGCAAGCTGATAAACGCTGACGGTATCGCACGGTGCGGCGATTATCTCTCCGCCCGTGCTCTGGATGTTGCCGGCGTCGCAGCCGGCCATCGCCGCCGAAAATGCAAACAGAAGCACCGTTATCGAACGCAATGATTTGCGGGATGTTGCTATCACGGATTTCCTGCCATTACACAATAAACCAGAAACGCGACCCAGCCGGCGAATATCACGCCGATAATCACCCGCCGCCAGATGCCGGCTCCGCCGCTGCGGTCGGGTATGCCGTCCACAACGTCTATCGGCTCCGGGGAATGTTTTTCTGCAGGCTTACGCTCTTTGGGCTTGTCGTTTTTTCCGGTCATTCTTTTAGTTCAAACTCTCCACTGCCGCGGAAGGCTTCGTCAAAACTGAAAACGTCGCGAAAATCCTCGATGCTGTCCTCTTCCGTCTTCTTCATGAATCCGTAGTCAACAAGCAGATAAACCATGTTGCCGAAATCGAGGGTTTCCCGAATGTTCCACTTCGCCAGGACGGTTTTCGCCATCATGCCCCACCGCTCGCTGGCCAGGTCGCGCAGGGCCTCGCAGAGCTGCCGGCCGGTCACGTGTCTCGGCCCCAGGGAGCCGGCCTCGCCGTGGTGCTTCTTGACCGCCTCGTTGAGCGCCTCGTGCAGAAAGGCATACGCTTCCATCGGATAGCGGCCGTCGCTGCGTATCACCTGCTCCATCGACAGTTGCGGTTCTTCGGGCATTATGACTTCCTCGGAAACAGGCCCTCGCCTTTTTGCGTCGCCGCCCCGGCTTTCAGGGCGCCCCACTTGCCGGCCTCGTTCAATGGCGTTCTATCACAGACCAGGCCGAGTTGCGCAAGCCCGCGGTCGGCCGTCACAGGCATGAACGGACGCAGATAAAGCAGGATTATGCGCACCGCCTCGGCGCAGTTGTATAGAATCGCGCCCAGCCTTGCTCGCTGCTGCGGGGAAGCGCCCTTGGCCAGCTTGAACGGCTCGGTGACCTCTATGTACTTGTTGGTGGCGGCCGCCAGGGCCATCACCTTGTCAAGGTAAGTGTGGAACGCGCATGCCGTCATCGCACGCTCGGCGTGAATGTTCAGTTCTTCCGCAGCGGCGAGCACCGGCTGCTCGATTTCGCCGGCGTCTCCGGGCTGCGGCACGGCGCCGTCGAAATATTTCGCAATCATGTTCACCGTGCGAGACAACAGGTTGCCCACGCCGTTGGCCAGCTCGGTGTTGTATTTCAATTGCAGGGCGTCGTGCGAGAAGTCGCCGTCGGCCCCGAACGTAACCGCGCGCAGCAGGAAGTAGCGGTAGACGTCCACCGAGTATTCGCGGCAGATGTCGGCTATCACTTCGCGCGAGACGAAATTGCCCAGGCTCTTGGACATTTTCTTGCCTTCCGACGTCCACCACCCGTGCGCGAAGACGCACTTAGGCAGCGGCATGTCCAGCGCCAGCAGCATGCACGGCCAGTAGACCGCGTGGAACCACAATATGTCCTTGCCGATAAGATGCACGTCGGCCGGCCAGTAGCGGTCGAACGTGTTGTCGAAGTCGTCGCCGACGGCCGGGATGCCCAGCGCCGTGCAGTAGTTGCTCAGCGCATCGATCCACACGTACACCGAATGCGACTCGTCGTTGGGCATCGGCACGCCCCAGTTCATCAGCTTTTCGCGGCTGCGCGATATGCTCAGGTCTTCCACGCCCATCTCGAGCTTGCTGAGCACTTCGTTGCGGCGGGCGTCGGGCTGAATGAACGTCGGCATGGCCTTGATGTACTCGATGAGCTTCGGCACCCACTTCGTCAGCCGGAAGAAATAGCTCGGCTCGCTGTAGCGGACGAGCGGCTTGCCGTTTATCGCGCTTTTGTATTCGTTGTCGCGGGCGGTCGACTCGGTCACGAACTCTTCCTGACCTTCGTCGTACCAGCCCTCATACTTGCCGAGGTAAATCTCGTCCTTCTCGATGAGCCGGCGGACCAGCTCCTGCACGCGCTTCTCGTGCCGCGGCTGCGACGTACGGATGAAATCGTTGTTGGTGATTTCCAGGTCTTTCCACAGGTTCTGGAAATGCACGACGACCTCGTCGGCAAGCTGCTGCGGCGTCACGCCCTTCTCGCGGGCGGCCTTGACTATCTTTATGCCGTGCTCGTCCGTGCCCGTCAGGAATCGCACGTCCAGCCCCTCGGCGCGGAAGTACCTCGCCAGCACGTCGGCCGCTATCGTGGTGTACGAATGCCCGATATGCGGAGCGTCGTTAACGTAATAAATCGGCGTCGTAACGTAGTATGTCTTGTTCATAACCCTTGTAGCATCGGCGAAATCGCCCGAAAATCAAGACCCTGATTGCACTGCCGATATCAAATCCTCGCTTTTTCCAGCCTGTTCCGATCTTTTTCGGCAGATGTCGGCATTGCCGCACAAGGGGCATTTACTTATCATGTGTGAAAGGTAAAAGCCAGACCCTGATTTAAGTGTGCCACGGCTTGCTTGCAAGCCGTGTACGGCCCGGGATTACACGGGATGCAAGCATCCCGTGGCACCCCCGATAATTGACATGTTGACAGAGCATTGCCTCGCTCACGGATGACAATGACGGTTTCATTTGATGACATCTGGACTCCCGACTATCAAAAACCCCTGCCCGGCCGGGCCGTCCTGCAGACGGTCGCCGAGCGGTGCGGTCGCGTGTGGGAAATGCCGGAACTCGCCGGCAGCGTCAGAATCGCCTACAACTCGCGGCTGCGGACTTCGCTCGGCCAGGCCGTCCTCCAGCAGCGCCGCGTCGAGCTGAACACGCGCCTGCTGCAGGCGCATCCCGACCAGCTCATACCGACGCTAATACACGAACTCGCCCACGTCGCGGTGCACATGCGGTACGGCCGCGTGCCGCCGCACGGCCGGCACTTCCGCGTGCTGATGGCCGCCATGGCAATGAACGCAAAAGCGACCCACAACCTGCCGACCGCCCGCCTCATCCGCCAAGGCCGCAGAAAGTTTTTATACGTCCACAAGTGCAGCGACTGCGGGTATTCGTTCGTCGCGTGCCGGCCTAGACGTGACTGCTACTGCCGCCGCTGCGGCCCGGATATGGCATGGAGCATCATCCGGGTGCTGAACAACCAGCAAGGCAAGCAAACGCCCCTCAGGGGCCGCAGGCAAACGCAGGAATATAACGTTCTGAATTTGAATTACGAATCGTCCCTTAGGGACGAGTCGCGAATCAAAAAACAGTTCGGCGTTCCGAGTTTCCCGATGCACATCGGGGTTCAGAGTTTGCCCGCCTGCGGCGGAAAATTCGAAATACGAATATCGAAATCCGAAACAAATTTTAAATTTCAAATTCGAAATTCTAAACACGAGTTCCGTGTTCCGGGATACGCGTTCCAAAATCTGCAATCGACAATCGCCAATTGAAAATCCGAATTCCGAATTCCGAAATCCCAAATGGTTTGGCCCCTCCGTTGCGCCTAGTGACGGTTCGTTCCATTTGGAGCCAGTTGCCTGCTGCCCATTGCCCTTGATTGCCTTCTATTCCCCCGCCTGCCCGGTTGTGCCTGATTTTTTTGGGCGTAAGTTTATGTCCTGTAAGTAGTTAGGTTTTGAGAGAGTGAAAAATTGGTATTGGGGAGGCAAGGGAGGAGGGGGCAGGGAGCAGGGAGCAGAACAACTGCAGTAAGCGGCGTTCGGGAACCCTATTCGCTGCTCCCTGAGCACTGCTCCCTTCTTTGTTCACTTTTCAAACAGCGTTCGGAAGGCGTCCCTAAGGGACCTCCATATATACATGGCGCGACGCCGATTTCTCACGCAAACGGCTCCGATAAGCAGTCAGAAACTGCACGAACCACACAAACTCGAAAATTATCTACAGGATGTTGGCGATGTTAGCGTTGTTCGTGGCTGGCAAGATTTTTTGAGATTTTTGCAGCTGGCTTCAAAAATAAGGATGATGTTTCGGGCGCAGATAGTTCCGAAAAATGAGATATAGGCATGCCTATATCTTCGCCAAGGAAGAAAGCCTGTCACTGTTGTTTCCACAGACCCATCGACAGGATTTACTTTTGTAGGCTCAGCCAATATACTCTCGCGGTGTCTGCCGGATTTCGCTCGCGTGTGTGAGGCAGAACCGCTTCCATTTCTTCTCCTCGCTTTGCGGAACGCGTTTCTTCGCACGCCGGCGATATTTGATCGGCGAGCAGCCGAGGAACTTGTGGAACACCCGGTTGAAATGCGGAAAGCTGTTAAATCCGCACTCCAGTGAAATTTCCGTAACACGTTTGCGAGTCGTCTCGAGCAGCCGGCACACCTCCCGTATCCGCTGTCGCTGGACGTACTGGATGAAGGGAACGCCCTCCGAGCGGCGGAAGAGGTCCGAGAAGTAGGAGGCGGACAGGTGGACGTGCTGCGCCACCTCGCCCATCGAAAGAGGTTCCCTGAGATTCTCCTGTACATATTGCTTGGCCGCGTAAATGGCGGGCTGCGCGTGCTGGTCGGCCATGTCGCGCAGGTGCACGGCCACCTGGCAGAGGTGCTCGGCAAAGAACATCAGCAGTCGTGTGGCGGCAAAAATCTTCCTTTTCTCCAGGTAGGGCGTGGCATCGTAGGCGCGGCGCAATACGGGGCCCGCCACGCCGAGATATCGCAGGCGGCGCTGGAAACTCCGGAATCCCGCCGCGCTCGGCTTCGCCGGAAGGATCTGCCCGGTGCTGATGGTGGCCACGTGGTGCCCCTCCGAGAAGACGGGGATTGCTATGTCGATCAATCCAGCGTGGCAGGTGTAGGCCACGCCGTGCCCCAGTTTCGCAACGAGAACGAAATGCTTCGCGTTGCATCGTGCGCAGCGGCGGTTCCCGTCGGGGTTATTGTGGATCAGCCGGCACAGACGGCTCACCCGGCCGCGCGTGTACGTGTACGTCTTTCTCTGGTCGTTCAGGGGATCAATCAGGACGACGCACAGGCCCGTCAGCGTGTACACAATCCTGGATAATTCCGCGAACTCAGGGGAATTGGCGAGGTATTTGAAATTGAGTGGCTGTTCGTTCTTCATGTCGCCAAGCAAGTATAAATGATATTTTTGAAAAAAACCAAAAATAAGCAATAAATTTCCAAAAAGCGGCGGCGCGAACTTAAGACATGTGTTTTAGCATGGATTCGTTCACGGCGATTGCCCGGGTGCGTGCTCGGCACGTGAGACAATATATTTACCAATGGAGAACAACGATGAGGACGTATGCAAAAACTCTGGCTGTGGCGGTTACAATTGCTGTCTCAGTTATGTTCTTTCTATCGACGGCGGCTCAGGCGGATTCCGTAACCCTGCAGAACTCAACTGCAGATCATGCCTTTGTAGACTATGGCTATACATTGGCCCAGTCAATCGACGGCATAACCAGCGGTTCCAACGGATGGAATCTGTATCTGTACTCAAACATCGATTCCAATATGGTTTGGGAAACCGTGACCGACACGGCCGGCGATGAGTGGACGTTTACGCTTTCGCACAATTTCTCGGAGTACGGCGGTTACTATACCTTCAGAAAGATACGTCTTTACTACACGACGGATGACCGCAGCGAGTTTGCTGACGGTGTGGTAGGCGGCGATATTACCGCGAACTGGATTGTGCTGGCGCCGACGATCGCCACAGCGATAAGTTCTACTGCGACGATTAATCCTGATAACAGCATCAGCTGGACAAATGCTGCTGCAACTGACACTTACACTGTCACGGTAATCGCAGCCCTGTCAGGCGTTACCGGGTTCCGGCTGGAAGTGCTGACTGACCCGACCTACCTGGGTTATGCGGGTGACGGCAATGCGGTGTTGAATGAGTTTCAGGTTCAGGCATCGGGCGTTCCGGAACCAGCTACCATGGCCCTTCTAGGACTAGGCGGTTTCGGCCTGCTTCTTCGCAGAAAAAATCAGCGGTAGGAAAAGTAATCGCCTCCATACGAGATTCCCTGCTCGGAAAAAGGTTCCTCTGAGCACAGGCACAGCGGAGCGAATGGTGTAATCGGTCCGTTGTGCCGTCTTTTACGGACGATGGCCGGTTTGCGCGAAAGGCCTGTTCCGGATATGTTCCGTTGGGGTTGCACAACTGTTGGAGAAAGGGTAGCAGATGAGAACGAGGACCATGTTGACAGGTTTGGGAATTGCAGTAGTTTTGTGCTGGCTGCTCTTGAGCAATGAGCGAACTGTCGCCGGCGAACGTGATGCGGAAGAAGCTCAGGCGGCCGGCGAACAGGCGGCGACCCAGCCGGTAAAGCAGGCCTCCCAATTCGCCCGCGTCGGCTGGAACGCGCGCGTCAAGCAGCGATTCATGCACCCGCCGGTGGTGTGCTATACGCCCATGGAAGGCGCGGTCGGATATCGTTGCACGATCAGCTGGAGCGATTCTGCCGGCTCGACCGTCTCCAGGCAGTTGGATTCGTCCGACCCGCAGTTCGATCTGGCAAAAGTATGGGCGGACTTGCCGCGTATGGGGTCGTTCACCGTCGTATGCGAAGCGACGGCTGCAGACGGCAAGGTGCTGGCCAAGGCGTCGTCGGATTGTCAACGAATGCCGTCCTTCAAGGGGCCTTATCGCCCAGCGGTTCGCGGATATACCCAGGCAGGCTCAAAGACCGTGGAGTGGCTGCTAAAATACAAACCGGAAACCGGGGCGACGACTGGGTCGTTTCCAATCCTGTTTTACTCCTCTTACATCCGCATCCTGACCACCTATGTCCGTATCAACCCCAAGGGCGAACTGGCCGAGCAGGCGCTGGCTCTGGCGAAGACATACGGCGAGGCGATGCTCAAGGGCACCACTCCGCCGGATTGGGTTTACGCCAATGTGCCGATGTCGCACGGCAACCCGAAATTATTTCAGGTCTGCCGTGGCGGGATGGCTGGATTGGCCTACCTCCAGCTCTACCTCGCCACGAAAGACAAGACGTGGCTGGACGCAGCCGTCCGAATCGCCGACACCATGAAGAAGACGCAGTTGCCTGAGGGCCGCTGGCCGTTCCGTGTCGATCCGCAGACCGGAAAAACGCTGGAGGACCCGACATCCGACCAAGTGGAGGTAATTCTGTTGCTGGACAACCTCATTGTCTCGCACGGCTGCAAGGAATTTGTCGAGACCCGCGACAAGGCGGTGCAATGGATGCTGAATAACCCGTGCAGGACGTTCCAGTGGCAGCAGCAGTGGGAAGATGTCGGCGTGATGGGGCCGTATGAGAATCAATCATGGTACGACACGGCCCTGTTCACGGAATACCTGCTGCAACATGCCACGGCGGAAAATGGCTACAAGAAGCTGGCCGGCGAATTGGCTCGCTACATCGAAGACCAGTTCGTGGAATGGGAGTCTACGGACGAATGGAAGCCTACGGGAAGCTACATAACACCGGGCGTTCGCGAGCAGTACTGCTGCTACGCCGTCATCGACATGCACGGAGCGCACTATATCCGCCTCTGCATGGATTTCCATGCCCGCACAAAAGACCCGACATGGCTGAAAAAAGCCCAGGCCATGGCCGACACATTGACGGCTGTGCAGCACCAGGAAGGCTTTTTCCCGACTTACATGATACACAATCCGACCAAGGAGGCCCCGGCGGAGCTGAAGGACATTCGCTATGGCGACGTCTGGGCGAACTGCACTTCGTATTGCGGTGAGATGCTTATGCGACTGGGCGAATATGTCTCGACGCAGGGGCAGACCTCACCCGATGCAAAACAGGAGAAGCCGTAACCTGACTGTTATTCAGATTGACTTCACGGTCGAAAACCCGGACATCCCTCAGGTGCAGCCGACGGCTGGTTATTTTGCCGGCCGATTGGTAGCATGTCCGGCCTATGGGAATCTGCGGGCGAATACTTAAGGAGTCGGTATATTTCTTTCTCCGGTGGTCCGGCCTGGCGCGGCTGGTGCGGAAGATTCTGGCCCGCGGCGGGGCGGCGATAGTTGTGTATCATGACCCAACGCCCGAAACGCTGGACAGGCACATGGAATACCTGTCGCGCCGTTATCATTTCATCACGATGGACCGCCTGGCCGACGCCATACACGCCAAAGACTGGTCGGGCATTCCGGCCAATAGTCTCGTCGTCACTTTCGACGACGGCTACAGCGGCAACGCCCGTCTGCTTGACGTGCTGAAGAAGTATTCGGTCGTCCCGACCATATATCTTTCAACGCAGGTGGTGAACACCCGCCGCAAATTCTGGTTTCTCGTGCCGCAGGCTCACGGCAGGAATCCCGGCGGCTACAAGAAGCTGTCCCGGCCGGAACGGCAGGCAGCCCTGCAGCAGCAGTTCGGGTTCACGGAGACGACCGAGTATCCCGACGAATCCCCTCAGGCGCTCAGCCGGAATGAAATAATGAAGATGAGCGAAAGCGTCGAATTCGGCGCTCACACACTGTCGCATCCCATCCTGACGATGTGCAGTCCTGAAGAAAGCCGCGATGAGATCATCGAATCGAAAAAACAGGTCGAGGCGCTTTGCGGCAGGGAGTGCAGGCATTTCGCGTATCCAAACGGAGATTATTCAGATCGGGACGTAGAGACGGTCGTGCAGGCCGGTTTCCGGTCGGCAAGAACGGTGGACTTGGGCTGGAATCATGTCGGCACCGACCCGTACCGTCTGAAGATTGTTCAGTTGTCCGATAATGCCGGCATCAACGCACTCGCCGTGCAGATGAGCTGCATCACCACGTATGCGATGCGTCTGCTCAAAAGAGAAGGCAACTGGAAAGGCGAGCATTTGACGATTACGCCAGCCGCCGAAAAAGTGTACCATGATGATTAAACGAATGAACCACGGAGTTCACAGAGGACACGAAAAAAAACTCAAATACCGAATTTTTCTGCTCTTTGCGCTCTCGGTGTTCTCCGTGGTTCATGGTTGTTTCTTTTTGTCAGGCGCCTTAAGTAAATAAGATGGCGAAACCATGGCAAGAGCCGGAGAAATTGCGAAAATTGCCGCTGTCGGCGCGTTCGGCCATTTCGTCCGATCGCAGCGGCGGAACGCCGTCTACGTTGCACAGGCGATAGCGGCAGTCGTGCTATGCTGCGCGCCGATGCTCGTCGAGGGTATGATGTTCCGCGAGACGGTCAGGCACAGCGGCCGATTCTTCGCATGGACTTCGATATTTATTTCGGTGCTGTGGCTGCGGCTGAGGCTTCCCGTCTGGCTGCTGCTGCCGGGCGTGCTTGCCGGCGGGATATACTGCGGCTACATAACAGTCATGGCGTCCGATATCGGCTACAACCAGATAGCCAGCGTAATCAACACCAACGCCCGCGAGGCGGGCGAGTTCGTGACATCCGGCAGAGTCCTTGTGCCTCTGATAGGCGTGCTTGTGGCGTTCGCGGCGATGTCGTGGGTTCTGTGCAGCCGGCGGCTGAGAAAACGCGTCGAGCGCGACGTGCGGATACCCAACCTGCTGCTTTACGGCCTGATGGCGGTTGCGATATTCGGCTACTGGCGGACAGGATCGGAGTGGAGCAAAACACATATTTATCCCGTGAAGATTTTCTGGGAGGGCAGGCAGTACCTTCGGGAGGTCCGCCGTGCGCAGGAGACGTATGCGAACCTGAAGTATTCATACGAAGGCCCGCCCGCCGACAAGACCCACGACAGGTTCACCGTTGTGCTGATACTCGGCGAATCGGCGCGTGCGGCGAACTGGTCGCTGTACGGTTACGATCGTCAGACCACGCCGCGCCTGCAGGAGCTTTTCGACGCCTCGCCGCAGCGGGCGGTCCTGTTCACCGACGCGCTTTCGTCGGGACGGCTGACGATGAACGCCGTTCCGTCGATGCTTTCGCCCCGGCCGGCCGGCGATTTCCCGAACTACTGCAAAACGCCTTCGGTGATACGCGTTTTCCGCAAGGCCGGCTACGCGACCAGCGCGATAAGCAGCCAGGACCGCGACAGCTTCTGGTCAGGCCCGCCGATGATGATGCTTGGCGACGCCGACTCGTTAACGTACTGCGACAACGACGGGCAGATGATAGGCGAGTTTGACAGATGGCTGGCCGATTCGCCGGCAAGGCGGCTTATCGTGCTGCACACGTTCGGCTCGCACCACCAATACAGCAGCCGCTATCCTGACGAGTACGATATTTTCCACGGCCGCGGCAGCTGGGTGGACACCTACGACAATTCGATCGCATACAGCGATTACGTAATCTCCGAAATTCTCAAACGTATCGACCGCCTCGACTCGCCTGCGATTGTGCTGTTCGCCTCCGACCACGGTGAGAACCTCGACGACTTCGGCGACGGCAACCTCATGCACTCATGCAGGGAATACACGCGGTATGAAATCGAAGTGCCGATGTTTTTCTACGCCAACGAGGCGTTCGCGGCGAAGTTTCCGGAAATGACGGCACGGGCGGTATCGCTGGCCGACGCGCCGGTCGGGCACGATAATCTCTCGCAGTCGATGCTCGGGGCGGCAGGCCTGACCGATCCGCAGGTGTACGAGGCTGACTACGATATCTTCAGCGGCGAGTTTAGGCCGCACGAGCGGTATTTCGTCGAAAGCTTCAGCAGGCAGGTTACGGAAACCGAGGTTCGCGCCACGCCGCACGGCAGGCGGAGTGAAAAACCTTATGTCCGCGTGGTAAAAACGCGGCTGCAGGACGAAGGAAGCGATATTGGCGGATAACAGGTCATCTGTTGCATCCGGAGCGTCGATGCGGGTGGTGCTCGTCGGCGAAGTGCTGCTGTTTGTCGGCGCGTGCGCGGCGTATATCTGGCTGCTTGCGCCAACGGCGAGGCATCCGCACTGGTATCACATCGCTGGCATAATCGCGCTCGGAGCGTTTCCGATATGCATGAACCTGCTGCACGGCGACCGGCCTAAGGACAGCGGCATCCGGCTGGACAACCTGGCGGCCTCCGCGAAGCCGGTCGCAGTTGTGACGATTATTTTCGCCGCGGGCATAATAATCGTCGGCCTGGCGGCGGGGGGTTTCCACTGGGTCAAGTGGCGGCGGTTCGCGGAGCTTTGCGGCGGCTATCTGACGTGGGGGCTGGTGCAGCAGTATCTGCTTCAGGCGTTCGCGCTGCGGCGATTGAGGCAGGCGGCGATGCCGCTGGTTCCCGCGGCGCTGACGGCTGCGGGGCTTTTCGCTTTGATCCACTCGCCGAACTGGCCGCTTGTTGGGCTTGCGTTCGTCGCGGGCGTCGCGTGGTGCCTGCTCTTCGCCCGCCGGCCCAATCTTCTGCCGCTTGGGGCGGCCCATGCTGTTCTGGCTGTGCTGCTTTACCACGCCTGGCCGGTTTCATGGCTGGACGGCCTGACCATCGGAACGATGTATCATCCCTAGCGGCAAGCAGTTGTGGATTTGGCCGAGCAGTCGCCGCAGGTTTTTCCGGGGGATTTCAAGCTTGACTTTTTCGGTAGGTAACTATAGTATCATGGGTGATAATGAGCCGTGCGGCAATGCTCAGGCTACACGGGCTCGAGGCTTATCGCTCTTTGCCTTTATTTAGGCCTGCTGGGAGGCAGGCCGGCAGCATCCGGAGGCTGTAGGGAAAATTTGAAGTAGAGGGAAAGGAGACCGTATTGCGGTTTGTCCGTGATTCGGTCTTTCCTTTTGCGCTCATCCTGCCCGGTTCGTTTACCCGCCGGCGTTGATGTTCGCAATTTCAATCGCGACGAACACGCCGTTGAAAATCATGTGGATGAGAATCGGCGACAGCAGCCTGCCGCTTCGCTCATAGTTGTATCCCAGCACGACAGACAGCACCAGCAGCGACGGCATGCTGTAGTAATACGGCGCGTGAATCGCGGTGAAGACAACCGACGTAATCGCTATGCCCATCCACGCGCTGCCCGTGAGATTCCGCAGGGCCGACTGCATAAGGCCGCGAAACAGTATCTCTTCCGATATCGGCGCGAGCACAACACTGGACAGAATCAGCAGCATCAAACCCGGCGTCGAGGCGCCGTGCATCGCCTTCAGCATATCGTGCGTCTGGTCTTCGGAAAAAAACGGCGCCACCATCAGGAACAGCAGCAGGCAGACGGGTATGTACGCGAGGTAGGCGATGACGGCCCTGATCGAGTCGAACACCCAGTGGCGCAGGCTCAGCCCAAGCCCGCGGATTATTCCCAGGCTGAATACGCACCTTGCGATAATGAGCATGGCCGCGATTGCCGCCACGCGGGCTATCGAGTCCGGCAGGGCCAGCAGTTCCGCCGAGCCATCCGGAAATACGCCGCCAAGCAGCAATGACGCCAGGCCGCCGATCATTATCTGGGCGAAAAAGACCATTATCGCCAGCATAAGCACGATGCCGCCGTCCAGCCTGAAGTTTCTGCCGGGAGAATTCTGCAGCCTGAGCTTGTCGGGGCTTATTACGCGGCGGAATATCCAGACGGCCAGCACGCACAGGCCGACCGCAAACAAAGTAAGCATATAGCCGTTTATCAGTTCCTGCGACGCCAGCGCAGGCGGAACGTTGAATCTGCAATGCTGCTCGGTTGTACACAAAGCGTTTGACATAGTTCATCCGGTCCGGTTAACGTGACTTGGGCCGCAAACAGGCGGCAGCCACAGGTAACGCAATGCCGCAGAATATATTAGACAGGATTCTCGAAACCAAGCGCAAAGAAGTCAGGGAGCTTCGCGCTTCCGTTGATTTAAAGCAGCTCAAGGCTGCGGCCGCAGCGGCTGCGCCTGCAAGGAACTTTTTCAAGGCGATTGTGAGCCATCCGAAGCGGCTGCTGAATCTCATCGCCGAGGTGAAGAAGGCATCGCCGTCGGCCGGCGTCATCTGCGAGAATTTCGACCCCGTCGCAATCGCGAAACAATATTCAGCCGCCGGCGCAAGCGCCATAAGCGTGCTGACCGACGAGGAATACTTCAAGGGCAGCCTGGATTATCTTGTAGCCGTCAGGGCGGCGGTGGACGTTCCCGTTCTTCGCAAAGACTTCATAATCGACCAGTACCAGGTCTACCAGAGCCGTGCCGCCGGCGCCGACGCGATACTGCTGATAGCGGCCGCTCTGCCGCCGGGCGAGCTTCTGGACCTGATGATTCTCGCCGCCGACCTGAAGATGACATGCCTCGTCGAGGTTCACGGCGTCGAGGAGCTTATGGCGATGCGTTCGGTTATCGGTTTTCCCCGGCCGGGCTACAGCCTGCTGGGAATCAACAACCGCGACCTGACGACATTCAACGTGGACATCGCCACGACGACCAGGCTGACCTCGCTTGTCGAGGACGAGCTGCCCGTCGTCAGCGAGTCGGGCATAAAAACCCGCAGCGACGTGGAGCGGCTGAAGGCTGCGGGCGTCAAGGCCGTCCTGGTTGGCGAGACGCTCATGCGTGCGAGCGACATCGCGGCCGAGATCGAAAAATTGCTCGGCCCTGCCCGTTAGCAAATGCCGAAAATTGTCGAAAAATACTGAAACTTGAAAAAGGATCGCTGTGGCCAAGGGCAAAATCAATTCCGCCGGCAGGCAGCAGACGCCGAAGTCATATGTGACGATAATTGTCCTCGCGCTGGCGCTCGTTATCACGATAACGGCGCTATATCTGGGGCTGAAAAAGGAAGCCCCTTCACGGTCGGCGAATGAGTCGAACCTGTCGGGAGCCGAGCGGGCTATCGCACAGGCCACGCGCTACATGCAGATGCGCCAGCACAATGCCGCGGTCGAAGTGCTCCGGTCACACCTCAACGATCATCCCGACGATGTCGCCGTCCGCCTGATGCTTGCGAAGGCTTACCTGGCGATGGAGTTGGTCAACGAGGGCGAGGCCGAGATTGACGAAGTGCTGAAACTCCGGCCCGGGATGGCCGAGGCGATGTGGGTGAAGGGCAACCTGCTCGACCGCCGCAAAGACCCCGCCGCCGGGGAATATTACCGCAAGGCCGCCGAAAGCCAGGTCGATCCAAGCCCCCTGATATGGTCCCGCTACGGCCTGTTCCTGCTGGCCGGCAATAAAATATCGGAAGCCGAGGTCTGGTTCCGCAAGGCTTACGATGCCGGCGACGAGGATTATGTGACCATCCGCGGGCTTGGCGAGGTCGAGCACGCTCGCGGCGACTTCAAGGCCGCAGTTGAACTGCTCGGCCGGGCCGTCGCGATGAATCAGAACGACGAGCAGGCATGGCTGCTGCTCGCCGACGCACAGAAAAACAGCGGCCGGTTCGCCGCCGCCCTCGAAACCCTCAGGAACGCCGGCAGATTCCCAAACACCCAGCCGGACCGAATGCTCCAGATGGGCGACGTGCTGCTGCTCCAGAAAAATATCGACGAAGCCGCCCAGTGGTACCTCAAGGCGGCCGAGTACGAGAAGTTCCGCTCGCCCGCGTCGCTGAAGGTCGCCAAGTGCTGCTACATGCAGGACCGCTTCGCGCAGGCGATGAAATATATCGACATCGCCTCAGGCATCACGCCCGGCGACGCTGAGGTCATCCGCTGGAAGAAAATCATAGAAGACGCCCGCTTCGGCCCGGCCAAACCGGCGGGTGAGGCGGAATAAAAAGGGCGACTGTTTCTAGAACCTGTTTCAAAACTATTTATTGGGTGCCACGGGTTGCTCGCAACCCGTGTATTGCATTGAACGTGCACGGCTTGGCAAGCAAGCCGTGGCACTCTTATTGACGTAACTGAGTTTTGAAACAGGTTTGCCTTGTTGAAAACAGGGTGGCTTTGTGTGGCATGGCCGTCCCGGCCATGTGTTGCAGGGCCATCCTGGCCCTGCTTACACGGTCGAGACAGCCTGCCCGTATGGGACCGTGCGACTCACGGGCAAGATGCCCGTGCCACGTGTTTTCTACAGAGCATTATGGGTTCTGAGTCCGAAGAAGGAATTGATGTTTTATGAATTGCAACTGGTCGGCTGGACATTGCATATCTCCCGAAACTCCCGCGATGCTGAGCCAGGACGGCCTGGTGCTCGGCAACGGAGATTTATCGCTTTCAGTGTATCGTTCCGCCGAGGGGCTGGTGTGGCGGCTGGGCAAGAGCGACGTGTGGGACCGCCGGCTGGACCTCAGCGACGACCCGCCGCCCGCGCATATCGACGAGGTGGCCCGCGGCATACGGGATGAGGGCTGGAAGTGTCCGCCGTACGGCGGGCCTGTCGAGGCGACCAAAGGCACTGACAACCCGGACCGCATGCGCGAAATCTGCCAGGGCGTTGCGCCGTCGTACAAGCATCGGCCGTATCCATGCCCCAAGCCGGTCGGCGAGATATGCCTGCATTTTCCGCCGGACCTCGGCGAGCCGCAGATTACGCAGTCGCTGGAAATCGAAAAAGGCATCCTGACGATATCCTGCCGCTGGCCGGGAGGGGCTGCCGTCGAAATCGAATCCTTCGTGCCGCCGCGAGACAACATCGTCGTCATAAAATGGCGGGCCGACGGCTGGGATAAATCGACATCCATGCCGCCGGGAATGCCTGTGTGGTTCTCCGTCTACAGATGGGCCGACCCGACAATCGAAGCATTCGCCGAGATGCTCGCTTCGCTGGGCGCAGGCGACATGAGCGGCCTGCACACATACGCCCAGCCGAAGGTCACGCCGCTTCCGCCGCCGGAAATCGTGCGCGACGAAAAAAACGGTCTGCAGCAGGTTCGCCAAAGTTTTCCGCCTGAGACGACGTTCCCGGACGGCTTCGAGGTCCGCATGGCCCCGCTGGGCAAATCGATGGAAGTCACAGCCGTCAAGCCCGGCCCATCGGGCGAAGCCCGCCTTCACGCCCGGCCGATCGCGGCAAAAATCTGCGGCGGCGAGCTGCTTGTCGGCGTGACGACCGCCAGCGACGCCGGCGGGGCGGCCGCCGCGATGCTGTCGCTGCATAAGCGAGCTGTCTCCGACGGCAACATTGCAGATAGTCTTCGAAAGCAGACAATCGACTCCGCCCGGGCATTCTGGTCGAAGTCGGCCGTCCGCTGCAGCGACCCGGTTATCGAGAACACGTGGTATGAGGCCCTGCACGCGCGGCGATGCTCGTATCGCCCGGATGTTCCGCCGCCGGGAATGGCGATGCTGGCCAATGTGGCGGACTACTCCGCGTGGCACGGCGATTACCACATGAATTTCAATCTCCAGTCGGCCTTCTGGGGCAATTACGCCGCAAACCACATCGACCTCGGCGACGCGTATTTCAAGGCCATCGACTTCATGATAGACATGGGGCGGCGGATCGCGCGCGACTACTACGACTGCCGCGGCGTGTTTATCCAGCTGTCCGGCTATCCGATACTCGGCGGCGGCGACGTGATGGGCGTCGTGCCGATGGGGCGGATGGCCTACATGACCGGCTGGGCCGCAAACCTGTACTGGTTGCGGTACCTGCACACGATGGACGCGGCCTGGCTGGCGGAGGCCGGCTACCCGGTGATTCGCGACTGCTCGTTATTCTACACCGACTTCCTCACGCCGGAAGACGACGGGCTTTATCATGCTTTCCCGTCGAACGTCGGCGAGGACGGGTTCACCGGCCGCGTCGAGGACTACAAGGACCGAGCACAGGTGCTGCGGTTCGCACGCTACTGCCTGCGTGCTGCGATAAAGGCGGCGGAAATACTCGGCGTCGACAACGGCCTGCGGGAGCAGTGGCGGGAAATTCTCGCCAGGCTTGCATCCGACGACGGCCGCGGCGAAGTCGAGCTGCCGGCCGTCCCGCGAGAACTGGTGGAAGTCTTCGCGCCGGAGTTCTACTCGATGGCCTCCTACGAACCCGCCGACCTGCCGCAGCTGCCGACCGGAAGCAAGTTCGAAAAGTCACCGTGGGCCGACCGCGGCGATTGCCTCTGGCAGTGGTTCTTTGGCAAGGTTCCGTGGACGATGCTGATTCATCTTCGCCTCGGCATATTCGACGCCGACCGCGATTGGCCGCACGTCCGCGAGCTTATTTCGCGGTGGCGCCGGCCTAACGGGCTGCTTGAGGCTTATTCCCGCAGCATGCTCGGGCCGGTCGGCGGGTGGACCGAATCGCTCGGCATCATCGCGCCGCTTCAGGAGATGATGCTGCAGAGCTGGAAAGGCCATATCGAAATTTTCCCTGCCATGCCGACCGGCGCGGACTGCTCGTTCAAGACGCTTCGGGCGGAAAGGGCGTTTCTCGTCAGCGCATCGCTGAGCGGCGGTGTAATCGGGCCTGTCGAAATCACGAGCGAGAAGGGCTGCATCTGCCGCCTCGCAAATCCCTGGCCGGGCGGAATTATTGTTACAGACTCGCGCGGCGGCGAAGTCCGCACGGATTCGCACGACGGGATTGTGAGCTTTCCGACCACGGTGGGAGAAACGTACGTCGTCAGACCGATTTGAGATTTGTAATTTGTGATTTTCAGGATTGCGGCAGGTGTAACCGCTTGTTGGGCGGCAGGTCTGCGTTGGGCCTGTAGAGCACTGCGGCCCGACCGACCACCGACACGCAGCACGCCTTTGTCGCCGACGCGATGGCGGCCGCCGCTTCCTTGCGGTCTTCGGCCGTGAGGCGAACCTTCACCAGCTCGTGCCGCTCGAGCATCTGCGATATCTGCGCGATGACCGCATCGGTTATTCCGGCCTTGCCGACCGATACCGTGGCTTCCAGCTTCTGGCCGACGCCACTGAGGAATTTCTTCTGACGGGAGGTTATTGATGTTTCTGCCATTTTATGAAACGTCCTTATGCGCCTAGAGATGCGATGGATTTAACGTACTGCGGCAGCGTTTCGATTGTTATCTGCCGGTCGCACGGGAAATGAATAATGCACCCGTGCTCGTGATTGCTGGCGATGGTCACCGCACGCGACGCCACCTGCTCGCATCCGGTGGGGGTGTGGCGGTGGCCGAGCAGGAACAGCTCCACTCCAAGCTCAGCCGCCAGCGCCTCGACCTGCCCGTCGGTGGGGTTGCGTCCCCATGTCCATTCGTAAAGCCCGCCGCCGCGATGCAGGTCGGCGTCGGTGTAGGGGCGGTCGAAAACTTCCCGGTCGGCGATTTCCATGCGATTGGGCGACGGCAGCGAGTGCGTCAGCAGCAGCCCGTTCGGGCAGCGGACCATCAGCGGCATCGACATCAGAAATACGGATATCGCCTTGAGAATTTCGCCGGCGTCATCGCCATAGGCGTGCTCGACTCCGGCCGTGAACGAGCGGCAGTAGCCGCGGCCTTCCTTGAGAATCTCGTTGCCGGTTATCTGCGCCACGTCGTGATTGCCCATGAGGAACACGACCTGCTGCGGATGCGATATCTTCAGCCGGGCCGCACGCACCAGCAGTTCGACGCTGCGGTCCTGCTGTGTTTTCGGGTCGAGCGGGCCGTGGATGACTTCCTGCAGCACCAGCCGCCTCTGCGGGTTGGAAAGTTCCGCGTACTTGATGATTTTGGCCAGAGCCTCCCTGTGCCCGTGAATGTCGCCTGCGAGCACGACGTCGCAGTCCTCGGCGAAGTGCACGATGTTGCCCTTGCGCTGCGGGTCGCCGGCGTTAAGTTCGGCTGCATGGAGCAGGATGTCGGCTACGGCGTTAGACACTTCAATTGTCCGGAGTTTGCGGCCTGTGGGAATTCGAGTTGCGATGGATCGTATGTTCGATAAGCCCTAGCCTCGAGGCCACCTCGTTCATCGTGGAGGGCCTTCTCGCGGGAGACCTTTCGATGCAGTCGCAGACGAGCTTGCTTAGCGGACGGGGCACCTCGGCGTTGATTTCTTCCGGGGGCGTGACGGCCATCTCGGCCATCAGCGTGGTCGGCCCGCGTTTGGGCAGGATGGTCGGTACCGCCCGGCCTGTCAGCGTCCAGTAAAGCGACGCGCCGAAGTTGAACACATCGGTCCGAGCGTCGAGCGGCTGGCGGTAGACCTGCTCCGGGGCTATGAAGTCCGGCGTGCCCTGGATGCGTTCCTTGACGGTTCCGATACGACAGCTCTGTCCGAAGTCTATCAGTTTTACCGAGCCGCCGGGGGCGACGATGATGTTGTTCGGCTTCGTGTCGGCGTGCACGAAGCCCCTGGCGTTCATGAACGCCAGCGCCTCAGCCACACGCGAGAAAACGTAAACCGCCTCGCTGATAATGGTGGGGCGGCGCTCCTGTAAGGAGTACCCGTCGCAGTATTCCATGATGAGATGAACTTCCCGCAGACTCAGCCATCGCTTGAGGCGGCGGATGTGATATATCCGGCGGATACCCTCGTGCTCCAGCTGCGAGCCGATGTTGTACTCGTTTACGGCCTGGTCGATAAAGCGGTGTTCGTTGGCGTGGCGTTTCACTACTCGCTTCAGAACAAACGTCTTATCCGTCCTGATTTCACGTATTTTCCACAGTGTGCTTTTTGCGCCGCTGCCGATAAACTCCATTACCTGATAACCAGGCACCTTCAGTGTCTGTGTTGCGTTCATTCTTCAATCTGATTCTTTTTTGGGTATGAAACTATGATTATGCCGACGTAAGTATGTATGAAATCATTCTATCTGCAATGCACCAGCGGTCGGAAGGACAAAAATGCCTCTTCCGTTTTTTATATCGGCGTTTTCGCCGCTCGCCTTGGAGAATCAGCGGCGCTAGTTTGCCTGTTGGCCCCATGCGGGATATAATCCAGCCCGCTCAATATAACACGAACATGAAAAAGAGCATCAGAAAATTTGTATTTCTCGTTATAAAGGCAGCTATTGCTGTGGTCCTGCTCGTGTGGGTGCTCGCAAAGGTCCATTGGCACGATTATGTCGTCAGCCGCGACGGCGATACATCATATTCCGTCCTCGATATACAGCCATCACCTGATTCGCCGCAGCGGCTAAAGGTGTGCGAAGGCTCGATGTTCCACGGCGAGGCGGTGGTGCGGAACGTGACCGACTTCAAGCCGATATCCGATGACGACCCGACGAAGGTTATCCGCAAGGGGTTCGCATCGAGCCTGGCCGACATGAAAGTGCCGCTGCTGGCCTGCGCGATGGGCGGTTTCCTGCTGTCGCTGCTGATAGTGGCGATGCGATGGTGGATGCTGCTCCGCATACAGAGAATCAGGCTGAAGCCGTGGGAAGTGCTTCGGCTGACGTTCCTTGGGCAGTTTTTCAACGCCGTCGTGCCGGGAACGGTCGGCGGGGACCTGGTGAAGGCTTACTACGTCGCCAAACATACAGACCGCAAGGCCGCCGCGCTGGTGAGCATATTCGTCGATCGCGTTATGGGCCTTACCGAACTGGTGCTGCTTGCGGCGGTGATGCTCATTATCGTCTGGTCGTTCGGGCTGGAGACGTTCGAAAGCATCCGTGTGCCGGCGATAACCGTGGCGATTACCATTGTCGTGGTGGTCGTAATCTTCGGGATGCTGTTCAGCTCGCGCCTTCGCCGCATGTTCCATGTTCAGAAACTTTACCAGCGGCTGCCAATCGCGAAAAGTCTGGCCGCAGCCGGCGACGCAGCGAACCTGTATCGCAGGAGACTGGGCGCCCTCGCCAGGGCGGTCGCGATTACTTTCGGAGCGCATATTGCGTGGGTGGGAGCCATCGGCCTCATCGGCGAAAGCCTGGGGCTGCAGATTCCGTTCTACAATTACTTCGTGTACATCCCGCTGATTTACATCATCGGGGCCGTCCCGCTGACCCCCGGCGGCGTGGGCCTCATCGAGAAATTCTACCTTGTGTTCTTCGTCTCAGCCGTCGTGACGCCCAGCGAGGTGCTCGCGCTGGCGCTTCTGGCGAGGATCATCCCGATATTCTGGGGCCTGCCGGGCGCCGTGGTGGCCGTCACCGGCCCGAAGCTGCCGAAGGCCGATCAGATGCAGGCGGAACTCGGCCTGAAAAACAGCCGGGCGACCGGCTGAACCCGGAAAATTGCATGTCATTAAACGGCATGGAGTTGCTCAAGTAACCCCCAAAGTACGCCGAGAATATTATCAGCAGGGCTGCAGATGCCCTTCATTCTTATTTTGGCCGGGCAGGCCGGGACTTTTAACATGAGTTACGTTAACGAGTTAACGAACGAACAAATCAACGAAGTCATATCGCTCGCCGCCGAGAAGCAGGTGCCCGTAAGCATCACTATTCGCGCAGGCGAAAGGTGGGTTAATTATCGCAGCCGGGCCATCGCAGCCGACGATGCGCATCTCATTCTCCAGATGCCTATCCCCGACGGCCTGGAAGAGCCGATTGAATTCCATCGCGCCCAGCAACTCGGCCTGAGCTTCAAACTCAAACATCACAAGCACATCTTCGCATCCCGCGTTGCGGAAGTGAATCTGCCGGGCACTGAAGCCGGCATGACAGCCATTTCGGTCTGCCAGCCGACACGCATGCAGCGGCTTCAGCGTCGCGCCTATGAGCGCGTCGACGTGCCGCCGGGCCGAATCGTGCGGGCGGCGTTCTGGCTGGGCGGCTGCGAGGCTGAACCGGCCGGCACGACTCCCGAAACACCGGTATGGTCAGGGCGGGTCACGAACATCAGCGCGGGCGGCTTCATGGTGCAGACCGCAGACCGGCTGGAAGACGCCATCGGCATCGGCGACATCGTGGGCGTGAGAATAAGCTTCGGCGCCGATGTGGAAACCGTCTACGCCGATGCGCAGTTCCGCCACATGGAAGAAAACGGCGAAGGCTTCACGCTGCTGGGCATGCAGTTCCTCGGCCTCGGCCAGAGCGAAGAACGCAAAAACGCCCTGTCGCTTATAGTCGGCAAGGTGACTGAATTCCAGCATGGCTTGCAGCCGGCATACTCAAGGCGGTAAGCAACTGTCATTATCTGTTTTGTTCAGGGGGCGGAATTCGGTATTCTGGCCGTTATGAACACCGAGTCATTACCAAACGAACTCTGCTACGACGTCTGGGCGACCGCATGGGGGCCTATGGGCGCCGTCGCTGGGCCGACCGGCCTGGTTCGCGTCGTCCTGCCTCATTACCAGTTCGACGACCTGCTGGCGCTGCTTGCGTGGGAGCACAAGGGCGCTGCACGCGACGAAAAGCCGTTCAAGCGTTTCATCGAGCTTTCGCGGAATTATTTCGCGGGCAGGGGGGCCGACTTCAGCGAGATAGCCTGCGACATGCCGGCCGAGTCGAGCTTTTCGGGCAAGGTTCTGCGTGCCTGCCGCAAAATCCCATACGGCTCGACCACAAGCTACAGCCGGCTCGCGATGGAAATAGGGTCCGAAGACGCCGCACGCGCCGTGGCGACGGCCCTCAGCAAGAATAAAATTCCGCTGGTCATACCGTGCCATCGCGTGACTTATTCCGACGGCCGGCCCGGCGGCTTCTCCGCCGAAGGCGGCCCGGCCATGAAGCAGCGCATGCTGGATTTGGAAAAACGCTGGTCCGGTACTTTGTAAAACGTCTTATTGGGTGTGCCACGGGATGCTTGCATCCCGTGTTGCCTGCATTTAAGCGAACACGGCCCCTGAGGGACCGTGCCGCCCACGGATTTGATTGTTACAAAGTACCAGCAGCTTGTCACAGTCCTATTTGACATGCACCGGCGCGCCCTTGGCGGCGCTGGCGTAGATGGCGTCCAGCAGCTTCATGACGACGAGTCCTTCCTCGCCGCCGGCCATGTGGGGTTTGTTCTGCAGAATGCAGTCGGCGAAGTAATTCATGGCGTCTTTTTTCACCGTCGGCGCCGGGTGCAGTTTCATGTCGAACGGCGTGCCGTCGCGTTCGATGTAAAGCTCTGCCTCGAACTCATAAGTTTCGTTCAGGTTTCGCTGGACCAGGCCGGCCTTCGTGCCCAGCAGGCGGGTCTCCATGAATTCGTTTTCCCTGATGTTCGCCGCCCACGAAGCCTCAAGCTCCAGCGTCGCGCCGTTCTCGAAGCGGATAAGCGCGACGGCCAGGTCTTCCACGTCGAACGCCTTCTTGGCTTTCTTAGCCAGCTGCGAGGCGATGTGGTCATACGTTCCGGCCAGCACCCACGCGGGCTTTGGATAGCCCATCATCCACAGGGCCAGGTCAAGCCGGTGCACGCCGAGGTCGATAAGCGGCCCGCCGCCCGACAGCGCCTTGCGGCCGAACCATCCGCCGAACCCCGGCAGCCCGCGCCGCCTGTGCCATACCGTCCGCGCGAAATATATCTCGCCGAGCGTGCCTGCGTCGACTTCGCGTTTCATCGCAGCCGAGTGCGGCATGAAGCGGAAGTTGAAGTTTATCATCAGCCGCCTGCGAGCCTTCTTTGCGGCGTCGAGCATCGTCTGCGCCTCGCGGGCGTTCATCGCCATCGGCTTTTCGCAGAGCACATGGCAGCCGGCCTTCAGCGCCGCAAGCGTCAGCGGCTTGTGAAACCTGTTCGGCGTGGCGACCGAGACGATGTCCAATTGCTCCCTGCGGATCATCTTTCCGGCGTCCGTGTAGCGGCCGGCCACGCCAAGCGAATCGCCGACGGCCTGCAGCCGGTTCTTGTCCACGTCCGCGACGGCCACCACGTCAACCTGCGGATGCTGCTTGAAGCATCTCGCGTGGGCCGAACCCATTCCAAGCCCGATTACACCAACGCGCAGTCGCTTCATTTCGGTTTCTCCCTGCCGTCGAGTCCCTGCTGGACACCGGCCGAGCCTAAGTCCACCTTCTTCGGCGAAATTTTCTCGAGCGGTTCGACATGCGGGGCGGAGTGCTCGCGGATAATCCTCGGCTTCGCCCAGCGGACCGCGTTGACGATTACTCGCTGAACCTGCTCGTTGTGGTAAATCGGATACGTTTCGTGGCCTGGCCGGAAATAGAAAATCCGCCCATGGCCGCGTTCCCAGCAGCAGCCGCTTCGAAAAACCTCGCCGCCCTCGAACCACGAGATGAAAATCAGCTTGTCGGGCGTGGGTATGTCGAACCGTTCGCCGTACATCTCGGCGTTCGGCAGCTCGATGTACTCGCCGATGCCTTCGGTTATCGGGTGCGACGGCTCGATGTTCCAGAGGCGTTCCTTCTCGGCCGCCTCGCGCCACTTCAGCGAGCAGTTCGTGCCCATCATCGTTTTGAAGATTTTCGAGAAATGCCCGGAGTGCAGGACGATAAGCCCCATGCCTTCCAGCACTCGCTTCTGGACGCGGCGGACGACTTCGTCGCTTACTTCGTTGTGTGCGACGTGGCCCCACCAGGTCAGGACGTCGGTTTCGGCGAGCACATTATCGGTCAGGCCGTGCTCCGGCTCGTCCAGCGTGGCGACGCGGACCGTCATGCCCGCGGCCTTGAGGGGTTTTGCGAGGACGGCGTGCATGCCGTCGGGGTAAATCTTCCTTACCGCCTCGTTTTTCTTCTCGTGGCGAAACTCGTTCCAGATAGTGACTCGAATCCTGTCAGATACTTTTGACATGTCTTTCTCCGCTTTTTGGTTCCGGCCTTGCCGAAGCTGTCGGAAATATTCAAAAACGACAACCGACACAGAGGCACAGAGTTTCAGAGGAATACTTCGTAATTATCAGTTCTCTGAATTTGTCTGCTCTGTGTTCTCTGCGTCTCTGTGTCGCAAAGTGTTTTTCGGAAATCTCTTTGCGAAACTAAAAGACAAGCCTCATCACTGATTCGCGTTGAAACTATTTGAAGTAAAACATCGCGAACCGGCAAAGAGGCTTCTGTGATTCCGATTTCGAAAGTATTTTCCCGCGCATGCCGCAGCTTGCAACGATATTCGCGTAATTTCAGCGTGTCCGTACCGAATGCGGCAACACGACATCCCAGTTGATCTTCGAGCCGATGTACATGTAAGTCCTGTTCAACGCCTCGGTAAGTTCACTGCGGCCGAGTTCACTGCAGTGATAGTCGTTGTGGATAACCAGGTATTTGTCGTCCTTCTCCGACAACAGCAGCGTGCAGGCCAGTATGAGTTCCGCCGGGTCGCCTTCCCGCAGCGCAGGGAAGTAAACGGCGTCGGGGCATGTTTCAAAGCGGCCTGAATCCTTGTTTATGTCGGGGATATTTTCCCGCCCGGCCGAGAAAAGCATTTTCGCTTCGACGTGCCCGCTTTTGACCATTTCTTCGAGCGTCGCAGGCCTGTTTCCCTTTTCGGCCGTGAAATTTTTCAGGCCGTCGGCCAGCGACTGCATCCGGCTGGGCGATAAAGTCGGGCACGGCTGAAAGTCCGGTGGGCGGTTTGGACGGTGGGCCCACATTATTAATACGACGATAATCGCCAGCAGCAGGGCCGCAGCAAGGTTTATTTTCAACGTGCGCTCAAGCCACCGGTTCATTCGCTTTCCCTCCGCAGCCTGGCCATCAGGTCGTTCGTGTCCTGAACTTTTTGCCTGAATGCGTCCATATCATCGTGACGGACGGATTTGACACAACCATCAATTTGAGCAAAGTTGACGACGGCTTGGTTATGATTGGCCGGCAATTCGAAAGCCAGCATGGCGTCCTGCGGTTCGACATCTGACGATATCGGCACATAGATGTAATCGCAGTGCTTCAGCAGGTCATTGATGTCGCCGCTTTCCGTCGGTTTATTGCCTGTTGACGGGCAGGTGAAATATTTACTGCCCAAAAAGTGTTCTTTCACGAAATATGACACATTGGGAGCGGGCCAGCTTTTATATTCGCCGGAATACACTGATGCCGCAATGCTGACGCTTCTCAGGTGGGACTTGCACATTGTACGCTGAGAAACAGTTGGACCGGTATAGAATGAAGGCACAAGAATTATGGCCAACAAGCCCAGAAGCAATATGACGAACAATGCAAATCGTTCTCGTTCCCGCATAAATACGCCCCTTTGCTTTTCCTTATGATATTGTGCCGCACGGTTGCACACAAGCTCATAACACACCACGGATTGCCCCTTAGGGGCGATTCTGCTATGCTGGTCGTCTGCACGGAAAGGAAAACGAGCACAGATGCCGAAAATGCCGCAGACATTGACTTACAAGATACTTTCGGAGCATCTCGTCGAGGGCGAGCTTACGCCCGGCGGCGAGATAGGCATCCGCATAGACCAGACCCTCACGCAGGACGCAACCGGCACGACGGCCTTCCTGCTGCTGGAGGCCATGAACATCCCGCGCGTGCGGACCGAGCTTTCGGTCAGCTACGTTGACCACAACATGTCCCAGTTCGGCCCGGAAAACCACAACGACCACCTGTATCTGCAGTCGGTCGCGGCGAAGTTCGGTGCGTATTTCTCCCGGCCGGGCAACGGAATCTGCCACCAGGTGCACCTCGAGCGGTTCGGCCGCCCGGGCGCAACGCTGCTCGGCTCGGACAGCCACACGCCGACCGGCGGCGGGCTTGGAATGCTCGCCATCGGCGCGGGCGGGCTTGACGTAGCCGTCGCCATGGGCGGCGGGGCGTTCTACCTGACATGCCCGAAGGTCATCGGCGTGAAGCTCACCGGCAGGCTCCGGCCGTGGGTCTCGGCCAAGGACATCATTCTCAAGCTGCTGAGCGTGCTGACGACGCGCGGCAACGTCGGATGCGTGGTGGAATATTTCGGCGACGGCGTGGCCGGCCTGCCGATACCCGCCCGCGCTACATGCACGAACATGGGCGCTGAGCTTGGCGTGACGACCAGCGTTTTTCCGTCCGACGCGGCGACGAAGCAGTTCCTCGACGCGCAGGGCCGCGGCAAGGTCTGGCGCGAGCTCTCATCCGACGCGGGCGCGAAATACGACCGCGTAATCGAAATAAATCTCGACGAGCTTGAACCGATGGCGGCCGGGCCGTCCAGCCCCGACAACGTGGTGACCGTGGCCGACGAGGCCGGCAAAAAAGTAGCGCAGGTGCTTATCGGCTCGTGCACGAACTCCAGCTACCAGGACCTGATGCTCGTGGCAAGGCTGCTGAAGGGCCGGACTGTCAACGCCGGCGTCGAGCTTGGCATTGCGCCGGGCAGCAGGCAGGTGCTGGAGATGCTCGGCGAAAACGGCGCACTGGCCGACATGGTGCAGGCCGGCGCGAGAATACTCGAATCGTCCTGCGGGCCGTGCATCGGCCAGGGCTTCTCGCCGGCCGAGAACACGATAAGCCTGCGGACGTTCAACCGCAACTTCGCCGGGCGGACCGGCACGAAGGACGACAAGGTTTACCTCGTTTCGCCCGAAACCGCCGTGGCAGCCGCACTGACGGGCGAAATAACCGACCCGCGGAAGCTGCCTGAGATTTTCGGCGTGGATTACGAGAAGATTGCCGCATCGGCGCCGGAAAAATTCGCCGTCGACGACGGCATGATAATTCCGCCGCCCGACAAGGCCGCAGCAGCGAAGGTCGAGGTGTTCCGCGGCTCAACGATAGTCAAGCCGCCCTCCGGCAAGCCGCTGGCCGACGAGTTCGCCGCGCAGGTGCTCATCCGCGTCGGCGACAAGATAACCACCGACCACATAATGCCGGCCGGGGCGTTTTTGAAGCACCGCTCCAACGTGCCGGAATACGCCAAATACGTCTTCAACTGCTTCAACGAGCAAGGCCAGCCGACATTCGCCGACCGCGCCCTGGCCGCCAGGGCCGACGGCAAGGTCGGCGTGATAGTCGCCGGCGACAGCTACGGGCAGGGCTCAAGCCGCGAGCACGCCGCACTGTGCCCGATGTACCTTGGCGTCGGCGTGGTCGTCGCGAAGACAATCGAGCGCATCCACCAGGCCAACCTCGTGAACTTCGGCATACTGCCTCTGGTGTTCGCCGACCCCGGCGATTACGACAAAATCGACGCTGGCGATGAGCTGTCGGTCAGCGGCGTTCACGACGCCATCGCCACCGGCGAGCCGCTTGAGATTACCAACGTGACAAAGGGCGTGAAGTTCATCTGCCGCCCGGAGCTTTCGCCGCGGCAGCGTGAGATTCTCGCCGCCGGCGGAACGCTGAACTATACGCGCTACCACGCAGGGAAATCCAAACCGTAATATGCGGAAGCGGGGCCGCCGATGAGTGACGCCAATATCGTGACAGTTTTCGGCGCGAACGATCCGGCCGCCGGCAGCGAGGCCTATGAAACGGCGCGGGCCGTCGGTGCGGCCCTTGCGCGGCTGGGCTACGGCGTGGCCAATGGCGGATACGGCGGCACGATGGAGGCCTCCGCACGCGGGGCCTGCGAAGCCGGCGGAAAAACCATCGGCGTCGTCTGCTCGATATGGAACTCCCGGCCCAACAAATACGTCAAAGAAGTGGTGGCCACAGGCAGTCTCGCCGACCGAATCGGCAAGCTCGTGGAGCTTGGCACGGCAGGCTACGTGGTGCTGCCCGGCGCCACCGGCACGCTGGTCGAGCTGGCTACCGTCTGGGAATTGATGCTCAAGAAGCAACTGCCTGTCAGGCCGATAGTATGCATGGGCGGTTTCTGGCGGCCGCTTGTGGAAATGATGTCCGCCGCCCGGCCCGGCTGCGAAAAGCTGGTGGCCGTCGTCGAATCGCCGGATGAAATTGCAAAGTATTTCCCGAAGCGAGATAAGATGTGAATGCGGTCCGGCATAGTGTAGAATATTAATTAACGGTGTTTTAATTAAGAGTACCTGACAAAAGAAACAGCCAGAACCACAAAGGACACAGAGAGCACAGAAAATAAAGGATTCAAGGGTTTTATGTGTTTATTCAGTGTCCTCTGTGAACTCTGTGGTTTAATTTGTCATGGGTTCTAGTAAAAAATTGCCCTCGCGATAAACAGAGGCGGCGAATTGGGTAATATCAGGACAGCCATTTTGTTGACTGCCGCTTGCATGCTCCTGGCCGGGTGCTCGACTTTCGACTCCCTGCTCAAGGGGCACAGTGAGCCTACAGGCAAGCCGGAGGAGAAGGCGGCTGTGGACCCCGTCAGCCCAGATGGACTGAACATCGACATGGACGTGTTCTCGGTCCTGGCGGAGCGGCCGGTTGTTCCGTTCACTCCGGCGAGGGGCTCCAAAGAGCCGATATTCGTGGAACATCCCATACCGCCTTCCGGCACCATGGTGATAGACCGCCGTGCGACGGTTCTGCTCAACAAGCCGACGGGCTGGTATGTCGCCCGCTTTGAAAACGAAAAAGGCAAGCCCTACGAGGTGTCGCGGCTGCTCCTGCCGTGCGAAATGACCGAAGAGCTGTCCGCAATGAACGCCGAGAACCCCAACGCGATTCTCCGCCTTACCGGCGAAACGTTCGTGTACAGGGGCCAGCCGTATCTGCTGCCTCTCAGCGCGTCCATAGACACGCCGCAGCATCCGATGCCCAGCCCCAAAGGGCCTGAGCAGGCGATGGCCCCGAAGGAGGACGAAGTCGCAGCCGTTACGGGCACGTCAGGGGAATCGTCGGCCGAAGACATCCAGGAAAGCCTGCGGAAGCAGTACGGCGGCGACACGGATCCCGTAATCTCGCCCATAAGGCGGAAAGAAGGCGGACACTCGCCAGTCCCGTCCGAAGCCCCTGCGCTCGGGCGTGAAATCGCACCGAGCCGCAGCACGCTCGTGGTGGACCGGCTGGTCGTCGTGACCCAGGAATCCGACTCGAAATGGTGGGTGATCCGCTTTGAGGCCGACAACACACTGATGGAAAGCCCCATCAGGATTCTGCCGTGCGAGCCGCTGGAGAGAATCGAAAACATCGTCAAGAACAGCCCGAAAAACTACCTCCGTTTCCGCATATCCGGCAACGTGTACAGCTACAAGGGCAAGTACTACCTGCTGCTGAGGAAACTTCTTGTCGAGCGTGAGATGGGGCAGTTCTAAAATTTCGGATTTGGGATTTCGGGATTCGGAATTTCAAATTTGAGATATCGGGATATCAGATTTAAGGGTTGAAATTGCGCGTCGCATCGCCTTGGGTGCGAAATTCGGGACTCCATATTATTTGAAATTTGAGATTTGAAATTTCCTGTTGAGGCCATGACCCGCTTCGCTTTCACATTTCTGTCGCCATACGTGCTTCTGGTGCTGCTGCCTGTCGCGCTGGTCGCGATGTGGACGCTGCTGCGGCCTGGCAGGGAGATGCTCGTAGTCGGCAGTCTTCGCCTGTGGCGGCAGGCGGTCCAGGCGCCGGAGGCCCGGCAGAGATTCCCGTCGAGGCGCATAAGCCTCTCCTGGCTGCTGCTTCTGTGCGGAGCCGCGGCTGCGGTTCTGGCGGGCGCTCGCCCGGCGTTTCTCACGCAGAGGCCCACCAGGCAGATATCCCTGGCGGTCTATCCGTCGGCGGAGTTCGGCCCGCGGGACGGCATGAAGCAGCTGCGGCAGGCGGCGTCGGCGATTCTGGGCAGGCTTGAAAGGCACGACCGCGTCCAGCTCCTGCTTCCGGACGTTCTGGGCGGGGCAAGCGGGTGGCTGTCGCCGGCCAACGCGGAAAAACGCATCGACAATCTCCCGGCCCTGCCGGTCTGCGCGAAAGACATGACATTGCCGGTCGCCTCGGGCGATTCTCGAAAGATTTTTGCACTCATTCCCGCCGGTTCAGGCGCAATATACAGGCCGGGTGAGGAAGTAATCGAGCTGCCGTGCGATTCGTCCGGAGGCTGCATCGAGGCCGCCGCGGGGAACGACTATCCCGACAACCGTGCCGAGATACTGATAAGCGTGGCGCAACCCTCCGGCAAAAACGGACAGCTCACCGTTACGAGTTTCAGGAACGCCACCAGCCGCGGCAGCACGGACGAATTCGCCGACGATCTTGGCGTGTACAAGCTCCGCTCGACTGCGGCGGTGGCCTTTGAGCTTCCCGGCGACGGAACATCGCACGCCGTGTACCTTGTCCGCAGGCCCCTTCAGAAAATCAGGGTCGCCATGCTGGGCGATGACATGCCGATGGTTCGCCGCCTGATTGACGCGGCGCCGAATCTTGAGATAGCGGCAAGCGAATCGCAGGCCGATGTCCTGGTCATAATAGGTGACGGAAGGCTGCTGACGAAAAAACCGGCGATCATCTTCAATCCGCCGACACCGCCGGCCGGCTGGAAGGCAGGCGAGACATATCAGCGCGTTATGCTGCGGGACGCCGACGTCGCCGCGGACGATGACATCATGAAAGATGTGGACTTTGCCGCCGTCGCCGTACGCCGCATGACCGGATGGGTCACCAGTGAACGTCCCAGCCAGAAGTGTCTGGCCTCTATCGACGGCGCGGCCTTTATCCTTCGAGAAGAATCCGCAGTCGGAGGCAGGGCGGTTCGCAGGGTTTACGTTGCCTTCGACCCGGCCGAGATCAACACAAACTTTGGCATGACCGAAGCGTTCGTCATTTTCATGGCCAACTGCATCCAGTGGCTCGCGCCGGGCGAAGCCGATCACCAGGCCCACACAAGCGGCGACGTGCAGGGCGTCTACGAGTATGTAACGCCGCTTGAGGCGGCCGACTGGAAGAATTGGGAGCTGATATACCCGAAACAGGCCGATTTCAGCGGCCCGCTCGCGTCCCCCGGCATTTACAGGGATTCCGACGGCAAATTACACGCCGTCAGCCTGCCCGGAGTAAAAGGCGGCTCGTCGGCGATGTTGCCGATGAAACTGATTGCCGAATCGCAACTGCCTGAAGGCGAAATGCTTGAGGGAGAACACGAATTCTGGCCTCTTATGGTCGTGCTGGCTGCGGCATTGTGGCTGGCCGGCTGGATCGTCCGGGTGAAGTAGCAACCGGGCGGTTATTTTCGCCGCGAGGGCTAGAATATATGTTGAGGCAGGGGCGATGGCCACGGTGACCGAAATGCACGATGCAATGTTATGGGAAAAGCTTGACGGCAAGGGCGAAAAAGTCCGCTGCAGACTCTGCGGGCATGAGTGCGTAATCCTCGCCGGCAAGTACGGCATATGCAGCGTGCGGGAAAATGTCGCGGGGGAGATAAAGTCTCACAGCTACGGCGAAATCGTCGCACTCAATGTCGATCCAATCGAGAAAAAACCGCTGTTTCATTTTCTGCCCGGCACGATGAGCCTGTCGATAGCGGCCGCAGGCTGCAACTTCCAGTGCGAGTTCTGCCAGAACTGGCAGATATCGCAGTCGCCGCGTGAGGGACGCTCCGTCGGTTCCCACGCCGTCAGCCCGGAGCAGGTGGTCACAGCCGCAATAAACTACGACTGCGCGTCCATCAGCTATACATACACCGAGCCGACGGTTTTCTTTGAGTTCGCCTACGACACGGCGAAGATTGCGCATCAGAAGGGGATAAGGAACTGTTTCGTATCCAACGGATACATGACCCCGCTGGCTGTCGGCACGATAGCGCCTTACCTTGACGCTATAAACGTGGACCTCAAGGCGTTTCGCGACGAGACTTACCGGCGGGTAATGAAGGCTCGCCTGGAGCCTGTGCTGAGCTGCCTGAAATCGCTGGTGTCAGCCGGAATATGGGTGGAGATTACAACGCTCGTCGTGCCCGGCATGAACGATTCGCCGAAGGAACTGCGCGACATCGCGAATTTCATCGTAACCGAACTCGGCAGCGGCGTACCGTGGCATGTCAGCCGCTTCCACGCCGATTACAAGGTCACAAACGTGCCGTCAACTCCGCTTGCCACGCTGGAAATGGCGTACAGGACGGGCCGCGAGGCCGGGCTTAAATACGTCTATTGCGGCAACTCGCCGGGGGAGGCCGACGAGAATACATACTGCCCGGCGTGCGGATCGAAACTTGCGGAGCGCCTGGGCTTCCGCACGTCGAATGTGCGCGTCAGGGACGGCTGCTGCCCGGATTGCGGAGAGCGGATCGAGGGAATCTGGTCGGTGAAATAAACCGGCGGGCGCATTCGGCGTCTGTATCGGCCGAGCCGCCCGCGGTAATATGCAGGTTAACAGCGTCTTAGTCTTAATTAATGCTTGCGACGATTGCGGCGTTCGCGACGCTTCTTTGAACCGATTTTTCTGCGACGTCTTGGCTTGGACATTAATTTCCTCTTTTTTATCTGTCGTTAGTTCGCCGTTTCGCGGCGAGGCGCCGTATCATACACAAAATCTGATGCACCGCCAGAAATTATTCCCGTCATAACGGCGACGTTACTCATGTAATTTTAAAAAAGCCCGGCTGTCTCGTCCAGACCATACATGAGGTTCATGTTCTGGATGGCCTGCCCGGATGCGCCCTTGATGACATTGTCCAGAGCGCTGAATGCCAGCACCTTGCCCTTGGCGACCCTGACGGCCACGTCGCAGAAATTCGTGGTGCTGACGTATTTGGTGGCCGGCAGAATGTCCGTACGCACGCGGACGAACGGCGCGTCGGCGTAGGCTTTGGTCATAATCGCGTCGAGCTGCTCCTGCGTTGGGCTGCCGACAGGCTGGGCGTAAATGCTGCACAGCATTCCGCGGTCCATCGGGCACAGGTGAGGCTGGAACAGCAGCGAAACGTCCTTGCCGGTGATTTTGCTCAACGTCTGCTCCATCTCCGGCATGTGGCGATGCGTGCCGACGCCGTACGGCTCGAAATTTTCGTTCCGTTCCGGGTAATGGTTTTTGAGGCTCGGCGTGCGTCCGGCGCCGCTGACACCGCTTATGGCGTTCACCACGATGCCGGTCGGCTCGATGACGCCGGCAAGCAGCAGCGGGGCCAGAGCCAGCGTCGCGCATGTCGGATAGCAGCCGGGGTTGGCGATGAGGTCGGCTTTCTTGATGTCCTCGGCGAAATATTCCGGCAGGCCGTAGACGGCCTTCGCCAGCCCCTCGGGGTCGGTGTGCGGGCAGTACCATTTTTCGTAGACGGCCGCGTCGGAAATGCGATAGTCCGCCGACCAGTCGATTACCTTAAGCCCGGCCTTCAGAAGCGCCGGCACGTAGCTCATGGCAACCTTGTGCGGCACGCAGAGCATGGCCAGCTCCGCGCCGAGTTCGACGATTTTTTCCGGCTGGAACAGTTCCTGCGAGAGCGTCACCTGCTTGCTGAGCAGGGGATAAAAACTTTCCATTTTGCCGAGTTCGTTCTGCGGGCCGAACACGCCGACAAGCTTCGCGACCGGATGCCGCATGATCCAGCGGATCGCCTCGAAGCCGGCATAGCCGCTTCCGCCTATCAACACAACGCGTATGTTTTTGTTTTTACTCATATTGCTGTTCGCCTCGTGCCTGTTGCCAAATGCCTGATGCCTGGTTTCAAGAAAAAGCCCCGGCGACCGCAAAGGGCGCCGGGGCCTTGATATGCCAATTCGGTCGCAAATCAACGCTTGGAGAACTGGAATCTCCTGCGGGCGCCCTTCTGACCGTATTTCTTTCTTTCCTTCATTCTCGCGTCGCGAGTGAGAAGGCCCTGTGCACGCAGGCCCGATTCAAGTTCCGGCATAGCCCTGCAAAGCGCACGTGCAAGGCCGAGTGTAACCGCGCCCGCCTGGCCTGTCAGTCCGCCGCCGCCGACGTTCGCCCATATGTCCCACGACTTGATCATGTTCGAAGTCTTAAGCGGGGAAATGACCGTCTGCTGCTCCTTAGCCTGCGGGAAGTATTCGGTCATCTCGCGTTTGTTTATGACGATCTTGCCTGTGCCCGGGCGAATCCTGACGCGGGCGACGGCTTTCTTGCGTCGGCCTGTGCCCCAGATGTAATGCACGCCTTCGGGCAGCGGGGGGGCGGTTCTGCTCGGTGCCGCTTCCGGCGCCGGAGCGGCCGGCCGGGCGGTTTCTTCCTGCTGCTTGATATCCTGTTCTTCTGCCATGAACTGAAATTCCTATATCTCGAGTGTCTCAGGCCGCTGTGCCTGATGAGGATGTTCCGTGCCGGCGTACACCTTCAGCTTGTTGATCATCGTCCGGCCGAGCTTGGTTTTCGGCAGCATTCGCCGGACCGCCTCGGAAATGACTGTCTCCGGTTTGGTTTCCAGCAATTCTTTCTGTGAGATGGTCTTGCGGCCGCCGGGGTAGCGGGTGTACCAGTCATATTCCCGGTAATCGACTTTTGAGCCGGTAAGCTTGACCTTGCCTGCGTTTAACACGATTACGAAGTCGCCCATATCGATATTCGGAGTGTAGTCGGGACGATGTTTGCCCATCAGGACGGTCGCTATGCGAGCGGCCATTCTGCCGAGCACCTTGTCCGTGGCGTCCACTATATGCCAATGCGGTGTAACTTCGTGTTTCTTTGCCAGATACGTTTTCATTTTGCCTGCACCTGATGTACGAACTATCTCTCGGGTAAAGAGCCGCGCATTATGGCATTTACGGCGCAACTGTCAATAATAAATGATAAAAATGCCAAAAAGTTATAATCGGCCCCGGGAGGCGACGAGGGTGTTTCGCCGGCCGCCCGTTTCTGGTATTTTAACTGCAACTGCAGCATTTATTGGAGATAAGCATGAAAAATGCCGTAATTATGACGTTTTGTCTCGCAACAGCGGCCTTGCCGGGGGTATTCAGCATTCCCGCCGGCGCGCAGGACACCAAACCTGAAAATCCCGCCACGACCATCGCTCCTGCGACACAGCCGGCAACCATGCCGGCTACAAAACCGGCGGAGCCGCCATTGCGGCAGGAATCGCTTATCGCCGCACGAGGCGCCGCCGTTGAAAAACTCCTTGGCCGGATCGGCAAGCTCAAGATGGGTGCTGAAGGCAAAAACACCCTCAATGACCTCCTGGCCGACGATGCCGCGATGAAAACCGTCGTCATCTCATACCTCAGTTCGCTGGAAACAAAAGGCGAGCCGGAATATTCCGGCGACCGCGACAAAAAATGCACAGTGACGCTGGAGGCATCGGTGGCAGACCTTCAGCAGGTGCTGGGCGAAAATTTCCTGGCCTATCGCGGCAAGAAGTTCAAGGCCGAAGACGTTGTAATACTGACCAAACAGAATGGCGACGAGACGCTGTCCGAGACCGCCGTCGGCGAGGCCGACCCAAAGAAGTGGCTGCCCGACGGCGATGCCGTTGCAGTCGGCATGGACGGCTACCTGCACGAATCGCTGCTGACAGGCGAGGCGGAAAAATACTGGGATGCCCACTGCACGGCCGAAGGCAGGCTCGACGCGGTGAAGAAGGCCCGGAAGCGGGCCGTCGACTCGCTGCTGCGGCAGGTCGAAGAACTGAAAGTGAACGGCGGAATAACCGTTCGCGATATCGTCGGGGATTCATGGGGCGATGCGGAACTGATTGAGGAACTCACCAGCGGCGCCAGGGAGACCACAGTTCTGTATTACCGCAGCGTGCCGGTTGTTGAAGTAACGGCCGAGATGCGGCTGCGAGGTTTTTTCGCCTCGCTGCGAAGCTGGGCAAAGACGCACGGCAAGGACAAGGCCGTAATCGAAAGCCTGATGCGCCTCGCATTGAATGCGGAAGATAAAAAATGCACCGCCACCGGCATCGCAGCAGTCGACAAAGAAGGCCTCAAGGATGCCGACAAAGATAAGAAAATCGCCGGCGTCCTCATCGCGGCGGACGCTTTCAGAGATTTCGGCGGATATGTTTCAAAGACGCTTATCGGCGAAAACAGCCGGCCGCTGCGCGTCAATGCGATTGCCCTCGTGGCCATGAAAATTTCAAAGGCGGAAATCGCATCCAAACTGACTGTCGGCGAATATGCCGCCAAAAACGCCGCGTTCGACAGGACGTTTATCGAGTTTCTGCAGCTTGTGAAGACGACTGAAGTCGCTAATGAAGGCGATAAACCGGAAATCACGGCCGGCATTGACATGACGCCCCTTAATCGCGCGCTTATTTATCACGCGTCCGAAGACAAACTGAAGATTAAGTAGGGGTCCGCGGCAATGGATTACAGTGTCGGGAAAATAGGGCGTGTGATAGTGGCCCGCGGCCGCGACGGCGAGGATGTCTACGGCGAGATTGAGCGCATCGCCGCGAAGGAAAACATCCGCTGCGGCGTGGTCATTCTTGTGGGCGGGCTTCGCAGCGCGAAAGTTGTGGTCGGCCCGAAAAAACCTGACGGTCCCATCGAGCCGCAGTTCAAGGAGTTCAACGACGCCCGCGAAATCGCCGGCGTCGGTACGATTTTCTGCGACGACGAAGGCCCGAAGCTTCACCTTCATGCCGGCATCGGCCGCGGCGACGAGGCGATTGTCGGCTGCCCGCGCGGCGGCGCGAAAGTTTTCTGCGTGCTCGAGGCGGTCATTTACGAGATAGAAGGCATCGACGCCGGCCGCGACCTCGACCCGGCACTCGGCCTGAAACTGCTTCATCTGCGATAAAAAAGATAGCAGGGATACAGGGGATGCAAGGGATGAGAAATATTCAAAAAAAGTTCAGATGGCCTTGGAGCACATGAAGAACTTACCGGCAAAATTCTCAAATGCGCCTTCACAGTGCAAAATACTCTCGGTTGCGGATTCCTTGAAAAGGTTTATGAGAATGCACTCATGGTCGCCCTGTGAAAAGCCGGGCTTTCAGCGGCGAATCAGGTTCCTTTGAGAGTGCATTATGAGGATGAACTTGTGGGGGAGTACTTTGCAGACATTATCGTCGACAATGCTGTTTTGATAGAAATCAAGGCTACGGAAAACAACAACCCTGTTCATGTGGCTCAAGTGTTGAATTATCTCAAGACGACAAAGCTTCCGGTCGGCTTGCTTATAAATTTTGGCCTTCCGAAGCTCTATTACAGAAGGCTGACACTCAAAGGCGCTTCAAAATAAGTTTCGGACAGTCTGCGACGGCATTCCAAAACCGCCACCCAAAAAACTTTCTTTATATCCCTTGCATCCCATGTATCTCTGCTACTTTTTTGGGTCTGGCAGCGAGGCGATGTGTTTCATCCGTTCGCGGATGGGCAGGTGCTGCGTGCATTTTTCCTCGCACGCGCCGCACATCGAGCATGCCTTGGCCGCCGAGGGCTTCAACGCCCAGTGCCACAGCATCCGGTCTATCGCGTCCTGGTCGCGGCCGAGAAGTATCTTGTGATTGTAAGCGTCCATGATGCGGGGAATATCCACTCCCTGCGGGCATGGCAGGCAGTAGCCGCAGCCGGTGCACAGCTCATTGAATGAATCCAGCACATGCTTGCGGATTTCGGCGATGCGTGCCTCATCGTACGGCTGGAAGTTATCGACGGCTTCGATTGCTTCATCAATCTGCTGCTTCGTCGAAAACCCGACCAGTGCCGACGTGACACCCGGATTGGATACGTTGAACCGCAGCGCCGCAGCGACGACATTTGCGTCGGCCGGCGTTTTAATGAAGCTGAACCGCTCGGCATGCCGCGGGATAATCCCGCCGGCAAGCGGGTTCATGGTGACTGCGCCCAGTCCCATTTCGTGTGCGGCGTTGACGGCGTCGTCGCGGTAGGGAAAGTTAATCGCGCTGTAGCCCAGCGTTATGCCGTCGAAAAATCCCTCGGTGAGCATTGTCCTGGCGTCGGAGCCGCTGAGGTGCGAAGAAACCACGAGGTGCTCGATAAGCCCTTCGTCCCGCGCCTTAACGGCTGCGGCAACTGCACCGCCTTCCTTCCGTCTGGCCCATTCCTCGGGACTGGTTATGCACCAGATGTGGAAAAAGTCGATTCTTGCCACGCCGAGCCGGCCAAGCGACTTTTCTATGCTCGCACGCACCTCGCCGCCGTCGCGGCTGCCGCACTTGGTGGAGACGTAAAAGCTGCCCGGGGCCATCTGCCTGACGGCGGCGCCGATGATCTCCTCGCTCTTGTCCTTGCAGTAGTAGGGGGCCGTGTCGAAATAATTTACGCCCCTGCGGTATGCGTGAAGCACCAGCTCCGCTGACGCGTCGATGTCGTCCGGATTGTTGAATCGCATTCCGCCGAAGCTTATGACGGATATCTTCTTGCCCGTCTTGCCGTATGATTTATACCACATATATCAGCCTGTTTTCTTCTCAGCCGGAACATTTCTAACCAATATCTGGTGGGCTTCCTGAAGCTGTATTCGAATTGAGATTTTCTGCGGGCACTTTTGTTCGCACAAACCGCAGCCGACGCACTCGTCCGCGCCGCAGCCGAACTTGGGCGAGTTGTCGCGTATCCATTTGTAGGTGTTTTTCGCATGCTCCTCGAAGCCGTAAACTCGCAGGTTATTATAGAGGTCGAATATCTGGGGAATGTTGATGTTCTGCGGACACGGCTTGCAGTAGCCGCAGCCGGTGCAGTAGAGGTCGGCCATCTTTTTCAGCCTGACGAGCTGTTTTTCGATCTTGGCCCTGTCAGCCTCGGAGAGACTTATCTCGTCACCGGCGACGGCGAGATTCTCTTCGACCTGCTGCATCGTGCTCATTCCTGAAATCGCCGTCGAGACGTTCGGGTTCGACAGCACGAACCGCAGGGCCAGCTCCGGCACACGCTCGACGCCGGGCGGGACCATGTCGGCCAGGATGTTGTCCTGCCCGCCGAGCCTGCCTCCGCCGACCGGTCCCATCACGACCACGCCGACGCCCTTGCTCGCGGCATAGGCGATGCCTTCTTCCAGCGACCGGTCCAGCAGGTTGTACTGAAGCGTTATTACCTCCGGGTATCCGGTGTCTATCAGCTTCACGAGGGCCTCGTTGGTGTCGTGGAACGAGCAGCAGATATGCTTTATAAGGCCCTGGTCTTTGGCCTTCCGCATGAGCTTGCCCAGCACCGGCTCGATGTGCTCGACATAGCTCTGCCATGTCACTCCGTGATGGTTGTATATGTCGATACTGTCCACGTCGAGGCGCTGCAGGCTATTCTCCAGGTTCTGCCACCACGCCCCTTCGTCCGGGCCGTAATAGTGATTTTTCGTCGAAAGCGTCACCTTGTCCCGCCAGCCCTTTAACGCCTCGCCGACGGCCCGCTGGCTGTCCTCATTGCAGTAGAAGATGGCGGTGTCTATGTAATTGACGCCGCCCTCGAACGCGCGGTGAATCATCGGTATGGCCAGGTCGCGATCGACGAGTTTATGGTCCTTTTCGCCGCACATCGGCAGCCGCATCGCGCCGAAACCGAGCTGCGACACCTTGATTCCTGTATTGCCAAGTTTACGATAAATCATCACTTCTCCATTGAATCTTTCGGTGGGCCGCTACTTCCATAAGACGGATAAGTCACGACACAGCAGTTTCAGATTGCCGCTGGTCCGCCAGTAGTAAACGCTGGAGCATGCCTTTCGGCAGTCGACCAGGCCGGCCTCCTTGAGAATGCGGAGATGCCTGGATATGTTCGGCTGGGAGCCGCCTATCTCGTCCACAAGCTCGTTGACGTTGTACATATCGTTGCAGATGGGCTTTGCCGGCAGGAGGCTGAGAATTTTAAGACGCGTAACGTCGGCAAGAGCCTTGAGCACTTTGGCCTGATCTTTTGATGTCATGGATATTAGCCTTTCTGATAGCTATTTGACTATATTTGCATATTGTTATAGGTTTGTCAAGCAAATCATCGGACGAAAGAAGCGAGGGGGTGTCGTGGGATTAATAATAAACCTCCTCGGCGTCCTTATTTACCCGGTGTTCGGGGTTTGGCCTCGGGAAGCTTTTCGCCGGCCTTCTGGTTCGGGTCGGCGTAGAGGCAAACGTTGTCGAACAGATATTCGCCGGGCGGCCAGTATGCGTAGCACTGAATCTGCAGCCACTTGACATTTTCCGGCAGCCCGCCCCGTGGGGGAATCGGAATCGCGTAGTGCTGCCAGCCGGCTGCGCCTTTTTCGCCGCGGCAGTGCAGTGTGGCCCGGTAGACTTCGCGACGATACCGCTCAGGATGCTTTTTGACGTCGTCGGCGATGAGTTTTTTCTGCTGCTCAGCCGGCAGGGCGGCGAACTGCTCCGGCGTGAGCTTCAGTTCCGCCAGCGAGCTTTCGGGCAGTCCATCGACATGGTCGGCATCCATGTCCGCAAAACCCTTCAGAAAAATCTTCGGCGTCCCGCCCGGTTTTTTCACGTCGGCCGTCAGCCAGTATCGCTTGCCCGGCTCCGCTTTTATCCATCCGCTGCAGAAATGCACGCCCTCCAGCCCTGCGACCGAGCCGTAGCTCGTGTCGCGGGTTATCTTCGGCGGGTCGGCCGGGTCGGCTTCGCCCATAATCAGTTGCCTGCGATACGCCAGCCACGCGTCGCGGTCGAGGTCGGTGCGGATTTTCAGCACCTTACCCCGGCCGGTCTCGTCGACAAACGTCGTTGACACGTTGTCCGCGGCTTCCCAGCCTTCACTTACCGCGTCAAAATCTCCGCCTGTGTTCAACGGCGTGCCGAAATTCTTCGGCTCGGCCTCGTCGCCGTATTCCGGCGGGGCCCATTCTTCCTTCAGGCTGATTCGTTCGACTATCGCCTTTACGATAATCGGCCCCGCTCGCTCGCCGTGTGCCGTGAAAACTTCTCGCCACTGGAGGGGATTGTCCTTGTTGCGGATGTCCAGCAGGGCGACGGCGGCCGTCACGTCCTGCTCTTTTTTGGTTACAGTCGCCACGACGGCGACATTGGCGGCGAGTTTGTCCATCAGTGCGGTAAGTTTGTCGCGGTCGGTCTTTTCGCCCAGGGCAGCCGACGCTTCCCGGGTAGTCAGGCGGTCTATAACTTCGAAAACCTCAACCTCGGACTCGCCGTCCGCTCCGGCCAGCCTCATCCGGAGCCTGTCAGCCAGTTTTTTGCCGTATTCGGCATCGTCGTCGCACTGAAAGTCGAATATTACGACAAACGCTTTCCCGACCTTTTCAGCCTTTTCAGTATTTTCCGGTGCGGCCGCCGGCCTGTCCGGTTCACCCGCCAGCAGAACCAGCCCGCCGCCCGCCAGCAGGGCGAGCATCAGGGCCGACCGGAATTTAAATGTTTTCCGCATATTGCCCATCGTAATTTTCAGCTGCCGGTTCACTATATGATTATAAACGAATGCTTCTCATTGTTTGTATGCAGCTTTTTCCAGTTGTCTATGATTTGCACATATAACTATTGTCAGGTTGAACAGATAGTGGAAAGTAGATCGCGGGAGAAGGTTTGACTTGGCGTTATTGCGGATGCCTGAACAAGGCGTCAGCTGTTTTTCTTCTTTCTACTCACTACTTTCTCCCGCTCTGTGTGCGGGGGGGCTTGTTGGAAAAACCCCCCGCACACGGCTATTCCCGCCGCTTTGTCGCCGATTGACAAAATATCGGATTGCTGTTACTTTAGTAACGTTGTATTGGAGTCGGCTTCCGGGGCTTTTCCTGTAAGTCCCCGCCTGATGTGCCGATACAAATATAAATATTGCGTCTGGAGGCAACCGTAGCAAGGGGCTGCGGCTCTGCCGGCATGTTCCAGGTGCTTAACCTCCTTTCCAAGGAGACATTTTCATGATCAAGCCTCGTCTCTTTACGCCCGGCCCCACTGATGTCCCGGCCGAAGTCCTCATCGAAATGGCAAAGCCGATGTTCCATCATCGCACGTCGCAGTTCAAGAAACTGTTCGCCGATGTGAATGCCGGCATGAAAAAACTTTTGATGACCGAAAACGAAGTTCTGACGATGGCCGGCTCGGGCACCGCCGGCATGGAAGCCGCAATCGTCTGTGCCGTTCCGCGAGGCAAAAAAGTGCTGGTGCCCAACAGCGGCAAGTTCGGCGAGCGATGGGCCAAGGTCGGCCGCGTTTACGGCCTGGACGTGGACGAAGTGAAGCTGCCCTGGGGCACGGCCATCCAGCCGGAAGCAGTAAAGGAAAAACTGGCGACCGGACAGTACGGTGCGGTCGTTGTGGTCTACAGCGAAACTTCGACCGCCACGGCATGCGACCTTGAGGCGATAGGCAAGGTTGTCGCCGCGACCGACGCCATCCTGATAGCCGACTGCATCACGGCGGCCGGCGCCCTGCCGCTGAAGACCGACGAGTGGAAAATCGATATCGTCGGCACCGGCAGCCAGAAGGCCCTCATGCTGCCGCCGGGCCTGGCGTGGGTGTCCGTCAGCGCGAAGGCGTGGAAAAACATCGACGCCCACAAGTACCCGGCCTTCTACATGGACCTCAAGGCGTACCGCAAGTCGCTGGCCGACAGCGACACGCCGTACACGCCGGCGGTCAGCCTTATCCGAGGCCTGAAGGTCGCGCTGGACATGATCCACGAAATCGGCATCGAGAAAATCTGGGCCCGCACGGCTCTGCTGGCGAAGGCCACCCGGGAGGCCGCAAAGGCGCTCGGCATGAAGCTGCTCTCCCGGCAGCCGAGCGATTCGGTAACGGGCATACTGTTCCCCGAAGGCGTCGGCGACGATTTCCGCAAGGCGGTGCAGAAGAAGTACGGCTGCTCCGTCGCGGGCGGGCAGGACGACTACAAGGGCAAGATGTTCCGCGTGTCGCACATGGGCTACGTTGACCCGCTGGACACCATCGGGCTGATAGCGGCTGTCGAGTACACGCTGGCTGACATGGGCGTGAAAGTCGAAATCGGCAAGGGCGTCACCGCTGCGGCAAAGGTCCTGAAGGACTGGAAATAAGGAGGCCGGCCGATGAAAGTACTCATAGCAGACAAACTCAGCAAGGTAGGTATCGACTGGCTGAAACAGCAGGACGACGTGGAAATCGACATCAAGGCCGGTCTGCCGCCGGAAGAGCTTGCGGCGATACTCGGCCAGTATGACGGAATGATTATCCGCTCCGGCGTGAAGATCAAGGGCGACATGCTGGCCAACCCCGGCAGGCTCAGGTGCATCGCGCGTGCCGGCGTAGGCGTGGACAACGTCGATGTGCCTGTGGCGACGGCAAAGGGCATCATCGTCATGAACACGCCGGGCGGCAATACGCTTTCGACGGCTGAGCTGACGCTGACGCTCATGATGGCCCTGTCGCGGAAAATAGCGCCGGCCAACGCTTCGATGAAAAACGGCCAGTGGGACCGCAAATCGTTCGAAGGCACGCAGCTCGCCGGCAAGACGCTCGGCATCATCGGCATGGGCCGCATCGGGCAGGCCGTCGCCGCAAGAGCGATAGCCATGGAAATGCGCGTAATCGGTTATGACCCGTTCTTCGCGGGCAAGGCGGATGCAGCCTTCGAAATGGTCAAGGACCTCAACGAACTCTGCAAACGCGCCGATTACATCACGGTCCACACGCCCAAGGCGCCGGAAACCACCGGCATGATAGGGGCCGCGCAGTTCGCCATAATGAAGCCGACCTGCCGCCTGATTAACGCGGCGCGAGGCGGCATCATAGACCCGGACGCACTGCTGGCGGCCCTGAAAGAAGGCAAGGTAGCCGGCGCCGCTCTGGACGTCTACCTCAAGGAGCCGCCCGAATCGCCCGCGGAAAAGGAGCTTATTCAGCATCCCAACGTGCTTGCCGTTCCGCACCTCGGCGCATCGACCGAGGAGGCGCAGGAGCAGGTCTCGCTGGAGGCTGCACAGCAGCTTGTCGAGGCGCTTCGCGGCGGACAGGTCCGCAACGCCGTCAACGCTCCGGGCTTCGACAAGGCCATGCCGGACATCCTGCGGCCTTACGTGGAGCTTGCGTCGCGAATGGGCACGCTGCTGACGAAAACCACTCCGGGCGCACTGACGAAGGTGGAGGTAATCTACCGTGGCGCGATAGCCGACATGAACGTCACGCCGATTACGACGTATCTGCTGGTGGGTCTGCTCTCGCCGCACATGGACCAGCCGGTGAACGTCATCAACGCGCCGTTGCTCGCCGAGCAGCGGGGCGTCGAGGTCGAGCAGATTACCTCGGCCAGGATACGCGAGTTCAGCAACCTGCTGGAGGTCACCATCTACACCGACCAGACGAAGCGGACCGCGACCGGCACGATTTTCGGCAACCGTTTCCCGCGGATTATCGCCATTGACGGTTATCCCATGGAGATGAAGCCGGAAGGCCACGTCCTCATCATCATCAACGAGGACAAGCCCGGCATGATCGGCAGTTACGGCACTATCATGGGCAAAAACAACCTAAACATCGCTGACATGACACTGGCGAGGAAAATCAAATCGGGCCTTGCGCTTGTCGGCATGAACCTCGATCAGCAGCCGAGCGAAAAAGTGCTCGACGCCGTCCGCAGCCTGGAGTTCGTCAAGAACGCCTGGTACGTCTCGCTGCCGCTGCTGCCCCCCGAAGAGCACGAAGAGTAAAAGTAAAAATGTGAATAAACATGACGAGCCGCCTAGACAGGTCCGTATGGGCGGCTCGTTTTTATATGTAACAGGGCTCTATTTCTCGGGCGGCCGGGTGATATAATCCGGCCATGGGTAAGTGGTTATTCAAGTCGATTCTGACGGGCGGAACCATTCTGGGGACGGCATCATATGCACTGGCTGATTCCGGCACTGCATTAATGCGTATTGATGTCTACAAACTGCTCTGGGGCAATTTCATAATAGCCTGGATTGAAGCTCTTATTATCTATCTGATTTTCAGAAAGAAGTGCTCCAGCCTCAAATTCAGGAGAATCTGGCTGTTCATGATTGCCGCAAATTACCTCTCGATGATTGTCGGCAGATGGATGCTGCTGGATTACTTCGCCCAGTGGATTACCGGCCGGCTGGCTGTGGATTCGGCCCTTTACATTCTGAGGGGCTTCATTATCAGTCTGTTCGCGGCGTCGTTTATAGTGACGCTTATTCTGGAATGGCCGTTCTGCCTTCTGGCGGTCAGGAAAGTTCCCGGAAAATTCAAGGCGTCCCTTACAGCTTTGTTCGCCAGCCAGACGGCCACATATGCATTGATGGTGCCGGTGGCGCTCTGGCTGGGAATGTACGGGGCGGTGACAAACGTGAAGGCCGACCCGGCGGTCGTAACAGACACGCGGAATGACGCACTCATCTATTACGTGGACAAAGGCGAGAACGCCATCTGCAGCATCAGGATCAACGGCACCGACAGGAAAAAACTCGTGGAGCTGGCCGACGTTAAAAACCGGCGCCAGTTTGTGCTCAAAAGAGAGGCGTTGGATAAACCGTGGAGTCTTTATGCGGAAAGCGGCGACGGCGACAGCAGGCTGCTGCTGAAAGATATTTCATTCCCGATTGTTCCCGTGAGCCGAATAACTCCAAATGACTCGCTCGAAATTCATGTGCCGTCATGGTTCGACGGCTTTGACTATCGGCCGGCGGAACATTCCCCGTGGATCATTGATTACGCGTATTATTGGTTAGTCCTCAAAAATGAATCTACAGGCGAACGTTTTAACGTAAGCCTGGATACGCCGTTTATTCGATGGTTCATAGAAGGCGCCAGCATGCTGCCGGGCGACCGAGTGGTTTTCAGCTTCGGGCGTCGAATCGTGCTTCTGGACATTGAAACGCGGCGGATAGGCCAGATAACCACGGGTTGGTTGCTGTTTATCGCGCCGGACCAGTCGGAAGAAAAGCCCGGACCGACGCAGGTTGAATAAAAGCACGAATGCAAATAAACATAACGAGTCGTGCCCGTAAGGAAGCGGTCATTCCCGGTTGATGTCGTCGGGACCGCTCCTTTACAGTCGCGGCTCGTTTTTATATACGCAACCTGGCTTTATTTTTCCGCAAGCATCGTGTACGGGCCTTCGGGGATGATGGCTATTTTTGCCCCGGGGTTTGCCACGACAAAATCGTCTATCGCTTTCTGTGCGCGGGCCTGCGCGTCGCCCTTGCCGAGCATGGGGTTGACGGAAATCTTCCGCTGGATGTCAGCCGGTATGCCGTCGCTGACGAAAAGCAGCTTTTTCATGCCGATGCGGGAAAGCACCCTGCACTGCATCTGGTATTCCCACTGGTCGAGCTTCGTTGTGTCGCAGTTCGCCTTTATATCAGCGATAAAACCCTGCCAGTCGTTGTCCCATTCGAGCAGCAGGTCGGTATACGCCTTCGAGCCGAGCTGCTGCGAGCAGCCGCTCACCTGCAGCAGCGTGGAGTCCGGCCCGAGGGCCGGCAGTGCGGTGCACATGCCCTTGACGGTCTGGTAGAAGGTCGTGTCCAGCGGGAATCCGCCGCCGCATGTGACCACCAGGTCGTACGGCGGGTCGATAGCGGCCGTCGTCCACTTCGCCACCTGTTTGCAGCCGACAGCGTGCGCCTTGACGAGGTCGCCGCAGTATATGCCCGCGATGCGCCTGTCGCGCGAGATCGCCACGTTGAACAGGAAATCCACGCCGACGGTTCGCGCGACCTGCAGAGAAATTTCGTGGCAGGGGTTGCCGTCGATTACGCCGTTGTCGGCCAGCGGGTGCGAGAGCGTCTTGTAGCCGTGGAACATCTGCACGGTCTTCAGGTCGACAAGCGCCGGGCAGACGCCCTTGCGCCCGCCGGAAAAGCCGGCCATGAAGTGCGCCTCGATATACCCGGTGACGATGCGGAAGTCCGCTTCGACGAAACGCCGGCAGACGCTTATCTGCGGCGAGTCGCTGACCTTCACAAGCGTGGCCGGGTCGTGCGCGTCGTGGTCGAGCACCTCGATGCGAGAGAGAATGTCCGCCCCGACGAGAATCTCAAGCTCCTCCGGCGTGCTGTGGCGGTGCATGCCCGTGCCGACGATGATGACGATGTTATCGTCGGCGATGCCGCAGTCGTTGAGTATCTTCAGCATCGGCGGCAGGAACTGCCTGTTCGGAACCGGGCGCGTGATGTCGCTTATCGTTATCGCGACGGTTTTGGGCTTCCTGGCGGCGATGAGTTCCGCCAGCGGTTTTGAGCCAATGGGTTTTGCCAGCGCCTCGGCCACCGCTGCATCCGCGTCAGGCAGGGCGGGCACGGGCTGGCCTTCGAGAATGACCGCCGAGTCCGGCACGCGAAGCTCCATGCCGCTGCGGTCGTAGAGTAAATGTACTTTTTTCATAACGCCGTCAATATAACATTAGTCTTTCGCTGATGCCGGGATTTTTGTCGTGTCAACGCAGACGACGAACTGCCGGCCGCAGTTTATCAGCAGCAGGCCGTCGTCGGTCAGTATGTAGCTGTCGGTGAATCCGAACTGCCGCTCTGACGTGAAGCGGGCCACCTCCGTCAGCTGACTGTTGGGCGTGTCTTTCGTGCCGACGAACAGCTGGTCGTACGGCTCGGGGATGCTCACGACGAAGTCGCCGCATATCTTGCGAACGCTCTGCAGTTCACCGCCCGGCGCTAGGGCCGAAATCTGGTTGCCTGTTGGAATTTCCTTCCGAACGCTGCCGTCGCCGAGCAGCAGGGGGTACTGCTTTTTCCACGGCGCCCAGCCGCTGAAAGATTTGCCCTCGGTCACGAGCAGGCAGTCGCCGGAGGTTTTCATCGACTGGACGTTGTTGTCCACGGGCATCGGCAGCACCCACCAGGCGAACGCAACCTGTCCGCCGGCCTGGTAGACCCATCTCACGGATTCGTGCCTGTGTGCGAACGCCTGCTCGTCGAGCGTTTTCCCCGCCCAGCAGCCCGGCAGGGCGGCCAGCGAAACACAGAATGCAAGTTTGATTACGCGATGCATAAGCAAACCCTTTTTTCCGCTTGCCCCTTGAGATTCGCGGCAAGTTTTTTACCACAAGTGCCACGGGATGCTTGCATCCCGTGTTATTTCTGAATGAACACGGCTTGCGAGCAAACCGTGGCACACGTGATATCACGGTTTCGGTTTTCCCGGCCAGTCGAGGACCGCGCCGGTGTCGGCCGAGGTCGCGTGTGCGGCGTATCGGCCAAGCGCGCCGTATTTAATCTGCGGCTCGGCCGGCTTGTATTTCTTGCGGCGCTTGGCGAACTCGGCCGCGGAAACCTTCGCGTTCATTTTGCCGGCTGGTATGTCTATCTCGATTATGTCGCCGTTTTTCAGCAGACCGATTTCGCCGCCGGCGGCCGCCTCAGGCGAAACGTGGCCGATGCACGCGCCGGCAGTCCCGCCGCTGAATCGCCCGTCGGTTATCAGCGCGCACTTGTCGCCGAGGCCCATGCCCTTGATGTAGCTGGTCGGCGCGAGCATTTCCTGCATGCCCGGGCCGCCGCGCGGGCCTTCGTTGCGTATGATCACCACGTCGCCGGGCTTGACCTTCCCGGCGAGGATGCCTTCGCAGGCGTCTTCCTGGCTCTCGAAAATGCGGGCCGGGCCGCTGTGCCTGTACATCTTCGGGTCCACGCCGGCGAGCTTCACAATGCCGCCTTTGGACGCGATGTTGCCGTAGAGCACGATCAGCCCGCCGCGTTTCGTGAACGCACGGTCCAGCGGGCGGATGACGTCCGTTGCGTCCAGCTTGCCGGCGTTTTTGACGGCCAGCTTTTTCGGTTTTTCTCCTCGCAGCATGGCCCGGACGTCGGCGACGCTGCGGCCGGTCGCCTTCCAGCCTTCGCGGTACATTTTTTTTGCGGCTGCGCAAAGCTTCTTGCTGCGGAGCGAATATTTTTCGAGATTCTTCATCAGCGTTTCGCCGGTGACGGTCATGCAGTCGACGTTGACCAGCGACGGGCGGTCCCACCAGAGCTGGCCCATGATGGTGTGTATGCCGCCGGCCCGGTGGATGTCCTGCATGTGATAGATTCTGCCTTCGGGCGTGGACGACGGCGCGACGCGCGAGATGTTCGGCGTGCGTTTCGATATCGCCTCGATGTCCTTCATCCCGAATTTCACGCCGGCTTCGTTGGCCATCGCCAGCAGATGCAGCACGGTATTCGTCGAGCCGCCCATCGCCATGTCGAGCGTGAATGCGTTGACGAACGCTTTTTTGTTCATTATCCGCCGCGGCAGCAGCGGCCATGTCGCCTTGCAGCCGGTCGCGGCCCACTGTTTCGCCATTGTCACGATTCTCCCGGCCGCAGCCTTGTACAGGTCCATGCGGGCGGGGCTGGTCGCGAGGCACGTGCCGTTGCCCGGCAGGGCCATGCCTATCGCCTCGCACAGGCAGTTCATGCTGTTGGCGGTGAACATGCCGCTGCACGAGCCGCACGTGGGGCAGGTGTTGTCTTCGTACTCGGCGGCCTGGCGGGCGGACATCTTGCCGATGCGTTTCTGTGCGACGGCGTAGAACTGGTCGATGAGGTCCACGTCCTTTCCGCAGACCCTGCCGGCTTCCATCGGCCCGCCGGAGACGAATATCGTCGGTATGTTCAGCCTCAGCGAGGCCATCAGCATGCCGGGGATTATCTTGTCGCAGTTTGGTATGCAGATTATCGCGTCGAACATGTGCGCGCGGCACATCGACTCGACGCAGTCGGCTATCAGCTCGCGCGACGCCAGCGAATATTTCATGCCGGTGTGGCCCATCGCTATGCCGTCGCAGATGGCTATCGTGTTGAACATTATCGGAACGCCGCCGGCTGCGATAATGTGTCTGCGGACATACTCGCCCACGGCGTCCAGATGCACGTGACCGGGCACGATGTCGGTGTAGCTGTTGACTATGCCGATGAACGGCTTGCGTATGTCCGTGTCGGTAAGCCCCGTCGCCTTGAGCAGGCTGCGGTGCGGGGCGCGTTCGTCACCTTTTTTAACTGCGTCGCTTCTCATTATTGAAGATATCCCTTCAGATTTGTTTACTCTCCGCCGCCGTTTTCCAAATATTTCACGGCGTCATTCATCGTTGGAAAACCCTCGATGGCTGTCAGCACGTAATTCAGTGTCGACTTGTCGCGCAGCGGGCGGATCGCGACGAATTCAGGATCGTGCGAAAGCCTGCGGAGTTCCCTCAGCGACGGATACTCAATCAGCCCGCAGTATTCCTGCGTGCAGCTGCCCATGTATATCATTCGCGACAGCCCGTACAGCAGCACCCTTGCGTGGTAGCGGTCGAGTATCGGCTGGACTCGCCTGAGATACTCGGCGTAGTCTTTGTGCTTTCCGGGCGCTATGTCAAAAAGATTCAAGACCACTATCACGCGGGTTCTCCTAAATATTTCGAAAAGTATCGAAAATCGACCGATTGGCGATTTGCGACACGCCGGCGCCAATAATAGGCTAACAAATTACGCGCAAGCGAGGCATTTGGCAATAGTGTTGCTGTCTGCGCAGCGGGGAGTTTGATATGCCGCAGGGAGGCTTTCTGCTTGCCAGAGGCGTCGTTGTTGGATAAAAGCGTAGTCGGGAAAACGGCGTTTCACAATTAAGGAGCTGAAGGATGTGGGAAAAACACACGATTCTGGGCATTCATATCACGGACAGGGTCAAGGAAGCCTCCGAGGTTCAGAAACTGCTCACCGCGTATGGCAGCCAGATACAAACCCGCCTGGGCCTGCACGAGGTTGAAAAAGGCAAGTCGGCCCCGAACGGCCTGATACTGCTCGAAATGGTCGGACCCGACGCAAAAATCCATGAGATGGCCGACAAGCTCAACGCTCTCGAAGGCGTCGAAGTCCAGAGCATGGTTTTTCATCATCCGAGCTAGTCGTTTTGTGGGGTGGCACGGCCCCTCAGGGGCCGTGTTGTCGAACACGGGTTGCAAGCAACCTGTGGCACCCATTATGGCGACGGTACTGGACAGTATCTGCCGGCGGCAATATCATGTCGCCGTATTGATTGGAAAGTAGATAGTAGAAAGCAAGCTGCAGGAGAGCGACATTGGCTGATTGCGGAGCAGGGCGATGTTTCAATTCTCCACTTTCTACTGCTCTCCTGCTCTGGCTGTCATTTAGGACATCTCGGCCTGGTGGCGGAATTGGCAGACGCAAGGGATTTAAAATCCCTTGACCCGTAAGGGTCGTGCGGGTTCGACCCCCGCCCGGGCCATGCATTTCAACACGAATTTCTGATATGTGTGCAGCTGTTGTAACATAAATTGATTTTTTCAGGTCAGAGATACCCTCTGTTCCTACAATTATAGCAACCCAACACGTGTCATCTAAAAGGAAAGGGGCATGTTATGAAAAGAGCACATCTGGCAGGTTTTTCCGCACTCATTGCGTTTTTCCTGATTACGGCAGTCGCGTTCGCCGATGATCCGCCTCCTGCGAGCGAGACCGGCGAAACGCCCAAGGTGACCGGCCTGGAAAGGGCGGAGGAAAAAGCCCAGGAAAACTTCCTGGAAAAGATGGAAAAGGAAGAGGCCAAGCATCGCGAAAGGATGGCCAAACTCGACAGGCTCGAAAAGCTGATGCAGGAAAAGAACAACGAAAAGGCCCTGAAGCGCATACAGGCAGCCAGGGAAAAGGAAATCAAGCGGCATGACCGCGTGATGGACCGCCTGAGAAAGCACGACGAACAGGCCACCAAAAAATTCGATGAGAAAATCGAAAAGCTGAAGAAGAAAGAGGAAGAAAAGGCCAAGGAAGAAGCCAAAGGCAAGTCTGAAGACAAGGAAGAAAAAGCCAAGTCTGAAGATAAGGACAAGGGCAAGGCCGAAGACAAGGCTAAGGGCAAGTCCGAGGATAAGGCCAAGGATAAAGGTAAGGACAAGGCCAAGGGCAAGGCCGGAAAGACCGACGGCAGCGACAACGTTGATGACGACGAAGAGGTATACGAAGAGGAAGCAAAGTAGACCGCTTGAATCGCGAGAAAGAGCAGAATCAGAACTGCATTAAACCGGTAACAGGCTCATACTTCAGCCTGTTTTGAAAGGATATAGAACATGCCACGTTCAATTCACACTTTTAAAATAATCGTCGTGATATTGCTGCTGTTTGTGGGAGTAACGCTGCTCGGCTGCAATAAGGATGAGTCTGCTCCCAAGACAACCCCGGAGCCTGAAACCGTCAAGACCAACGAGGAATACCGTCAGCAGGCGGAAAAGGAAATCACGGAAGATAATGCAGATGAATCGCTGACTACTATTGAGGTCGAGATCAGCGGCGACACGGACGAGCAGTAACCAAACGGCATATTACGGTTTCATTCGCCTGTTGTTCCGCAGTATGCACTGCAAGGGGTATTGGTGTGCGCATCGGTCAGCTTTACTCGTATTTTCACATATTTCCGGAACCGTTACCGCTTCCTGTGGTTGACTACTTAAGGCAGTTTGAGTAACAACATGATTCAGTACAGGAATCCGATGCGGCATCACCCCTGAAAAACACGGGAGCAAGGCAATGAAACCGACTACTTCCGGCAGTTGTACGGTCATCATTCTGGCGATTTTTGCGGCCCTTTCGATTGTCGCCTGCATAGCGTTTCCGGCCGCCGCGCAGGAACAGCAGCGAGAAGTGATTTTCTCCGACGATTTCAGCAAACCGTCCGACCGCTGGCAGAGTTTCGCCGGCGCGTGGGCGGTGGCTGACGGCGTGATGAAACAGACCGTGCCCGGCTACGACCTGGGCATTGTCGTCTGCGACCTGTACCTGTGCTGCGACTACCGTTTCGAGACGAAGGTCCGTTTGGTCGAAGGCGGCGAAGGGGCCGGGCTGTACTGGAACGTGCCCGACGCCAAGACCGGCGAAAACGGCAACATGGCCCGCTCCGAGGGCGAAGGCCCGCTGATGTACGGGTGGATGGACGGGCGATTCTATAACTGCGTCGGCTGGGGCACGGGCACGAAGCTCAAGGACAAGCAGTGGCACACAATCCGCCTCGACGTGCGGAACTCCGACGGTTCGTTCGACCTGTACTGGGACGACGCGAAAGTCGTCGATAACGGCAAGGTCCGCAGCCGCGAAGGCTACGTTGGCCTGCAGACGTCGATGGGCAGCTTCGAGTTCGACGACGTGAAAATATCGGTGGTCAAGGGCGCCGACTGGCAGCGTCAGCCGCTTGGCCGCGTCGCGCCTGAATGGGCCATACCGACAGCCGTCCTGCCGAACGGCGACGCGGTCTACCCGATATGGAACAAGAACATCGTTCAGATTATCTCGCAGGACGGCAAGCTGGTGCGGGAGTTCGGCGCAACCGGCGACGGGCCTGACCAGCTCAGCCTGCCGACGGCGGCCGCCGTGGACAAGGCCGGCAACATCTACATCGCCGAGGCCGGCAACAACCGCGTGCAGGTGTTCGACTCGCAGGGCCATCACCTGCGGTTCATCAATGGCGATTTTAAGGCGCCCAGCGGCGTGGCCGTTGACGACAAGGATCGCTTATGGGTGGTCGGCGGCGGAGACTGCCGCCTCTACTGCGTTGGGAAGAATAAAAAAGTAGATTCGTACAGCTTTCTCAAAGATAGCGCCATACAGGCCAGCAGGCTGGGGAGGATTGCCTTTATCGACGGCAAGCTGTACGTCGCGGACAGCGGCAACCGCCGCGTCATGGTTTGCGATACAAATGAATTAACGCTCGAACCGAAGTGGATTCAGCTCGACGCTGTCAGCGAGCCGTGCGCCGTGGCGAAGGTCGGCGGGCTGTTCGTCGTCACCACGTGGCGAGGCATGTCGGTTTACGACGCCGACTGGAAGCACCTTGCCGATTACAGCGGCAGGGCGTCAAAGGCCAACTGGCCGCACCAGACGAAATTCGACGCCGCGGGCAAGCTCATCCAGCCTGTAATCGACCCGTCCCTGGCCAAGTCCATCGAGCTTTACAAGCACTGCGTCCCGGTTGACAAAAAACTTTCGGATGCGTGGCTGAAGAGCCTCTACGAAAAAGGCTCACCGACAGAATACTGGGGCAGCGAGCTTGACTACATCAACATGCCCATAGGCGGCATCGGCGCGGGTCAGCTTTATCTCCACGGCGACGGCACGCTGGGCTGCTGGAGGCTGTTTAACCGCACTCCGCCGACTGAGATAGGCCAGGGCTTCGCCGTTATCGCCGAGACGGCCGACGGCGCGGTCAGCCGCAGGCTGAACCGGCAGGATTTTCCAAAAGCGAAATTCCGCGGCGAGTATCCGGTCGGCACGGTGCAGTACCGCGACGAAAATTTCCCGCTGGAGGCCACGCTGGAGGCGTTTACGCCGTTCATTCCGCTGGACAGCGACGATTCGACGCTGCCTGCGACGATGTTCCGCGTGACAGTCAAAAACATATCCGACATGCCGGTCAAGGCATCCGTGCTCGGCTGGCTCGATAACGGCGTATTTGCGTTCTCGAAGTCGAAAATGGTCGGTGTCAAGCACACACGCGTCAGCCGCGTCGACGGCGGCACCATGATGCTGCACACCGCCGGCCAGTGGCAGGCCCAGGCTGACAGTAAGCCGCGCGAAGACATACTTATCACCGACTTCAACGGCGACAATTACGGCCAGTGGAAGGCGACGGGCGACGCATTCGGCGACAAGCCGGCAGCACTGCCGGACGGCAGGAAACTGGTGCATACATACATTCCCGGGCAGGACGGCCCGCAGGGCACGCTGACCTCGCCGGAGTTCAATATAGAACGGCCGTTCATCAATCTGCTTATCGCCGGCGGCGGGCATGTGGGCCAGACATGCGTCAATGTGGTCGTTAACGACAAGGTGGTCGCGAGCATCTGCGGCGAGAACAACGGTAATCTCGCCCTTCGCACGCTGGACGTAAGCCGCTATCAGGGCCAGAAGGCTCATATAGAAATTCTGGACCGGGTCTCCGGCGGGTGGGGGCACATCATAGTTGACGACATAAAGCAGTCCGACACGCCGGCCGCAGTGGACCTGACCACACTCGTTGACAACGGCTCGATGACGCTTGTGCTCGCCGAAGAGGCCGAGTGCGCCGAGATGCTCCAGGCGACGATTTCGTCGGCGAACGAAAATTCGAAAAATCTCGACGACGTCCAGGCCGCCGAGGATATCGACTATCCTCTGGATGAAACGCACAACGCGGCCCTGGCGGCTCCGGAGGCGGAGCTTGCTCCCGGCCAGCAGCGAACGTACGTGTTCGCGCTGGCGTGGTATTTTCCCATGCGGGCCGAAGGCAAGGCCTATGCCGACCGCTTCGCCGACGCCGCAGACGTGGCGAAGTACGTCCTCCAGCGGCGAGAAAAGCTGACAGCCGACACGATGAAATGGCGCGACACCTACTACGACAGCACGCTGCCGACGTGGCTGCTCGACCGCCTGCACGCACCGGTGAGCACGCTGGCGACCGACACGTGCGAGATGTGGAAAGGCCCGCGCTTCTGGGCATGGGAAGGCGTCGTCTGCTGCGAGGGCACGTGCACACACGTGTGGAACTACGAGCACGCCATGGCGATGCTGTTTCCCGATCTTGAGCGGACGATCCGCGACAAGCAGGACTTCGGCCAGGCGTTCTACGAGGACGGGCTGGTCGGCTTCCGCAGCAACTGGCAGCGGTACGCTGCCGACGGTCAGTGCGGAACCATTCTCAAGGCATACCGCGAGCACAGGATGTCGGCCGATGACGCATTCCTCAAACGCAACTGGCCGAAAATTAAAAAGGCGCTCGAGTATTCTATAAATCAGGACGGCAACGACGACGGCCTCATCGAGAACGCCCAGCACAACACGTACGACATAGATTTCTACGGCGCCAATACGTTCGTCGGGTCGCTTTACCTTGCGGCGCTGCGGGCCGGCGAGCAGATGGCCGACGAAATGGGCGACGCCGAGTTCGCCGCACGCTGCCGGAAGATTTTCGACAGCGGCATGAAACTTTCCTGCGAGAGGCTGTGGAACGGCGAGTATTTCATACAGCAGGTGGACCTGCAGAAGTATCCCGGCTCGCAGTACGCCGACGGCTGCCTCGCCGACCAGATGTTCGGCCAGAACTGGGCTCACCTGCTGAACCTGGGCTACATATACCCGGCCGAGCGGGTCCGCAGCTCGCTTGAGTCGGTGTGGAAATACAACTGGGCGCCCGACACGGGCCCGCAGAACGCCATGCACGTACCGGAGCGGTGGTTCGTCCGAAACAGCGGCGAGCCGGGGCTATTCATCTGCACCTGGCCGAAGAGCAGGCACATGGAAGGCGCGTCGGTGCGCTATCGCGATGAGGTGTGGACCGGCATCGAGTACCAGGTCGCCGGCGGCATGATATGGGAAGGCATGACGGACGAGCCGCTGTCGATTATCCGGGCAGTCCACGAACGCTACACGCCCGCACACAGGCGCAATCCGTACGATGAAGTCGAGTGCGGCGACCATTACGCAAGGGCGATGGCCAGCTGGGGCGTATATGCCGCCCTCTGCGGTTACGATTACCATGGGCCGAAGGGGCATATAGGCTTCGCGCCGAAGCTGACGCCGGAAAACTTCCGGGCCGCCTTCACCGCAGCCGAGGGCTGGGGCACGTTCAGCCAGACCCGCAAAGACGGCGGCCAGACCGACCGCATCGAGGTGAAGTGGGGCAAACTGCGGGTAAACACGCTGTCGTTTGCCGTCGCCGGCGAAGCTGCGGACGTGAAGGTGACCGCGGCAGGCGAGGCGGTACCGTGCACACACGCTGTCAAAGACGGCCGGCTGGAAATCACGCTGCAGAACAGCGTTACTCTACTCGCCGGCGAGTCGCTGGAAGTCGGGATTCGCTGATATTCCGCCGGCTCACTTGAGTTGGGTGCGTCTGAAAGGTTATCATGCCTGTGATATCCCTTGCGCAGACTTTGTTTCTCCGTTTTGTTCGTCCGCTTCTGTTTGAAAAGGTTTATCCCGCGCGGCGGCCTTCCCAGACCGCCGTGGAGGAATGGTCGATTTTACGGGTGGCGGCCTGGGAAGGCCGCTACCCTGAACAAACTTTAACAGATGCAGATTTTTGCACGGGGAGCCTCGTGGCTTTCGGCGGCGATACCGGAATGGGAGCGTTATAAATGAGCGGCTGCTGCGGTAAGAAAAAAGTCAATGTCAAATCAACCGACCCATGTTGCCCGCCTGATGCGTGCGGCTCGGCCCGCAGCGGCGACGCTTCCGGCCAGTGCCCGATGTCGCATTTCGGCAGGATGATAGAGAACTGCTACGATTTCGCGACGGCCGCCAAAAAGGCCGGCCGGCCCATCGTCGGCATAATGTGCGAATACACGCCTCGCGAGCTGATAATGGCCGCCGGTGCGGTGCCGGTCTGCCTGTGCGGCGGGTCGGCGGAGACTATACCCGCTGCCGAAGAATATCTGCCGGCCAATCTCTGCCCGCTCATAAAATCCACGTTCGGCTACCACGTCCAGCGGTCCAACCCGTTCCTGGAGATGGCCGACCTCATAGTCGCCGAGACCACCTGCGACGGAAAGAAGAAGATGTACGAGCTGCTCGCCGAATCGCGGGACGTCTGCGTACTCGAGCTGCCGCAGAAACAGAACGACGCCGACGCGCTTTCGCACTGGAAGGCGGAAATCCGCAAGCTGAAGGAACGCCTCGAAAAGAAATTCGGCGTCGAAATAACCGACGAAAAACTCCGCGAATCGATAGCTGCGATGAACCGCGAACGGTCGCTGCGTCGCGAGCTGGCCGGCCTGATGGCCGCCGACCGCCCGCCGATTACCGGCAGGCAGCTGCTGGACCTCAAGAGCAGCATTTCGTGCATGCCGGCCGACATGAAGCAGTACGCTGCGATACTGAAAAAGCTTTCGTCGGCCGGCGCTGCAAAAGACGCCGCGAAAAACGCCAAAAAAGTCCGCGTGCTGCTGACGGGCGTGCCGATTGTCCACGGCGCCGAGCGCGTGGTCGAGATAATCGAGGACCACGGCGGCCTGGTCGTATGCATGGAGAACTGCACCGGCATAAAGCCGATTCTCGAAGATGTCGACGTTGCCGCCGACAGTCTAATCGACGCGATTGCCGAGAAATATTACCACCTGCCGTGCTCGGTTATGACGCTCAATAACGACCGGCTGGAATCGCTCCGCCGACTCGCCGGACGGTTCCGACCGGACTGCATCATCGAACTTGTCTGGCAGGCGTGCCTCACATACGACGTCGAATCAGCAAGGGTGAGAAAATTCGCCGAGAACGAGCTGAAGCTGCCTTATCTGCGGCTGGAGACGGACTACTCGACGTCGGACTCGGCGAGAATCGCCGTCCGCGTCGAGGCGCTTTACGAAACCGTCAGGACCGCCCGGCCATGCGACTGATAATGACGTTATAACCTTCAGCAAGTAAAAACTTCGGATTTGCCTGTTAGAGCTTTAGATTTACATGTTAGCCCAGCCCGTAAGGGAAATCGTTGGTCTCTTAAAGAATCAGCCCCATAAGGGGCGGCAGAAATGAAATCCGATATTGTTTTCACATTAAAATATGTGTCGCCCCTGACGGGGCTTGTTCATGTTAAATGCGATCCGTTTACCCACGGCTTACGCCGTGGGCTACAATCTGAATTTACGCTGGTTAATATCGTAGTGCGTCTTGTCATATGAAAAAAGCAGCCTACAGTTGCGCTTACGTGCCGGCCGAGTGGATTGCGGCACATCGCCTTCAGCCGGTCAGGGTGCAGCCGTCCTCGCGGGCGGCCGACGCCGTCGGCGAAAGGGAGGGCGTCTGCCATTATCTCCGCTGGTTCGTCAACACCGTGTCGCAGGCCGCCCATACCCATACGGGGGCTATCGCTCCGGGTCCCTGTGGGATCGCCGCCGACGCCGTCGTCGTCACGACTGTCTGCGACCAGATGCGACGGTCGCCGGAACTTATATCTCTCTTTTCCGGCGTGCCGGTTTTTCTCATGCACGTGCCGGCGACGTGGCAAAGCCCGGCCTCCATGAAATACTACATCGACGAGCTTGTCCGACTGGGCGATTTTCTCGTCGGTATCGGCGGCGTGAAGCCTTCCGACGACGAACTGGCAGCCGTCATGCTCGAATATGAACAGAAGCGGCAGGCCCGCGGCGACAACGATGAAAAAACCGGCGGCGTTCCGCTCGCGATTGTCGGCGGCGAGCTGACAGGTGACGACTCGGCGATAGCCGACATTGTCCGCCGCTGCGGCGGCAGGATTGCGCTGGACGCTACGGATTTCGGGCAGCGGACGATACCGGGCAGGTTCGACCGCCGCAATATTCGCAAATCGCCGCTGATCGAGCTGGCGTCGGCCTATTTCGGCGCGATTCCGCACGCGTTCTGCCGGCCCAACAGCGAGCTGTTCCGCTATCTTCGCAGGGAAATCGACGCCCACGGAATTCGCGGCATCATCTTCCGCCGCTACCAGTGGTGCGACATCTGGAACGCCGAGCTGCCGCGGCTGCGCGAGTGGGCCGGCGTGCCGGTGCTCGACCTCGACGGCGCAGAAGACGGGCACGAGACCGCCCGCCTCACCGGACGCGTGCAGGCGTTCATGGAGATGCTCCGATGACCTCACGCACGCAGCCAACCCGGACGCTCCGGAAAATAACCCTCGACGGCTGGGACCGGCGATACGAGCAGCTCAAATCATCCGGCCTTCTCGAGCCGGGCTACGGCGGCCCGCTGAGGCGGCATCTTGAAGACGGCGACAGGCGGCTGGAGCGCCTGCTGTATGACGACTCGGCTGCGGCGCTGCGGCTGTGGAACTTCCTGCTCACCGAGGAAGACCGTCTGCACGACGCCCGCCGGCAGGGCAAAAAACTCGTCGGGGCGATGAAAGACCTCGGCACCGTCCCGGTGATGGCCTACTCGCTGCCGGACGTGGTGGCGTTCTATCCGGACGGTGCGTGGTGGATTCCCTGCGTAATGGAGCTTGACGCCGGCCTGCTGGAAATCGCCGACTCGCTGGGAATCGACGAAACGTTCTGCCCAGTGCGTGCGGTGCTCGGTGCATTTTTAACCGAGGCGCATTTCCCGATACCTGATTTGCTGACGTGCAGCGTCGGCGCGGTCTGCGACGATTTCTCAGCCATCGCACAGCGGCTGAATGGGCTTGGATATCCGATACTTTGGTGGGAAATTCCGCACCGCCGCACGCCGGCAGACGGCGAAGAAGCCGTTGCGCTGCCGGGCGGCTTCGTGGCCCCTAATGGGCAGGTTGAGTTCGTCAAGGGCCAGTTGCAGGCCGTAAGGTCGGCCGTCGAGCAACTCGCCGGTGAAAAACTGGACGACGCGAAGCTCGCCGACGGCATCGCCGTCGCCAATCGCGTCCGCAGGCTGCTGACTGAGCTGCGGCGTAAAGTTTTCACAGCACCGACATGTCCGATGCCGGCACTCGAAATGCTCATCGCGGAGATGCTGGCGATTCACTACTGCTCAGACCGCGACGAGTGCATCGCCGTGCTGGAAGACCTGCTTAACGAGGTGGAGGCGCGAACGGCCGCCGGCGCGGGGCACATGGATAAAGACGCCGTCCGGTTGTTCTGGGTGAACCCGGTGGCCGACATGCGGGCAATGAACCTTGTAGAACAGTGCGGCGCAAGAGTGTGCGGAACAGACAATCTTTTCTTCCACGCGCTGGATGAGATACCGCAGAATATTCCGCCGATGGACGCTCTGGCGATGACGGCCCTTGCCGACGCCATGGTCGGGCCCGCCTGCGACAGGGCGGCCCGCATCTGCCGCGACATCGCCGAATTCGGCTGCGAGGGCGTCGTGATATCACGTATTCCCGGCGCCAGCCACTGCGCAATAGAGGGCGGAATCATCGCGGATATGATAGAATCCACGCTCCGCCTGCCGGTGATAGAGCTGGAAGTTCCGCCGGTGGCGGATTCGATGTACCCGGCCCTGCGCAACCGCGTGGAAGGGCTTGTGGAAATAGTGAAGGAGTCTCGGCGGTCATGATTGCTGCTGGAATAGATGCCGGTTCGCGCGCCATCAAGGTCGTCCTGCTGAACGGCGACGACGGCGGCGTGCTCGCGTCGGCGGCGGCTCCGCAGGGGCTGAAGCAGGACGCCCTCGCGTGCGGGCTGTTCGAGAAGGTGCTGAAAGACAGCGGCCTGGACCGCGGCAGCGTCGGCGGGATCGTCGCCACCGGATACGGGCGGAACAACGTCAGCATCGCCGATAAGGTCGTGACGGAAATCACCTGCCACGCACGCGGCGTGTTCCACCTCATGCCGCAGGCACGTACCGTAATCGAAATCGGCGGGCAGGACAGCAAGCTGCTCAAGCTGAACGATAACGGCACGGTCCGCGACTTCGCCATGAACGACCGCTGTGCAGCAGGCACGGGCAAGTTCATGGAGCTTGTCGCAGACAGGCTTGAGATGCGACCGGAAGAGCTTGGCCGCTTCGCGTGCAGCAGCAAAAGCCCAGCCGCCATCAGCAGCACGTGCGTGGTATTCGCCGAAACAGAAATCATCGGCCTGCTGGCGGGCGGCTGCCGGCCTGAAGACATCGCAGCAGGCGTCGAAAGGTCCATTGCAAACCGCATCCGCGCTATGATGGGAAGAAACTTCGAGACGCCGGTCGTTCTGACCGGCGGAGTGGCCCTTATTCCCGGGGTTGACACGGCCCTTGCGGAAGCCATAGGAACCGAAGTTACTGTCGCCCCGATGCCGCAGATGACCGGCGCACTGGGGGCTGCACTGATGGCCGACGGTTTTTGCAGGACCAGATAAGCTCTGTTTGAAAACCCAATAAAATGGGTGGCACGGCTTGCTCGCAAGCCGTGTTCGCTTAGAATCAACACGGGATGCAAGCATCCCGTGCCACCCTCAATATGAAGTTTTTCGTAGTTTCCAAACAGAGCCTGAAAGCGGGAGCCTGAAATGACGAAATCCAGACAGGATTCAAAAGCAAAAAAGGAATTGCTCAGGAACATTCCATCGGTCAGCGCACTGCTGGAAAGCGGCGGGGCGGCTGAATTGCTTACGGGCCGGCCGAGAGAACTGGTCGCCGACTGCATAAGGCAGGCCGTCGAGACCGTCCGGCATCGGCTGATTGACGGCGGCGACGCTGACATAAGCGAAACAGGCATACTCTCGCTCGCCTCGGAGATTCTCGCCGCACGCACAAGCCCGCACGTGCGCCGCGCAATCAACGCGACAGGCATAGTACTGCACACCGGCCTGGGCAGGGCGGTGCTGGCCGAGTGCGTCGTCGATTCCATGGTCGAGGAGCTTAAAGGCTCGGTAACGCTGGCCGTCGACCGCGAAAGCGGCAAGCGCAGCGAGCGGCACAATCGCATCGAATATATCCTCACTGAGCTTACCGGCGCTGAGGCGGCCACGGTGGTCAATAACAACGCAGCCGCAACCATGCTCGTTCTGGCGGCCCTGGCCACCGGTAAAGAAGTGCTCGTTTCGCGCGGACAGCTCATCGAAATCGGCGGCAGCTTCCGCCTGCCGGACGTCATGGAGCAGAGCTGGGCGAAGCTCGTCGAGGTCGGTACGACCAACCGCACGCACCTGCGCGACTACGAAAAAGCCATCACCGAAAACACGACGGTCCTGATGCGAGTACATCCGAGCAACTTCCGCGTGGTGGGCTTCACGGCCGAGCCGGAACTGAAGGAGATGGCCGAACTCGCGCACAGCCGCGGGCTGGTCATGGTGGACGACCTCGGGGCCGGCGCGCTGCTCGACCTTGAACAGTTCGGCCTGCCGCATGAGCCGACGGCCGCCGAATCCATAAAGGCCGGCTCGGACGTCGTGCTGTTCAGTGCCGACAAGCTCATCGGCGGGCCGCAGGGCGGCATAATCGTCGGCAAGCGTGAAATCATCGAGAAAATCCGCAAGCACCCGCTGGCCCGCGCGTTCCGCGTGGATAAGACATGCCTGATGGCCCTTGAGCGCACGCTGCACCTGTTTCGCGACCCGCAGAAGCTCCGCCGCGAGAATCCGACGTACCGCATGCTCACCATGACGCGCGATGAACTTCGTCTCAGGGCGGAAAAACTGGCGGACGACATAAACGCAGCCGCCACCGCCGCGAAGGCCGAAGCCGCCGACGGCGCGGGCTTCCTCGGCAGCGGGTCGCTGCCCACCCATGAGCTGCCGACAAGCCTGGTGCTGCTGCGGGTCGAAGGCGTCAAGGCCGAAGAGCTTGCCCGCCGTCTTCGCATGGACGAAGCAGTCGTCTTCACGCGAATCGAGGACGAGAACGTCGTCATCGACGTCCGCACTGTAAGGGACTGCGAGTTCGACGAAATCGTGCAGGCCGTCGCAAGGGTGTCGCGATGACAGCAGGCAAGAACATAATGCTCGGGACGGCCGGCCACGTCGACCATGGCAAGACGGCCCTTGTCAAGCTTCTGACCGGCTGCGACACTGACCGCCTCGCCGAGGAGAAGAAACGCGGGCTGACCATCGAGCTTGGTTTCGCGCCGTGCCGGATGGCCGATGAGAACATCGTCGGCATCGTCGACGTGCCCGGCCACGTGAACTTCATTCGCAACATGGTCGCCGGCGCGCACGGCATCGACGTCGTCATGCTCGTCGTCGCCGCCGACGACGGCATAATGCCGCAGACGCGCGAGCACCTGGACATCCTGACGCTCATGGGCACGCGCCGCGGCCTGATAGCACTCACAAAGGCCGACCTCGTCGATGAAGAAATGCTCGCGATGGTCACCGAAGACATCCGCCAGTATGTCCATGGCACATTCCTTGCCGACGCGAAGATATGTCCGATCTCCAACATCACCGGGCAGGGGTTCGACGGCTTTTTCGAGGCCCTCAACGAGCAGGTCGCCGCCTGCCAGCCCCGCCGAAGCAGCGGCCTGTTCCGCCAGTGGATAGAGCGGAGCTTCAACATCAAGGGTTTCGGCGCGGTGGTTTCCGGCATCCCGACGAGCGGCGAGGTCCGCGTCGGCGACAGGCTGAAGCTGCTGCCGGGCGGCCAGACAGGCCGCGTGCGCGGACTCGAAGTTTACGGGCGGAAGGCCGAAGTGGGCCGGGCCGGCGAATGCGTCGCGCTGAATATCGACGGCATCGACCAGGAGCATCTGGTCCGCGGCTGCGTGCTGTGCGAATCGGACATTTTCGAGGCGGTCAGCATGGTCGAGGCGGAACTGCTGCTGCTTCCGACGACACCCCGGCCGCTGAAGGATTACACCGAAGTTCACCTGCACATCGGAACCGGCGAGACGGTCGCCCACGTCGCGATGCTTGAGGGCAAATCGCTCGAACCCGGCCGAAGCGGAATGGTGCAGCTGCGACTGGCCGATCCGCTGGGCATCGCTGCCGGCGAGCGGTTCGTCGTGCGGGCGTCGGTGGCTGCCCATACGGGTCCCTTCGGCAGTGCCGGCGGACAGCTTACGACCATCGGAGGCGGGCGGATACTGGGCACGAGCAACATTCGCCTCCGCCGCAACAGGCAGTGGACGCTGGACTCACTGGCTGAACGCAAGGCTGCACTGGACGACCCGGCCGCGTGGGTGGAACTGAACCTCAGGGAAGCCTGCAGGCCGCTGTCGCCGGGCGACCTCGCGCGTCTTGCGCAGATGCCGCAGGCGGCAGTGGAGCAATTCCTCGGTTCACTGGTCAGAGAAGGCAAGGCCGTCGATATCGGCGGAGCGTTTGCCCACGCCGAACTGCTTGAGCGGACGGGGCAGGCAATCTGCGAAAACATGCAGCGTTTTCACAACGCCAATCCGTCTCGCATCGGCATGGAAACCGCCGAGCTTAAGGCCGCTCTCGGAGACAAGACTGACGCAAAAGTTTTCGACGCGGCGCTGAGCCGGCTTCTCGCGGCGAAGGCCGTCGAAAAACAGGGCGCCGTCCTGTCGCTGGCCGGCCGGGGCGCGAAGATAAACGCAGCCGACCAGACACTGGCGGGAAAAATCGAGTCGGCGCTTGCCGCCGCCGGCCTTCAGCCGCCGCTGCCGGACGACCTTGCCGCAGCCGTCGGCACCACCCGCCGCAAGCTGGAAGAAATACTGCGTCTGCTTGAGGACGCCGGCCGCGTTGTGCGACTCGACGAAAAAGTGGCGATGCACGCCGATGCCGTCGCCGCGGCGAAAAAAGTGGTTCTGGACATGTTCTCTCGCGGCGGCGGGTTCACGACGATGGATTTCCGCGACTCACTCGGCGTCAGCCGCAAGTTCGCCGTGCCGCTGCTGGACTATTTCGACACCGTGAAGCTGACCGTCCGCAGCGGAAACCGCCGGACGCCCGGCGCTGCGGCAAAATAATAATCATTTATCAGCGTTCTGTATTGTATGGCGGTTCTGTATAATTGCTGCGTGACGTAAGCGTCTAACTGCTATAAGGGAGCAGCGGCTATGAAACTCAAAATCGTCTTTTGTGCGGTTCTGGCTGCGGCAAGTCTGGCGTATGCTGGCGACGGCGACCTCAAGCCGGTCAAAACTCGGCTTGACGACGGTCCGGCTCTCCTCCGGCCGTTGGTGACGTATAACTTCAGGACAGTAGCTGCGGACAGCGGCACGGTGAGCGACAAGGCCCGGATGGCCGTCTTCGTCATCGACGGGCGGTTCATAAACGTCGCCATCGACTCCAGCACCGCCGATGCGGAAACGCCTGATTGCATACGCATCGATTTCGCCGGCAAGGGCGACTTCAAAAACGCCGTCGTTCTTTCAATCGAAACGAAGCAGTATCAGGATTATACGGAATCGATCTTCGGTCCGAAGATGGTCGAAGTGAAAATCGGCGAAGATACCATTCCGGTGACGATCAGCGGCAGCTATCTGAAAAGCGGCACACGCCGCATGATGGAGCTTTCGCTGGTTACCGCCATGCAAGGCGAATGCGCGTTCGGCGACAAGACCTATCCCGTGCGGCTGTACGACGGCAACGCGAATCTTCTTTTCGGCGACAGGCTTGCGCCGGTCAAGCAGGCGAACGCTCCCGGCGGAATATGGATTAAGCGGGGCGACGTGCTTGTGGTGGATACCGGTAACGGGAAATTCACCGAGGGAGCGTCGCTGATTTCGGCCGGCTACGGCCAGCCGATATGCCTGGGCGACAAAATGTACAAGGTCGAGCTGAGCGAGGAAAAACTCAAGCTGGCCGTCACGGCTTCGGACGCCAAACCGGGCAAAATAACCGTCGCACATGCGGACTGGTCGGCTGTGCTCGTCGGAGATGAATACGTTCTTTATCTCAGCGGCGGCGACAAGCCGATAGCCGTGCCGCCTGACAACTACCGCCTTTTCGAATACACCGAAACAAAAGATAAATGGAAAGTCGTGCAGAACGACATCGCCAGGGAACCCAGGGTTTTCAAAGTCGCGCAGGGCGATTCGCTGAAGCTGGAAATCGGCTCGCCCCTGACCGTCACGGCGAGCATCGTTCTGGAGAAGGGAACGTTGTCCATTACCTCGCCAAAGCTTCTCGACTCGTCGGGAAACAACGTCGTTATTCAAAATCCGCAGGGGCAGCAGGCGGAGCCGACAATCGAGGTTTATAACAGCGACGGGAAACAGATACATACCGGCCGATTCCAGTATGGGTGAGGCGGCTACTGCGGGTACTCATGGGCAGTACCGAAAACAGTCGAAGGCGAAATTACGGTAAAAATCGTTTACAAAGGCAGTCCTTTCGAGATTCAGCAGACGGACAACAAGGTAACGGTTAAGTAAACGGTCCTCCGCCGGCGAGCGGGGCGGACCGGCGGAAGGAACGAAGATGAAAGTTGATCCCGACAAGCGGCGGCGGATTATGCAGCGTTCGAGGAAACTGGGGCACTGCATATGCGATCCTCGTCGGCCGTGTCCGTGCGATGTTTTCACTGAGCAGGGGATTTGCCCGTGCGCCGGCGAAAGGCCGGACCCGCTGGACCTCTCCCAGGTGCGACTCACGCAGATGGTTCACAACGCCGGCTGCGCGTCCAAAATCGCCCCGGCCGACCTGGAGGCCATCCTGGCCCGGTTGCCCGCGGTTGACGACCCGGCCGTCATATCCGGCATGCCCGCAGGCGACGATGCCGGCATATATCGACTCAATAACGGCACGTGCATCGTGCAGACAGTCGACGTGATGACGCCATGCGTGGACGACCCGGAAACATTCGGGCGGATATGCGCAGCCAACTGCCTGTCGGACATATACGCGATGGGCGGCGTGCCGAAGACCGCTCTCAGCGTGCTGGCGTTCCCGTCCGAAACGCTCGACGGGCGGATAATGTACGGCATGATGAAGGGGGCGATGGACGTTTTCGCGGAAGCCGGCGTGGCCCTCATCGGAGGCCACAGCATAAAGGACGAGGAAATCAAGCTCGGCTTCGCGATTACGGGCACGATAGACCCACAGGCCGAAACCTCGCACGAGACGGCAGCCATCGGCGATGTGCTGGTGCTCACCAAGCCGCTTGGCTCGGGCGTGCTGAACTTTTCCCGCCAGATAGGGCGCGATGTTGACCTTGCGCCGGTGGAGAAATCCATGGCCGCTCTCAACCGCGACGCCGCCGACGCCGCAAGGGAAACCGGCGTATCCGCCTGCACAGACGTCACCGGTTTCGGGCTGTTCGGGCATCTCATAAGCATGGTGCGGCATTCAGGCGTGACGGCCCTGATTTACGCCGATGCTCTGCCGGCATTCGCCGGCGCGGTGGAGTCGCTGGCTGACGGCGTCGTGCCGGGGGCGGTCGAGCGGAACACCGAGTACGTCGGCGGCGACATCGCCGTGGCCGACGGCGTCCCCGAGCCGCTGGTGCATCTGGGCTTCGACGCACAGACATCGGGCGGCCTGCTCATCGCCGTGCCGCAGCAGCGGCATCAGAAACTTCTCGACGCCCTGGCCGCCCGAGGCGTGAGCGGCTGGACGGTCGGCAGGATAACGGAAAAGTCCGACGGGCGGATACTCGTGACGCTTGCCGGAAAATCCGCAGCCGGCATGAAGACCGCAAGCGACCTGGCCGACGATGCGCCGTCCGGCCACACCGATAAAACAGCCAAAGCCTGCTGCAGCGAGCCGGCGGATTCTCCGGCTGAAGCTTCGCAGGACGCCCAGCGAGCGTTCGCGTCGCTCATGCGGGCGACCGGGCAGGGCGGAGCCGTCGACGAAAAGACCAAGGAACTCATCAACTTCGCCCTGGTGGTCCTTGCCCGCTGCGGACCATGTATCGATGCGCACCTGGCAAAGGCGAGAAAAATGGGCATAACGCAGCAGCAGCTCGACGAGGCTGCCTGGTGCGCCGTGGCGATGGGAGGCGCGCCGGTGAAAATGTTCTACGCCGAGGCGATGGCGAGAGAGAAGCAGAAGGGAAAGTCGGGCGACGACTGTTGCTGCTGAGAGGCTATGACGGCTGTTTGTCCGCCGCAGCTTTGTCTTTGTCAGGCAGGCCTGCGATGACCGGAGTTATCGCTCCGCAGGTCGTGCATTCGAGGCAGCGGATGCAGCCGAGCGAATTCACGCGTTTGTCGACCTTTACGCCCATGGGGCATCTGGCGCGGCAGGTGTTGCACTGCGTGCACGATGACTTGTCGAACTTCAGGTGGAATACGCTGACGCGGTTGAAAAGCGACAGGAACCCGCCCAGCGGGCAGAATATCTTGCACCACGGGCGGTATGTGAAAATCGCCAGCAACAGGAACGCCGGCACGATTATCCATTTGGTGAGGCTTATCGCTTCGGCCGGCACGCCGCCGTCTATGCCGAAAAAGTCCATGCCGAGCCGCACAAAGCCTCCTTCGATGCCGCCGGCGGGACAGACCCTGCAGATGAACAGTTCGTGCGCTTCGCCCCACAGGTACGGCACAAGAATGACCAGGCCGATGAGCGTCAGGTATCGGCCGAAGCCCATCCAGTTCGGAATGCGGAATTTTTTTACCGGGATTTTGTCCAGCAGGTCCTGCAGGAAGCCGAACGGGCACGCCCAGCCGCAGATAAGCGAGCCGACCGCGGCCGCGAAAAACAGAACTATGCCCGCCGCTAGGAACGGGAACATGTGTGCGCTGCTGAACTGCGCCACAATGCCAACCGGACATGCGAACGACGCCAGCGGGCATGCATAGCAGTGGAACCCGCAGCCGGGCACGGATTGCACTTCGGCGAGGGGTTTCCAGACGTGTCTGCTCAGCCAGCCGATCGGCGCGACCCAGACGAGGACGAAAAGCGCCTGCACCCATGGCCGCAGTTTCAGCATGCGCCGGACGCGTTCGAGGTTTTTCCTGTTATTTGGTGTGGTATCGGCCATGTCACGCATGGCCCGTCGTGACGCTACAGTCACGTCGGGCAGAAGTCGTCAGGTTTTTTATCGTCCTGCGGAGCGGTGTTGTTTTCGGTCTTGTTCGTGTCGTCAGGTTTCGTGGCGCCGCCTGTGTCGCCTTGCGCCGTTTTTTCGCCGTCAGTCGGAGCCGGTTTGGTTTCCACCGCCGCCGAAAGCCTGCCCAGCCTGGCCTTGTCAACCATCCACAATTCACTTTGGGGTTTGCCGCTGATGTCGCGAGGCAGGATCACGCCGTATATGACAACCACAACGGCTGCAGCTGCCAGCAGTATTCCGACAATCAGGCCGTGCCGTTCGCTCGACCGGGCGGCCGGGTCTATCGGCGGCTGGGATATTTTCGGCAATTTTCGGGCCATAGGCTCTCACAGGTTACATCGGCTAATTCCAGCAGTCCACTGGCGATTTTTCAAAACGGAGGCGAATGGGAATCGAACCCACCCGGGACTTTATCGAGCCCCACACTGGTTTTGAAGACCAGGGGCGCCACCAGGCCGCCGGTCACCTCCATGCAGGCATACACAGATTGTACGACATTCCGGGAGGAAATAGCAAAGAAACCGTTATCACAGTGAGCTTTGCCCGGCGGCAGTGGTGTCCCGGCAGGTGGTTGCGCAGGCGCCACTGCGACGGTGAGATTTACTCGTTATTTTTCACCGTCGCCGGCCTTGCCTTTGCTTACGCCGGAACCTTTCTGCTTTGAAGCGTCGATAGGCTTATATGTTACAGCCGGCTGGTCCTTGACTTCCGGTCCCTTGCCGGTGGTTATTTCCTCGAATGTCTGTATGCCTGTCAAAGCTCCCAGAACCGGGGCCTGAATCTTGACTGCAACCTTGCCGTCCTTCTCCGTGAAACCTTTTGGTACTCGCCCTGAGTACGCGCAGAGTCCGCCGCCTCACCCATGCTCCATGGAGCCCTGGGACAGCACTTTATTCCCGTTAAGAATCGCTATCTTCGGGGTTGAAGCTTCGCTTGCGAAATCCAGCCCATACATCTCGCCGCCGTCGCCGAAAATGTTGATGCCGGGCTGAACGGTGAATTCCTTCTTGCCGCTGTCGTACGAGCACTGGAAATCGACCTGGAAGGGCGGGCCGATACGGATGCTGTTGATCATGTCCGGCTTTATTTCATAGGTCAGCAGCTTGAACTTGTCCTTGTTCTTGCTGAACTGGCCGGTTGACGGATACATGGTCAGCATGTCCTTGCCCTTGCCGAACACGCCGTAAATGAGCTGATAGTTTCCGGCCGGAATGCCGTCTTTCCCGCTTACGCACAGGTCATAGGCATACCCGCTCTTGGCGTCCGCCAGGATCAGGCATTTCAGCATGGACGCTTTTATCGGCGTTTCAACAAGACCAAGCTGAAGTTCGGACTGCGGAATGGGGGTTATGGTTATCGATTTGCCGTCATCACCGAGTTCCAGCCTGCAGTGCTCGTCGCCTATCTGGGTCTGCCCGAACAACGGTAAGGCTGCGATATTTTTACCGATGCAGATGGCGTCATATCCATTTTGCGAGAGCTTGCCGTCGAGGTCGTCGTCGATAACGCGGATGTCCTTGCCCTTGTACGTGCCTTTCATGCAGCAGTTCGCATAAACATGCCCGCCAAATTGCATTACCGCGTTGCCCTTTACGGAGACGGACACCTTGGCGAACGTCAGCGCCAGGTCGGTCTTGCCCTCGTCGCCGTCAATTTTGAGCGTAAACGATGCCGCCCCGTCGCGGGACAGCTTCTGATACTCGTTGGCGCTGATCTGCCCGTCGCCGTTGCAGTCCAGGCCGAGTGCATAGTAGCTCTTGCGCCAGCTTGCCGCGATCTTCACCATGCTGCCGCCGACGGACAGTTCTCCGCTGCTTCCGACAACCTGGAAGGGTTTGCCGGAAACGATGATTTTCATGGGTGTCAGCAGCTTGCCGGCGGTACCGCTTTCATAAGTCAGTTTTACTACGGTTCCGTCTTCGCAGTAAGCAGCCGCGGAAAAGATCGCAATCGTCAGCACAATCGCAAGCCGCCGCATGTGTCGAAGTGTTTTTCCGTTATGGCTCATAATATTTTTCCCCTGCCCAGTCAGCTTTCATCCATGAAGTTCCTGTGCAGTTAACTTATCGCAACCCGGATGCCAATTCAACGCCAAAGTGTGGTTACTACTTTACTTTACACTGTATAACGTTCGTTTCGTACAGCTATTCCGTAACTGCCAAAATATCGGTCCTGTCCGCACAAGAGGACAAATTTGACATGTGCTCCCAATGTTCGATAGTTGTTATCGTTTTCCACAAAAGGATTTAGGTCGGAAAATCTCGGCTGGTACGCTTTTTGCAAACAACATTTATGGAATGTACGGGCCTAAAATTGTGATAGCCCGGGGCTGCTAAGGTTGGATGTTGAATACAGAAAGGAGCGACTGAAATGGCAATTTTCAGATGGCCGAGCAGTTGGGACCCATTTGCGGGCCTTCGCGGACTGCAGAGGGACCTGGAACGCATCGTTGGCAGCGCCTTCGGAGAAGGCAGGCGCGTCGGCGGCGGGGCGTATCCGCCCATAAATGTGCTCAGCAGCGAAAATGAGATTATCGTCCAGTGCGAAGTCGCCGGGGTTAAGCGTGAAGACATTGACTTGAGCATCACCGGTGAAACGCTAGTCATAAAGGGTTCAAAGAAGCCCTGCGCCGACGAGGAAACCGTCCGGTTCCACACGCAGGAGCGCGGCTGCGGCGACTTCAGCAGGACAATCGTGCTTCCCGACAAGGTTGACGCCGAAAAAATCGAGGCGTCGCTGGAGGCCGGCATTCTCACCATTCGCCTGCCGAAGTCCGAGGCGGCAAAACCCAAACGGATAACGGTGAAATGAACTGGAAAATGCACAAGGAGAATCAACATGGCTGCAGAAAAGAAAGAAGTGAAGGTCCATGCCCGCCCCGGCAGCGATTTGTCCGGCGAAGGGACGTTTCTGCCTGCGGTTGACATATACGAGACCAAAGAAGGCAACACCGTAATGCTTGTCGACATGCCCGGCGTCGCGGAAGGCGGCGTCGATATCCGCGTGGACAAGGGCGTGCTGACCATCGAAGCGGAAGCCGTCGTTCCGGAATTCGGCGAGAATTACAACGTGACGTTCGGCGGTTTCACCGGCGGCAAGTATTTCCGCGCGTTCGCACTCAGCGACGAGATAGACCGCGACAAAATCGAGGCATCCATGGCGGACGGCGTTCTTACACTCAACCTGCCGCGGGCCGAGGCCGCCCAGACCAGAAAAATCGAGATTAAGCACGGCTGATTTCCGATTTAATCCATCGCCCGGTTGACAAGCGGCCTGCAGGGGCCTACGATTCCGGGTGATGGATTTTTTTATCGTTTCTACCGCCTGAAGGGAGCCTGACATGAGTTCAGCTAACGTTCTCCAGCTTACGGACGGCAATTTCAAACAGGAGATACTCAGCGGTGGCGTCGCGATGGTCGATTTCTGGGCGGAATGGTGCATGCCCTGCAAAATGCTCGCCCCCACGATAGACGAAATCGCCGACGACTACGCCGGCAGGATAAAAGTCGGCAAGGTTGATACCGATAACAACCGTGAAATCTCGATGAAATTCGGCATAAGCGCGATTCCGACCGTTATCATTTTCAAGGACGGCCAGATGGTGAAGAAGTTTGTCGGGCTTCAGCAGAAGGCCGACCTGAAGGCCGCCATCGACAGCGTGCTCGAAGAGTAACGCCGGATTTCAGATTCCAGATTGAGCTGTCACAGGCCCACCGAGCATGAACGCCCTTACACGCCAGCAGGTGCGCCAAGTCGACCGTTATGCCGTTGAAGTCCTCGGCATAAGCGGCCTGGTGCTGATGGAGAACGCCGGCAGGCAGGCCGCCGACGCCGTCTGCGAATATCTCAAATCCATCAGCGGCTCACGCGTAGCGATTATCGCAGGCGCGGGCAACAACGGCGGCGACGGTTTCGTGGCGGCCAGGCACCTCGCGATGCGGGGCGTTCCGGTGGCGACATTCCTCGCGGACAGGCCGGAGAAAATTTCCGGCGACGCAGCCGCTAACTTCGTAATCATCCGCAAACTCAACCTCGATATTCGTGAAATTTCCCCGTCAGACATTTCGACCCTCGCCGACGAACTGCACGGCTTCGACCTGCTTGTAGACGCCATAGGCGGCACCGGAATCCGCGGCGAACTCCGCGGCGATCTGGCGGAAGTCGTAAGGCAGGTCAACGCGGCAGGCCGGCCGGTGGTGGCCATCGACATTCCCACTGGACTTGACTGCGACACGGGCGAGGCGGCCGGACCAGCAATAAGGGCGAAGCTCACGGTTACGTTCGTGGCCCGCAAGGTTGGCTTCGATTCGCCGTCGGCGCAGCAGTACACCGGTCGCGTGATAGTCGCCGATATCGGCGTGCCGGCGGATATTATCCCTTAGCCTCAGGGACTTCCGGCTGAGTGGTTTCTTTCGCCGGCTCGGAAGGCTTCAACTGCGGGTATTGTTTCTCGATCGCCTCAATCGCTTTTTTGGTTTCCTCGCTGCCGATAATCCGCAGCATCCTGATGACCCGCGAACTGACGAGCAGGTTCATGTTATTTGTACTGCCGCTGGCCGCGGCGCTTTCGAGAATCCTGTTTACACGCTGCCGCACCTCGGCCGATTTGGTCTCCGTCAGCGTGCGGCGGAGAACAGGAATAACCTTGTCGCCCATTTTTTTCAGGGCCTCGGTAGCCTTGTCGCGAACCTGCCAGTTGTCGTCGTCGAGTTCGGCTATAAGTTTGGCGACGTCGGAAGAAACCTCGCCCGGGGCTTCCTCCGGCAGCTTCAGATTGCCGACAAGCAGATTGGTTACGTCCGCGGTGTTTTCAGCGCCGAGAAGCGTCCACAGAGCCTTGTCGGCCTTTACCGGGTCGCCGCCTCGCAGATCGCCCCAGAGAGCCTTGAGCCTGTCGGCATCCAGACTGCCTGAGGGCGAACCGTCAAAAATGGCCGCCTCGACGTTGTCCAGGCCCCAGCTTTCGTCCTCGATGTTCTGAAGCGAGGCGGCGAAGAAATCGATTTTTATCGCATCTCCTCTGTGAGGCAGCAGAAAACTTACCTTGTAAACGGCGTCCATTTTCATCTGATAGAAAATGTAGCCGAGCGTATCTTTCTCCACCGCGCCGGTGCGAGGATCGTAGTCGGCCGCACCGTAGCTGTCCGGGTACGACTGCTTCTGGTTATATTCGCTTATGTTCGCGAAGCTGGAATTCATCAGGACAGGCCCGCCCTGAACGGAAACCGTAATTACGTTCGGCCCGACAACCTGGTCCCATGACGTCTGGATAAAGTTGCCGTCCCAGCTGCGGATGATGTACAGGTCGAACGACAGGCGGATATATTTGTGCTCCGGGAGCTTGTCCAGCGAGAGCGTCACCTTGCCGTTGCTGAGTTCGCCGAGAAACTTTCTGTTGCCGGCCGGCGTGACGCTTGTCGTGGTCGATGACCATTCGCCGCCGATCTCTTTCTCGAAATCCTGGCTGTAAACCACCCTGGCCTCGGCGGGAGGACTGCCGCTGTTGCCGGCGGCCTCGTCGGCTGGCTGCGTCGCGTTCTTTTCCGGGGCGATGTCCTGTGCGAAAAGACAGGCTGCCGCCGCGGCAATCAACGCCATTGCCGGTATTGTCAAAAATCGCCTCAGCATGTGATACCTCTTTCTTCCATGGCAGGCATTGTTCAGCCCCGTATCCGGGAAAGTCTAACGATGTCGATAAACTCTGAACAGGAAAATATCCATCGGTTCATTAGACGCCCGAGACGGCCGAAGTTTCACGGAATCCGGCAGTTTTCGTTCCGCATGACGTACCAAGCCGACGAAAAACGAAACGAAAACAGTTTCCATATCGTCCCGATGGCCTCTATAATTCCGTGGCTGCGCGTCCGGCAGGGATGGACGCGGGCTTTTTAGAATTTGAACCTGAAACATAAGAGAGACCACTATGCCACTTGTACCGATGAGAGTGTTGCTCGACCACGCCGCCGAGAACGGATACGGCGTCGCCGCCCTTAACGTAAACAACATGGAGCAGATACAGGCCATTATGATGGCCGCCCAGGAAACCGACTCGCCGGTTATCATCCAGGCGTCACGCGGCGCCCGCAGCTACACGAACGACAATTACCTGCGTCACCTCATGCTGGCCGCCGTTGAGCTTAACCCGAACATCCCCATCGCCATGCACCTGGACCACGGCAACAACCCGGAAACCTGTCAAAGCGCGATCGAGCAGGGGTTCACCTCGGTCATGATGGACGGCTCGCTGGATGAAACCGGTAAGAAGCCCAGCACGTACGAGTACAACGTGAAGGTCACCAGGCAGGTCGTCCAGGCCGCACACAAAGTCGGCGTGAGCGTCGAAGGTGAAATCGGCGCGCTCGGCGGCATCGAGGACGGCCACGGCGCAGGCCTCAGCGAAAAAGAAGCCCAGGCCCACCTGACAGACCCGGCCCAGGCCGAGCAGTTCGTCAAGGACACCGGCGTGGACGCCCTCGCCGTAGCAATCGGCACCAGCCACGGCGCGTACAAGTTCACCCACAAGCCCACCGGCGAAGTGCTTCGCATGTCGCTCATCGAGGAAATTCACCGCCGTCTGCCCAACACGCACCTGGTCATGCACGGCAGCAGCTCCGTGCCGCAGGAGCTCCAGGACATCATCAACAAGTACGGCGGCAAGATGAAGCAGACCTACGGCGTGCCGCTGGAAGAAATACAGAGGGGCATCAAGCACGGCGTGCGGAAGATCAATGTCGACACAGACAGCCGCATGGCCATCACCGGCGCAATCCGCAAGGTGTTCGCCGAGACGCCGGAAAAGTTCGACCCGCGCGACTATCTGAAGCCCGCCCGCGAGGCGATGGCCGAAGTCTGCAAAATCCGCATGATCGCGTTCGGCCAGGCCGGCTACGCAGGCAAGATCAAGCCGGTCACCTGCAAGCAGATGATCGACTTCTACAAAAAGAAATAGTCCACTCGACAAACACTAAAAGCTGTTTCAAAACACCCATGGTGTACGTTATGGGTGCCACGGCTTGCTTGTCAAGCCGTGTTTGTTAAACACGATACACGGGTTGCGAGCAACCCGTGGCACACAAGAAATAGTTTTGAAACAGCTTCTGCAAAATTCATGGATATGCACATAAGCCCCCGTACGGGGGCTTTATTTTTTCCGACTGAACGCTTGAATATCGTTCAATAAAACAGGATAAGAATATGCACTTGTTTTCCGATCGCACATTTCAGGGAATGAAGATTGGGGTTATGAAACGGAACGTTTGTTCACGTGTTAATGAAGGGGCATCAAAATGAATTCAAAAATTTTCGGATTAACGGCCGTCGTCTTGTGTGCATTGACCGCGGCTTTCGCCGGCGACACGCAGCCGGACGGCAAGGACATTCGCCTGCCGGTCGGCCCGGAAGTCGATGTGGATGATTTGTCAGCAAGCATGGACGGCAAGTTGCTTGTCTATAAGGTGACCGACAGGAACGTCTCGCCCCGCAAAGAAACGGTCTGGGCATTCAAGCCTGAAAGCGGCGAAACCGTTAATCTCAGTGAACCGGTCAAATCGGATAACGAGAACCTGTACATCAAATCGACGCTCGTTTCCGATGACGGCCTGAACATCGCGATAATTTGCAGGAATGAAAAAAAGGGGGGGACAATAGTCTTTGGCTTTGACATGAAGACCCGGAAGTTTGCGAAGGCAATGGATTGGAGTGATTTCACGATATGCAAATGGGTCGGCAGGCGCTTATACATGAGCGGCGAAGAAGAAATACCGGACACGGCCGCCACCCAGCCCGATGTGAAGAAACATGTATTCGGGAAAATCAGGTATTACGATGCCGACTCAGGCAAGTTAAGCAGTATGGACGCATGCGGCCTGGCGGTAGGCGGCTCAGCCGAGGGAAAATACCTGCTGGCACTGTGCGACCCCGACAATCTGACCACGCCGTTCAGAAATAAGGAAGCCAGAAAGAAGTGGTTCGTGAGGCTTTCAATGGACGGCAAAATACTGGAAAAAATCTCGCCGGCGGAAAATATTGCCGGTTACCCGGCCGTAAGCACCGATGGCAAATACATTGCATACTGTTTCGGAATTCCTGATGGTGACAAAACGAAGCCCTGCCTGAAGTTGATGGATGTCGAAAGCGGAAAGGACGTTTTCGCAATTGAGGAAGAACTTTGGGTGACGGCTGTTTCAAACAACGGCGACGTATTAGCCCTTGGCATGAAGATGCAGGAACACAAGCACGTCTTTTTCGTAAAATGCTTCAACAGAAACGGCAAGGAGACGGCTGCACTCGAGAGCATATCCCCGGATATGGTTTCGCTGAATTCGTTTTTCTATCTTGAGAAAACCGACGACGGCAACGAGCACCCATGGGTGATTAAAAAGCTGGGTTCCGACAGCCCGGCCGCTGTGCAGAGCGGCGACAAGAATAAGGATGCCTTCCAGGATATCAAGCTGCCGAAAGGCATTGTCCCTGAGCAAACTATCCTGAATGTCTTTTCAGACCATCGTTTCATGCTGTACCATGTATGGGGCGATGGGTGGGGCCGTACTTCAAATGTAGACGTCGCAATTTATGACACGAAGAAAAAAGAGCTATGGAAGCTTTCCGAAAAGTTCCCCGAATTGTTCAAAAACTCCTATCCAGTCAGCACCAGAATGTCGCACAAAGTCAACAAGGCCATAATAGTATTCACTCCCAGAGACCCGAACGTCGTCGATGATACTCCGCCAATGTTGTTGGATCTCGACAATGGCACATGCTCAGGGCTGCACAAGGCCGAAGGTTTCACAATCGGCAATGTTGTATGGGCTGGAGACAAGCTGGTATGCGATATGATAAAGGATCAGGAAGACAGGTCTAATCTTAAGCCTGCCGCAGTGCTTATGGACGCCTCGGGTAACAACCCGAAGGAGCTTAACATACCGGGGGCTCCGGTAGGGGCAAGCGCCAACGGCGATGTGATATTAATGTTAACATGGTATGACTCGCGATTCAGGCAACTTTCATCAAAAAGTGGTTGGCCGCAATATATGTTTTTCAACGCGAAAGGGGAATTCATCAGTTGTTTCACCAATGTCGTGTCGACAATGAAACAGGAACCGGTTCTCAGTCCGTCCGGCAAATATCTGGCATGTTTGAGCACACCGGAAAAAGATGAGCCCGAAGGCGTGAATGTATGGAGTGTTGACCTGAAAACGCGCGTGCCGCTCGACTGCAAGGGTTTTGCCATAGCCGTGACTGACGAAGGTGAGGCGCTGACAGTAGAAGAGATCAAGCCTGAAAGTCGCATATTCACGATGAAGATATGGAGCAAGGACGGCAAGACCTCCACCGCGCTTGCAGAAAAGGTTGTTTCGTGCCCGGTTGTGGTTGGAGATACAATATTCTTCATCCAGCCCGGCGACGAACCGGTGGTGAAGGCAGTGAAATTCAGGAAGCCGGAAACTGCGGAAAAATAACCCGGCCGGATGATAAGGAATGTTCACTTTCGCCCCTGCGGGGCTTGCTGGGATGGATGCTCTCGACCGACCGCAGGCGCTGCCGGCTAAATGCTTCCGGCCCTTTGGGCCTGCCCGCGGCAGGCGGGACTGCCGGCAGCAGAAGCCCAAGCGTAATTATCGCGACAAACAATCTGGCCATGTCACAACCCCTTAAATGAACTACGCCGAGTTTAATCCGCGTCGCGGCCGGACGAAAGTCAAAAACTCCCGGCCGTCCCTGAAGGACGGCCGGCTATGTAGAAATTCGTGTAATCTCGATGTGCATCGGGAAACTCGGAACCTGTATTTAGGAACTCGTGTTTAGAATTTGTTTCGCTGCGCGGCCCCTGCGGTGTCGAATTTCGTGCTTCGGATTGTGCTTCGCAGCCCTTTCAGGGTCGGATTTACACCACAGGCGAGACGCCTGTGTTACGAGAAAAAAAGCGAGGTCTGTCCCTTAGGGACAGACCTCTATTTTTCAGATAGGCAGGCGTCATTCCCTTGCCATCCCGCGAATCTGGGAAATCCTCCGATTTCCACTGCTCCCTTCGCATACAGAATTCCCGCCCTCCGGCAGGAATAAAACCCGCATCGGCGAAGAATCCATCCTGACAGCGCCGAAACGGGGGGACTCCCAATTTTTTACGACGTCCCGCTGTGTACTTTTAATAGTTCAAGTTCAAAAGACTTCAAAGAAATGCACTGCATGGCCGTTCGGCCGAAATATCAAACGGCTGCAAGCCGCTTAACTAATTTAGACATTTTTGCAACCGCTGCCGTCATTCTATCGCGAAATGCTTTTCCGTCAAGCATTCATCCTGAAGCAATACGGAACGAGTATCCGGGAACACGTATCCCGGAACACGGAACCAGTATTTCGGATTTGGGATTTCGGATTTCGGACCGGCCTGACCGATGGGCTGGATACGTGTTCCGCATTCCGGGATACGTGTTTTACGATGTACATCGGGATTCCGGGATACATGTTCCGCATTCCGGGATACGATTACGGGTGTATTGCCAGCAGCTTGGAGTAGGGGACCTATTTTGTTGACTTGGGCTGTTGGCTACCTATAATCGCACCTGTCTGTGGCTGTGCCGCAGGCTTATAGGCCCTCATTCTATATATAGGTATAGGCAGCAGCGTAATTCGGGGCGGTCGGTTCTGTTTTCGGCCGGCCGCTGCGGATATGTCTGGCGTCCCTAAGGGACGAGTTTTAGATTTTCAATTTCTCTGGCACACCCGTCGCCCCTTAGGGGGGCGGTCGGGAAATGGGAGAAGGCACGATGGCGTACAAGAGAGCGTTTTTGGTCGCGGCGCTGATAGCGGCTGCTCTGTTGCTCACTGCTCCGGCGGTGACGGCTCAGGAAGACACCGAAGCAGGAACCGAGGAAGTTACCGACAACGATTCCACGGTGACGACTGACGAAAGCACCGATACGGAAAGCACGGAAGAAGCTACGGAAAGCGACGAAGCAACCACAGAAGAAGCCACCACAGAAAGTGATGAATCCGGTGCGACGCCGGCTGCGACCGACGAAGGTGCGGATACGGAAGGCAAAGAGCTTGCCGACCTATGGGAGAACATGCTGCACTACATGAAGATCGCCCGCCAGGACCTGGCTTTGACCTACTGCCAGGCGATTATCGATTCCGGCGCCGAACCTCGCGAAATATATCGCATGTCGATGGAGATGGCCGATTCGCAGGAAGTTTTCACCCGTGCCGCGAACGAAAAAGGCCCGCTGCAGGATGCAATTACCCAGCTTCGCAAGCTTATCGAGCAGGGTTACGAAGATGAGCGCAAGGACCCCAAGGAAATCGCCGAAGCCATAAAGACGCTGGGCGGCACGCTGCAGGGCGTCAAGCTGGCGACCGACCGCCTCAAGAAGAGCGGCGAATACGCCATCCCGCAGCTTCTGCAGAAGCTGATGGATCCGAAAGTCGACGATTCGCTTTATTCACGCATCGAAAACCTGCTGCCGACGCTCGGCAAAGAGGCCGTTCGTCCTCTTGCCGTCGCGCTGCAGACAGACAATCCGAGACTCCAGTTGACGCTGGCCGGCGTGCTCGGCCGCATCGGATATCCATCCGCGGCTCCGCGTCTGAAAGAGCTGCTGGAACGCGGCAAGCTGCTGCCTGAAGTCGAGCGCACCGTCCGTGCGGCCCTCAAGGAATGCGGCGGCGAAGCGGCTGTGAGCAAAAGCTCGGCTGAGCTGTTCTATGAACTCGCCGAGAAATATTACTATCAGGCCGATTCCGTTCTGCCCGATGTCCGGTACGAGACGGCGAACGTGTGGTACTGGAATCCGGATCTGGGCGTTGAATACGTGCCCGTTCCTCGCGAGATATTCTGCGACATCTACGCGATGCGCATGAGCAAGCTGACGCTTGAGCACGACCCGAAGTTCTACAAGGCCGTCTCGCTGTGGATCGCCGCCTTCATCAAGAAGGAAGCGGACCTGCCCGAAGGCAAGACCGATCCGACCCAGAAGGAAGACGAGCCGACGGCGACCTATTACGCACTCGCCGGCAGCACCGGCTATCTGCAGGATGTGCTTGAAAGGGCGCTGAAGGACCGGAACTCCGCCGTCGCGACAGGGGCCATCACAGCCCTGTCGAAAACTGCCGGCGCCAAGAGCCTTGTCGCCCCGATAATGGGCGGCTCGCAGCCTCTGATTGCGGCGCTGACTTATCCCGACCGCAAGGTCCGGTTCCTGGCGGCTGTCTCGCTGGCCCAGGCCCTGCCGACGGAAAATTACGACGGCGACCACATGGTGATGATGGTTCTCAACGAAGCCGTCCGCCAGACCGGCCAGAACAGGGCGCTGATAATCGCGGCCGACCAGGGAGAAAGCAACCTCCTGAAAGACGCCGCCCGCAGCGCTTCGTATGACGTGATAGAAGAAACCGACGCCGTTAAAGGCCTCTCCGCCGCCCGGAAAGCCAGCGGCATAGAGGTTGTGATTATCGGCGGCGGCGTTGACGTTGACACCGTCGTCGGCATGCTGCGTCGCGAGCCTGCCTTCGCGATGGTTCCCGTGGTCGTCACGCGGACCAGCGAGGCCCTGCGGTCGCTCGCCAAATCCGACGGCAGAGTCGCGCTGATAAGCGACGAAGACATCGACGCCGAAGCTGTGGTCGCGGCCATTAACGAGGCCAGAGCCTTGGCGGCTATCGCACTCTCGCCCGAAGAAGCCGGCGAGTGGGCGGTTCGCGCCTGCGAGGCCATCAGGCTGCTCGGCATGACCAATAACAAGGTGTACAACATAGCCGTCGCCACCGACACGCTCATCGGCGCACTCGCCGACGAGCGCGACGCGGTTCGCGTCGCCGCCGCTTCGGCACTGGCGATGGAAAAGGAAGCGAAGGCCCAGCAGGCGATAGCGAATCTGGCCTGCAATACCGAGGCGACCGAGGCCGTCAGAATCGCGGCGTTCGGCACGCTGTCCGAGTCGCTTCGCAGAATCGGCAACCAGCTCACTGAGACCCAGTCCCAGACCGTGCTGGACATCGTAACCTCCAAGGAGTCGCTGCCGCTCCGCAATGCCGCTGCCCAGGCTCTCGGCGCGATGGACCTGCCCAGCGAAAGGACCAAAGACCTGATTATCAACGCCGCCGACCGCTGAGAGCGGCCAGGCCAAAGCGGCTGATTTTGGGATTCCAAGCCCCGGCCCCTTAGGGGACCGGGGCTTTTTTATGCCATAAATTTCTGTAGTAGAAGGGGATAGTGATTCGCCCCGTCGGTTTTTGGGGCTGTTCCATTTCCATATTTTTTCCTGGTTGTTCCGCGATTTTTTGCTTTCGGGAGCCAAACGTATCCTAAGTTCCGTATGGCAGGCAGGTACGGGGTTCAATGCCGGAGATGCAGAGTTGAAGATAGGCAAAATGACATTAGTTTGCGGCGACAGACAGACCATCAGACTGGTATGCCTTTCTATGGTGGCGGCCGGCGTAATCGCAACTGCGATGGCGATAGTCGGTTTCCGCATGAACATCACCAATCTCGTTCTGGGCGGCGTTTTCGTGCTCATAGCGGGAGTGATTGTTTTCCAGGTTCAGATTTCTCTTCGGGCCTTGCGAGGCAGGTCTGAGAGTCTCCAGCAGGCGGCGACCGAAGCGGAGCGTCACTACATTGACGTTATGCGCCGGCTCGTCAAGTATGTCGAGGCTCGCAACAAGTACACGACCGGCCATAGCGATCGTGTCGGCGTGCTGGCGGAGAAAATCGGCAGAGAGATGGGGTTCGGCCAGGAAATGTGCCAGTCGCTCAACCTTGCCGGCCAGCTTCATGATATCGGCATGCTGGCGATTCCCGAGCATATACTCCATCGTCGCACGGAGCTGGGCGTTGACGCCTTCCGCTGCGTTATGGAGCATCCGGAGATAGCGTTCGAAGTGCTCAAGCCGCTCAAGTCGCTCGCGGATATACTGCCGGCGATTCGCCATCATCACGAGCGGATGAACGGCACGGGCTATCCGAGCGGGCTGTCTGACGCCGGCATTCCCGTTGAAGCGAGAATACTGGCCGTTGCGGACTCGTATGACGCCATGACGAACGACAGGGCGAATCGGCCCGCGATGACGCCGCTGCAGGCGATAATGGAGCTTCGCCGCTGCACGCCGGCCGGGTACGACCCAGACTGCGTCGACGCGCTGGGCAAGGTAATGAACCTGCCGTGCCTGGAGGAAGTTGCCGGCCTGAGCAGCATGGAGATATCCAAGGACTTTTAAGCGGCTTGAAGTTTGAAAAATAACAAAAGCAGCAGAACGCCGTTGCCGTTGCGTTCTGCTGTGTTTTTTTTATGGGACTGCGGAGGATTTTATTTCTTATTCGGCCTGGGATTCGTCGGCTTTGCGCTTCGCAAGTGATTCGACGTGGCCGTTGTCTTCGCCGGCGGCTTTCTTCTCGCGCTTGATCGCATCGTAGACTTCTTTGCGATGTACGGCTACGTGCGGTGGGGCGTTGATGCCGAGGCGGACCTTCTCCCCGCGTATGTCGACGACGGTTATCTCGACGTCGTCGCCGATTATAATTGTCTCGTCACGTTGTCTGGACAACACAAGCATCGTCGGCTCCTTCCCTGGAAAAGCCGTTTGCCGATCCGTCCGGAAATCGTCAACAGCGGATCCGCTTGTGCTATATATCGGACACTTCGGCTGTTAACGTAAATTTAGTTATACGACAAATTTTTACTTTTCGCTTCCGTCGGACTGACCTGACCGGCACATATATTCTACCGTTTTTCGCGACAGAGCGTTGAAATATTCACCGCAATACGGGCCGAAGAAATTTATTTCACGGCTTTCATAGTGGTCCATATTGTAGCGATTCTCAGGGATCAAGTAGCCTGTATAGTCGCCGTTAAAGCTTGTGATTACGGGACTTATCCCTAATTCCCGCTCCACTGCCCATTTTTCCAGCCCCATGGCCAACTCGCCGGAGTAATCACCGGGCATGCCCAGCAGGACAAGGTCATTTATTCGCAAAATATGTATATAACTGTGCCGGCTGTGCAGATACCACCCGGCTATCGGCGACAGGCGTAAATAATTGCCCAGGCGGTACTGAATCGGCGGCAGGTCAACGTCCAGGACGGCCGAGGCGAGTATGCATTTCCCGTTCCGTTCCGCCGGAACGGTAATCAGCGGAACGATTGCGGCGGCTTCCCTGACGGCCTGCTCGGCTCCGCGGACGCCGTTTTTCGCCGGCGACATGGATCCGGGCGCGCCGCTGGCGAACATGCATGTGCCGTTAATCAGCGATTCGATGTTGTTTTCCACGATGGTCGGATAGTCGCCGCACGCCTTGCGCATCGACTTGCCGTAGCAGGTCGGGTGCGGCGAGGCGATAACCAGGCTGGCTATGCTGAATCGGTCCGCGTCCAGGATGACAGGCGCCACCACCAGCGCGGTAATAGTTGTGTGGGCGGGGGCCTGCTTGTCGATTCTGTTCAGCGCGAAGCTGCCGGGTACGGATTCGTGAATCACGCCGAGCAGGCCGGGTTCGAGGTTTTCGCGGCTGCGCTTTATCGCCTCGGCGAACGCGTCGGCGAGGCGGTTGAAGACGGCCTCGTCGTATTTTCCAAGACTTATCTGGTCAATCCAGCGGCTGGAGTATCCGCCCGGGCCGCAGTGCGTGTGAGTGGCCGTCAAGTAGACATCCTCGCGTGGCAGGCCTGTGCGCTTGAGAATCGCATCCCGCAGCTGCGGCATGACGAGCAGGATATCGCCGCCGACTATGGTGACGGTTTTGTCGCCGTTTGAGAGCGTAATCGCGCGGGCGTAGAGTTTATCTATTACACCGTCGCATGCCTTGGGGTCGCGGTTGCTGTAGCCGGCCAGCGGCTCGCCGATTTTGGGAGTGATTTCAACCTTGGCTGCGCCAGCCCGCAGCATGCCCTCCGTCGGCGTCAGGTCGAGCTTCTCCAGCCGCTCGAAGGTGGCGTTGGCGTAATCCGTGCCCTCGTAGCCTTCGTAACAGGCCGGCCAGGGACCGATGCAGACGACAAACGCCGCGATAAAGGTCACGACGGCCCACAGCCACCATCGTTTGTAGAGGGGGCGTTTCTTTTTGGGTTCGCCCTGGGCGTTTTTCCCGACTTTTTCGATTTCCTCGGCCATAGCGGCATTATAGCCCAACTCGCCGCTTGCCAGCAGCACTCAATTTCACTACTGTCTTGTCCATGACCAACAAAGATACCAGAAAAATCAAACCGCCCGTAAAAGTTGTCGAGTGGCTTGATGACGCGAGCAACGGATACCTGCGCCTGCTTGACCAGACAAAGCTGCCCACGGAGGAGACGTATATCGACTGCCGCGACGTGCCGGCCGTCTGGGACGCTATTCGCCGGCTTGTCGTTCGCGGCGCGCCTGCGATAGGCGTGGCGGCCGGCTACGGCATGGTTGTCGCCTCGCAGTCCCTGCCGGACGGAGATGAATTTTACTCCGCACTTGAGGCTGCAGCCGATTATCTCGAAACGTCCCGCCCGACTGCGGTGAATCTGGAGTGGGCAGCCCGGCGGGTTCTGGCCCGCGCGAATAAAGAGAAGGGGCGTGACTTCGCCGACGTCCGCAGCGCACTGCTGGACGAGGCGAAGGCCATCCACGCCGAGGACGAGGCGATGTGCCTTGCCATCGGCAAATACGCAGCCGGCATCATAAAGAAGCATACCGGCGTGCTGACGCACTGCAACGCCGGCGCGCTGGCGACGGCAGGCATAGGCACAGCCACCGCGGGCATGTATGTCGCGCTGGCGGATGGCCACGACTTCACGATTTACTGCGACGAAACCCGCCCGCTGCTGCAGGGCAGCAGGCTGACCGCGTGGGAGCTTATGAAGGCCGGCGCAAACGCCATAGTCATCACCGACAACACGGCAGCACACGTCATGCGAGAAGGGCGGGTGGGAATGGTCATCGTAGGGGCCGACCGCATCGCCGCAAACGGCGACGCGGCGAATAAAATCGGCACATACGGCGTGGCCGTCCTCGCGAAGCACCACGGCATCCCGTTTTATGTAGCCGCCCCTTACAGCACGTTCGACATGTCGCTGCCCAGTGGCGACGGCATACCAATCGAGCAGCGCGGCAGTGAGGAGATAACCGAGGGCTTCGGCCGGCGAACCGCACCCGGCGGCGTGAGGACTTATTCACCGGCGTTCGACGTGACGCCGGCGGAGCTTATCACGGCCATCATCACCGACCGCGGCATAATCCAGCCCGTGAACAAAGAAAACGTCAAACGCGTTATTTCAGGCTAGCCTGCGCCTGATTGTTCCTTGCCGCGATAACCACGCCGGCGAGCATCCGCTCGGAGCCTTTCAGCAGGTCGGCGAGGGCTTCCTTTGGCGCTTCGGCGGCGAATTTGTCGCGGTAGATGTCCTTGTAGGCTGCGGCGCAGGTCTGCTTTTTGCGGCAGTCGCCGGTGGCCGTTCCGAGAATCATCCCGGTCCGGCAGTCCAGAAGCGCAGCCTGCATGACAGTCCTGTGCTCGTAGACATTGCCCGGAACCAGCCACAGCCCGACGAACGTCCAGTACAGGGCGGCTGCCCCGTTGTAATTATCCACCGTGTCGTCCTGCTGGTAATAGACCAGCAGCAGTTCGCAGTTCATTCTCGCAGCCGCCGTTCGCAGGGAATGCAGCGTAACGGTTCCGTCCGGATGTGAAATCGCCGTCACCGGGCCGACGCCGCTTATTTCGGGAAGAGGCCTGATTGTTTCGGACCACTGTTTGAGTTCCTCGGCGTCGATGGTTTCCAGATAAGGGCGGCAGCCGCCCGTAATTTTCGCCACCGCCAGCGTGGTGGGCAGCTTGGCCTGGACGTTCACGTCGAGCATGTTGGCGATGTCCTTGTCGGTCATCGACTTTTCGAGCTGTGAGATTTGCTTTTGGTCCTGCGTGAGCCCCATTTCGTTCCAGCTTTTCAGCGGAGCCATCTGGTTGTGAGATGCGCACCCGGCGGTTATTGCCGCCGCTGCCAGAAGAAGGCATAATGCTTTTTTCATAGCGGTTTCCTTTCTGGTAAATGTGCTTCGCTGGTAGATATTCGGGCGGGCGGTTTATGCGCAGAAAAAACGGGTTGATGTATTGACTATCCTTTTGCCGATGTGGAACATCATAAGAATGTTGCTTCGAGAGTGGCTTCAGCAGGCGGGGCTTATTTGATAGTTCGCGACCTACAACTTGTTGCGAGGTGCCTGAGCGGCGACGACGCAGCGTTCGACGTCCTTTACACCACCCACGCCGGGCGGGTCAGAACATATTTTCTGCGGAGCGGCTTTGCGCCGGCAAGCGCGGACGACCTCACCCAGGAAACATTCATCCGCGTCGTAAGGTCCCTGGGCACTTTCGACGCGAGGCGCGGGAATTTCCGCACGTGGCTGGCGGCCATCGCGAGAAACATCGCACGCAAGCAGTGGTCGCGAAGGGTCCAGCCGGAAAACTTCGATCCGGAGATGGCCGAGGAAGTGCTGGCGGGCGCCGACAACCCGGCTGCGACCTCACAGGCCAACGAAGAGCTTGACGGCGTGCGGCACTGCGTGGAGAAGCTTCCCGAAGAGCTGCGGCATATAATTTATCTGCGGTATGTCGACGGCATGACGACTCGCGGCATCGGCGAGACGATAAAGATGCCTGAGGCCACCGTTCGCCTGCGGCTGGACGAGGCGAAGTCGGCCATCGAACAATGCCTGCGAGGCAAGGGCATTCTGGGATGAATCGAAGAGACTGAATGAAATATCCGCCCGCTTCTGCGCGGCAGGGCACTTGGGCGTATATATAATGAAGGCGGTTAACAGGACGGCCCGGTGGACGCATTGGTGCATTGTGGCCGATAAAGAAACTGATGACAGAACATAACGACAACCCGGACCCGCGAGTGGAGCAGTTGCTCCGCAACTGGGGCAACCAGGAGGCGACGGGCAACGCCGAAATCGGCCGCCCGCCGGCCTTCCAGCCGCCCCGTGTGGGCAAGGAGAGGCTGTTCCACTGGCTGCCGCTGGCCGCCGCCGCGGTGCTGCTTGCAGTGTCGCTTGTCGTGCTTGCCCTGACGCTGCGGGACGACGCTAAGATGGCCGACCAGCAGGAAGAAATCGCCGCGCTGCAGATTAACCTGCGGGAAATGGAAAAGCTGAAGGCCGAGCTGGTTGAAAAGCTTGATAAAGAGGAACTGGCAAGGCAGGAAGCCGTCATTCGTGCCGAAAAGGCGGAAAAAGATGCCAATAACCTGAACAAAAGGCTGGCATCCGGCGAAAACGAAAATACAGAGCTTGCTGCGGAAATTGAAGTCGCCAGGACCGAACTGGACAAAAAGCAGAAAGAGATCGATTCGCTCACTATAGCCCTGAAAAAGCTGGAAAAAGACAAGACGGAACTGGAAACCATGGCCGCCAGGGCTTCAACCGACAAGGACGCTCTTGCTGCCGAAAAGACCCAGCTTGACGAGGAAATCAAAAGGCTTCGCGACCTGCATTTGACGGCTACCGAAAAGCTGACCGATGCCAACAAGGAATTGACGCGCCTTCGCAGCCAGCGGGCGCTTGTGCTTATGGATATCCGCAGGCTCTACCTGGACATGGTCGCGCAGGGCGATACCGCCGTCAGCGGGCTGCAGAAGGCCGTCCGACTCAGAAGAATGACCGAGCAGTGCGAGCAGCTGAAACACAGCCTGCAGTCGGATTCCGCCAGGGAACTGTTCGACAGGCTTGAAGTCGCGCTGATTCGCCTTGAAATGCTTGACGTTACCAGCAACGACGCCGCATCTGATGAACTCGCCCGGATCGTTCGCGGCGGGCAGATTATCCAGCGCATAGACAAGGTTATCGAGCAGGGCACCGAGCCTGCCGATGTGCGAGCGTTCCTGTTCGAGGCGAGGCTGATATTGATGGGAGATAACAATGTCAGCTAGGCTCGCGAATATTGTGACGATTGTTGCAATTGCGGCTGCGACGGCTGTGGCCGGCTGCGCTGCACCTCAACTCGATAAGGCGACTGCATTGAATTCCGCTGCAAATTCGGTTCCCGGCGATGCCGCAACCAATTCATCGGACCAGGACATCGTTGCGCAGTTTGACGAGGCCGTCGCCATGGTCGCGGATCTGCAGTACGAGGCGGCCCTGCCCAAGCTGCTGACCGTCGGCATCGAGCTGGAAGCCGCCGGCGACAGGGCCAGGGCGGCGGAGGCTATGTTCTGGCTGGGGTTCTGCCACGAAAAGCTCCGGCACGACCAGGACGCCATGGACACCTACACGCGCATTATCAGGGATTATCCGGCGACGACTGCGGCGAAAGAGGCCGGCGCCCGCCTGACCAGGTTTGCGCCTGAGACAAGATAAGTTTCCGGGGAACAATCGCTCAGCTTTTATGCCCGTTGGGGGCCTTGCGGCAGGATTGTCAGGGGGAAGCAGTGCATCCCCCTGAATTTTTTGCAGATTTTCCGCATCGCTTCGTCGCGGTCTTTTGCGCTGCGTGCGACGAACTGGGCCGTGCCGTCGCCGTGGCTGCCTACGCCCTTGCCGCCGTAAATGTGCTCCGCGATATCTTCGAACGCGAGCACCTCGTGCAGCAGCGGGCTTGCAAGCTGGTCGGGACTGACGGGGGCTACAAGCTCGTCGAAAAGCTGCTGCGATTCGGTCATGAGCCTGCCGAATTCCACGGCGTCGCCCGTGCTGATTGCGTGATATGCCTTGCGGATAATTCGCTCGTTTTCCTCACCGAGCGCCTTCTGCAGCGGCCTGCTGGAAAGGTACGCGCCCTGCAGGTCGCCGAGAATCCGCTTCGTGTCTTTTCGTCCGGCCAGGTCCACGATGAACATCTGCATTTCGCTCGCTGGGAACACCGGCTCAACGCGGACATCGGCCGACTTCTGGAACGTCAGCAGCACCGGCACCTTGCCGTATATGCACGCCTGATCCATTCTGCCGCACTGGCTGCCTGTGAGCTTCTCGCCGAGGTAGGCGGCTTCCATGAGTTCGTGCGGGAAAAGCCCAAGCCCGTAAATGCTGTCGAACGCCTTGGCGACGAGGATACACACGGCGGCTGAGCTTGAAACGCCCTTGCCGAGCGGCAGGTCCATGGCCGTTATGCGAAGGTTAAGCCCGCCGGTGACACCGGGGCGGGAAATCATTTCATGCGCCGTTCCGGCGCAGTATCTGAAGAACTCGTCCTGGTCCCTGGCGGCCTCCAGGAGCGTTTCGCCGTCGCATGGGCATGTCATTTTGCGGACGCGGCCCGACAAGTGGCCGTGCGGGTCGGGCACCTGGGTTTCCACGATGAACTCATCCGCCTTGGTCGCGACGGCCTTCAGACCCTGGTCGGTGCCTATGACCATGCACAGCCCCTTGTGCAGACCGTACTCGGCCGCCCAGTCACTGTGCTCGCCGAACAGGCACAGTCGCCCCGGAACGAACAGCGGTATGCCTGTTTTGTCCTTCTTCACATGCTTCCCCTTGCGGCGTTTTTGTCAGGAAATTTATTTTCTGCCGCGAACCATGACGTTGTGCAGCTCCTTGAAACGCCAGTTCATCGCGTGGAGTATCAGACCGAGAAAGGCGCAGCCTATCGAAAGCATAACCAGACCCGTGGCGAGAATCGCCAGCGGCACGTGATGGACGAAGTGATGCGGGTCCGTGAAGTAGTCATAAATCGGCGGTATGCCGGCCAGCACGCCAAGCAGCAGCAGCACCAGACCGATGCTGCCGAAGAATGTCAGCGGCTTGAATGCGCGGGAAAGATTGAACAGTTTCCACATCACGCGGAAGCCGTCGCGGAATGTGCTCAGCTTCGAGCTGCTGCCTTCAGGGCGGTCGCGGTAGGGCACCTGCACTTCCACGATTTTCATGCGGTAGTAGAGTGAGTGGATGGTCAGTTCCGTTTCGACTTCGAACCCGCCGGAGACTATCGGCACCTGGCGGATTATCCTGCGGTTGAATGCGCGGTAGCCGGAGAGAATATCGGTAAGCTCCGCCTTGAAAATTCTGTTTATCAGCGATTTGACGAGCTTGTTGCCGAAGACATGGAGAGGCCGGAACGATTTTTCCGTGTAGTTCGACAGTCTTGCGCCGACGACCATATCGGCCTGGCCGGCGATTACAGGCGCCAGCAGCTCGCCGACGCTTTCGGCCGGATACGTGTCGTCGCCGTCGACCATGACGTAGTAGTCGGCCTCGACCTGGTCGAGCATGGCCTCGATGACGAAGCCCTTGCCTTTTCGCGGCTCGTGAATGACGGTCGCACCGTGTTCGCGGGCTATTTGCGAGGTTTTGTCGGTGCAGCAGTTGTCGAAGACGTATATTTCCGCCGCAGGAAGCTGCGAGCGAAAGTCGTCGATAACCTTGCCGATGGTGGCCTCTTCGTTGTGGCAGGGGATGAGCACCGCCGTTTTCTTTTCGGTATTCATTGCGACAGACATGTTACATCCGGCGACAGGTTATGCCAAGTGCCGAGATTCTCTGCGGATAGCGTCAGGGCGCCAGGCCCTTTTCCAGCTTGTCGACCTCGACCTGCGGGTCCTTGGCGAACGGGTTGTACAGCGGGTCGCCTATAAGTGTCATTTTCCAGCTTACCAGGGGGGTGGTCCGCCAGTAGCACTCGGCGAGCGTGTATTTGCCCGTCATCAGCAGCGGGAAGAAATCCTGCGGCATGGGGAAAGCGGCCAGCGTCGGCTCGTTGACGGCCCCGATGGTGGCCGCCACGCCGTTCTGGATCATTTTCACGCACCATTCGTCGCTGTTCGGGTCGCGCAGGTTCATCGCCTCGAAGCTGGCGATGTGCCATCCGACCGCGCCTTCGTTCCACGTGAACGCGGGCACGTATTTTTTCAGGCTGTACCAACCGACGTACAGCGCAGCGTTCGGGCACGACCGCGGACGGAATACTTTTTGGTTTGTGTCCAGAGTCTGGTCGAATTTGCTGTTGCGGGCGATGAATTTGCTGAGCTTTTCGAGATTTTCGTCGTAGGCCGGATATCGCCCGCCCGCGTCGATGTAGAGCTTGCCTTTCAGCCCTTTCTTCTCGGTTTCGACGGATGCGTCGATTATCCGCAGGGCGTCGATGTTTGACGGGCCGTCGATGCGGCAGGTCAGCATTACCGGCGGTATCTGCCTGCCGTATGTTTTTTCCAGCTGCTCTTTCGAATATCGCCAGAACAGCGGGTTGGGCAGGAACATTTCCCTGCTGTAATGCCCGTTGAGGTACATCAGGGCCAGTTCGCTGTCGACGGAGGCGTCCGACTTTGGCGGATTGATTTTGTAGGCTTCCCTTGAGGCGAAGGCGTAGCTGTTCATTCCGCCGCCAGCCGTGTCGATGAGCTTTACCAGCACTTTGGCATTATCGGCGCTGACCGATTTTTCGATAATGCCGGCGATTTCAGCCCTGGTCTTGTCCAGCTCGCTCTGAATTGCTTCGGTATCCGGCGCGCCCGGCAGCTGGTTTGCCTTCAGCAGTTCCAGCAGTCCTTCCAGGCCGTAGACATCGCGGTAAACGGCCATCAGTTGCCGGCTGGCTATGAGTTTCCTGGATTCGTCACTTATTTTCGATATGGCCGTCAGTTTGCGTTTAACGGTTTCCCGGATGTCCTTGTCGAGCGAGGCTGCGTCGGGCAGTTGTTCGGGCGGCGAGGGGGCCGGCGACTTGAACAGCTTGCCTATGGGCGTCAGTTCGTCGGCGCCGGGTTGCGTAAAATCTTGCCCGACGGTAAGCAGCAGCAGGTTGTCTATAGCCAGGCGGTTGTGGGTTCGTTCGGCGGCGGTGTTCAGTATTTTCCATATGTTGCCGATTTCTCCCGACGGCGGGAGCTGACCCACCCTGACCGGAACGCCGTACATAAGAACGATGCAGCGGATTTTTTTATGAAGTTTCCGTTCGGTGAGGGCGTCGGCTATCGGCTTGAGTATCTGCAGTTCGTACTGGTCGAAAGAGATGTCGTATTCCGTGGTGGTTTTGACCTCAACCAGGTTGTTTTCAGGGATATTGCGGAGCTTTGCGTAGTATTGGGCGAGTTTTACCGAGCCTTTGCTGTTGGAGTTGGCGACGACAAGCACTTCGCTCGGGTCCAGAGCGGCAGCGCTGCCGGCGACGGCAAGCAACGCCATGATTAGCAAGCATATATGCCTGAGCATGCTGACCTCGCAGATTCTTGCTACCAATTTATAGCATGGTTTCATTAATATAAGACACGCAAAAGCCGTTCTGGTAGCATACATTCCTGAGGAGTGTTTGCCAAACCGTTTGATGCACTGAACAGAAACTTCTGAAAACATTGTGCGACACAGAGGAAAATGCTCAAAAGTGCAGAATAAAACTGTTTTCTCTGATTCTCTGCGTCTCTGTGTCGAGTATTGTCTTTTTCAGGGCACTGAATATGAAATCGGACATTCGGCCGCTTTACAACAGGCCTATTTAATGCGGAGTTGAACCGATATGCGATTATTAGTCACGAATGTCTTTCCGGCATTGTTATTGTCGCTGCTGGCCGCCGGCTGCTCGATGCATCTGACGGCTGACACTCCGGTCGAGGAATTCTGTGCGACCGCCGCCGCCACGGAAACCGAATACTGGATTTACCTCCCCAGCTATTACAAGGACGAGCCGGAACGCAAGTGGCCGCTGATGATCACGCTTCACGGGCGATTCCTCATGGACAGCGCCAAGGCGCAGGTTCGGGAATGGCGGGGGCTGGCCGAGGAAAAGGGATTCATCGTAGTCGCGCCTTCGCTTGTCAGCACGCGAATGGGCCATGTCACTGATGACGGACTTCTGGCGGATGTCAGAAAGGACGAGAAAGCCGTCCTTGCCGTCCTGAACGAAGTGGAGGCGAAATACGGCGACAGGATAAACCGCAGCGCCATCCTGCTTACCGCTTTCGCCGAGGGCGGCTATCCGCTGTACTATATCGGGCTTAGCAATCCGGACAGGTTCACTACTATCATGGCCCGGTCATGCTACAGCGATTTCTATATTCTCGAAAAAATCAAGCTGACCGAGCGTGCGAAGGAAATTCCCATCATGTTCTACTGGGGCAAGGACGATTTCCGCGACGTCCAGCATGACTCGTGGGACGCATACAGATTTTTCAGCGAGCGAGACTGCAACACCCACCAGAAGGAAATCAAGGGAGGCCGGCGGCGCACGCCGGATGTCGCGTTCCGGTACTGGCAGCGATTCATGCCGCCGGGATAGGTGTTTTTGCATCAGACTCCCCATGCTGGACCGGAAAAAGGGGATAAGAAGAAACAGCATGAACCACGGAGAGCACAGGGAACACAGAGAATAAAAAGTACAGTCTTTGAAGATTTTTGTATTTACTCTGTGTACTCCGTGAACTCTGTGGTTCATTTTGTTATTGGATTTTACTGCTGCTTGATTCTTTTGGCCAGGCCGAGTTTCACGCCGCCCTTGCCGGTTGTTTCGGGCATGCCTTCGGTCATCTGTGCCGGCATGGCAGCCTTCGCCACGCGGCGGAAGAAAAGCTCTGTCGGTTTGACATCGGTCGGTATGCGATACACCCAGTCGACCACAAGTTCCGTCGGCCCGCCTTCGACGTACCACCGGCGGCATACCGCAAGTTTGCCGAATTCCGGCTTGCCGGTTTTTTCGTCCCTGGCTGGGATGACAAGCTCCCAGGGCGACGCAACCAACTGGTTTTCGTAATCCTTGTAGTTGTTCTGGTACGAGGCATATGGCAGCGGGGCGTTCCAGCAGGTCAGGTAGCCGACCGGGTAATAGCTTCTTGTTTTGCCGTCCTTGCCGGTGGTGACCAGACGGAAATGCGTCGCGGGCAGCCGCCACCAGTTGTCCTCTGCGTCGCGGGCGTCCTGGCTGACCGCTACACGCACGATTATCACGCTGGACAGCGATGCGTTCTGCGCCTCGATCTGCGGGTTTTCAGGCGCGTCCTGCAGGGCGGCCTCGTTGCCCGGCTGATAAATGCCCATAACCCGTATCGCATCCGGGGGTGTGTCGACCCGCCCGACGTATTTAACCTTGTCCTCTCCGCTGTCGTCGCGGTATTTCTGCTCCATCTGGTTTCTGGCGCAGTACAGCTCCAGGAAGAAATCGTCATGCGTGTCCTCGAAAGGCTTGCCCGTGCTGAGCGAGTATTTCGAGAACAGATTTACCATGCCGACCACGAATTCGTCAGCATAAGCCCGCTGGTTGCGTTCGAACGTGCTTGAGAAGGGTTTGTAGCCCATGACGCTCGGTCCGAACGGGAGCATTTGTATGATGATGAGAAGCATGCCGGCGATGAACACGCCGCTGATAATTCCCAGCAGGCCGCCGCCGATGCGGTCAGCCCACATTCCCATCACGACGTTGCCCTTGATGAGCCTGTCGAATATCAGGCGCAGCGCCAGCAGCGGAAGGGCGAACAGCACGATGAGAGCGGCAGCGTCCGCGTGGGCTGGCTGGGAGCCGTACATCGTATCCGCAAGCATCTCGTAGGTGCCGAGAGCCATTGCCGAACAGGCGACGGTTATGATCGCCATTATCAGGGAGCTGAATATTCCCTGGGTAACCTGGAAAAATGCGATGCCGAGTATCAGGGCTACTGCAAGCAGTTCGATGATCATCTATCTGTTGCTCCTGTGTTTCACAGTTATTTCTTTTTCGCCTGCGGTGTCTGCGTGACGCGCACCACTTCCTGGATGCTTGTCTGCCCGTCGATGACCTTCCGCAGCGCCTGCTCCTGGAGGTAGAGCATTTTGTTCTTGCGGCAGACGGCTTTTATTTCCGATATCGATGCGTTAGAGGCCACAATCTGCCTCAGCTCGTCGGTGACCTCGATGAGTTCGAAGACGGCGGTCCGACCGATATAGCCGATTCCCTGGCAGGATGGGCACACTATCGGATTGCCCTTCGGGTCGGTCAGGGGCTTGGTCGGCGGACGATAAAACTTGTCGATGTTCTGGCCGGGAATGTTGGCCTTGGCCAGAAGCTGCGGGTCGGGGCGGTAAGCCTCGCGGCAATTGGTGCAAAGCGTCCTTACCAGCACCTGGCAGAGCACGCCCAGGAGTGGTTTCATCGCCGCCGGCGCATTCCCGCACACCTGCACCCACTTGGCCATCGCGGAAAAGCTGCTCGACGCCTTCATGCCGAGCAGTATGGTTTTATCTGCGGCTGCTTCGAGCAGCAGGGCGGCTGCCCTGGGGTCTTCGCAGTTGTCCACCATTACTACATCCGGGTCGCGACGGAGCGCCGCAGCCAGCGCCGACGCCAGATTGCTGCTGTCGCCGTAGGCGTTCTGCGTTATGTTCTCCATGTCGGCGTCAGGTTTGCTCTCAAGCGTAACCAGCTGCTTGACGAAGGCATCCTGCTGGCGGAGCAGCGAATAAAGCGTCGACGTCGTGCCGTTATGCGATTTGCTGGACACGATGATTATGCCGTTGCCCGCTGAGTTCATCCGAAGGACTTTGGCGAGCGTTTCGTTGTCCATGCCCAGTTCGCCGATGTCGGTCCGGACGGCCTCGCGGACTATCTTCAACTGCAGGCGCTGGCCTCCCGTGGTGCCGGCGGTCGTAACCGCAACGTCCGTTGCGCCGCTGGGCAGGTCCATGGATATCTGCCCCTGCTGCGGGCGCCGACGCTCCTCGACTTCAAGCCCGGCAAGCGGTTTTATGTACTGGATAATCGTTTCGCTGTCGCCCAGCGGCAGGGCGGGGCGTTCGACAACCATGCCGTCTATGACGTAGCGGACTTTCGCCTGGCTGCCTTCGGGGCAGACGTCTACTTCGCTGGCCCGGCGCCATGCCGCGTCATGCAGAAGTTCCTGCGCGAGATTGTACGCGTTGATTTCCTCCGGCGTGGCCTTTGCCGGATCGGGCGCCAGCACGATTCTCGTATGCGTGTCGTAAACCTTGATGCGGCTGACGACATCAGTTTCCAGTTTTTCCTTTTTGCCGAAAACTTTCCTGAGATGGCTGCCGGTGAGAACCTTTGCCTTGTCGACGACTCGCGAATTGCGGTGGACTATGTACGCCATGAACGCCGCCGACGTAAGCACCGCGTAAACCGCCATTCCGGCGAAGAAGAACGGCAGCAGCAGCCAGAGCAGTATTCCGAACCCGCCCGCGCCGAGCACTGCCAGGCACCATACGGTCTGCGATGTGCGGACTTTTATGGTGTCTTTCTGGACCCATGGCGCGAAATAAAGCCACGGTATCGTGAATACCAGTATCGTCAGGACCTTCGGTATCGAGATGTATCCGCCTGCTGCGGCGGCGATTGTTGTCGCTGTCATCAATGGCTCCATGTCATCTGCCTCTCATGCCGACCTGGCTGGAGGATATTCCCTTCATCAGCATCTTCAGTTCATCGGGGTTCGGGGCTGCCCCGTAGGCTACGTGCGGGTCGACAAGATCCTTGTCAATGAGTTCCAGCAGGCTTCTCGTGAAGCTCTGCATGCCGTCCCGTTCGTTGGTTCTGATAATGTCGCCGAGTTCACTCTCGCGGGATTCCTCTATGAACTGGCGGACGCTCGGATTCGCCAGCAGGATTTCGACGGCGGGGATGCGGCCGATTTCCGATTTTATCGAAGGAAGCAGCTTCTGGCAGATAATCGCCCGCAGGTTGAACGCCAGCGACTGGCGGACAAGGTCGCGGCTTTCCGGCGGGAACAGGTCCAGCACGCGGCCGATAGTCTGAGGGGCGGTGGATGCGTGCACCGTTCCGAAAACGAGATGCCCGGTTTCGGACGCCTGGAGTGCGGCTGTGAATGTGTCCCTGTCGCGCATTTCGCCGATGAGCACAACGTCGGGGTCTTCACGCATAAGGTACTTCAGGGCCGACTCGAAACTTTCGACGTCGATGCCCACTTCGCGCTGGCTTACCAGGGCCTTCTTGTCCTCGTAGAGGTACTCGATGGGGTCTTCTATGGTGACGATGTGGCAGGGGCGGTTGGTGTTTATGTATTCCAGCATAGCCGCTATCGTCGTGCTTTTGCCGCTGCCCGTAGCGCCTGAAACCAGCACAAGCCCCTGATGCTCCCCGGCGACTTTTTCGATGGCAGCCGGCAGGTGCAGCGACTTGAAATCCGGTATGTTGCGGGTTACGCGCCTGGCCGCGATGCCTATGTTGCCTCGCTGGCGGAATATATTGATGCGGAAGCGGTCTTCGCCCACGACTTCGTATGCGATGTCGATGCTTCCGTGCTCCATGAAATACGCCTTCTGCTTTTCGCTCAGCAGCTCGAAGGCCATTACTTCGATTTCTTCAGGGTTCAGCGGGGCGGACTTGGTGGCGCGTATTTTCGAGCTGATTCTGATGTGGGGGGGCAGGCCCGGTTTGAGGTGCAGGTCGGATGCGTCGGCCTTGACCATTGCCTTGAAGTACTGCTCGAGTTTAGGCCTGCCGCCGCCGGAAGGCGCTTTGTGCTGGTCTATCGGTTGGTGGTCGTCTGATGCGTTCAACGTGGTTCCTCAGTTAGTTTTTCTGCCGGTCGTTTATCTTCTGGAAGCCGGACGAGTCAGGCGGACCGGCACGCCGTGCCTGGCGAGGTATTCTTTGGTTTCTTCTATGCTGTACGTGCCGAAGTGGAATATGCTTGCCGCAAGTGCGGCGTCAGCTTCTCCGTCGGTCAGCACTTCAAGCATGTGCTGCGGCGAACCCGCTCCGCCGGAGGCGATTACGGGTATGTTCACGGCTTCGGCGACCGCACGTGTTATCTCGATGTCGTAGCCGCCCTGGGTTCCGTCGGCGTCCATGACGGTGAGCATTATTTCGCCTGCGCCTCTGCGCTGGACCTCTCTAGCCCACGAGACGGCTTCCAGGCCGGTCGGTGTGCGCCCGCCGTTTATGTGCACTTCCCATATTTCGCTGGCGCCGAGTTTCTGACGTTTCGGGTCGATGGCGACGACGATGCACTGCGAGCCGAATCGCCGGGCGGCGGCTGTGACGAACTCCGGGTCGCGGACGGCGGCGGAGTTGATGGACACCTTGTCGGCGCCGGCGTTGAGAAGGGCGCGGCAGTCGTCGATGGTCCGTATGCCGCCGCCGACCGTCAGAGGCATGAATACCTGCTCGGCTGTGCGGCGGACGACGTCGATTATGATATTCCGCTGCTCGTGGCTGGCGGTTATGTCCAGGAAGACGAGTTCGTCGGCGCCTTCGGCTTCGTAGCGGCGCGCGATTTCCACCGGGTCGCCGGCGTCACGAAGGTTCTGGAAGTTGACGCCCTTGACCACTCGTCCTTTTTCAACATCGAGACAAGGAATAATCCGCTTGGCCAGCATAAACACAGCTCCTGTCCACAAGCCAGCATTCTACGGATATGCGCCCCGCTCTGCAATGCCCGGCTGGGCGGGCGGTTGCCGCCGGACGGAAATTATTCAGCACGCCGAACCGGCGTTTATGCGGTTGATTCGGAGGATGCTTTAATTTTACGCGGGTTTCTGCTCAAATATCATCGCGACAGCTGCGGTAATGGAGATTCTTGATGGCCGATGAAATGGTTATTTTCGGCGGCACTTTTGACCCCGTGCATAACGGGCATCTGCTTACTGCGCTGGCATTGGTGCGGGTCGGTGGTTTTGCAAAAGTGACATTTATGCCGACGGCCCGGCCGCCTCATAAATCGGCGGCATTCGCCACGCCTCAGCAGCGGCTGGAAATGCTGAAGCTGGCGGTCGCCGACCAGCCGGCCTTTGAAGTCAGCGACATCGAACTTCTTCGCGAAGGTCCGAGTTACACGATAGACACCATCACCGAATTGCGGCGGCGAATCGGTGATGAACGGCAGATATGTCTGGTTGTCGGCCAGGATATGCTTGCGGATTTGCCGCGATGGAGGCGGGCGGAGGAAGTAATCAGGTCCGCCCGGATAATTACGGTCTGCAGGCCGCCATGGCATGATCGCCTGGATACTATTCTGGCCGGAATTGCCGAGCGATTCGGCAGTCAGCAGGCGGAGCGTATCAGGCAAGACATTGTGAATACAGAGCTTATAGACATATCTTCAACCATGGTTCGCCAACGGGTGAAAGCCGGCCAGCCGATAGGGGATATCGTTCCGGCTGCGGTGGAGCGTTACATACGCGATAACGGCCTGTATCTGAAGTAAGCGCCTACGGCAGGATGGGGTTCCGGAAAAAGCATCGTTGAATTTGCGTAACCTGCAAGAAGTGCAAAATTTTGCCTTTCTTACGCTTGACAATATCGTGGTTATGCGTAAGAATTAAAGGTGATGTGTTGTGTACATAGTGAGGCTCCTCGGTCAATCTCCCTCCTTTGACCGAGTTTAAGTTACGGCGTTAGGCTCCCCTCCCCTGACGCCGTTTTTTTTGTACGCACCCGGACGAAGCGGGGGAAGCAGGTTCAAGATGTGTAAAGCTTCGCAGCCTTAACGGATTATTCCGACAGGGTTATCGGCTGAATATCTTTGTAGGGAGCTTCGGTTTTGTTTTTCGCCCACCATTCCTTGAATTTGGCGATGGCGCTGGTGCGATCTTCCTCTTTTTCAAAGCCGTATAGCTGTGTTCTTTCGTAGCTCTCATTCCAGCGGATTAGCTTGTAGGCTTTTTCCTTCTGCCTGGTCAGCCTGACAAGCGCCACCAATGCCGGATCGGCGGTCGACATGGTCATGGTTTTATTACCAGACGACCACGTTCCGAGGTTCCTCGGGTTGTCCAGGTATTTCATGAGTTCGGGGATCACATTGATGTCTTCGACCGAGGCGATGACATCGGTGAATATGAAAAGCGCCTGGGAGTTGTACTGGATATATGTGTTTTTCATTAATGCCAGCATGCGAGGCAGGCATCGCGGGCTTTTAAGCACTTTCAGCACTGCCAGGGCGGCGCCGCTTGAGGTGTTTTCTTCGACGAACTGATATGAGTTGAATCCGCGGTTATTGGTGGTCGGCAGTGCGTCTTCTATTATTTTGCAGAGGGCGTCGACCATCATGTCGCTTTTGCATCCGGCTTCGCCCGCGGCCCTGATCGATGCAAGCACCACCGGCTCGTAAGAATGTTTCATGGTCATCAGCAGCAGGGGTTCGGCCTCTGCGAGCTTCAGGTCTCCGATTTTTTTGACGGCCCGTATGTTCTGTGACCACGTCAGCGAGACTGCGTCTCTGAAGATGTCGTTATGCTTGGCCCGGAAATCCATGAGTTTGTTGCGGTCGGCTTCGTCAAGCTCGATGAGCGTTTGCGTTATTCTTGCCTCGGCCATGCTGTTGGCCATGACGCCGACGATCAGCTTGCGGATGTTGTCGCTCTCGCTGTCGATATTGGCGGTCAGGGCCTGATCCCTTGCTGCTCTGACGGCCAGCAGTTCCGCCTGGGCGTTTTCGCGGGTGCGGAAATTCGTGTCATGGAATACTTTTATCAGTCGCTGCGTTTCGGCTGAGATGGCGGCCTTGAGGCCATCTATATCGGGTATCGCCAACTCCGGCTGTGTCTCAGGCTGACTCGACGGCCGACTGTCGGGCTGCGACTCCGGTTGGGGTTCGGGTTGCGTTTCCGGCTGGGTGGTTCCAGGCCGCTGTCTGGAATAGTTCCTTGCCTTCTTGGCTTTTTGGGGAGGTTGTTCGCCTTCCTCGGATTCCTCGATGGCTGTTTTGGGTTTGTCATTCTCCAGGTCGAGCGGTTCGATGTCTTTATAAGCCGGCTGGGATTGGTTCTCTTTCCACCATTCTTCAAATTTCCGGATGGCTTCCTTTCTGTCGGAATCGTTGGCGAACCCGAACACGCAGAAATAATATTGTTTGAAGTAGACGAGATTGTAATCCGCGATGTTCTGTCCGGTGAGCCTCAGCAGGACGAGCAGTGCGGCGTCGCTGCGGGCATAGGAGGCGTGGATTTCTCCAGTGCTGCGGCTGGTGCGGGTATTGGTATTTTTGAGTTCTTTAATCAGGTGGGGGATAAGCCGCTTGTCGCCGGTCGTCGCAAGCACCTCAGCCAGGGGAAGATCATCGTCCACATCTTTCATACTGTTTGAAAAGATCAGTTTGAACAGTCTTGCCGATGCGTAGGGGGTTGCTATCGACTGCAGGGCGTCCATTGCGGCCATGCCGGGCGGCATCGAATCGTCTTCGTCGTAGCCATAGTAAGGCCGGCCGACGCTTATGCCCTGTGTTTCGATGGTATCAATGAGAGTGTCCACCATCGTTTCAGACCTGTAGTTCCCTTTCGAGACGGCTTCTATGGCCGTTGAAACCAGTTCCCTTGACGGGTGCTTGATGCACAACACAAGCAGCGGCTCAGCCAGGCACTGCGGGTCTTTCAGGTTGCCGACGGTCTCGGCTGCCCGAATGCGGTCGGACAGTTCGGAAGAGAAGAAGTCCCGGAAAAGCTGGGGCTTCCATTCCTGGAATTTCCGCAGTTTTTCGCCGTCTTCCTTCGGAAGAATCGCCAGCACTCTTCTGATGCGGGTATCGATTATGTCTCTGCGGATTACGGACAATATGCGGGCGATTATCTCCGGGTCTTCGTTCCGGGCGTTGTCCAGCAGCGTCTGGTAATAGGCCATGTCCAGAGAAAGCAGGGCGTTGACGACTTCGTCGGCCTTGCCGGGGTCCCTGCGGGCTGCGTCCAGATAGATTCCGGTTGCGGACGTTATCTGTTCAGTCGGGCTGACGGCGATCTGCTGCGGTTCGACGGTCTGTGCGGACGCGAAGGATATTACTGCGAATGCGACACAAGCCGCAGCCGGCACCACCCCGAATTTTACGCTGAATTTACAAGACATTTTTTCCCCTGTAAGTCCGAGACTTTCTACTTCTTTCGCGCGGCCTGCACGTAGGGCAGCACCTGCGGCGGCACAAGTGGTGAAATATCTCCGCCCATCTGCGCTATCTGCCGCGTCAGGCTGGCCGATATGAAGGCGCAGTCGCCGCTGGTCATTATGAATACGGTTTCAATGCCGGCTACGGCGCGGTTCGTCTGCGCCATCTGCAGTTCATGCTGCAGGTCGCTGGCGTTTCGCATGCCGCGCAGAATCACGCTCGCCCCGGCCTGCTTTGCGTAATCGACGGTCAGGCCGGTGTACATCTCTACGCTCACGTTTTCAATGCCGGCGGTTACCTTGCGGACTATCTCGGCGCGGGTTTCCTGGCTCAACATGGCCGTCTTGGCGGGATTATCGCCGACGGCCACGATCAGCTTGTCGAACATCGCGGCGCCTCGCCTGATGACATCAAGGTGGCCCCTCGTCATCGGGTCGAAGGTGCCCGGGAAAATCGCCAGCCTCTGTTTTGGTTTGGCCATGTATGTGCCCCGGTTCAGTTCAGATTAAGGTTTGTTCAGGTTTCAGTCCGCCTCTGATTATAAAATAATGTCAACGGCGGCGAAAGCCCGCAGCACGTCGATATTGAGTATGTTTGTTTTTTGACGTATGCGCAGAAAAACCCCCGGCCGAAAGAAAGCCGGGGGAGTTTAAATGACACGAATAAGGCTCTTGAAGCGGCGATTTCAACTAGTTGCCGACGTGGGCATGCCACTCCGACAGCGAGCTGCTTCTCTCGCAGAGCCACAGATAGTCCCAGTCGTCGGTAAGCTGCAGTCCCTGGATTTTCCATGCGTTTTGCTGCATGGTTGTGTGCTCCTGGGGCGTGTAGACCAGCGTCTCGCAGCCTGACATCAGAAAACCGCCCGCCGCCAAGATGACCAGCATGATAATGAGCTTCTTCATCGTTACCACCTCAATATCGGTGTGCAAAAAGCGCCAATAACCGAATCATCGATGCTATGATGCCTTATGTCAGGATGCTATTTTCCCGCCGACACAATGTCAACGCAAAAATTCGAAGCCTGTCACTCAGCATGAGGCGGATGCCCTGCCCTCGTCGTCCTGCAGGCGATTGGCGACGTTCTTGCCTGCCTGGAATGTTATCACCCGCTTGGACGGTACGTAGACCTCTTCGTTGGTCTTGGGATTCCGGGCCTTCCTCGCCGCTCGCTTCTTGACTTCAAAGACTCCGAAGTTCCTGAGTTCAACCCTGCCCTCCTGTTCGAGGATTTCAAGAATGAAATCGAGACAGCGTTGAACAACTCCCTTAGTAATAGTTTGATCCAGTCCCAATTCTGCTGCGATTTGCCTGACAATCTCTTTTTT
>CAZVYJ010000003.1:0-19662 GCA_964631565.1 uncultured Planctomycetaceae bacterium
GAAGGCCCGCAGCGCCGCGGCAAGAGCAAGACGCCTGCGCTGGACAGCTTTGGGCGCGACCTTACCGAGCTTGCCCGCGAGAACCAGCTCGACCCGGTCATCGGGCGACAGGACGAAATCGAGCGAGTTGTGCAGGTTCTCTGCCGCCGCACAAAGAACAACCCCGTGCTGCTCGGCGAGGCCGGAGTCGGCAAGACCGCCATCGTCGAGGGCCTTGCGCAGAAAATCGTCAATCGTGACGTGCCCGACATTCTCCACGACCGCCGCATCGTCGCCCTTGACCTTGCGATGATGGTCGCCGGCACGAAATACCGCGGCCAGTTCGAGGAGCGCATCAAGGCCGTCATGAACGAAGTCCGCAGGGCGCGGAATGTAATCCTGTTCATCGACGAAATGCACACCCTCGTCGGGGCCGGCGGGGCGGAAGGCGCAATCGACGCTGCCAACGTGCTCAAGCCTTCGCTGTCGCGCGGCGAAATACAGTGCATCGGTGCGACCACGATGGACGAGTACCGCAAGTACATCGAAAAGGACAGCGCACTTGAGCGGCGGTTCCAGACGATCATCGTCAACCCGCCGAACAAGGAGCAGACGCTGGACATTCTCCGCGGGCTGAGAGACCGCTACGAGGCGCATCACCGCGTGGAGATTACCAACGAGGCCATCGAGACGGCCGTCGAGCTTTCCAGCCGCTACATAACCGGGCGAGTCCAGCCTGACAAGGCCATCGACGTAATCGACGAGGCCGGCGCCCGCGTGCGTCTGAAAACCATGACCAAGCCGCTCGACCTGACGCAGCTTGAGCAGGAAATCGACAAGCTGCAGGCCGAGAAGGACGAGGCCGTCAAGAACGCCAATTACGAGCGGGCGGCCGAGCTTCGCGACAGGGCCGAGCACCTGCGGCGCGAGAAGGAAAGCAAACAGGAATCATGGCGCGAACAGGCCAACGAGATAGCCGGCGTGGTTGACGGCGAAGTGGTCGCCGAGGTCGTCAGCAAGATGACCGGCGTGCCTCTGACCCGCCTGGAGAAGGAAGAAGCCCAGCGTCTGCTGGAGCTGGAAAACGAACTGCACAAGCGTGTCGTCAGCCAGGACGAGGCCATCAAAGCCGTCAGCAAGTCCATCCGCCGCGCCCGCAGCGGCCTGAAAGACCCGCGCCGCCCGATGGGCTCGTTCATATTCGCCGGGCCGTCAGGCGTCGGCAAAACGCTGCTCAGCAAGGCGCTGGCCGAGTTCATGTTCGGCGACGAGGAAGCCCTCGTCCAGATAGACATGTCCGAGTACATGGAAAAGCATGCCGTCTCGCGACTGGTCGGCGCGCCTCCGGGCTACGTCGGCTACGAAGAGGGCGGCCAGCTTACAGAGCGCATCCGCCGCAGGCCTTACGCGGTCGTCCTGCTCGACGAAATCGAGAAGGCCCACCCCGACGTGTTCAACATGCTGCTGCAGATTATGGAAGAAGGGCACCTGACCGATTCGTTCGGCCGGCGCGTGGACTTCCGCAACACTGTGCTTATCCTCACGACGAACATCGGCGCAGAGCTTATCAAGAGCGGCGGCGGGTTCGGATTCGCCAAGCGCGACGAGGAAGCTTCCTACAGCAAGATGAAAGACATGCTCCACAAGGAAGTCGAACGCCACTTCCGGCCGGAGTTCCTGAACAGGCTTGACGACATCATCGTCTTCAAGGCGCTCAACCGCAACGACCTGCAGACCATTGTGGATTACGAACTGCGCAAGGTTCGCAAGCGGCTGAAGGAGGGCAAGGGCCTGGAGCTTGAGCTTACCGACGAGGCCAGGGAGTTCCTCATCGACAAGGGCTTCAACCCGGACTTCGGCGCCCGCCCGCTCCGCCGAGCCATAGAGCAGTATGTGGAAGACCCGATATCCGAGGAAATCCTGCGAGGCAGTTACGACAATAACGCCAAAATCGTCGTCAGCGTGAAGAAGTCCGAGACTGCCGGCGCCGACGATGCCGACAGCAGGCACCTGTTCTTCGAGGGCCAGGGCGAAAAGCCGGTCGAAAGCGACCAGCTCGCCGAGGCCCACAACGGAACGTAAAAACAGGCAGCAGGCAACAGGCATCAGGCAATAGTGGATAATAAAAGCCGCCGTCCGGCAAATCCGGGCGGCGGTTTTCTTTTAAAAGACCTGACAAAAAGAAACAGCCAGAACCACAAAGGACACAGAGGACACAAAAGATACAGGATTTATGTGTTTACTTCGTGTCCTCTGTGAACTCTGTGGTTTATTTGTTATGGGTTCTAGAAACGGGGGAAAAGACCATATTCCGCATAAATGCGGGGCGTCGCTGTTTTTCTGATTTTCCGGTATCCCGGTTACCCTCGTGCGTCGTAGTAAGGCTTGTGGTATAGTCTTAGAACCGCTTTTTAAGTGGGTTAACTGGCGTTTTTTGAGGATTTCGGGCATCGAATAATTTTGGGGAAAATGGAACCCCGTGAGTGAGACTGCGTCTAACATGATGTCGGACGAACATGACGGCAGCGGTGTTGAGGCCGCTTCGTCCGTGACGATCGTATTTGAAGATGCCGCCCTCGTCGAGGCGACCAGGAAAGGCGACATGCAGGCCTACGCCTCGCTGGTGGCGAAGTATCAGGATCGTCTTTTCAACATGCTCTGCCGCATGTGTTCAAGGCAGGCAGACGCAGAGGAACTTGCTCAGGAAGCGTTCCTCAAGGCGCTTGAAAGAATAGGACAGTTTCGCGGGCACAGCCAGTTTTATACCTGGCTGTTCCGGATTGCGGCAAATCTGGCGATATCACATCGGCGCAGGAGTGGTCGTATAAAATTCAGTCCGCTTGGCGGCGGCGATGATGACGGCGGGCAGGCCTCGGCCCTCATGGCGGAGGCTTCCAGACGCCGGAGCGTCTCGCCCGAGGCTGAAGTGATGTCGAAAGATACGTCGCGACGCGTGCTGGACGCCATTGAGCAGCTCGATGATGAGCACAGGGTGGTCATCGTGCTGCGTGACATTGAAGATATGGACTACGCGGAAATCGCCGAGATACTGGCGATACCGGCGGGGACGGTCAAAAGCAGGCTCCACCGGGCGCGTTGCCTCCTTAGAGACAGGTTAATAGATCTGATATGACTGACAGGGACAAAATTCGGGAGCAGCTTTCGGCGTGGCTCGACGGCGAGTTGAGCGACTCCGAGGTGCGCCGGCTTGAAAAGGCCGTGGAACTCGATGCCGGACTGGCGACCGAGCTGCAGCAGCTTTGCGCAACGCGGGAGCTTATCCGCCGCCTGCCGCGTGAGCAGGCTCCGGAAGATTTCGTCGATCGCGTTATCGCCCGGGCGGAACGGATGAACCTGGTCGGCGGCGGCGAAAACCAGGTCGAGCAGCCCAGTCCGCTTCGCTGGATTCGCATTGCGGCGACGGCGGCGATACTGCTGATAACCGTCGGCACCGGTATCGTAATAACGTTCTCGTTATTCTCGCCGCAGTTCGACGAACATGTTGCGAGCAGTACCACCCCGACCGTCAGTCAGCCGGGTTTCGATGACGGCGACCGCGAAGAAACAGACGGCGGCGCCATGGCGTTTCCCGAATCCGGAGGCTTAGGCAAGGCAGGCGGCCCGTCCGTGCCGGAAGGCTATTGCGACGGCCGTTACGCATGGTTTAAAAACGGGCTTGACCTGGAGGCCGAACTTAAAAATTACTACAGCTCGGACATTCACAGTATCGAGATATATACCGATAACCTCGAAATTGCCGAGAAAGATGTTGTGAAGGTGCTGGACTCCAACGGCATTCAGCCGATCAAGCAGGCCGTAATCAACAACCTTGACCGGGCCAGAGCCTCCAATAACGCTACCGGAGACATCGGCCTGCTGGATAATTCCTATCAGGTCAAACCGCTCAACAGGGCGCAGGTGCAGATAGTTGTTCTCGTGGACGAAGACCAGCTGGCCAAACTGGACAAGGACCTGAAAAAGGTCATCTCAGAACAGCGCGTCGCCCAGGCGCCGCCTGTGGAAGAAAGAGAGATAACCGGAAAGGTCGGGCGCAAATCCGACAGTATGGCTTCCGCCATTGCGAAGGCCGAGCCGGCCGCTTCGTCAGGAACCGTTCGTGATTCCATAGAAAAGAAAGCCGGCGATGCAGCAGACGAACCTGCCGTCAAAAGACTAACCAAAGGCGGGCACGTGACAAAAACGGATGCCGACGGCAGCACTTTAGAAGCGGCTGAAGACGTTGAAGGCGGCCAGACAATATCGCCCAAAGAAGGCGAAAAGACATCTCAGCCTGCACCGAATGCGGAACCTGCTCTGGAAACAGAAAAGGAACTGCAGCCGGCTAGTGCCGACAAGCCGGGTGCAGAAATCGCCGGCGAAAAGACTGCAGATGAAAGCCCCGGTGATACATGCATCTATGACGCCGAAAAATTAGATGAGCTTTCGAAAACCGAAGCCGCCGCCAAAGAAAAGAAGGCGGAAGAATCTGCCGGGGACGAAAAGGACAATACTACCGGTATCCAGCGCAAAACCGTGGTTGGAACAACCACGGCGCCTGAAACGGCTCCGGCTTCTCGGGGCCGGCAGGAAGCGACTCAGGCGAAAAAAACTGCAGGCACAACCACCAGGCCGAGGAAGGAAGAACCGACTCTCACGCAGGCCGGACCTACCGCCCAGCAGGCCGCCCGCATGCAGCGCCGCAGCCCGAGGCTCAGGCCGGTGCTTATAACGCTCAACGATTCGGAAGGCCTGCGGGAAGTCATAATCGCAAAACAGAGAGCCGCCGAGAAAGTCGCTGCCAGTCAGGCCGAGAATGCGAAGGTTTCGCAGCAGGCTGAAGCTGCGGTTTCAAAGGAAACCGAGAGATCGGGCGGCGCCGAAAGCCGGCCGGAAGAGTCAAAGTAACTCGGAGTTTCCGGCGGCCGGGTTCACGTGGCGAAAAATGCTTACTTGCTCAGACTTTGCCACTCGCATTCAACCGGTTTCTCGGCATTTTTGCAGGCATCTTCCGATTCATACCAGTTCTTTTCGGCGATTTTGCCGTCGGCGAATTTAATCACGGCTATTTCGCAGGGCTTGCTGCGCCGATAGGTCCATGTATCTCCCTCTTTCTTGTCCGGCGAGCCGAGAATGTCTTTCACCTCGGACTGCGGCATTCCGACGTAAAGAGTTTCGTACGCCGGGCGGCTGAACTTGTCGCCGATGCAGCCTGAGGCTGCAGCGAGAACAAACATTCCGCCAAGAAGAAGCAAAGTGGTGAGTTTCATGTCCCGTCTCCTCGCAATATCATGTACTGCCGGAGCGTCAGGTTTGTTTTACTGCCCGGCCGTAAACTGCCGCTCCGCAAACAGACGCTCGCTGTACGGGCTTGAGAATACCGCCACGAGCACATATTTTTGCCCGGCCTGGAGTGCATGGTTCTGCCTGAGCTTGAATTTGTAGGCCTGCGTAATTTTATCCCAGTGCAGCAGGTTTTTCTTGGGCTGCATCAGCGATTCTTCCCACGTGTCGATTTTTTTACCCTTTGGGTTCTGGCTGTACGGGCGGAACTCATACAGCTCGAAACGGAAGTTTCCGAATCCCTTGGTGGGGTCCTCGTAAGAGTCCATCAGCTGTATGCGCACCACGATGCCCGGTGCGTCTTCGAATTCTTCGAAGGTTTTCGTGCCGGTAAAGGGGTGAATTTTGATTCTCTGCGGAAGCAGCAGGCTGAGCGGGCCGGTTACGCTCTGGGCGCCCTGGGTTTCATCCGTGACGGCGGGTTTGCTGCTCGTGACGGGCTGCCACTTGCCGCATCCGTGCAGGCAGGCTGCAAGAATCACCGCCGCGACAACCGAACCCATTCGTGCGTTTCTCAAAGCCTTTTCCCTATGATGCGACCGCTAAGTAATTGCGCAGACCAACACTACAGAAGATTATAGACATCTGCACAAGCGGCGGTCAAGGAACCAGCTTGAAGCCCTGCGGGTGCAATTCCGAAATCCCGATTCCGCAATCCGAAATCCCAAATCCGAAATTATTTTACGCCCGGGTGCTTCGCAGCGGATTTTCCCTGCTGAATTTGCCCGACGGCTTGACGTTCTTTATTTTCAGCCAGCTTATGTACGGCGTGCCGCATTCGCCGGCGCTGCCGAAATCGCACAGGCGGACCTTTTTGCCGCCCGCTTCGGTTTCCATCAGCACTATCGGCGGCAGGACGCCCGCGAACTTCACCGGCTTGAGGCGAATCTTTTTCGCGTCGAGTTCCGGCAGCTGCTTCGGGTCGAAATCGTTGTACCGCCGGTCGTATGTCATCAGCACCGGCCCGCGGAACATCGAGACCCTGTTGCGGCATTCTTTCTGCCCGGCCCAGTAGTGCAGCGAGAAGTCCAGGCCGATTTCAACCTTGTCGCCGGCCTTCCACTTGCGGTCGATTGTGCAGTAGCTGCCCGCAGCGGCGGAAACCTTGCTGCCGTTCACCTTCACCGTCGTCCTGGCGGACCAGTAGGGTATACGCAGCTTCAGGGCGAATTGCGCATCCTTATTCGGCGAAACTTTCAGCGTGATTCTGCCGTCGTTGGGATACGCCGTTTCCTGCGCGAGCTTCACGCTCAGGCCGGACTTGATTTGAGCGGTTATCGTGCCCGGGCCGTAATAGTTCAGCGTAATGGCCTTCCCGTCGGTCATGACGGCCCAGTCGCTCAGCATGCCGAACCCGCGTGCGGCGTTCACGCTGCAGCAGTTCAGTTCCGGCGAGCCTTCCCGCGACTGGAACACGATGTCCTGCGTGTTCGACTTCCTCACACCGTCCATCGGCGTGTTGTATGTGCTCCATCGCCCGGTCGCGCTGTGGAAGCCGATTGCCGAGTTTATCGTCGAAAGCTCCAGTTCGTCGGCGACCCTGCTGTCGCCGGTTAGCTTGAGCATTTCCACGCTCATGGCCATCCACGCGATGGTGCAGCAGGTCTCGATTGCGCCCTGATGATAAGGATTTCCCTGTGCCGCCTCGCCGCTGGAGAAGCCGCCGTTGTTGTGGCGGTCCAGTTTGACGATGCTCCACCACAACTGCTCGAACGCGCGGCGATAATCGTCTTCGCCGGTTATCCAGTAAAGCTCGGCCAGGCCCATTATCGGGTGCAGGCTTTCCCATCGCGGCTTGCGGGTCTGGTAGAAGTCCTTGCCCTGCAGCGCCAGGCGGAAGTAGTCGCCTCCGGTGTACATCTTGTGCTCGTCGTCGCTGTCGGCCTCGAAATCTTTCACGATTTCCTTCGCCAGCCTCAGATATTTTTCTTCGCCCGTTTTGCGGTAGAGAATCGCCAGGCTGTGAACCGGCGCGAGGTTCATTTCCGGGCTGCCGCAGCTTATCAGCCGGCGCTTTCCGGTGAGGAACATTTTGCAGAACAGGTCAGCTATTTTCCTGACGCACTCGAAGGCCGCCTCGTCGCCTGTCGTCTCGTGCCAGAGCATCAGGCCGATCATCGCGTGGTAGTGGCCCCATGCGTCCCATGTGTGGCCGCCCTTGCCCCACGGGTTGGGGGCCTTGGGCGTCAGGTGCGAGCCTTTCGGCCAGCAGCCCAGGTAGCCGTCCGGCGCCTGGCAGGAGATGAAGTCGGCCACGAAGCCCTCGAGGAACTTCTTCAGGCTCGCGTCGCCTGTGACTCTCAGCACCTGAGTGGCGGCCGTGAGATACTTGCCGGCGAACTCGCCGGACCACGAGTTGAGGTTCCGCAGCGGCTTGCGGTCGCGGTCGCGGAACATCTCCAGCATGGCCGGGTTGGCCAGGGGGGCGATCTTCAGCCACTGGGCGGTTACGTTATTGAGATATTCGCCCATCACTCCGTCGATGGAGTAGGTGCATTTTGTCGGACGCTGCAGAACAGGCTTTATCTTCATGTGCATGGACACTTTCTCCGGAAAACTTCTTAACGGTTCCAAAAAATTCAAAAAGTTCCAGAAAGTTCAAAACCTTCAAAGACTTCTGAAAACAGTGCGGTGAAGTATACAAACGCATTTTACGCAGTACAGCACCAAGTTTGTTGAAAATCGCCAATAATGAGAGCAAAACGCTGTTATTGCTCCCATTGCAATGCAGGCGATTGCGGCCGGGCTGGCGATGAGCTAGCATGTGTGTTCCGCCGATGCTATAAAAGGCTATTGTGGGTTGCACTTATGTTCGCCGACTGGCGGGCCTGAAAATCGCAGGAGAACAAACCGCATGACCCAGCCGCAACCGAACCGAATATTGGAACTTGCCAGCGCATACTGGGACTCGTGCGTTCTGCTGTCTGCCGTGGACCTCGGACTTTTCGGCGCGATCGCCAAATGCCAGCCCGCCGACGCCTCCGCTATAGCCGAAGCGACCGGCCTGGACGCCCGCGCGACCAGATTGCTTCTGGACGCCTGCGTCGCCAACGGCCTGCTCGAAAAAAGCGGCCGGCAGTACCGCAACACGCCCGAGTCGGCGGCGTTCCTGGTTCCGGGCGGTCGGGGCGACCTCACGAAAGCACTCATGTACAACCGCGACGTCTATCCCGCGTGGGGCCGGCTCGCCGAACTGCTGCGGACCGGCAAACCAGTCGAGCGGCCGGAAGTGCATCTCGGCGACGACCCGATCCGGACGCGGTCGTTCGTGCTTTCCATGCACGGCCGCGCGATGGCGATAGGCCGGGCCGTCGTGCCCATGCTGAAACTCGCCGGCGCGAAAAAGCTGCTCGACGTCGGCGGCGGGCCGGGCACGTATTCCACTCTTATCGCGCAGGCCAATCCCGGCCTGCACTGCACAGTAATCGACCTGCCCGGCGTGGTCGAAGTCGCGCGCGAACTCGTCGCCGCGACCGACGCAGCGGGCCGAATCGAATTCCAGCCCGGCGACTATCACGACGTCGAATTCCCCGCCGGCCAGGACGCGGTAATTTTCTTCGGCGTGCTTCACCAGGAGTCGCCGCAGTCCATCGTGGACCTGTTCCGCAGGGCCCACGCCGCGCTTCGTCCGGGCGGGGGAGTGTTCGTCATGGACATGATGACCGACGCCACGCGGACCGCGCCGAAATTTTCCGCAATGTTCGCCGTCAACATGGCCCTGACGACGTATAACGGGTGGGTCTTCTCCGACGAGGACCTGTCGGGCTGGCTCGGCGAGGCCGGCTTCACGCAGACGAAAGTCTCGCCGCTTCCGCCGCCCATGCCGCACTGGCTGGCCAGCGCGAAAAAAGCGTAATGAAGCCGCGGCCTTATCTGTTATCATACAGCGATGCCGATGTATTCTGTAATACGTAAGGGGAGCTGACGGTGCGACGTTTCACCGCGATAATAGCATTGATTTCGCTGGTGCTGCTGGCCGGCTGCGACGGCTGCCGCAACAACCCCGACGCCAGGGGCGTCTCCAAGTGGGAGGCCCACTTTCCGCCGCTCGAAAACGCCGACGTCGTGCCGCAGCTCGAGCCGAAGGAACCGCCGATCACGTTTTTCGTGACGGCTGACACGCATCTCGGCTCCAAACAAGCCGACAAGGAAAATCCCCGCATGGTGGCGGCCATGAACTCGCTGCCCGGCCAGCCGTATCCGTGGGGCGTCAGCGGCAAGGTGGCGCAGCCCGCCGGCGTGCTGATAGCAGGCGACCTCACCGAGAACGGCCTGAGCGAGCAGCTGGACGAATTCATCCGCCTGTACGGCCTGACCGGCCGCGACGGCGTGCTGAAGTACCCGGTTTTCGAGACGGCCGGCAACCACGACTGGGACGTGCCAGTCCAATCCGACATACGGATAGTTCCAAGCGTCGTCAGGAAGCGCCACGGCGGCCTGGCCTATGCGTGGGAGTGGGGCGGCGTGCGAATGATATGCCTCGGCATATACCCAAACGAGAAGACATGCAGCTGGCTCGCGCTGCGGCTGGCGGAAGTCGGCAAGGACAAGCCGGTCGTGCTCTACCTGCACTATTCGTTCCAGGGGCCGTATTCGGATTCGTGGAACGACAGCGAAAAGAAGCGCTTCGCCGAGACGATTGCCGGCTACAACATCATCGCGATTTTCCATGGGCACTACCACCCGTCGCAGCGGTACAAGTGGGAGGGCTGCGATATCTACAACGTCGGCTCGTGCAAACATAACCAGACGAGCTTTTGCGTGGTTCGCATCGAAAACGGCGAACTGACGGTCGCAAGCTGGAACTGGAACACCCGCGGCTGGGAGTGGTCGCACAAAAAACCGCTGAAAAGATAAATATAGACAATTCGATCTTGCATTTTTGATGCCGCTTGTTAGTATTATGTTCGGTATAATATGAAACTCTTAATGCCGGACATAGAGCAGGGCTGTTCGCTTGCACAACGTGTAGCTCCGAAGTATGCACCGGTTTGGCGGGGGCGGCCTTTGTCTGAGCAGGCGGCGCTGGCGTTATACTTCCTGCCGCACAGTTCTACCATGCCGGTTCTCGGTGTCACCCGGCCGCGAGTGGTCAAATGGTACTGCCCCTTTGCCGACCAGCGGGTTTTTCCTTCCGGCCACCGTTATTGCATTAATGTTTATACAGGCTGCTCGCACGGCTGCGTGTATTGCTATGCCGCCGGATATCTTGCCATGAATGCTAAGCCCAAGCCGGACTTCCGCCGCTTGCTGCTGAAAGACTTGGAAGATATTGACACCTTTGACGTTCCACCCGCGCCTGTTCACTTGTCTAACAGCACGGATGCTTTTCAGGAACCGCTGGAGGCTGAGCGAGGCGATGCGCTTTTTACGCTTCAGCAGATAGCACGTTGCCGTCACCGCTTTACCACTGTTACTCTCCTGACTAAAAATCCCGACCTGTTAACCCGCGATGAATATCTGAATGCATTACTTTGTCTGCGGCGGCCTGACGAACCGGTTGTCGTGGAAGTGAGCCTCGCGTTTTGGCGAGAAGATATGGCAGCCGCTTATGATCCTGGTGCGGCAACCATCGCCAGCCGGTTGAACGCTATCCGGCAAATTCGCACCGCGGGCTTACCGGTTGTCCTCCGCATTTCTCCGACCTATCCTCTGGGACTCGATCCTCCGGGCCAGTCATGTCCGCAGTCTTTTGAGGATATAAATCAACTGGTCAAATTTGCTGCCGAGGTCGGCATTACGAAGGTTGTCCACACGCCGGCCAAAATTGTCATGCCCAAACACAGTTCGTTTCACCCGCTAATGCAGGCGATGCTGCGTCTTTACCGTCATCTGGCCGGGCCGAAAGATTTGGATTTCCACGGCGGCGCCTGGCGGCTATCGAAAGTCGCCGCACGTAAGCATATTGTCGAACCATTGCTTGAGATATGTCGGAAGCACGACCTGACTGCACAATTCTGCATGCAGCACCTTGTCAATACGCCGTAGTAAACACGGTCCGCCAAAAATTTGCTGAGCGGATGTGCAGCGGGGCTGCAAAAAGCTTTTTAAAAAATTTCAAAAAACTTCTTGCCGGATGCGGGGCGATATAGTAAATAATCATTTACTTACTTAAAGGAACTCGCCATGGCGCGGCCTGCTAAAAAGAAAACCGGCATTGAAGACGCTGCCATCGAGCTGTTCGCCACCAGGGGCATTTCTTCCACGACCGTCAAGGACATCGCCGACCGGGCCGGCGTCACCGAGGGAGCACTGTACCGCCACTACGAAAGCAAGCTGCAGATGGCCTGGCGGCTGTACTGCCGCGAGGTCGGCGTGTTTCTCGGCGAGTTTGTTCCGCTGCTGCGGCAGTCCGGCGACACGCTGGACGGGCGGGTGCTGGCGGCCGTCAAATTCATCTACAAGTATTACCGCGACACGCCGGAAAAGCTGGCGTTCGTGCTGCTGGCCCGCAGGAATTTTCCGGATCGCGGCCTGGACGGTGAGCAGGAAGTAATCAATCCCGACGATGTCGTGCAGCAGTTCGTCAAAGAGGAGATCGCCTGCGGCCGCGTGCCGAAAAGCGACACGGTCCTGATGATGGCGATGCTTCGCGGCGTGGTGCTCGAGCCGATTCTCATGCACCGCGACGGCCGGCTGAAGACGCAGCCGCTCCGCCTCGCCGAGAAGGTGGCGGCCGCCTGCACGGCGATACTGAGGAGCGGGAAATAATGATCCGCCGCTTCGTAAATTCAATCGACATCTGCAGCGCGACGGCATTGGGGGTGTGCCGCTGCGCTGCGACGCACATTAATACTGCCCCTGGCATGGACGTGATTCTCGTCGGGGGGAAGTCATGACCGCCGGCGAACTGACTGCTGCGATTCGCCGGGCCAAGGGCAGATTCATCGCCATGGCGACGACGTACAGCCTCGGCGTGTTCAACGACAGCTTCTTCCGCCAGTCTGCGATGCTTCTGGCGGTCGGGGCCGGCATGATAAACATGCAGGGCTGGATCATGGCCGTCTTCACGTTTCCGTACCTGCTGTTCGCTTCGTCCGCGGGCTGGCTGGCGGACAGATTTTCCAAGCGGCACGTCGTCATCGGCGCGAAATTCCTGGAACTGCTCGCGATGCTGCTCGGTGCGGCCGGGGTGTGCACCAGCAACTGGTGGCTGATAATGGCAATGGTGTTCGTCATGGGCATGCAGTCGTGCCTGTTCGCCCCGGCCCTTAACGGCTCGATACCCGAGCTTTACCCCGCCTCGTATGTGACGAAGGCCAACGCGATACTGAAGGTCGCCGTGACGGCGGCCATCCTGCTCGGCATCTCGGCGTCGGGCTTTGCATTGAGTTTTCACGGCGACGGCTGGGCGGGCATATCGGCGGGGCGGCTGGCGGTGGCTGCCGGCGCGGTGGCAGTTTCGCTGCTGGGCGTTCTGGGCAGCTTCGGCGTGCCGGCCAGGCCCGCGGCAGACCCGGGCGTGAAGTTCCCGTGGTCAGGCCCGCTGCACACTTTCCGCGAGCTTGCGCTTATCAGCAAAGACAGGCTGCTCGCGATTATCGTTTCGACTGACGTTTTCCTGTGGTTCGCCGGCGCGATGCTCATACCGCTGATGAACCTGCTTGCAATGGAGCAGTTCAGCTGCGGCGAAGACATCGCCGGTTACCTGGTGGCGGCCGAGGTGGTCGGCGTGGCTGCCGGCGGCGCGCTCGGCAGCATGGTCGCCAGGGGCCGCAGGTGGTATAGACTGTTTCCATTCGCCATTGGCGGCATGGGTGTTATGCTGCTGGCGATTACGGCATTGCCGCTGGCTCCGGCTGCGATGCACCTGCCTGCCGCATTCGCTCTGCTGGCTGCCGCAGGCGTGCTCGGCGGGGCCGTGCTTGTCCCCTGCGAGGCGTTCGTGCAGATACGACCGGCGAGCAACCGCAAGGGCGCAGTGATAGCGGCTGCGAACTTCGCCGTGTTCTTCGGCATTCTGCTTTCCGGACCGGCGGCAAACCTGGCTGTGGCGTGGCTGGCGCCGAGTTCGGCGATGGGCGTGCTTGGGGCGGCCGCAATAATAGCGGCCCTGCTGCTGCAGCGGGCGCTGGACGGAATCAGGGAGGCGGGCGTTGATTAACCGGCTGCTGACAATCTTCGTGCGTGTGGTGCTGTGGCTGCGGTATCGAGTACGCGTAACGGGCGTCGACAAGGTCCGCGCCGCCGGCCGGCGCGGCATACTGTTCCTGCCGAACCATCCAGCCCTGATAGACCCGATAATACTGATGTCGCGGCTCTACGGGCCGTTTCGGGTCCGCGCGCTTGCTGACAGGGACCAGATAGACCGATTCTTCATCCGCTGGCTGGCGGCGAGAATAAACGTGCTGCCGATTCCCGACCTTGCGAAGTTCGGTGTGTCGGCCGGCGGTGAAGTTCGCGAAACCATCTCCAAGTGCATCGAAGCCCTGCGGGCGGGCGACAACCTTGTTCTTTACCCGGCCGGGCGGATTTACAACGGGCGTCTCGAAGACCTCGGCGGCGGCAGCGCGGTCGAAAGCATTCTCCGCGAACTGCCTGACGTGCGAATAGTGCTGGTCCGCACGCACGGGCTGTGGGGCAGCAGTTTTTCCCGGGCGGCGGGTCGTGAGCCGTCGGTTGCGGCGGCGATTAAGCGAGGCGTTCGGTCGCTGCTGGCGAGCGGAATTTTCTTCGCGCCGCGGCGGAAAGTGAGCATCGAGCTGGTCGAGCCTGCCGACATGCCGCGCGGGGCCGACCGGAGAACCATCAACCGCTATCTGGAGCGGTTCTACAACGAAGATGCACCGCCGAACACTTACGTGCCTTACACGATATGGCAGCGTGGCGGCCCGGCCGAACTGCCCGAGCCGCCCGGCGGCATGCTGCACGGCGACCCGTCGGCCGTCCCGCAGGCGACGCGGCAGATTGTCAGCGAATTTCTGCAGGAACTGACTGGCAGCGGCGACTTCAACGACAACTCGCGCCTCGCGCACGATCTCGGCATGGACTCGCTGGCCGGCCTGGAGCTGGCGAACTTCCTGCACGACGAGTTCGGCTTCCCGCTGACCGGCGCCGAGTCGCTGCGGACCGTCGGCGACGTGATGCTCGCCGCCTACGGGCTGTCGGCGTCGGCATCGCCGCCGACGCTGAAAAAAGTTCCGTCGAAATGGTTCACGCAAGCAGCCGACCCGGCCTGGCCGGAAAACCTGCCTGACATGACGATTGGCGAGGCGTTCCTCACTCAGGCCCGCCGCTGGCCGGGCAAAGTCGCAGTCGCCGACCAGGTGAGCGGCGCGAAAACATATCGCGACCTCGTGCTGGCCGTCTCGCTGCTGAAAGACCAGATTCGCAGGCTGCCCGGCGAGCACGTGGGGATAATGATGCCGGCCTCCGTCGCCGCGGACGTGCTGTATCTTGCGACGCTTTTCGCCGGCAAGACGCCCGCGATGATAAACTGGACGCTCGGCCGCCGGAACATCGAGCACTGCCTCGCCGTAGTGGGCGTCGAGCGAGTTCTGACGTCCGGCGCCGTCGTCAGCCGCATCAACTCGCAGGGCGTTGATATCAGCTGCCTCGACGGGCGGCTGGTGAATATTGAAGACATCGCCGCGCGTATCGGAAAGTGGCGCAAGCTGCGGACCGCCGTTGCTGTGCGCTGTGGCTTTTCGTCGCTGCGTGCAGCGGCGAAGCACATGTCGCAGACCGCTGTCGTGCTGTTCACCAGCGGTTCGGAGAGCGTTCCGAAGGCCGTTCCGCTTACGCATCGGAACATCCTCACGAACGTGCAGGACGTTCGCGAATGCTTCACCGTTTCCGGCGCCGACAGCATCCTCGGCATGCTGCCGCCGTTCCACTCGTTCGGCCTCACAACGTCGATAGCCCTGCCGCTGAGCATTGGCGTTCGCGCGGTCTACACGCCGTCGCCGACTGACGGCGCGATGGTGGCGGCCGTCATCGGGGCATACAAGGTAACCATCCCCATCGCCACCCCGACTTTCCTCGCCGGGGCCGTGCGATGTTCAATGCCGGGTCAGCTTGACACGGTCCGCCTCGCCGTCACCGGCGCGGAAAAATGCTCCGCCGGCGTTTACGAGCTGCTGGCCAGGCGCTGCCCGAATGCCACGGTGCTCGAAGGCTACGGCGTTACGGAATGTTCGCCGGTAATCTCAGTCAATCACCAGGATGACGCCCGGCCGGGCACGATAGGGCGCATGATGGCCTCGCTTGAGCACGCGATTGTTGACCCGGAGACGAACCAGCCCGTCCCGACAGGTTCGCGCGGCATGCTGCTTGTCCGCGGGCCGAGCGTGTTCGCCGGCTACCTCGCAGCCCCTGGCGAACAGGTCGCATCGCCGTTCGTGGAATATGCGGGGCGGCAGTGGTATCGCACAGGCGACCTTGTGGTCGAGGATGCCGACGGCGTGCTCACGTTCGCCGGCCGCCTGAAGCGGTTCGTCAAGCTCGGCGGCGAGATGGTTTCGCTGCCGGCCATTGAGTCTGCACTCAACGCCGAATACGCGCGGGAAGACGGGCCAACGCTTGCCGTCGTCGCCGACGGCGAGGACGAGCGGGCCGAGATTGTCATGTTCACCACTCAGCCGATAAACCGCGAAGCTGCCAACGGCGTAATTCGCCGGGCCGGCCTGTCAGGCCTGCACAACATCAGGCGGATTATCCGTGTCGATGAACTGCCGCTGCTCGGCACGGGCAAGGTAGACTACCGTGCATTGTCAGCCCGGCTGGCGAAAGAACGGGACGCAAACAGGTAAAAACGTCCGCGTTACATACCTGGAAATCATCTCATAAAAGTTAGTATACCGAAATAATTTATTGTTGCCGGCCCAAAAGATAATGTATCATGACCATTTTGCGCGACCGCCGCTTCCGGCGGCCCGCTTACAACGAAGTGAATTTGGCAGGTATTGCAATGAAACCGGGACTGACGCTGATTTTTATCGCTGGAGGATTGCTGATGGGCGCTGACCTTACTGCCGGCCAGGATGCGGATATCTCGCTGAACCGTCAATGGGCGGTGCAGATGTTTTCGTCGAAACCCAATGAGACCAGGCCGGTCGACAGGCTTATTGTCGTTCACGAAGACGGGGCCGGAGACACCAAGCTTGGCCGATGCGCCGCCGGCGGGGCCATCCGACTTGGCGAGAAAACCTGCACTCACGGCATCGGCGTCAACTCGCACAGCGTCCTTCGCGTAAAGCTGACGGCCCCTGCCGAAAAGTTCCTCGCCACAATCGGCCTCGACCGCAACGTCGATAACACGCCGGCGTCCGTACGTTTTCATGTTTCCGTCGGCGGCAAGGACAAGTTCGTTACCGATGTCATGAAGGCCGGCGCCAGGCCCGTAGATATCGCCGTACCGCTGGACGGCGCGAAAGAGTTCGAGCTTATCGTCGATAACGGCGGCGACGGCCGAGGCTGGGACCAGGCCGACTGGGCCGACGCGAAGGTCGTGCTCAGGGACGGCTCGGAAATATGGCTGGACGAATTGTCCGACCCGGTCACCGTCGCGCCTCACCTGCCTTTCTCGTTTGTTTACGGCGGGAAACACTCTTCGGAATTCATCGACGGCTGGAAGCGACAGGCCTCCGACGAGAAGATCGACGAGACCAAAATCCGCCGGACGATTACGCTGACCGACCCGGAAACCAGGCTTGAAGTCCGGGCCGTCTGCATCATTTACACCGACACCGCGGGCGTGGACTGGACGATTTATTTCACAAACAAGGGCGAGAAGGACACGCCGGTTATCGAGCAGCTGAACGCACTCGACGCGAGCGAGGCCCTGACTGCGACAGATCAGGTAACACTTCACAGGCTTCAAGGCTCTCTTGCCGCGCCGACCGACTGGATGCCGTTTGACCAGACGCTTGGACTCGGCGGGCGGATCGATTTCGCCGCGACCAACGGCCGCTCGTCGAACGTCTCGCCGTGGTTCGCACTGCAGTGGTCCGGCGGCGGCGTGATGACGGCCATCGGCTGGTCGGGCCAGTGGACAGCCTCGGTCGAACTTGCCCGCGGCGTTCTTACGACGCGGGCGGGCATGCAGAACCTGCACACCGTGCTGCACCCGGGCGAGAGCATACGCAGCCCGCGAATCATGCAGATTTACTGGAAGGGCAACGACCAGTGGCGGGCGTACAACCTGTTCCGCAGCACGATGCTTGCCCACATCATGCCGCGCATCGACGGCAAGCTTGTTTATCCGCCGATAGTGCACCTCAGCACGTCTTTTTACGAGCTGAACGGCAGCAACGAGCAGAACGTGCTCTCGCACCTCGACTCGCTGAAGGGCCTCGGCTTCGAGATGTTCTGGCTGGACGCCTACTGGACCGGGCCTGACGGCTTTCCCGACAGCATGGGCAATTACGGATTCCCGATTGAACGCGTCGAGCCGAAGGACCGCTTCCCGCACGGCATGAAGGCGATAGCCGACGCAGTTGAGAAGGCGGGAGTTGGCTACCTGATGTGGTTCGAACCAGAGCGGGTCGCGCCGAATACGCTGCTGGCGAAGGAGCATCCCGAATGGGTTATGTCGCCTTCCGGCGACGGCAGCGGGCTGTTCAATCTTGGCATTCCCGAGGCCCGCAAATTCATGACCGATTATCTCAATGCCGTGATTAAAGCCTACAAGCTTTCATGTATCCGCTTTGACTACAACATCGATCCGCTGCCGTACTGGCAGTTCATAAATTCCAAAGACCCCAACCGCGTCGGCATTGCCGAAATTCGCTACATGGAAGGCCTGTATCAGATGTGGGACGACATACTGGCCGTCAATCCGAAGCTGTTCATCGACGACTGCGCCGGCGGCGGGCGGCGGATCGACCTTGAAACAATGTCGCGGGCGATTCCATTGTGGAGAAGCGACAACACCTGCGACATGCTGGACCACAGCGAGGCGATAATCAGGGGGGCGGCCATCAAGAACCAGATAATGAGCGCAGGACTGAACCGGTATGTGCCGTTCAGCACGGTAGGGCAGATGGGAGCCACGCCTTATCTGTTCCGCAGCGGGTTCAACGCCGGCATCTCATTCTGCGAGGACATCCGCGGTCAGGATTATCCGCGTGACCTTCTCAAGCAGGGCATAGCCGAGGGCAAGCGAATCCGGAAGTATTACACCGGGAATTTCTATGTGCTGTCGAAAGTCACGCTGAGTTCGGAGGACTGGTGCATATTCCAGTACCATCGGCCGGGCGAGCAGGATGGTATGGTCGTAGCCTTCCGCCGCCACGAGTCGCCGTACGCCGCCTATGCAGCCGAGCTTCACGAAATAGACCCCGCCGCCGACTACGAGGTGACTGCATACCACAGCTACGATCCGGACAAGCCGGTTGTGATGAAAGGCGAATCGCTTCAGAAGCTGAAAATCGAGATCGACGAGCGCCCCGGCTCGGTGATTATTGAGTACAAAATACAAAAACTCGCCAGGTGAAAAATCGCGGCACGGCTTTACAGATTTATCGCGACGATTTTCGGGGCGGGCATGCCGTTGAAATTCGTCGCGCTTGCGGTGGTGTATGCGCCGATGTTCTGGCTGTAGAGCAGGTCGCCCAGCTGCAGGCTGGCGGGCAATTTCTCGGCTGAGGATATTACGTCCAGCGCGTCGCACGTCGGGCCGAACACGGTGCATATCTCGCTGCGGCCGCGCCTGAACGGCTTCAGGTGGTACTGGCAGTGGTCGAACAGCACGCCCGAGAACGTACCGTACACGCCGTCATTGACATAGTAGCAGGTTTTTCCGTCGCGGACGGCCTTGCCGATTATCTCAACGACCAGCGTGGCGGCCGTCGCGACCATGAACCGCCCCGGCTCGGCGAGTATCTCGATTTCCGGCGGGAACAGGCGGTCGAACTCCGCGTTCAGCACGCCGGCCAACTCCCTGAACGGGCGGACCTGGTGGTCGTAGGGGGCGGGGAAGCCGCCGCCGATGTCAAGTATGCGTATCTGCTGATAGCCGCGCGCCCACGCCTCGCGGAACACGCCGTCGGCGATTTCCAGCGCCTGGACGTAATTCTGCCAGTTGGTGCACTGGCTGCCGACGTGAAAGCTGACGCCCTCGACTGTCAGGCCGGCCTTGAAGGCCTTGGCGATGAGGTCCACCGCGTTCCCGGGCGACGCGCCGAACTTCGATGAAAGCTCGACAATCGAGCCGGTGTTCGGCACGTTCAGGCGGAGAATAAGCCCGGCGTTCGGCGCGAAGCGCTTTATCTTGCCGATTTCCGCCTCGTTGTCGTATGTGACAAGCGGCTTGTATTTGTCGAGCTGCCTGAGCGTCTCGTTATCCTTGATGGGATTGGCGTAGATGATTTTGTCCCATATCCAGTCCTGCCGCTTCCTGGC
>CAZVYJ010000003.1:19762-105071 GCA_964631565.1 uncultured Planctomycetaceae bacterium
TGATGGGATTGGCGTAGATGATTTTGTCCCATATCCAGTCCTGCCGCTTCCTGGCAGGCATGTTGCGAATGTTTTCGTAGACGGCCATGAACTCCGGAAACGATGCGACGTCGAAACTCGAACCGGCCTCGAACAACGTGCGGATAATCTGTTTGTCCGCGTTGGCCTTGACCGCGTAGTAAGGCTGCACGCGAGGCAGGTGTTTGCGGAACATCTCGAAATTCCGCCGCAGCACGTCGTGATTCACCACGAAAATGGGCGTTCCATGCTGCGCAACAAGCTTTTTGAGTTCGGTTAAAGTCGGCATCTTGCTGTAGTCCTGAGTCCAAAAGAATCTTCGGAATCCGGTTAGTTCAATAACTTCAAATTTTTCGGTGGCGACCTTCCCAGGTCGCCACCTCCCTGAAGCGTTTTAACGCGGCCCGTACGGGCCGCGCGATAATCATTAATCGGTTAGTAAAGCGGCGTCGCTTCCGGGTTATGCTTGAAATACTCCTTCGTCAGTCTGGCCATGAGCTTGTCCTGTTTGTCGTACAGCCGCTTGAGCTTCCGCTTCGGCCGACTGGCCAGTGCGTAGCTTGTAAGCAGCGGCATGGCCACCGTCGAGTCAACGTAGCAGACCACCGCGTCGGGCAACTGGTTCGGGTCTACCTTGCCCCAGCTTACCGCCTCGGACGGCGTCGCGCCAGACAGGCCGCCGGTGTCGGGGCGCGCGTCGGTGAACTGCAGGAAGTAATCGTGGCCGTTTTCCTTGATGTTGAGCACTTCCTGTATCTGCGGCTCGGTCTGGAGCGTGAAATTCTTCGGCGAGCCGCCGCCTACCAGCACGACACCGGTTTTCTTTTTGCGGAGCTTTGCGTCCAGCACGATAGCCGTCGTGTAGTTTACGTCGATGCTCGGATTGACCCGCAGCTTGTTGCCGCGAAGCTCCGTGCCGGCGACGTTCATGCCGATTGTCGAATCTCCGGGCGACGGGCAGAAGCAGGGCACACCGGCCCGGTACGCAGCCGCGAGAAACGACGCGTTCTTTACGCCCGTCTGCTTCTCGAACTCGTTGCAGTACTTGCCGAGCAGATGATGCAGCTCAGCCGTGCCCATTTCTTTCTGGAATTCCGGCTGAATGAGAATCTTGCGGAGCGTGTCGTCGGTCCGCATCAGAACGTCGTTGTAGTCGAGGAATATGTCATATATGCGGACCACGCCGACCTTCCGCAGGTCCGGGTCGCCCACGAAGGCCGATCCCTTGTAGAGCGGCAGGTTCATCGCGTGGTGCATGTCATGGTAGAGGTTCGCGCCGGTGGCGACGATCCAGTCGACGAAGCCGGCGTTGATGAGCGGAACTATTACCGACGAGCCCAGCCCGGCCGGCGTCAGCGCGCCCGCGAGGCTCATGCCGACAGTCACGTCGTCATCGGCGAGCATCCGCTCGACGAACAGGTGGCAGCCTTCCTGCAGCCGCGCGGCGTTATAGGCGAGAAAAGACTTGTCGATGAGTTCGGCCAGCTTCTCCTTGCCGGTAATCGGCTTGGGAAGAATACGCTTGCCGGAGAGGTACTTCTCTTTCCCCTTGCAGAACTTGTGCGGGTACTTGCTGACGAAGTTTTTCGGTAGTTTTATCGACATTTCTGAATTAGCTCCTTTTGGATTTCATTCCAGGCCGGGCAGTATATCTGCGCCCCGCGGGACGGTCAACGGGCAGCGGCTGCGGAAGGGCGCATTGCCTGCGAATTTCGGACCGATTACATGCCGGCGGCCTGGCTTTGCTGCAGTTGCACCACCCAGGCCGGGGTTTCGGCGAGGAAGGCCCGCAGTATCCGGGCGCGGGTGAAGTAGTAAAGCGAGTTAATCCCCTGGAAGATGACCGTGGCGGCAATCAGCGAGCCGTACACAATCACTGTAAGCGTTTTGTAAAGGTCGCCGATATCGCCGAGCATCTGCTTCAGCATAGGCTCCCTTTGCATGGCCTCTTCATACGGGTTGGGTCCCAACAGTCCGACGGCCATCATCCACGCCGCGTAGGCGATAATCAGCACCATCATCGCCAGCTGGTTGAAGCCCAGGGCGAATGGGGCGCGGGTATTGAACTGCAGCAACATCTTGCGTCCGCGGGACTCGTTCCACGCGACGGCCCCCAGGCCGACGCCCATAACCAGCGCGACCCAGTCGAATTCGCCGAACGCCGCTTCGCCGGCTGCACACAGCAGCGACAGGCCGCTGAATACGCCGGCGCATATCATATTGAATTTCGCCAGCCCGGCGGCCGAGCGGAGCTTTCCTGCCCGCTGGTTGGCCGCCGCCACGATTTGCATGTGCTCAGGCGTCAGCGGGCCGCTTGGCGGCGCCGGTGTTGCCGATTCCGGTATCTGTGGCGGCTGGTTGTTCATGCTTGTCATAGTATTCGCATTATGTGCATCGACTGACCTGATCTAACACTTTGTCGCTGATCTATTCATGCCTGCCGGGTTTCCATTTGGCCGCCATGGCCAGCACATCCTTTCCGGCCTGAACGCTGGGCGCATTCACCTGCACGAACATGCCGTGCGGGTCCAGTTCGTCGAAAACCCGCTGGGCGTTGGTGTGCAGAATCCATACGTAAGCGGCCTTTCCGGACTCCTGAATTCGTCGAGCCATCCGGATGACGTCGTCTATGCCTTCCTGCGGGCTGCGCGTGTATTGGATGGCATGCAGGCCGGGCATTCGTGCAATTGCGGGCAGATGGCGGGCTGCGTCCGGACCGTCCAGATGATAGATGCTGTATTCGCATGAGCGGATCATCTCGGTGAACTCGCTGACCATCCATGTTTCAAAGTCGCGCGGGCCTATAAGACATGTGAAATCCGCGCTCCAGTAGTTAATTCGTCCCGGCGCCCAGATGCAGGGCATGGTAACCGTGCCGTTCTGCACGCCGGCGGTATCGTCCCACACTGACCTGACGATGTACTTGTGCCCCTCGATGGCCTGCGCCTGGGCTGCGCGAATAGCGGGGCGGGCCTCCTCGAGAACGAGTTCCATCAGAAAATCCTCGTACCCGCGCATCGACGCCATTGCGTCCATCGCACCGAAAAAACCCTGCGTCTGCACAAAGTACCTGCCCTTGGCGGCTTCTGCGAGGGCCTTGTTGACGTTGAGGTAACGCCGGACCCACACGTTCCGGCGGTCGAACCGGTAATCGGCCCACTGCCGCCAGTCGGTGATGGTGGGATCGACCCAGACAGTCTGGTTGCCGAATCGTCCGTTTCCGCCCCAGGCCGGATACAGCAGATTGCCGGGCGAACAGGCCACAGGCAGGGCGTCGCCGCCGTACCATGTGTTGGCGATAGTCGCCAGCGAAACAGCGACATTGAATTCCGGGTCCGCCAGCAGCTGCTCGTCGTCGCGGGCTTGGGGGACTGGAACCGGTTTGTCTACCGGCGCGGTTACGGCGACGGGCGGCCGATCCTCAATCTCCCGCTGCCAGAATGCCCGGTGGCGCTTAAGAATGCCGTCGAGATCGTCCAAATCGTCAAGGAACACCCGACTTTCTCCTTTATGGATTGGTTTCTGCCGCGCAGTGTTCTTTATACAAAAATTCTCCTCACGGCCGAAAACTCCGCAGCGGATTTTCGCGCGTGAACTCATTGGACGTTTCGCCGTGGAAATGCACTCGCAGCCACGATACATAAAATGTTCCGGTAGCGCCGGCGCTGGCAAAATCGCAGAGGCGGACTGTTTTGCCGTCGGCGGCCTTCACCTCGCACAGTATCCACGGCTTGGGCGCGATGGCGAAATCCACCAGTTTCGGCGACATGCCTTTCGCATTCATGACGGTAAGCTCATCGACGCCTTCGTTGTATCGCGGGTCGTATGTCAGCAGAATCGGCCCGCGGTATATCGACGTCACCATGTTGCCGGCTACGGGCGTTTCCCAGCCGGCGTTAATGAACCACCGCGTGTTCCAGAACCACAACACGTCGAAGAACCGCTCTTTCGGCAGCGACATCGCGATTATGTTGCGGCCCTTGTGCAGCGAAATATCCGCCGACAGATTCCGCACATGCCAGGGGTTTTCCGTGTTGGGCGGCATCGGCACGCCCTTGCCGTTGACGAACAGAGTGACTCCGGCGCTTGCGGCGAATGTCAGCCGCAGCTTTTGGTCGGCTGGGCTGTCGTATTCGGCGAAGGCGTATGCAATCTGCGGCCGGTCCCTCTCGTCTATCGCCCTGTCCAGGTCGACGCAGCCGTCTTTGGCCTGTTCTATAATCGGCTTGAGCGTGTTCTGCTCGCCGATGGTCTTGCCGGCCTCGGCGGCCGCGTTTTTCTCGAAGTCCGTCGTGGTGTACGTCATCGTTTTCGGAATTTCCGTCGCGGCGGCGACCTGTTCGTCAAGCTCCTTGCGCTGCTTGTCGGTGAAACCTTCGACCGGGCCGAACAGCGTCCACTTCGCGTTCCACGACGCCGGCTGCATCGCCTGCCGGTACACCCAGAAATGCGGCGTAAAGTCGAACTCGATGGCGACTTTGTCGCCTGCGGTCCACTTGCGGTCGAGTTTCAGATACTCGCCCGCGACGGCCGGGACGGCCTGCCCGTTGACGCTCACGGATGTTTTCGCCGACCAGGCCGGTATTCGCAGCGCGAGCGTGAACTGTTGCGATTTTTGCGGGCTGACGGTGAGATTTATCTTATTGCCGACCGGGTAATCGGTTTCCTGCGTGAGCGTGGCGTAGTTTCCGTCCGGCAGCGAGGCGCCCATTTCGCACGGGCCGTAATAGTTCAGGACAAGCCCTTCGCTGTTGCGCATCAGCGCCCACTCGCACGTCATTGCGATTGCCCGCGGCCCGTTGACCGAGCAGCAGTTCAGCCGCGGCCCGCCCGGATCGCCGCACTGCAGGCTGGGATAGCGAATGCCGTCCATCGGCGTGTCGTACGTGACCCATTGGCCGGTGTATGACATCAGGCCGAGGCCGGAGTTGAACATCGAAAGCTCAAGCTCGTCGGCGACGCGCGGGTCGCCGGTCAGCCGCAGCATGTCAACCGACATGGCCATCCATGCGACGGTGCAGCAGGTTTCGATTGCCCCAGGCGAGTAGGGGTCGCCGTGGGCGGCCTCACGCGAGCTGAACCCGCCGTTGTTGTGCCGGTCGCACTTTGCCATGCTCCACCAGAGCTGCTCGAACGCCTTGCGGTAGTTCTCGTCGCCGGTGATGTAGTAAAGCTCGGCGATTCCCATTATCGGGTGCAGGCTTTCCCATCGCGGGCGCGGAGTCTGGAAAAACTCCCTGCCGGCGAGCGCCGCCCTCACATAGTCTCCCGCCTCCGGAAACTCCTTCTCGATTTCCATCGCCAGGTCGAGATATCGCTTCTCGCCGGTTTTTTCGTAAAGCAGGCACAGCGAGTGGATGGGGGCCATGTTCATTTCCTGCGAGCCGGTATCCACGATTCGCACCTTGGTGTTAAGGAAGCGGTCGCACAGCATGTCGCCGATTTTCTCGGCGCACTTCAGGGCCGCGGCGTCCTGAGTCTGCTCGTGCCACAGCAGCAGGCCGAGCATGATGTGGTAATGGCCCCATGCGTCCCACGTGCCTTGCTTGAACTGCATGTCCGCCGGCCATGGGCCGAGGTAGCCGTCTTTGGCCTGCAGACTGACAAGCTCCGCGACGAACGACTTGAGATGCTCCAGTAGCTTTTTGTCGTGCGTGAGCTTGTATGTCTGCACGGCGTGGGTCAGATACTTGCCCGCGTATTCGCCTATCCACGGGAACGGCCTGACCGCGCCGTCAAACTGCCTGACGAGCGGCTTGCGGTTCTGCGTGCGGAACATCTCCAGCATCTGCGGGTTGGCTTGCGGGGCGGGAATGATCCACTGGTCGGTGACGGCTTCGAGCCGCCGCCCAAGCTCGCCGCCCATTTTGTATCGGGCGTTCGGGATGGACTCCATCGCCGGGTGCTTCTGCAGCGGCGAGGCGGCCGATTGCTGCGCCGCTGCGAATCCGGCGGCGATGACGATAACGGCGACAATCGCCAGGATATGAAGTTCTGCCGACATTACAAAGGTTCCTTATGTGACGAGAATCTGCCGGATTTGCAAAGCCGGCCGGCAATAATAAAAGTGCGCAATAACCACAAAAAGGCGGCAATGCAGTATATACCATCCGGCAATGCCGGGGTGAAGCATATACCACACGCCGCCGATTGTGTAATGTAAGACCGGTGAAAATAAGACTTTACCGCTTCTTGTTTTTCTCTGCCGTGACGGCCAGCACAAACATCGCCTGTTCCGAAAGCCCAAGCGGTCTGGGTTTGCCGGACGCTGCGGTATCATACGGCAGGGTCTCATTGTTAATCGCCGACTGCGTCTTTTCGGCTGGAGATTCAATATCAAGTTCGCATATCAGCCGGTCGATACGTCCGCCCTGCGTGTCGATGCTCAGCAGGCACGTCTGGTATATTTCGCGGAAGTTGTGCTTTTCGTAGACGATTGCCCGCTGGCTGCACGAGGTCGCCGGGTTGATCCGCGAGGCGTTGGCTATCATGTTGCTTCGTGCGATTTCGATTCCCCATCGCAGCGGCGCTTCCTGGCGGCGGCCGTCTTCGTACACGATGACGTATCGCCCGACCCGTCCGCCAAACGTGCCTATAATCGGGTAGCCGTCCGGCAGCGTGATGTTGCCGAGTATGTGCAGACGGTCAGCATGCAGGCCGACGGGAATTTCGACTTTGCTGTGGCCGGGCGTAAGGGCGATCGGATGCGTCATGCCTTCGCGCACGGCCGTGCGGAACGGCATGCCGCCCACGCTGAACTTCGGCAGGCTCCAGAACCAGAACCGCCCGCCGGTTTCTTCCCAGTGGAATTGGGCCATCGTGTGGCAGCCCCAGTATCGCTCCATGAGCTTCTCCATCTCGCTCCATGCCTTCGCCTGAGTTGGGTCGTCCGCGGCTGCCTGCAGAGAGACCGGCGTGAAGCGGCTGGTTTTGCTCAGCGGTTTGAGTTTTACCTTAAGCAGTTTGGGTTTCTGCTTCGGCTGCGGCTTCGGGCATGGCGAGTAGCGGAACAGTTTCATAAGCGCGTTCCGTACATAAGGACGAATGACGCGTTGCTCGGTCACCACACCGGACTTCAGGATGCCGTCTTCCATTTCCTTGTCATGTCTGCAGAATTCCGGCAGATCGGCCCAGCCCCAGAACACATGACCGGCCAGACGGCTGTCCTGAACGAGCTTGCGGAACTCCTCGATGGTCGGCTCCATGATGAGCGGCGACTGGCCGATAACTCGCCCGCCCCATTCGGTGAAGACCAGCGGCTTGTCGTTCCAGAGCCTGGCGACCTTGGCGAAGTAATACATGTCGTACGTGTAGGGGTGCTGGGTGTAGAAGTCCAGCCCGCCTTCTTCGTAGAATTTCCTGGCGGCCTCAGGCTCGCCGAAGTGCGCGGAAGATACAAACATCTTCGGCATAAGCGCCTTCACGCGTTTTGCGCCTTCCTTGGCCATGTCCACCGTGCCGCTGCTTTCGTTGGCCAGAAAAATCGCGAACACCGACGGGCTGTTCCAGTCGCGGCGGATTGTCCGTTCGAGGTTCTGGAAGCCGATTTCCTGCACGTCGCGACCGCATTTCGCGAAGTCCAGCCAGATAAGCCCGGACTCCTCGCTGACGAACAGGCCCATGCGGTCGGCGGCCTCGATAATACGCCGGTCGTGCGGGTAGTGAACGTTCCGCACGAAATTGGCGCCCATCTCCTTTATCATCCGCATGTCCTTTTCAACCTGCGCGTCAGTCATGGTGTGACCCTGTATCGGCCACAGGTCGTGCCGGCCAAGACCCTTGACCACGAACTGCCGTCCGTTGAGGAAGAACTTGTTGCCTTCAATCTTCAGGTCGCGCAGACCGGTCGTGGTTTCGTACCGGTCGCAGCCGCGCAGCGATTTCAGCGATGCCTTCAGGCAGTACAGATTCGGCTTCTCCGGCGACCACAAGGCCGGCTTCTTAACGATGAACTTCAGCGTAACCTGCGATGCACCGCGATTAATGTGGCACTTTGCGGTCGAGCTGGCGACGACCTTCGTCCCGCGACAAAGCTGGACTGCGACCTCCGCGTCAACGTCGGCTGTGCCTTTCAGAAAAATGTCAATCGTGCAGTCGGCGCGGTCGAGCTTTGCGTTAAGATCGTACTGCAGCCGCACGTTTTCGATGTACGGGTCAGGCCGCAGCTCGATGAACAGGTCGCGTATGATGCCGCCGTAGGCTTCCCACGCGTTGCTGGGGCCCAGCGGAACCTGCCAGTCGGAAACCTCGACTTCGATGTCGTTGCTTCCCGGCTGCACAGTTGACGTGACGTCAAACTCATACGGCGTCCACGGGTCCATGCTGCCGACTTCGCTGCCGTTGATGCGCACATGCGCCTGATGCGTGATGCCTTCCATGCGAAGCACCGCCCGCTGCGTCTCGCCGACCGCCGGCACGTTCACGCTGCGGCGCAGGCTGGCTACGCCTATAGGCCTGTACGACGAAGGCACCGGAATTGTGTCCAGCGCCTTATTTCCCAACCATCTTTCCCATTTCCCAGCCAGGCCGATTCGTCGCCTGGGTGACGTTTTTTCAGTCACTTTTTTCCTGGTTGCAGCTTTTGCTGTCATCGCATTTCTCCAGTTGCAAATAATTTGTATGCTTTTCGCCGGAGAGATAGTTCTTCATGTTGCACCATGTGCAATATACACGAAACTCGTCGGGTGCAGATAAGTTTTCGTTTTTTGACGTCTGACGGCAGGTTTTTTTGCGGCAGTCAGTGATTGATGACGCTGAAGTTGCGGAACATGAAGAACGCCGCACCGGCCAGGCACAGGCCGGCCCACAGGAAATCAAGCGACAGTTTCTGCTTCATGTAGAAAACGCAGAAGCACGCAAAGATTACCATTGTTATAATCTCTTGTATTACCTTCAGTTGCGGCAGGGTGTAAACTTCACTGCCGATCCGGTTGGCCGGAACCTGCAGGCAATATTCCAGAAACGCCACGCACCAGCTTACCAATATGGCTATCATAAGCGGGCGTGACCGCAGGTCGCGCAGATGGCCGTACCACGCATAAGTCATGAAGAGATTTGAACCGACGAGCATCAGAAGGGGGGCGATCATTCGCAGCAGCATATTTTTTATTACCCTTTATGTTTCGGCCGTTGAGAGCCGGGTAGTGTAATACCAAAAAGGCATACTTTATGCCTGAAGGCGGGAATCATACCATTTCCAGCGGTTTGGGCAATCACCTCGATTTGCAATCCGGCAGTTGCCGTCCCATGCGGGGAGCTTTGGGCAGGTTGAATTACACGTGCGAGGTTTTTGCTTCCAGGACTCGCAGGAATACATCCACGAGGGTGTCGGGTCGGACGGGTTTTGCGATGTAGTCGTCCATGCCGGCTTCCAGGCATATTTCGCGGTCGCCCTTCATGGCGTTGGCGGTCATGGCGATGATGGGGACGTCGGCCCTCTTTACGCCTGACTTTCCGCTGCGTATGAAGCGAGTGGCCTCGTAACCGTCCATCTCGGGCATCTGGCAGTCCATCAGCACGATGTCATAATCGATTTCGCGGAGCGCCTCGATGACTTCCAGGCCGTTTGCGACGGCGTCGGCACGCAGCAGGAGTTTCTTTTCGATAATCTGCAGTGCGACCTTCTGGTTGATGATGTTGTCTTCAGCCAGCAGGACACGCAGACCCGGAGGCAGGGCGTGAATCCTCTCTTCGCTGACTTCAGCCACTTCCGGCTGGGCCTCGGTGGCGTGCTTTGCGTCTATAATCAGCAGCAGGCAGTTGTAGAGCTGCGATTTGTGTATCGGCTTGCAGATGCATTGTGCGAATCCGATTTCCTTGAGGCGTCTTACGCTGTCGAACTGGCCGGCCGACGTCAGCATCATCAGGTGCGTCTGCCTGAGGTCCGGCGACGACTTTATCATGCGGCCAAGCTCCTCGCCGTCGACATCGGGCATGAGGCGGTCGAGAATGGCTATGTCGAACGGCTTTCTGCGCTGGCAGGCGAGTTCCATGGCCTCAAGGGCCTCGACCGCCGAGGATGCGGTTTCGCAGTAGCAGTTCCACGATTCCAGATATTTCCTGAGGAGGAACCGGTTGGTTTCATTGTCGTCGACAACCAGCACTCTCTTGCCTTCTATAGACCGGGCGGCAGGAGACGGTTCTGCGGCGGCGCCGGTCTGCTTCCGGAATGTCATCGTGAACCAGAATGTCGTTCCCTTGCCTTCCTCGCTCTCGACGTCGATCTGGCCGCCCATCATCTCGACAAGCCGCTTGGATATCGCCAGACCCAGGCCCGTTCCGCCGTACTTTCTGGTGGTCGAGCTGTCGACCTGCGAGAACAACTGGAACAGCCTGTCCCTGCGGTCGGCGGGAATGCCGATACCGGTGTCAAAGACGCTGAATCGAACCGTGACGGAGTCTTCATCTTCAGTCAAGAGCTTTGCGTGGATTCCGACTTCGCCCTGCGGCGTGAATTTGACGGCATTGTTGGCCAGGTTGACCAGTATCTGTTTCAGCCGGCCCGGGTCGCCGCGCAGCTTGGACGGAATTTCGGGCGAGACGTATGCGGTCAGCTCCAGGCCCTTTTCGCCGGCCTTCGTCGCCAGGATGTCCGTTGCTTCCTCGACGATGGTCATCAGGTCGAAGTCCAGTTCTTCCAGCTCCATCTTGCCGGCCTCGACCTTCGAGAAATCCAGGATGTCATTTATGAGTGTCAGCAGCTGATCGCTGCAGATGTGGACGGTTTCGACATACTGCCTCTGCTCGTCGGTCAGATTGGTTTCTTTGAGGAGGCCGGCCATCCCGATTATGCCGTTCATAGGCGTGCGGATTTCGTGGCTCATATTCGCGAGAAATTCACTCTTGGCGGCACTGGCGGCGTCGGCTTGGCGGCGAGCGTTGACCAGTTCGGTGACGTCAATTACGTTCAGAAGCACGCCGTCGTATACATCGTCGCGATAGATGGGCTGCATTCTCAGGATGACTTCGGCAGCCCCCAGCGGCCGCTGGAGCACATAGGGTTCGCATCCGGGGGTTCTGCGGAAATGATCAATTTTGGCGAGAATGCCTTCGAGCACCTTGCCGTGATGAATCTCTTCGATTCGCTTTCCGATAATCTCTTCGCGCGATTTATGTACGAAACGACACAGATAATCGTTAATTTCCACGATGACGTTGTTGGCGTCGGCAAAAACCACGCCCTCATCCATGCCGGAGATCATTGCCGACAATTTTGCGGTCTCACCCCGTATCGCTTCTTCCGCCTGCTTCCGGTCGGTTATATCGCTGTGTGTTCCGACGAATCGCGTCGGCCTTCCTTTTTCGTCGCGTTCGACGATATCGCCCTTTGAGCGTATCCACATGTACTTGCCGTCGCTTCGCAGGAATCGGAATTCGGCGTCGTATGCGCTGGATTCACCCGCGAGGAATTTCGCCATGCCTTCGTTGGCCTGTTCGAGATCGTCGGGATGCACGCGTTTCTGCCATTCTTCGAGGGCGCAAGGAAATTCATATGGTTTGTATCCGGCGATTGTGTAATAACGCGTATCGAAGTAGACGACGTTGTCGGTGAGTCGCCAGTCCCAGATGCCGTCATTGGCGACGGTCATGGCGAGATTGAGCCGCTCCTCGCTTTCCGCAAGCTCAGCCTGCTGCAGAATAATGCCTTGGTCGGTCCGCCGCAGCAGGACGAACAGGAATATGCCAAACCCGCCAGCCAGCACCAGTCCCACGCCGCCGCCTATAGCCATTAGCCGCTTCTGCGAAGCGTTAGCCCGAAAAATATCATGCATCACGATCATGCCGCCCACTTCCTCGCCGGAGGCGTCCCGGAGCGGGAAGGCCATGACTCGCCATACGGCGCCGCCGGACTGAACTTCCGAGGAGGTATCCCACGGCGCATGACGCTCGATGCCGATATATCGGTCAACTTCGGCCGGGAAGGGCGATAGAGACGAGTAAATCAACACATCTTCTGGGAAACGATCCCATTTGCTTTCGCGTTCGAGCATTTTCATGCCCGTTTCCCATGTATTGCGATTTATGGCGCTTTTGCGAATGGTCATAGCCAGATGAACGCCTGACTCTTGATGAATTCCAGTGAGGGTGTCCTCAATTTCCTTGCCCAGTTCCAGGTAGCCGATGAGTGTTTCGCCGTCATAAATCGGGCGTACAACTCTTAGAGTAAAAGTGCCGAATGGCCCGAGTTCTATGCCTGATACGGTTTCACCGGTCTGCTCGGCCTGCCGGACCGTGAACTGTTCCGCCCGGTCGCCGTATTTTTCGGGGTTGTGAACACGCAGAATGCATATGCGCTGCGTGTCCAGGAAAAGAAAATGAGTTACGTTATATTCAATCTTAAGTTTAGCGAATACAGGGGCATAAGCGGCCAACAGGTGCTGTCGGTCTCTGTTCTTGAGCATATTGCTCAAATCAACATTATGAATCAAGGCCTCCTGAATTGCTCCGAGTGAACGGGCCTGCTCAGCCATCGCAAGAGTGAAGTCGCTTGAAACCTTCTTCAGAGCTTGTCGGCTGGATTCGTTTACACGTTCCCTGTGCTGGATTATAAGCAGCACGCCGTAACCTGCGATCAGCACGAGCAGCACTGCGGTCAGAGGGATCATCAGTCGCTTCAGAACCGGTTTGGCCGAGGCGTTAACGCGGCGGGCGGTTAAAAGGACGACGGTTGCTCCAATGAGCATGGCAAGCATCAGCCCTACAGGCAGGGCCGATCTGGCGGCAATATCCGTTTTCCAGTTTTTTGCGTCGATATCCACCGCCAGGACAGCGAGGACTTCATTTGTTTCCGGGTCAATTATCGGTACCGCAGCCGAGATGAAAATGCCCCATCGGTCGGCATAAGGCCCTTCTGTATCAGGGATGCCGGTTTTAAAAATACGATAGAACGATTCCGGCGATTCTTCGTACACCTCGCCGGGCATGGCGTGCCCATCGGAGGTTGGAGGCTCTGTGTCGAGGTAAAAAACTATGGTTCCGTCTTTTCTCTGGCCCATCAGGTAAAGCCACTTCCATCCCGCGTTGGCTGACAAGACAACTTTGAGTTGCTCGGTGATTTGCCGGTAGGCAGGATTGTTTAAATCCTTTTCCGTACCGGTAAGTGTTTTGAGGTTTTGGAGGTTCAGCGACTTTGCCGCAATCTGTGTCTGCTGCAGCAGTTCATCACGCATCGTACGGTCGGCTCGGTTCGCCGTCCACCAGATGAATAACGCACCGGCCGAGTACATGACCAATAAGATCGCCACCAGCTGGCTTTTTCGCCACTTTGACGATTTTGTACTTTTATTGACGTTTATCGCGCGCATTGAGCAGCCTGGCTGCATTGCAGCCATTCAATGGCCGACCCTTATCTGATTTCGGCTTTATTTATGAGCAACTTGCGGTCCAAGTGAGGCCGGAAAGCCTTTTTTTGAGGAAAACGGGGGGATAAGTCTCAAATCAATCTAATTCTTTGGTGCAACTGCATCTGGCGTCGAATTGCCGCAGTGGGGTAGAATTCGCCTGTTTGCAGGAAAGGGGTTATTTATATGAAAGAGTTCGTTCTGGCCTTCGTGCCGATCCTCATCGCAGTGGACCCCATCGGAATTCTGCCGATTTTTATCGGCCTGACGGAAGGTATGGACACCAAGGCCCGCCGCAGGGCCATCCGCGATTCGATAGTGACGGCGTCGCTTCTTGCCGTCGGTTTCGTATTTCTGGGCAAAAGCCTGTTCGGTCTGCTCGGCATCACCATGAATGATTTTCTTGTCGCCGGCGGCGTGCTGCTGTTCATGATCGCAACGCTGGACCTGGTGAGCGGCCGTAAGATGACAAGGGAGGTCGGCGCTATCGGCGTCGTACCGCTTGGCACGCCGCTGATAGTCGGGCCGGCCGTCCTGACGACCGCCCTGATGCTGGTTGATATCCTTGGGGTCAAAATCACTTTAGCCGCGGTTTTCGCCAACGTTGTACTGGCCGGCCTGATGCTTTTCTGTGCGAGCGCCATGACGCGGCATCTGGGACAGACGGGAATCCGGGCGGTTTCCAAGATTGTGAGCGTCATACTCGCGGCCTTCGCCGTGATGATGATCCGCAAGGGAATTTTCGGAATCATTACCAGCGACATGCTCGCCGGAAACTGACAGCGGCGGGGCGGGGACTTTGACTTGAAAAGAAAGATGCCGACGACATTGCGTATCGTCGGCATCTTCTGTTTTTATCTGCAGGCTGTTTGCCTGTGCTGCTACTTGACCGGAGTCACCTTGAAACTGCTGAAGGCGACGTGGCCGCGGCAGCTCACCAGACCGATGTAGCCGGACTGTCCTTCCTTGAGGATGTTGGTGAGCTTGAGGTCCTTGGCGACTGCCTTGCCGTCCACCGCCAGGTCATAGGTGCCCTTGCTGTTCATTACGGTAATGGACAGCGTGTGGAAATCCGTACTCTGGTGGTCGATGCCTGTCGGCAGGTCGTGCTCGAGTGTGAACGGAATCGGGCCGCACCACAATGCCGAGGCGCCGCAGAAGCGGACCATCTGCGAATTGTTCACCGAGAACCTCGACGGCATGTTGAACATGAGGCCGGCTTCGTAGATGCCTTCGATTATCTTGGCGGTGAACTCAACCTTGTAATCTCCGGTGACCTTCATGTTGGCGGTGGCGGTGAAGTCATACCCGTTGGTGTTGAGGATATGCATCATGCCGTCCTTTACCTGCCACTGGCCGCTGAGCGGAACCCAGACAGGCAGGCCGACTCCGCCATCCTTGTAAGACTTGAAGTCGTCCGTGAAGGAGCCGTTCTGACCGACGTCCTTGAAGGCGGCGTCGACGCTTTCCGGCTTGGCCGTGTCAATCGCTGCACCGATTGCCGCGAGTGTTTCCGGAGCGGCCAGCTTCTGGGCCAGCGCCGCCCGCTGCTCGTAACTGCAGTTGAGGGACGCCGTGATAAAATAGCCCTTGCCGAATTTCTTGGCCAGTATGGTGGCGGCAAGCGGTTCGGTTTCAGGCCGGGCCAGCACGATCATCTCCTTGCCGATGAACATCACACCGGCCTTCGGGAGATCTTTCTCTTCGCCGGCGAAGATGCCCAGCATGTCGCATATCTGCTTGCCGGCGCCTTCGGCGGGAATGGAGTCCACGCCGACGGTCGGGATCGAGAAGTAGCTCGAATCGCCCATGAGCTTGCCGAACATGTCGGACGAGCCTTCTCCGCCGTTGAGGTTGAAGATTACGCCGCCGGCATTCATGTAATCGGTCAGCAGCTTGACCATGTCAGCCTTGCCCCACCACTTGGACCACTTTAGGGCCGGTACCGACCCGGGGGTCATGAAGAACAGGGGGGTCTTGACCGTGCCGTTATCGTTCATCAGGAACGCCCGCAGCCAGTCTGCACTGGTCGGGTTGGATGCACTGATGAGACGATAGTTCATCTTGCCGTTGAGCAGGTCGAACGTGCGGACATCTTCCGGCTTGCCGCTCTTGCGAGGCTCGGCGTCCCAGAGAATCATCTGGTAGGCCGGCACGTTTTTCGGAACCGCGTACTTGAACTCCTCACGCACGAACTTGAGGGGCTCGACCTGTTCCTTCGCATAATCGACGACCAGGGTGGTCGTCTGGCCGGCCGGCAGCGGAACTTCCAGCGTTGCGGTGGTCAGGCCCCAGCGATTCTTGGGCGTGACCGTGACGGCCTTGCCGTCCAGCGCGACGGAGCTGATCTTCGACTGCGGCAGTGAAATCTTGAAGTCCGCCGTGATAGCCTTGCTGCCGGTCCACTTCATGGTGTACGTACGCTTGCTGCCCGTGTCGGCGATGCTGACGTCCAGCTTGCCGTCGCCGAGCTTCTGGCCTGTGACGGCCATCTCGTTTGAATCGGCCGCAAGACGCGGGCAGAGCTTTATTCTGCCGTTGCCCATGTCCGGTTCGAGACCGGTGAAGTAGAAATACGCGGCGTCGAGGTTGATGCCGCCTTCCCACGGCCTGATGCGGTGGCCGAGGAAGGTGTTGGGAACCGGCTTGTAGCTGTCGGGCTCGGTGGCGAGCTTCTCGGTGTATTCGCCGCTGGGAAGCGCGACCTCGACCATCGCCTTAAGCGCCGGCTCGGCGTAGGGGTGGTCGATGGCGGCCAGGTTGTAAAGGAACATGCCCGGCTGCATGCCGACGTAAACTTTCAGCGTTTCCGTGGCGTCGGTGACGAAGTTGGGGTTCATCGTGTACTTCATCGTTTCGACGACGTTGGAGATTGCCTTGGGATCGTCGCCCTTGAGGTAGCCGATCCAAAGCGGGTTGAAGTTGACCATGGCGAACGGCGGCTGGTGAACGTCGCCGCTTCTCATGCCCATGGCCGGACCGTAGAGACCTTTTTCGGGTATCCAGTAATCGCGTTCGCATGCAGCCCGGCTGTCGACGGCGATTTTCTTCAGCGCCGCGACTTCCTCGGCTGGGCGGCCGATTTTTTCGGCCAGTTCAGCCAGCGTTTCGGCTGACACGACGAACTCCCATGTGCTGTCTGCACTGTACTGATCCCACTGCGGATGGTCGTTCGGCTCGGGGAAGAACTTCGAGTTCAGCAGTTCGAAGCCCGGATAAATCCACGTTTCGTCGCCATGATGCGGGAAGCGATACATCGTGTTGGGACCCGGTTCGACCGAGCCGTAGTTGACGTAATGAACCGGCTTGCCTTCCTTGTCGGTGAGCTGGCCGTAGAGACACTTCATCAGGTAGCCCCAGTGCTCTTTTATCGGTGTCAGGTCGCCGGTGTACTGGTAATAGCGGCGGTGCTGCATTATCAGCCAGTTGGTGATTTCGACCGGGTCGTTCGTGACCGACGTCCAGTCCATGTTCGGGTCAACCGGCTTGGTCAGGTCTATATCCATCGGCAGGAAGTTTGCGATGTGCTTGTTGTACGCGCTGCCGCGGTAATAGAACTCCAGCATTTTTCTGGCGGCGTCGAGCTTGCCTGTGCGGCAGTAGTAGAGGAACGGGCCGTTCGAGTCGCGAACCCATGTGCCCGCAAAGAATTCCATCGGGCCGGCAGCTCCCTGCGGGTCGGCGGTCTGTATCTTCACGATGACCTTGGTGTCGTTTATGAGGTCGACGAGCCTCTGGTCCTCGCAGACCAGCTGCGTCGTGTCGGCCATCCACTTCTTCCAGTCGTCGCGTGTCTGTTCGAGGAACTTCACGCCGCCTTTTTCGATGTTGTCAAACGTGCCTTCGCCGCTTTCCTTCATGGCGAAAGCGAAATACAGCGTCCTGACCGCTTCGCCGCCGGCGGCGATGTCGCCGATTTTTACCGTGGCGGTGGAGTTGGCCCGGGCGTCGGCATTATTCACGTCGGCGGTGGTCGCCAGTTCCGACGGTTCGATGAAGCGGGCGAACATCTGGCGGGTTTCGCCTGCGGCGCAGCCGCCCGTGCCGCCCTTGAAGCTGTCGTAGAGATAGCCGTACCTGACGGTTGTGCGGCCTATCGTCGCTGTCAGCACAACGTCCTTCAGCGCGGCGCCGGAGGTGTTCTTGATGACGATTGTGCGGAACATCGCGTTTACGTCGAAAGGTGCGTAGTTCAGCACGGTCATCGAAACGTCAGGCCCGACAAGCTCCATGACGACGATGTCGGTATCGCGAACCTTTGACAGGGTGGCCTTGGCGAATTCCACCTGCCTGCCGCCGACAGTCAGTGTAAGTGTTGAAGGTCCGAAGGCTGAACCGTTCGCCATGGTTCCGGCGAGCATGATATGCGGGCCGGTAATCTGGTGAATCATGGCGTCAAAGAGGCCCGGTCCGACAATGCCGAATACCTTGCCGTTTCCGACAGCCCACCAGCCTGAGGGGTCTTCGCCCTTGTTGATTGTTTCAGACCAGCTGCTGCGGTCAGCCAGCCAGGGACGCTGCTCCATGAATCCTTCGCCAAAGGTAATGCCGCAGGTCAGCACCAGTATGGTCAGCGGAACTGCCAGTATCCTGAATCTTTTCACTTTCATTCTCCAATTCGGGTAAGTGGAAAACATCGCCTCCCCCGGGTTCTCATCCCGAGGGAAGGCGATATTACAATCGATTATCAGCTATTTGACCAGCTTGAAATATCCATATTCGCACGAATCGAACATTTCCCATACGTAGTACGGATTGGGATTCTTCTCTGTCGGCGGCAGATAGCCGGTATTCCAGAGACGAACGCCCATTTCCTGGCCTTCTCTGGGAACGAGGTCGACGCTGGGAGTCCTGGGTATGGCTATTTCGATGACATACCAGCCTTCGGCGTTTTTGCCCCATGCCCACTTGATCTTGTCGCGGGTGTCGAATCTTTCGTTCGTCCAGTTCGGAACGCCGTACTGCTGCACCGGCTCGACGTTGTTCCACACCATCACGCCCGGCGGAGGCAGCAGCGTGTTTGGTGCAGCGGCGGCCTCGTCCCGCGGAATTCCGAAATACATGCGAGGATTGTCGTGCCCGTGGAAGTAGCCGTCGCCCAGGCAGTCGAGCTCGATGTCCGTGCCGAACTTAAACGGTGCAGCCAGGGCGAAGTACAGGTACTCGTCGTCCCAGTTCAGATAGGACTTCATCGTGTAATTATAATCGGCCGGCGGCGCGGGATATTTGCGCACCTTCGTGCTTTGCGTCATGCCGGCATGGGGGGACTCGGCGAACACGTCCCACTCGCCGTTGTTTATAACGCCGTCGATTGTCGGCGACTTCATGTGCCGTTCGTAATCGTAGCTGAAGACCGCGAACGGGTACTTCAGGTCGACCTGTTTGGTCAAAAGCGGGTGCTTGTGGCCCTTGACTGCGGGTATGAACGTTTCAGCCGTCAGGTTCTGCAGATCGGTCAGGCCGTTCTTGTATGTTTCACGGTCGCCGGGGTCGGTCTCGCCGCGTTTTTCGTCCCATGGCAGGTTCATATCATCGTCGGGCACGCCGTCGCCGTCCTTGTCGTCGGTGACACGGATTTTGCCGACGGCCAGATTCAGGTACGTCGCCGGCGGCATCGTGCGCAGCGTCCAGGCGAGGAAATCGTAGTTCTCGCCGTATCTGCCCTGGCTCTGCCACGGCGTATCGGCACAGATGTAGCCTGGTGCGCCTATCATGGCCATCCAGCCTTCGGTGTCGTGGTGGAACTCATGCGTTCCGATCCACATGTCGCCCCAGCCGCAGAAGCATGCGCCGGTGGTGTAGGTCAGCTTGCCTCCCCACCACGGAGTCGGCCAGGGGTAGGCGTATGTGCCGTTGCCGCCGATTACCAGCACCGCACCGAAGTCTTCCGGCCTGAGGCCTTCCTTCTCGGCCAGCGTGACGAGGTCCTTGTAGACCTCCTCGCTGCTTGAGCCGAGGTACGCGAAGTCGACCGGGCGTGTGACGAACAGATACTTGCACTTGGTGTCCAACTTCATAAGAGAGTTGGTCCAGTAGAACTGCCTCATGCTCTCATGTGCTTCTATACGTCCCTTAAACCATTCCTCGGTCTGAATTGACGGCGGGTTGACTTTGCCGTCCGGGCCTTTGGAAGCCTCGAAGATTACATTCCCGTAGCAGATTACGGCAATGGGAACCTCGGTGTAAGCCATTTTGCCGGCAGGCGCCGCCGTGGTGAATCGATAATCCTTGGAATGTCCCGATGACGGTATGGTCTTGTACGGCGAATCAATCGCGAAGCAGTACCGCGTCGCGGGCGTCAGGCCCGTAAGGGCGACCCGGTGGAATCTGGTCGCATCATCGTCGCCGAGAACCTTTGCCTTGGAATAGTCCGCCGTCTTGCCCCACACCGAACCCTGCGGCGTGTCCAGCAGCATCAGGCGGGTGGGCATCGTGTCGTCGGTGGTCCATGTGACAACGGCTGTCGTCGGCGTGATGTTGGTCACTTCAGGCGCAGCCTCGGTGGCCTGCGGGCTGACCATCACGATGCGATGGAACCAGCCGTCGGCAATAAGAAGGTTGCCGTCCTTGTCGTATCTCACGCTGTTGGCGCACAGGCCGCCGATGGCTCCGCCGACAAAAGACTTGCCGACGGGAGTCATATTCATGTCGCATACCTGAACGCTCCATGTCGTCAGTGCTGCAAATCTGTCCTTGCCGTTGAAGGCCACCGACACCACGCCGGCCGGCGCCGGCCTTGCGACCGGCCCGGCGGCCGGGTTGGCTGCGTCGAAAACCATTATGCGATTGTTGCCCGCGTCGGCGACATAGATATTGTTATTGACCGTCGTGATATCGCGAGCGCTGTTGAACATCGGCGCCGCCGGCGGCGTAACGGGCCCGCCGTGGGAGGCCGCCATCGTGCCGTCGGGCGAAATGCAGACCACCCGGTCTTCGTTATCGACGACCCAGACCCGGCCGTTTGCGTCTACCGTCAGGCAGCCCGGCTTTACGAGAGCGTTCTCGGCGTCCGGGGCCAGCATCTTGACGGAGTTGCCGTTGGCGTCGAACACCTGCACGCGCCTGTTGCCGGCTTCCGAAACGTAGATATTGCCGTCCTTGTCGGCTGCGATTGCTGCGGGCAGATTCAACTCGCCCTTGCCGCTGCCGCGCCTGCCGAACTCGCGCACGAGCTTCCCGTCGGGAGTTACCACCTGCACGCAGTGCATGTTGCGAATAGGGTAGGCTATGTTTCCGTCCGGAAGTATCGCCAGCGAGCTGATCCATTCAGTGTTTACTTTGCCGTACGGAGCGGCCTTCCAGTCCGTACCCTTGGGTACGGAAACTTTCACGTCGTCGAATTCGCAGTGGCCCAGCGAGCATTCCAGGCCGACATATCCGCTGCTGTGGAACTGGATGGCGTCGTCGATGATCTTCTCGCCGTCCCAGTACATGTCGAACGTGCCCTTGTCATTCTTGACGACCAGCTTCATATCATGCCACTTGCCGTCCGGTGCGAGATTGCCCGTCGCACCGCCGGTGCCGACGAACCCGCGGCCGCGCATCCAGCCGTACATAATCGGGTTTATGCCGTCATAGCGAAGCATGTTGCCGCTGTCGCCGGTCTGCTGGTCGTAGACGTTCCAGTACCATCCGGCGCCGCTGCCGCCGGATACGAGGCGCACCTTGGCCTCAATCTGATAATCGCATCGCAGGTACAGGTCCTTGACCACGATGCCGTAGTCAAAGCTGCCTTGGTCCTGGTGAAGAGTTCCATCCTGGACGAACCAATGGCCGGCAAAGGCAGACCATTTCCGGCCCAGTTCATTGGCCTGCTCTTCCGGGGCGGTGGCCGTGTATCCGGAGAAATCATCCGAAAAGATAACTTGCCACTCCACCGGCTTCTGCTGGTCCTGTTTTTCCTGGTTGCACCCCGCAACCGCAACCAGAAGGCCTAAAACGACTAACATTGATGCGGCAAAGTAACGGTCCATGTCAGTTTTCTCCAAAGAAGGGATGGTTGTATGGCATAAATACTTATATCCGAGTCAGTTACAAGAGAGGCTCCAGCTGCGGTCCGGCAAGAAAGCAGCATCATTTCAAGTAAGGGTTCGCAGCAGCCTTCTGGGTATTTAAACGCCGTACGATAACAAAGTTCCGTTCCAACTTTAAAAGCGTTTTGGCTAGCCGCGCGTACAGGAGTCTGTCCGGTGCGGTACCATTGAGTGGCTGATTTTCCGGAATCCGCCGATATGTAAACATGGCCGAATTCTGAAAACATACGCCATAAGACAAGCCGTAGAAAGCCCATCTCTTGCTGCAGAAAAATAAGGAGACAACCGCAATGAACCACAACGAAGAGAAGTTCCCATGGCGGAAGGCGTTTCGTTTGGCGTTGACGTTAGGGATTGTCTGGGGCATTTCTGTGCTGCTGCTCGGTATCGTAACGATGCATACCAACTGGTACGCCCATGAAGCGGTCGAGGTGCTGAGAAATGTTTATTACGGTTACGGCTCGAGCTGGGAAGGGGCTGCGATCGGATTGGCGTGGGGGTTTGGTGACGCCTTTTTCGGCACTTTAATCGTTACGGTCGTCTACAACGTTCTGTGCTTCGGAAAGCCGAAGACCAAACCGGGCGAATAATCTTCAAATTGCAGTCGACGTGCTGTTTCAGTATTTTTGAGTATTTATCCGGGCCGTCCCTGGGGGACGGCCCGGATGTTTTGTGCTTCTACTGCCTGGCGGCCGCTTTCTGCGGCGGGACGCTTTTGCGAATCGCCGCCAGCGTCTTGGGGTCAGCCAGCTTTTGCGCCAGCTTGGCATGCTGGGTGTAATCGAGATTGATCATTATCAGCACCAGCGTACCCTTGCCGTAGTTCTTGCCGATTATGCTTGATCCGGTGTTCTCGCCCTGCTTGACTGTAGCCAGCTCGACCATGTTCTTGCAGGTGAACTTCCTAGCCGACTGCGGCTTTCTGTCTTCGGGGAAAAGCGGGGCGATGGCCTTCCAGACTGCCTTACCGTTGGCAGTAGGCTCGACATCGCCTGGCGCCGGCAGCGGCTCGGTGGTGAAAGACGAATCGCCCAGCAGCTTGCCGGCGAAATCTGACGAAGGCGCCGTCGGATTGACCGCGACGATGGTTCCGCCTGCGTTCATGTAATCAGTCAGCAGCTTGGTCAGCGCCGGGTCGCTCCACCACGTCTGGAACTTTATTGTCGGCCCAAGCACGCCCGGGCCCATCAGCAGCAGCCTGGTATTGAGAGTGCCGTCATCCTTGATAAGCATCGGCCGCAGCCACTCGGCGTCGGCCGGGTTGTTGAAGCGAACCATTCGATAATTGACCTTGTCCTTGTCCAGCACGTTGAACGTGCGGACGTCATTGGGGTCGTTGCCCCTGCGAGGCTCGAAATCCCACAGAACCAGCTGGTACGGGTGAATATTCTTCGGAGGAATGTATTTCCACCGCTGCCGCTCGAACTTCAGCGGCTTGACCTTTTCTTTCTGGTAAGCTACGGCCACTACGGCGGCCTTGTTGGGCGTCAGCGTCAGGTTCAGCTTTGCCGTCGTCAGGCCCCAGTTGTTCCTGGGTGTCACCTGAACGCTCTTGCCGTCCACCGTCACGGAGGTGAGCTTGGACTGCGGCAGCGAGATTTTGAAATCGCAGGTGACCGGCTTGCTGACGGTCGACTTCAGTGTGTACTGGCGTTTGTCGCCCGTATCGGTTACGTCGATGTCGAGCTTGCCGTCGCCGAGCTTCTGGCCTGTGACGGACATTTCCTTCCAGTCGGCCGGCATTCGCGGGCACAGTTCGATGCGGCTTTCGCCCATGTACGGCGTAAGCCCGGTGAGGTAGAAGTAAGCGGCGTCGCAGTTGATGCCGCCTTCCCACGGCCTGATGCGGTGGCCGAGGAACACGGGAATCGGCTCGTAGCTGTCAGCCTTTGTTGCGAGCTTCTCGGTGTACTCGCCGGTGGGAAGCGCAACTTCGATCATCGCGTTAAGCGCCGGCTCGGCGTAGGGGTGGTCGATGGCGGCCAGGTTGTAAAGGAACATGCCCGGCTGCATGCCGACGTAAACTTTCAGCGTTTCCGTGGCGTCGGTGACGAAGTTGGGGTTCATCGTGTACTTCATCGTTTCGACGACGTTGGAGATTGCCTTGGGATCGTCGCCCTTGAGGTAGCCGATCCAAAGCGGGTTGAAGTTGACCATGGCGAACGGCGGCTGGTGGACATCGAGCGTGCGGTAATCCATCGCCGGCGCGTATATTCCGCGTTCAGGCATCCAGTAGTCGCGTTCGCATGCGGCGCGGCTGTCTTTGGCGATTTTGGCGAACTGCGTCGCCTCGGCGGTATGGCCGAGCAGTCTGGCGAATTCAGCCATTGTGTCGGCCGATGTTACGAACTCCCACGTGCTGTCGGCGCTGAACTGCTCCCAGTTGGGATGATCGTTCGGTTCGGGGAAGTTGGGGCTGTTGAGTATTTCGAAGCCGGGATATATCCACGTCTCGTCGCCGTGATGCAGGAAGCGGTACATCTTGTTCGCACCCGGCATGCCGGGAGAACCCCAGTTCACCGGATGAACCGGATTGCCCTTGTCATCCTGGAGCTGGCCCATGAGGCATTTCTTGAGGTAGCCCCAGTGCGCCTTTATCGGCTCGAGGTCGCCGGTGTACTGGTAGTAGAGGCGATGCTGCATGATAAGCCAGTTGGGTATTTCAGCCGGGTCGTTGTGGACGGTCGTCCAGTCCAGGTTCGGATCGATGGGCTGGGTGATGTCTATGTCCATCGGGAGGAAATTGGGTATGAGCTTGCTGTACGCGCAGCCGCGATAGTAGAACTCCAGCATCTTCCTGGCGGATTCGAGATCGCCCATGCGGCAGTAGTACATGAACGGGCCGTTTGAGTCGCGCACCCACGTGCCGGCGAAAAATTCCATCGGGCCGGCTGCACACTGCGGGTCAGCCGTCTGGATGCGGACGAGAATCTTTGTGTCGTCCAGCAGGTCAATCAGGCGGTCGTCGGCGCATTTGAGCTGGGTGGTGTTGGCCATCCACTTTTTCCAGTCGTCGCGGGTTTTTTCGAGGTTGTTCAGCCCGCCGGCGACGATTTTTCTGGCCTCGTCCGGTGCAGCGTCTTCGCCCATGGTGAAGGCGAGGTATTCGGTGCGAAGGGCCTCAGCGTCAGGCTCGATCGTCCCGATTTTCACCGTCATCGTGCCGGTGGTGGGGGCGTTGGGGTTGTCAGCCGGCGGCTCGGTGGCCGACAGCTCGGAACCTTCGAGGAACTGGCAGTACATGTGCCTGATTTCTCCGACAGGCCTGCCCGGAGTGGGCGCGCCCTGCCAGCTGTCGTACAGGCAGTCGTATTTTACCTTGGTTCGGCCGACCGTGGCGGTGAGCACAACGTCAGTCAGCGGCTCTTTCGACAGGTTTTTGATAACCACGGTTCGGAATATGGCGTTCACGTCGAACGGGGCATAGTTGATTACGGTCATCGAGACTTTTTCGGAGACAAGCTCCATGAGGACGATGTTCGTCCCGCGGACCTTGGAAAGGCTCTGTTTCGTGAAAGCCACCGGCGCACCGTTGACAGTCAGCGTCAGCGTGGAGGGGCCGAATGCGTTGTCGCCCATTACGCCCCTGAGCATGATGTGCGGGCCGGTAATCTGGAAGAGCATCGCCTGGTCAAGCCCCGGACCTACAATTCCGAAAACCTTGCCGTTGCCTATCGCCCACCAGCCTGACAGGCCGCCGCGGCGGAATTTCGGACGCTCCTTGCCGGGTTCGGATGCGGACGCATTCTGTGTTTCGTTGCTTTCCGCCCATACGCTGCGCTCCGCAAGCCATGGCCGGTCTTCAATGAAGCCTTTGCCGTATGCGAAGACGGCAAGGCACATCAAGGTACATGCTGACAGGAAAGCCAAAAGTGATTTCTTCACGGCGATTCTCCTCAGAGGTTGTTATTACAGGACATCGCTGGCCGCACCTGACTTGGCCAATCCTAATTATACGCGTACCCATTCAGGGTTTTCCGAAAGCTGTCCGTTCACGGCCGCCATGGACCGCAGGGTCCGGATTATATCCTGTACCGACGACTCTACAAACTTTGTAACCGTCGAGCTGCAGGTTCCGACCGGTAAAACGGACAAGAAGGGCGGAAATTGCTTGCAGTAGCCCGAAAGCAAAAGACAATTACCAAAGCGGCCTGCGACGGTCGCAGGTCACAATTGTCAGAGGAACTATTACTGGGCTGGAGAGAATAATGAACCGTCTGCGGCTTGGGATTATCGGTTGCGGGCCTATGGGGGAAAGAAACATCAATGCGTGCTGTGGCCTTTTCACTTTCAGGGCCTGCTGTGACTTGAACGAAACAACAAGGCATGAATGTCAGAAGAAGTACGGTTTTGAAAAAACTTACGCCAGGGCTGCGGATCTCATCCGGGATCCGAACATTGACCTGGTCGTGGTTTCGACGCCGCCTCAGGTGCGCAGGGAAATCGTAGAAGACTGCGCCGCTAATTCCAAACACGTCATTGTCGACAAACCATTCGCCCTCAGCTTCAAGGACGCCCTGTCGATGGTGGAGACGTGCGAGAAGGCCGGCGTCCAGCTGGCGGTCGTGCAGAACTACCGCTACTATCCGCATTTTCAGGAAGCACGCAGGTTCATCGAGTCCGGCGGCGTCGGAAAACCCTTTGTCGGCCAGATACTGGATTCGCTCATCATGGCGTTCCCCATCAAAGGCTCGACGACGTCCGACTACCGCGCGAAACTCAAACAGATGCTTCTTATCGAAATGTGCTGCCATCACTTCGATACGCTGCGGTTCCTCATGGGCTGCGACGCCGTGGAAGTTTATTCGAAGATAGGCAAGGCGCCTTTCCGCGTGGCGATAGGCGAAATCGGAGAGAACTGGACCATCACGACCATCACGTTCGAGAACGGCTGCGTGGTCGGCGTGTACGATTCCTGGAACTGCAAGGGAATGGAAAAAGGCGGCGGGCCGTTCGCACGGATGATTTTTGAGTGCGACAAGGGAAGCGTTTTCCTCAATCCGGACGAGCAGACCACGATAACCGCATACGAGGAAGGCCGCGGTGAATGGGCGAAACCGCTCGGCGCATTCGATCTCGCGTGGGGCAATTTGAGCCTGAAGCGGACGATGGAGACGTTCATCGAAGCGATTAAAACCGGAAAGCCCGCCCCGACGTCCGGGCGCGACAACCTGTCGACAATCGCGATTTCGTTCGCCGCCTACAAATCGGCCGAGGAAAACCGCCCTGTGAAGATAAAGGAAATATACCCCAAATAAGGAGCATTCAATGAAGGTTGTGGCATTCAACGGCAGTCCGCGGAAGGAAGGCAACACGACAAGGCTTATCCGCCGCGTGTTCGAGAGGCTTGGCGAGCACGGCATCGAGACCGAACTGGTGCAACTGGCGGGCAAGCCTTTGCGCGGCTGCACGGCGTGCATGGGATGCGCGAAAAACAAAAACGGTCTGTGCACGATTACAGACGACGACCTGAACAGCTACATTAAAAAGATGTGTGCCGCCGATGGCATCATTATGGCCTCTCCGACATACTTCAGCGACGTGACGGCCGAGATGAAGGCGCTCATCGACCGGGCCGGTTTCGTGGCGAGGGTCAACCAGACGCTGCTGACGCGGAAAATCGGGGCTGCGGTCGTCGCCGTTCGGCGAGGCGGCGCGACGCACGCGTTCGACACGCTCAACCACTTCTTCCTGATAAACGAGATGATAGTGCCCGGCTCGGTATACTGGAACATCGGCGTCGGGCGCGAAGCCGGCGACGTCCAGCGCGACGAGGAAGGCCTCAGGACGATGGACGTGCTGGGCGAGAACATGGCCTGGCTGCTTAAGAAGGTCAATGCGTAGGCGGGCAGCTGTGCAGGCCGATTGCAGAGTCGAACTCATGAGCCGTACCGCGAACGGGAGTGAACGAACATGAAAAACATGAGAAGCGTGTTCGAATTGATTCTGGCAGTGGGCCTGGCATCGACAGCGATCGGCTGCACCGGCGACCTGCTGAACGCCGACTACACGAAGCCTGATATGATGGACAGGGGCGTCATCTACATCCTGCCGGGCATCCAGGGAGTTGATTACCACTACACGAACATACGCAGGGGCCTGCAGGGCTCGGGTATAAATTGCGCAATCAAGATTCACCCGTGGGGCTGCCATATCCCGGGCATCGGCATGGCTGTCAACGAGACCGACACGACCGATGATCGCGGCTGGGGCAAAAAAATCGCCGATGAGATTGCCGATTATCAGCGGCAGTATCCGGGAAAGCCCGTCTATCTCATCGGTCAGAGCGGCGGTTGTGCGGTTGCCGTATTCACGGCTGAATCGCTTGCCGCCGCCGGCGCGCCGCCGATCAGCGGGATTGTGCTGCTCGACGCCAGCCTGGGAGACGACTACGACCTGAGCACGGCCGTGGCCCAGTGCGAAAAGGGGATTGTGAACTTCTACAATCTCAAAGATGTCGCGATGCTGAAAATCGGGACCGGCATATTCGGCAACCTGGACGGAAGCCGTGAAAAGTCTGCCGGGCTGGCGGGCTTTACGCGGAGCATCGCCGGGCTGTACCAGGTCCAGGTAACCAGGGACATGGTCAGCGGCTTCGAAAGCCCTCATTTCGCCGACACCAGCGCAGCATTCACGACCCACTATATTTCACCGTGGATCATCGCCAGGAAATGGCCGGTCGGAGCCGGAACGTAATTACGGAAATAACATATATATTCTGTGGCGGAACTCCCTATGGCTTCCTGATGGTTTCAAGTTCGGCCATGAAGTCTTCCGCCTCCGACTTGCTGTTCGCCCGCGCGATGAAGAAGAGCTTGCGGGTCTTGTATTCCCGCCACAGGCGCTTGATGTCGTCGAACTCCGGCCAAAACCGCGTCAGGCCTTTGCCGAGGCTGTCAATTTTGCGGAATATCATCTCGCGCCACGCGGTCGCTTCGGGCGAGCGATCCAGCGTTCCTGTCGTCGGCTGCCACGCGATGACGTCTATTTTCTCCATCTCGCACAGCGCTTCGATGTGCTGGACGGCGTTGGCGCCGTCAAGGTGATATTCGACGCCGGTCATGTTCTCGATTTCACGCTCCAGGCACGGCGCGACGAACTCGCGGAACATGCCCGCGCTCATCATGCACGATACGTCGCATTGCGGTCTTGTCGTCCACCCGGGCGAATACATGCCTGTATTGTTGATGCTGCCCATACCGTCATAGTCGAGCAGCTCCGCGAACGCCGCGAGAATCTCAGCCTGCGCAATGCAGACGGCGTCCAGGGCGCGTTTTATCTTGTCGGGGCATTCGTAAAGATCGAGCAGCAGCTTTTCCGGGCTGCGCATGGCAGCCAGAGAATCAAGATTTGCCACGAGACACGGGCCGTTTATCATCAGCCTGCCGTCGAAATAAGGCCGGGCCGCGTGAACGAGGTCTTCGGTCAGCCGCCACCATCTGTTTCCGCGGTCGAAACGGATTTCAACGTCGTCCCAATCGTCCACGAACGGCACCGCCCAGCTTGTGCCGGTAGAGAATTTCAAATCGCAGCCAAGATAGCCCGAAAACGTGTCCGGGCCCCATTCCAGCACGAAGAACGGCACTGAGTCGCCCAGGAATTCGTGCGTTTCGCAGTATCGCAGCATCTGGTCGATGATGGGCTGGAAATTGCCGTCCGCACCGGCGAGGTAGGGAGGGTATTTTTCTTCCTTCACTCCGGCCTTGGGGATGACTATGCTGACGGCAGGGCGATGGGCCTCGCCCTTCCAGAAAGAGGTCCAGAACTGCCGGGTCTTTTCGAAATTCGGCTTGAACTCAAGTTCCACGATGAACACCTGTCCTTTCGGATAATGTAAATGGTTCCATGCCGGTGGCCTCCGTGGCCGTTTGCAAAGCAACTCGCTCCTGCGATCGTGCATCTGTGAGGTAAAACGCGATTTTATCCCTTAAATGCCTTTTTGGGACGACCGGCGGAAAGCCGTCGGCGTTTGCCCGGAATATCGTCTGAAAATCCTGCAGAAATACTGGCTGGATGTATATCCAACCTCCATCGCAATCGTTGTTATCGATTTTTGCGTATATATCAGCATTTTGCAGGCGGCGATATGCCGGATGCGAATCAGATAGTCGTTCGGAGTCAGGCCTGTCGCTTCCTTGAATTTGCGATAAAGCCAGCTTTTGCCGAATCCCACGTGACGGGCTACCTGTGAAAAATGAATGGTTTCCCGCATGTGTGCGCGGATGTAATCCTGGGCTGCATGCACATACTCGTTTTCATGAACGGGATCGCGATTGCTGAGGCAATCGGTCGCTTCGGATATGATCTGTGCCAGCACGATCCTCAGCGTCAGGGACAGTTTCTGGTCGGCCGGCCTGCGACTGTCCGGTTTTCTTTTTCTGCTTCGGCCGCCCGGCATTTGCGCCAATATTTTCGGCAGGGATTTGAAAAGGTCAGTCAAACGGGGACTGGCATCAAAAACGCGTCCGCTGGCGGAGCGGAACCGATGGTTCAGTCTTGACAGATCCTGGCGCGTAAAAGGGGTGTTCTGCGTCGCATGCGGACTGTCCGTGTCGAAATTCAGCCAGCAGAGCTTGCATGGACGGTTGGGATTCCATTGCGGGCGATGCTGGACTCCGGGCGGGATGACTAAAAACTGCCCGCCGATAAACTGCACAGCCTTGCGGTCGCGCATCTCCCGTACGGTTCGTCCGTCAAGGACGATAATCATTTCAATTCCAGGATTGGAATGCCAGCCCACAACGCCAATTCCCTTGGAGTCGTTGAACCCGCAGGATTTCAGCAGAGGCATGTCGATGAGTTGCCCGCTGATGGAATATTGTATTTGCTGTTCTTCCGGCGGGAAGTCCAGTACATCCAGCCGCGGGTCGCGATCCGGGACGACCGGCTTTTTGAGACTGCGATTTTTCCTCTCCTTTGTGTGGCTCATTTGCTGTTACTTCCTGATTTGTACTTTTCTCCACGGGACAAAGCTGAAAGACAATAATCAAGCTCCATGATAACTTGCTGATTATATTACGCATGACGGAACATGACAACGACAACGCTCCGCGGGAAAGCTTATTTTTGCCCGTGTTTAAGATGTATTTTGTGTGAAGTTGCCGCGACATACGGAGCAGGTCGGTTTGTGTGAAGCAAGGAAAACCGTTAAAGCTCGAACCAGGATGTGTAATTGTCATATTGTCCATAGTTAGGACTAATGCGGAACGGAGATCAAGCCTGTTCGGAGTTCGTCGGTTTGTGAAGCGAACGTTGCCGAGGCTCGGTTTATATAAGGAATCTAAACACTTGTTCCAAAGGAGAAATCGCATGACTACAGAGAAATGGGGGACAGTACTGGCTTGTATGCTGCTGATCATGACGGTCGGCGCATCGGCCGAGGCAAGCATGATCGGTGTCAATTTTGTGGGTGCAGGCGCATCGTTGGCTGCAACCGACTCTTCGGGCTATGTGCCGCAGACAAACTGGAACAACGCCACCGGCGTCAGCGGAACAGGCTTGGCGCTGAACGATGAGTCGGGCACTGCCACCGGGGCAACGGTTACCTACAACAGCTACGGTGGTTTCGGCCTTCAGTCCTTTCCATGGTGGGAAGGTGCTGCATCGGTTCCGGCTGATCAGCAGATGATGAATGGTGTTATCATGGCCTTCTACCTGGAGGGAAACGGGTCAGCAACCACCATGGCTTCCGCCACGGTCAGCGACATACCGTACGATCTGTATGATGCCTATGTTTACATAGGTTCCGATAGAAACGCACATACTACGATGATTACGATCGGAGCGGCGAATTACTACTCGATTTATAACCAGTACAGTCAAACGGAATTTGCATTCGTTGAGATTACGAGCATCGACCCGAACAACCCGACGCAGTATGGCAACTATATTCATTTGAGCGGTCTGACAAGTGACACCTTCAGTGTCACGGAACAGACGTTGCCTGGATGGTTTGCCCCCAGCACTCCGGGTATCTATGGTATTCAGATTGTTGCGGTTCCCGAGCCGGGGACAATGATGCTGCTCGGTCTCGGCGGGCTTGGAGCCGTGATTCGCCGTCGCAAAAATTAAGTTTTTAATCCGACAAATGCCGGAAAGCCCAGAAAATGGTTCCTATTGGGCTTAGCGGGCCATTCCAGACAGGGATGGCCCGTTTCTATTAATTTGAGATATGAAACGCGGAGGAGAATTCGTGATGCCTAATACGCGCCCAGTTTTTTGACCAGCTCAATGACGCGGCGGAAGTTTTCGAGACTGACCACGTCCGGGATGGAGTGGTCCGTAGCCCAGATGTAGCCGCCGTTTTTCTTCAGTGTCGGCAGCTTGGAACGGATTTCAGCTTCCATGGCGGATATGTCGCTCCACAGCACGGCGTTCATGCCGCCGTGAAGCACCAGTTCGCGGCCGTACTTCCGCTTGACCTCCAGCGTATCGACGCCGGCCTTCACCTCCAGCGGATTCAGCGCGTCGAGGCCCATGTCTATGAAATCCGGAATCAACGTGTGAATGTCGCCGCAGGAATGCATGCGGACCTTTATGCCTTTTGAATGCGCCCATTCGATAGCGCGGCGATGGGCCGGCTTGACCAGACTGCGATACATGTCCAGCGACATGAACGTGTGGCCCTTGTAGCCGAGATCATCGCACCAGAAAACGCTGTCGAAATCATACCCGGCGTCCAGCACCTGCTGGGCCAGCGCGATGCTCATTTCCGCCTGCGTGTTGAACATGTCCATGCACCAGTCGGGGTTCTCAGCCAGCGCCATCAGTATCCGCTCGGTGCCGCAGACCCACGAATGCGTCAGGTCGAAACCGAGATTGAAGTGCGCCTCCACCCAGAAGCCTTTCTTTCGCCAGACCGGATGGTTTTTCTTCAGATTCTCCCAGTTGATGCGGTCCGGCGTGGGCGTCATGCGGGCCTTGGCCGCCCGCCACGTGTCGGGGTCCTTGATGGTGAAGTCCAGAAAATCCGGCGTGGACGCGATGTGCTTCCAGTTCTTGAGCGTCGCGCCCCAGTTTGTGGTGACGATACTGTACTCGTCGGTTTCCTCGATGGTTTTCCATTCGTATCGCGGGCTTATATCCAGCACGATGCCGGCTACCTGGTCCAGTCCGAAGTACTCCGTCCAGTCCGCGCCTGCCGGCAGGCCTTCACGCCGCCATCGCTCGATAGTCGTGCCCCACGGCGCGTCCATAATGGGCACGCGGTCGGCCTCCTTATGCGCGAAGATGCGTGAAAAACGTTCGTGGGTGGTGAGTTCAGTCATGTCTGAGCCTTTGTCAGTGCTTACTCGCTTCTGCCGACCCAGTAGTTTTTGAATTCTTCAATCGCTCCCAATGCCGCGTCGATGTTTTCAAGCGGGACGTCCGGATAAATGTCCGCCCGCACGACCAGTCCGCCGACCGGGCTGCCAAGTTCGGTGATGATTTCCCTGATATGCCGGCGGACCTGCTGCGGTTTTTCTCGCGGCAGTATGAACTGCCTGTCGACGTCCGCGATTATGCACATGCGGCCCTTTAGCCTCTTTTTTATCACATCCAGGCCGACGCAGTTGACCTGCATGTTGAAAGCGGTCAGGCCCGCTTCCAGAAATTCATCCCAGAGGTCCACGGTGTAGCCGTCACTGTGCTGCGTCGTCAGCGCGCCATACTGTTTGCACAGGTCATACATTTTCGCATAGCCGGGCTTGAAGTACCGGCGGAAAGTGGCGGGACTTATCATGCAGCGGTCCTGGCAGCCCCAGTCGTCGCCGAAATAGATGAGGTCAACGGGGGCGCCCAGTTCAAGGGCGTGCCGGAGGTATCGCATGTTGTAGTCCAGCACCAGGTCTATGATTTCCTGTATTTCCGGTGTTCCCATGGCCAGGTCGGCCAGGGCGTCTTCCATGCCGCGAAGGAAATGCACCCGCTCGAAGAACCGTTCGCCGCCGATGCCGACAGGCTCACCCTTGGCCCGCATTTCATTGCAGCGTCGGACGAATGCGCCCCAGTCGTGCGTGCCCCGCTCGGTGTAGACAAGGGGGTCCGGCGCCTTGTAATGGCGCAGATTGCGGATGTCGCTGAGCGGATGACTGACAATCTGGCCTTCCATGCCGTCGCGCAGGCAGTGCCAGACGCACCCCCAGTTGTCGAGAGTCTCCTCGCCGGAGCGATTAGCCGGTCCGGCCATCGCGCGAAAGTCCGTGCCTCGTTTCGGCGGCTCTATACCGGCGCCGGGGTGCTTCTCGACAATATCGATCAGGGCGTCGCCGTACCTGATCCATGTGGCGAGCGAAAAGCCCGCCCAGATGATTACTTCGCCGTTGCCGCGAAGCAGCAGCGTGTCGCGATATCGCTGCCCGGCTGTCGTTTTGTCTGACAAAGAGTATTCCTTTCGATATCGTTTTTGATAAACAGGTTATGCCAGCAGAACATTAATACCGGCTTTCTTGAGCTGTCTGATAATGCCCTGCGGCGCGTCCTGGTTGGTTATTACAGTCTTTATTTCCTTCAGTGCGATGGTCTGGTGAAAGGCCGAAACGCCCATCTTGCTTGCGTCGGCAATGATGAATGATTCTCGCGCATGGGCGTTCATGGTCGTTTTTATATTGCGTTCCATGATTGCGTTGTTGGAGCATCCCATTTGGGGGTCGATGGCGGCCGACGCGATGAAAGCCTTGTCCGGGAAAAAACGTTCAAGCTGAATCTCGGTAAGCGGGCCGACAAATGCGTTCAGCCGCTCATTCAGCTCGCCGCCCGGGCAAAGAATACGGATGCCGAGTTTCTGCCTGAGAATATTGATATTGTCCAGAGAATGGGTGATTACGGTCAGATCCATGTTTTCCGCGAGGCATTCAGCCAGGTAATAGCACGTTGAGCCTGCATCGAGAAATATGGTATCGCCGTGCCTTATCAATCCGGCGGCAAAGGCGGCGATTGCTCGTTTGGCCTTGGCGTTCTTGTGCAGACGTGACGCGACGTGGGTTATGGCCGTCTCGTTCTGGAGGGGGATGGCTCCTCCATGTACTCGCCGGAGCAGCCCATGCTTCTCCATGCGCATCAGTTCCCGCCTGACGGTTATGGCTGATACACCTAGAATTTCCGCCAGGCCGTCGGGCGAGGCGAAACCCTTTTTCGTAAGCACATCGAGAATCGCCCTTTGGCGGCTGTTGACAGGTCCGCAGTAGCCCCCGCCGGGGGGAACTGTACGTTCAGTATTTTCACGACGGTCTCTTGACATGAACAAATATTATCACATAATATCATAAATGGTCAAGCCTGAGATTGTGCACATATACCGGGCTGACGGAGTAAAACGTGAAAGACAGCAGCGATAGCCGCATTCATTGCCTTGGTGTTGTGGTGGTCGATGCGCTCGGGTGTACGATTTCGCAATATCCTTCGCCTCGCGTGCGGCCTCAGGTTACAACCGAATCGCTGCGCTTTGCGCCTGGCGGCGGGGCGGCCAACACCGGCATTGCACTGGCCCGGATGGGCGTACCGACGGCTGTCTTTTCAAAAATCGGCGACGACCTGACGGGGCGGTTCATACTGGATGCCCTGCGGCAGCGGGGAATCGATATTGCTGGTGTTCGGATTGCACCTGACCAGTCGACGCCGTTTACCTATGTCGCAATCCATTCGGACGGCGAGAGGACGTTCCTGCACACGCCGGGCGTCAATCGAACCTTCTGTCAGGCTGACATCGACCGTGAAAAACTGCTTGGGACCGATTTCCTGCTTTATCAGGACTGCTGGTGTCTGCCAGCCCTTGACGGCGAGCCGGCGGCGGAACTCCTCGCCGAGGCCAGGCGCCGCGGCGTTAAGACCTGTCTGGATGAATGCTGGGGCTTTGGCCCGAATCGCCGGACATGGGAGAAAATGCTGCCCCACGTGGACTACGTCATGCTCAGCCTCGACGATGTACGGACCATATACCCCGACATGGGCGCCGAGAAGGTCGCATCGCATGTCCTGTCTCTCGGCGCAGGTGCTGTCGCCGTGAAGATGGGTTCGCGGGGCAGTCTGGTTGCAAGCGGCGGCCGGCAGTGGCGGCTGAACGCGCTGCCGGCGAACGTTATTGACACCACAGGCGCCGGCGACTGCTGGGACGCCGGTTTTATCGCGGCCCTCAGACGCGGTATGGAACTGCCCGAGGCTGCGAAAGTCGGTCACGCCTGCGCGGCGTTCTGCGTTGAGCATGTAGGAGGCGCGGAAGGAATTCCGCTTTTCGATGACGTTATCAAACGGGCCGAGTCGGCATGAACGCGCCTTGGCGGCCCACGGAATAAATCTGAATGCAAGCGAGGTTATGAACATGCAGTCAAACGGAAAAGTAAGAGTCGGGATTATCGGCCTCGGAATGGGCTGTTATCATCTCGAGATACTCAGGAAGAACAGCCGAGCCGAAGTAACCGCCTTGTGCGACCTGCGCAAGGATCATGCCGAGAATCTCGCCAGGCAGCACCATGTTCCCGGCGTGTATACCGATTATCGCGACGTGCTCAAGGATCCGCATGTTGACGCAGTGGTGGTGGCGCTGCCGGTGTATCTGCACTCTCCGGTGTCGCTGGCGGCACTGAACGCCGGCAAGCATGTCCTGGTCGAAAAGCCGATGGCCGCCAGCTCCGCCGAGGCGAGCGAGATGCTTCATGCCGCCCGAAAGAAGGGCCTGGTGCTGACCATTAATCATAATCAGCGGTTTGACCCGACGACGGTGTTTCTCAAGTCGTACATCGCCGAGGGGAATCTCGGGCACATACATTTCGCCCGGGCCGTCTGGACGCGGCCGTACGGCATGCTGCCCGGAACGGACCGGAACTGGTTCAACGAGAAGGACAAGGGCGGCGGCGTGCTTTTCGACCTGGGCACGCATCTGCTCGACAGGGTTTTGTCGCTTCTGGATTTTCCGCAGCCGGTGCAGTGCGCCGCTTCGCTGTTCACCGTCCTTGGCAAGGAGCAGCAGCGCAATACCGGCTGCAGGTTCGACGCGGAAGACCTGGCCGTCGGCATGGTCCAGTTCGAGGGAGGCATGACGATGCAGCTGGAGACCGGCTTCGGCTCGCATATCGAAAAGGAACTGCTTTATTTCGAACTTTACGGCGAGAAGGGCGGCGCGACCACACGAGACGGGCTGAAGCTGTTCTCGGCGGTTCAGGGCAGCGGCTTTGTTTCGGCGCCGTGCATGAAACTGCCCGCACCTTCCATACCGTCGGTGCCTGATGATTTCGTGGACGCAATAATAAACCGGCGCGAGCCGATAATTTCGCCGGAATCGGGGCTGAAAGTGACCGGTATTCTCGAAGCCCTGCGGACAGCCGGCGAAAAAGGATGGGGCAGGCTTTCATCGTAAGCGGATTTATCCAATGCACGATTATGAATATCTCGGACAACAAAAATAAAGGAAACACAAAATGAAACTTGGATTTGTGGCGGTTCCCACCGAAGACAATATCCGGATGGCGGCAAGAATCGGGTTTGACGGAATAGAAGTTGCGCTGGGACGCTGGGCGGGTCAGGGTAATGACATGACGGCAGAGAACGCCCGCAAATCGCGCGGCCTGCTGGACAAAAACGGACTCAAGGCCCTCACGGTGCAGCTGGCTGAAGATTACTGCGACGGCGGCAAGCCGGTAGATCGCATGAAAAAGACCATTGAGGCGGCAGGAATACTCGGAACGCGCATCGTCACGGTTAACGCCTGGGTTCCCGCGGGTCTGAAGCCGGCGGAAAAGTTCGATTACTACAAAAAAGTGTGGTCCGAGTTCGCGAAGCTGGCCGAGGACAGCGGCGTGCGGATTGGCATCGAAAACTGCCCGCACGGCGGCGTAAACCTCGGCTCCTGCGTCAGGGCGTTCGAACGGATGTTCGAGCTGGTGCCTTCGAAGGCGATCGGCCTGGAGTTCGACCCGTCGCACTTCGTCTTCCAGTTCATGGATTACATTTCGGCCATCCGCCGCTTCGGCGACAGGATCATCGCGTTCCACGCCAAGGACACGCAGGTTATGCGCGACAAACTGGACGCGGTCGGCATTTACGGCGACAGGTACCTTGACGAATGGTGGTGGCGGTTCCGCATGCCGGGCTACGGCGATGTCGACTGGAAAGCCGTCTTCGTCGCGCTTTCGGACATCAAGTACGCCGGCGACATAATCATCGAGCACGAGGACCCGTCCTTCGAGGGCGAAGATGGTCTGCGACGCGGGCACAAATTCCTGCGGCAGTACATCATGGATTGATGAAAGGCGATGTAATGTCCAAATCAACGGCTGACGCGGTATTCGACAGGCTTTCGGCTTTGCCGATGGTCGATGCGCATACGCATCTTGTCGACGGACGCCTTGGTGCGCGGGGTCTGCATGACATAGTGCTTTATCACATGGCCGTCAGCGAGCTGTACTCGGCCGGCTGCCCCGACGGTGCGAGGCTGACCCAGTACCCCGGCTGGCCCGATATTGACGAGGCGCATTCGAGAATCATTCGCGCAATGCCGTATTTCAACGATGTCCGCAACACGGGGATATCGTGGGGAATACGGGTAATCCTCCGCGACCTGTATCAGTGGAACAAGCCGATAACGCCCGACAACTGGCGGAAGCTGGACGACCTGATTCGCGAACGGGCCGACGACCGCGCATGGCACAGGGAAATACTGCGCCGGGCGGACATCGCGGCATCCTGCACGGAGCTTGCCCGGCGGCGGGCCGGCGATGACGACGACCTGCTGACCTACGCCCTGGAATGGGGCTTTTTCACCCGCTGCCAGTGGGGCGAGTATGATACAGCCCTGTACGAACTGGAACGATGCTGGGGGCATCAGCCCGGCCCTGCTTCGCCTATAGGTGCGGGCGGTCGGGCCAAACCGGACCGCGAAATCCGCAATGTCGATGATGTTCGCCGGGCCGTCGCGCACTACGTTGACGCCGTTCGCAAATCCGGCGTGCACGCCATGGCGACGCACATTTCGACGGACCTGGATTTCCGCCGCGTGACCGATGAAGAAATGAACGCTGCCATTGCGAAGCGGAAGTCAGCCGGCCCGCAGGAACGTGATATTTACGCCTCTTATGTGAACGAGGAATTTCTGTCGCGGCTGGAGGCCGACGCGCCCGGTGTGGTCTTCCAGTTCAGTTACGGGGCCGAGCCGCTGCCGTTCGAGACAGGCAGCCGGCTTGACCAGCGGTCTGTCGCGCAGCTGGCCGAGATAATCAGCCGGCATCCGCGGCTGAAGTTCATGTGCTTCCTTGCCAGCCGGCATGCGAACCAGTCGCTCTGCACGCTCTGCCGCGAACTGCCCAACCTGTCGCTGGCCGGATACTGGTGGCACAACTTTTTCCCGTCCGCCATCCGGCAGGTTATGGAAGAGCGGCTGGACATGCTGCCGCTGAACCGCCAGCTGGGATTCTTCTCGGACGCCTACTGCGTCGAGTGGACGTATGCGAAGGCGTACATCGTTCGCAAACAGCTGGCCGAGGTGCTGGCCTGCAAAATTCTGCAGGGTCAGTACACAATCGAGGAGGCCCTTTCGGTCGCCGGGACGATTCTCGACAAAACCACGCGCGACCTGCTGGCTATCGGAGTGAAATAATGAAATTTGTTCCTTCTAAGGACTTGGTTGATGCTGCGTTCCGTGACGGATGGGCCGTCCCGTCCTTCTGCACGTGGAATGCCGAGATGATGGCCGTTGTTCTTTCCGTCGCGCAGGACTGCAAAGCGCCTGTGATGCTGATGAACGGACCGGGTGAGTTTTCGGTTATGCCTCCGTTGCGCATGGCTGCGGTGGCAAGGGCTGTAGCGTCAGGCTTCAATGTTCCGGCGGCGCTGCATCTGGACCACGGCGACTCCGTATCTCTGGTGGAGCAGTGCCTCATGGCTGATTACACGTCGGTCATGCTCGATTTTTCCACCAAACCGTACAAGGAAAACGTCGCGGCGCTTCGACATGTTGTTTCTATGGCCCGCCCCCGCGGCGTCACCGTCGAGGGAGAAATTGGACATGTCGGCAGGGCGGATGATGTGACTATGGAAGGTGCCGGACCATCCACGCTCACCGACCCTGCCGACGCTGCAAACTATGCCGGTCAAACGGACGTTGATATGGTAGCTGTTTCCATAGGCAATGCCCACGGGGCATATGCGCGTTTACCGAAATTCGACTTCGACCGCCTGGCTGCGATCCGGCAGGCGACGGGTATTCCGCTGGTGCTGCACGGCGGCTCCGGAACGCCTGATGCCGACCTCCGCCGGGCCATCAGCCTCGGCATAGCCAAAGTTAATATCGCGACTGACCTGGTTAACGCACTCCGCGGCGACCTGCTTGAGCAATGGAATGGAGACAATCGTCTGTGGCTGCCGATAACCATCGGCCACGCCGTTAAAGCTGTTGCAGGAGTCGTGGAAAAATGGATTCGCCTCACCGGTGCGGAGGGTAGGGCGTAGGGCATTTTCAGTACCCATGTGAGTTCGAATAATCCCATTTACGCAAAAAGCCGATCCTTGCGGACCGGCTTTTTGCTTAAGCGGGCGATGAGATTCGAACTCACGACAACCACGTTGGCAACGTGGAGCTCTACCACTGAGCTACGCCCGCAAATACTTACAAATACTTAGGCGGCATATGATATACGACCCAGCTATACGGTCAAGCGTTTTTTCCGCCACTGTGTTACCTGGCGGGTTTTGCTTGCGTGCGGGCGGGGGGGCCGATAGTCTGCTTCGGGAATGCTTGCGGATATCATTAATCCTGACTTCTTCGGCGGTTTCATTGACAGCGAGTATGTTCTCTGGCTGCTGTCAGTCGCCGCCGTCGCCATGCTCGTTTACGGCGCTGACAAGGCGGTAAGCGCCGCGGCCAAACTGGCCGCTGCACTGGGCATAAGCAAGGTAATCATCGGGGCCACCGTTGTAAGCCTGGGCACTACAAGCCCTGAAACGGCGGTTTCGGTTAACGCGGCGTTCAAGGGCGACGCCGGGCTGGCGCTGGGAAACGGGGTCGGTTCGATAATCTGCGACACGACGCTGATATTCGGTCTGTGCTGCTGCATCGTCCGCCTGCCGAAGGATAAATTCATCCTCAATCGTCACGGCTGGCTGCATTTCGGCTCAGGTGCGCTGCTGACGGCGATTTGCCTGGGTTTGTGGGCGGTATCCGGCAGCATTCACAAGGTGTTTCTCGGCCGCGGCGTCGGCGTGTTTCTGCTGCTGATGCTTTGCCTGTACATGTTCGTCTCCATCCGCTGGTCGCGTCAGCATCCGCAGATGATATCCGCCGAGGCCGGCGCAAAGATGAAGCAGGATCACGTCGCCGCCCGCACGGTCGGCAATCTGCTGCTTCTTGTGGTGGGTCTGGCCATGGTCGTGTTCGGCTCGGAAGTGCTGGTCGGCTCGATGAAGGTTATCTGCAAAAAGCACGAAGTGCCGGAAGCGGTCATTGCGGTTACCGTCGTTGCATTAGGCACGAGCCTGCCGGAGCTTGTCACCGCCATCACCAGCATGATTAAAGGCCACGCCGACATAATGGTCGGCAACATCATCGGCGCGGACATACTCAATGTTCTGTTTGTGATAGGAGCGTCCGCAACGGCTTCATCGCTTCACGTCGAGCCGATTTTCTTCCAGTTCCTGCTGCCGGTGATGATGCTGGTGCTGGGGCTTTTCCTGTTTTACATTTTATTGCCCGGCCCCAAGTTCAGTCGCTGGCAGGGTATACCGCTTCTGGCGATTTATATCGTTTTTGTAGCCGTTTCCATCGCTTTGATGGGTGTAATTTAGGCCGCTTCGCCCGGCTGCAATTCTTATAATTTTGAAGTACATCAATAGTAAGCCGATGTTAGATATAATAAGGTTTTCCCGATAACCTCAGTTGAAGGAAGGTTATATATGCGTAGCGTTACGGCGTTTCAGGCGGCGTTTTTGGCTATTGCGGCTTCCTGTTCGTTTGCTTTGGCAGCCGACAACAAAAACGATAAAAAACCTGAAATGCAGCAGGCCATAAATTTTTCGCATGCGGGCATCAGCCTGGCGGTTCCGGTGAAGTTCGAGCAGAAGCCTGTAAGCGACTGCTACGGCATCATGATGGCCATGCTGGTCGAACGCGGCGAAGCGAAAACCTGCGTGCTGCTCAGCGCGTTTCCTGCCGCCAAGGATGAAACCGCCGACACCTATGCCAACGGGATGTATAAGGATCTTGAAAGCAACCTCGGAATCACCAAGCTCGATCTTCTCAAGAAGATGACCACAAAGATAGCCGGAATCGAAAGCACTGTGCAGTTGATTCGGTACACCTTCCGTGGCAACGAGACGCATTCCGCCAGGGTGTTTTTTGTGCGAGAGGATGCCGACCCGGCCGTCCGTGTCTGTTATATGCTGGAGGTTCAGACCCCACCGGGTGACAAGGACCTGCTCGTGCCGACCCTCAAGGCCGTTATCGGTTCAGTGAAGATGATTCCGTTCGCTCGCCCCTGCACGCTGCCGGTCGATACGATGATAGGGCCGATTTATAATTATCGAGGCCGATATTGCATGTCGGTGCCGTGCGGCTGGCAGGTGGTTCGTGACGACAAGGGCAATATAGTCAGACTCGCGCAGAGCGACTATCTTGGCGGCGAAGGCGTTTTTGCCGGCGTGTCAGTCGACAAGCTTGCTTCCGAGGAGACCCCTGAATCATACGCCGGGAAAATGCTTGAGGCTGTGCAGAAGGCGGCCGAAGAGCGGGGGATTGTCATTGAAGTCGTATCTGAAAGCCAGGCGGAAATGGGGGGATTGAAGGCGCAGCAGCTGGTCGTCCGTAAAAAGGTGAAGGCCACCGAAAAAACGCCGGAAAACCTGAAACTCATCGTTCAGCGGATTATCTGCACACCGGATATGGAAGACGGCCTTAAGCCTCGTGCATATATCATGCACATGGAAATGCCGGATACCGACCCGAAGGTGCCCCTGGCCGTTATGGATAAACTTGCTGCCGGTTTCTCATTGCTGGATAGCGAAGGCATGCCGATTAAACCCAAGACGGCGACGACCGCCCCGGACGCCACGACCAAACCCGCCGATTCGCAGCCGGCGGCATCGCAGCCGGCAGACGAGAATAAGGACGCCGTGAAAAAATAATGTTTGCGCCAGCCGCTGCATTCGTATAAAACTCTTATCCATGATTCAACCGAATTCTATTATTACCGGTGATTGTGTAGAGATTTTCGGCAGCGCTGCCGAACCGTTCGCAGACCTTGTTTTCGCCGACCCGCCGTTCAACATCGGCTACAAGTACGACGTCTACGAGGACCGCAAAGCCTACGACGACTACTACGCGTGGACAGAAAAATGGATGGCGGCGTGCTATCGCGCCCTCAAGCCGGCAGGCAGCATGTGGGTGGCCATCGGCGACGACTACGCTGCGGAAGTCCGCATCATTGCCAATGACATTGGTCTGCACCTGCGAAACTGGGTGATATGGCATTACACGTTCGGCCAGAGCACGAAAAAAAAATTCGCACGCTCGCACACTCACCTGTTTTACTGGGTAAAAGACCCGGCGCAGTTCACGTTCAACGATGCGGAGGTACGTGTGCCTTCCGCCAGGCAGACAACCTACGCCGACAAGCGGGCCAATCCAAAAGGCAAGCTGCCGGATGACGTCTGGAGCTTTTCACGTGTGTGCGGTACGTTCAACGAGCGGGTCAAGTGGCACCCGTGCCAGATGCCGGAGCGCCTCCTGGAACGGATAATCAAGGTAAGCTCTAATGCCGGCGACCTGGTGGCCGACCCGTTCAGCGGTTCGGGCACGACCTGCGTGGTGGCGGCCCGGCTGGGCAGGCGGTACTTCGGCGTGGACATTTCCGGGGAATATGTGAAACATTCCATTGACCGCATTGCCGAGACGCTCGCCGGTAAACGCCGCAAAACAGACATTTCCGAAAATCCCGCGGCACTTCGAGAGAAAAGAAAGAGCAAGAAGAAATACTGATGCGAAAAAACCGCCAAGCCGCCGGCGGCTTAGCAGATGCAATTTTATTCAAATTCGGTTGCTGTTTATCAGTCTTGTTTCTCGGTTTTTGTTTCGTTCGGTTTTTCCGGCGGAATGTCTATTTCGCACAGTTTCTGGGCCAGGAAGACCTCGCCTGTCAGATAGTCGGTGAATTCCACTCGGACGGTAATCTGGTTGTGTTTCGGCGGGTCATCGTCTTTCCACTGGCAGAAGAAGCTGTAGTGGTACGCCCCGAAGCCACCTGACCATTCCTTGCCGACCTGTTCGACATTCCATGCATATTCGCCGATCAGGTTTTTCTCCACCGGCTCAGCGAGGTCGAACAGCTGGATTTTCACCTCGGCGGGGGCTTTTATGACATTTCCATACTGGTCGATCGGCTCGATATAAACCTTGATGCCTTCGTCGCCGTTTTGGTTGTCCAGGTTGTACCCGCCCGTGTAATTGCCGAGTTTGATGGCCTTGACGACATAGAAATTTTTCAGGCGTTCCGGGCCGCCCAGCCCGCGCAGAGTTTCTATGGTTTTCGCCTGTTCGGCTACTTCGGACAGGAGATTCTGGTTATCGGCCTTGAGTTTCTCGTTTTCTTCAAGGGCGGTTTTCAGATCCTGCCGGAGCTTAACCTGATCTTCGCATCCGGCAGTCAGAAGACACAACGCCAATATCGCTGCTGCTGTTATCGCAGGCGAATATTTCATGGCTGTTATTCTCCTTTTGGCTCCTTCTTGGAGGCCGGTTCGGGCATGCGCTGCATCACCTTGTCAACGCAGCCGTACTTGATGGCTTCTTCAGCATTGAGCCACTTGTTGCGGTCGCAGTCGTTTTCAATCTGCTCCATAGACTGGCCTGTGTGATTGGACAGTATCTCGTAGAGCCTCTTCCTCAGGCGAAGTATTTCCTGTGCTTCGATATCGAGTTCGGTGGCCGGGCCGGTCAGCACGCCGCTGATGAGCGGCTGGTGTATCAGCACGCGGCTGTTGGGCAGGACGTACCGCTTGCCTTTGGTTCCGCCGGCCAGCAGCACCGCGCCCATGGAGGCGGCCAGCCCGACGCAGTAAGTCGCCACATTGCAGCGGACGAACTGCATCGTGTCGTAAATTGCAAGCCCGGCCGACACGCTGCCGCCCGGCGAGTTGATGTACAGGCTGATTTCCTGCTGCGGGTTTTCATTGCTGAGGAACAGAAGCTGCGCCACGATGAGGTTCGCCATCGAATCTTCGATCTGCCCGGTGACGAAAATTATGCGGTCGCGCAGCAGGCGGCTGTAAATGTCGTAGCTTCTTTCGCCGCGGCCGGTCTGCTCAATCACTATCGGTACAAGGTATTGGTTGCGTTCCATGTTGCAACGTCCTTCCCTGATGCTAGTTTTTCTTTTTCGTCGTCGAAGACTGCGACGCGACGATTTCGTCCACAAGCCCGTATTCCATCGCCTCCTGCGGGGTGAGATAGCGGTCCCGCTCGGTTTCTTTCTCTATCTGGGCGGTGGTCCGGCCGGTGTGCTTGGCCAGCAGTTCGTTGAGCATTTTCTTGGCCTTGAGTATTTCCTCGGCCTGGATTTTGATATCCGACGCCTGGCCTGTTACGCCGCCCCATGGCTGATGGATCATTATCTTGCTGTGGGGCAGGGCATAGCGCTTGCCCTTGGTGCCGGCTGCCAGAATTATCGCCGCTCCGCTGGCCGCCTGCCCGACGCAGTAGGTGGCCACGTCGCAGGTCAGGAACTGCAGCGTGTCGTATATCGCCAGCGTGTCGTCAACCGAGCCGCCGGGCGAATTGATGTATACCTGCACGTCCCGGTCGGGGCTCTTGGCCTGAAGCTCGAGCATGTGCATTATCAGGCTGCCTGCGCTTGAGGGGTTTATTTCGCCCCACAGAAACAGAATACGTTCCTCGGCCAGCCGCTCTTCGAGCGTCATTTCGCGCCGGCCTGCATACTCGCGATACGCCGCCTGTGTGTCGAGACTCCGATTCATGTTCTCAACTCCTGGTGACTACTTTTTCCTGTCAGTTTTCTTTGCGGTCTTCTTCGTAGTCGTAGTCTTTTTTTCGGTCTTTTGGACGGCCTTCTTCTCGGTTTTCTTCGCTGTTTTCTTTTCTGCGGGCTTTTCAGCCTTTTTTGCAGCCTTTTTCTCGGTTTTCATGGCCGGTTCGCCCGTGGTTTCGATTACTTCGGCGTCGTTAAGAACGGTATCAAGGGCCTTTTCCTCGCGTATCGAGGTCGCCACTGCCTGCAGCGAGCCGTCGGCTTCGAGCTCCTGCCGCATGCGCTCAGGCCGGCGGTTGTAACTCTGGGCCATCGTCGCGATGCGGGCGTTAATCTCGTCGTCGGTAACTTCGATTTCCTTCTGATCGGCTATCTTGCCAAGGATGAACTGGAGCTTAAGCTCGCGGGCAGCCTGCTCGGCTGCGCCGGCCTGAAGCTCGGTGAGGTTCTCGTCGATCTTCTCGCGAGGATAGCCCATCTGCAGCAGCTCGATGTAGCGGCGCTGAAGCAGCCGCGTCGTATGCCGTGCCGTCACGCCTTCGGGCAGGTCGAACTCAGTGTTGTCCAGCAGGTACTGGCAGACCTGGTCGCGCATCGATCGCTTCGACTCCATTTCGAGCCGGCCTTCGAGCCTGTTGCGGACGAATTCCTTCATGTCCTTGAGCGATTCGAAGCCGGCCGCCGTCGCGAACTCTTCGTTGAGTTCCGGCAGTATGCGGGCCTGAACCTGGGTTATGGTCAGTTCCACGGTGAGGTTCTTCTCCTGCCATGCCTCGTTCGGGTGCGACTTGGGGCAGGTGACCGCCAGCGAGACGGTTTTGCCGGCCTTGACGCCGGTGAGCGTTTTGCCGAGGTCGACGAGCGGCAGGCCTTCGATCTGGCCGGGGGCTACGCGAAGCGACAGGCCTTTGCGGTCGAGGGTTTCGATTCCTTCGCCTGATATTTTCACTTCCGCGGTGACGACATCGCCTTCGGCGGCCGCCTTGTCGGTGACTTCGTAGTGGGCGCGGCCCATGCGAATCTGGTCGAGATATTCGTCAACCTTCGCGTCGTCTATGATCATCGCGGTCTTTTCGACCTTCACGCCGGTCAGTTCCGGCAGGTCGAATTCGGGGGCCACTTCGACCTCAAAGCTGAACTGCATGTCGCCGCTTGACGGAACTTCGATTTTGTCGAGGTCCAGGTCCGGCTCGCCAAGCGTTTTCAGCTCGGTTTCTTTTATTGCGTCGCCTATCGACTCGCCGAGCAGGGCGTTGCGGACGTCCTGGGTGACTTCCTTGCCGAACCGCTTTTCAATGAGCCGGCGGGGGGCATGGCCGATGCGGAAACCCGGCACCTGGGCGGTATGGCCTAGTTCGCCGAACATCTCGTCGAACTTCGCGTCGATTTTCGCGCGCGGGATGGTTACGGTGACTTTCTTCTTGAGCGTTCCGGCATCTTCGACCGTCACGGTGTTGGGGATTACGTTGGACTCGGACTCTTCTTCTGCATTCTGCAGGTTTTCCTGGGTTTCGTCAGCCATGATATGTCCTGTTGGCTAAGGTCCGTCGCGACCAGCACGCAAACGCTGCGTGCCCCAGCGACGCAAATATCTCCCGCGCGTATTTATACGCCAAAAAGGCCTCGCGGGCAAGGCCGAGAATGTATGCAAACTGCGGCTCCGCGTCAATAAAGATAAATGCGAGAATTCTCTGCGCACCGCCGCCGCTGAAAGTATAGGAGGTTATGAAAGGAGATTTACAATGCAAAGGCTGACAATCCCGCTGATTTTCGTCATGTGCTGGGCGGTGGGCTGTGGTATTCAGCAGGACAAGGCTTATGCTCCGCGTGAAATGCCGCAAAATGCTTATGCCCCAAGGGCGGTAAAAAGCGAGGCAAGGGCCGCCGATACCGGCGATGCGGCCCAAACCGATGCCCAGACGCCGGCAAATAGCATTCTTGAGGCCCGGAAACTGGTCTACATTGGCAGTTTTACGCTTATTGTGGGGGATATCACCGAGGCCCAGAACAAAACCCAGAGGCTGGCTGAGGAGCTTGGCGGCTATCTGCAGTCTATGCAGGAGCGGATGATGATAATCCGTGTGCCGGCAGCCCGGTTCAACGAAACGGTCAGCAAGCTCGGCTCGATAGGCTCGATTGCGAAACGGCGGATATCCGTACAGGACGTGACCGAAGGTTACATGGACCTTTCCACGCGGCTGAAAAACGCCCAGGCCCTGGCGGAGCGGCTGCGAAAGCTGCTCGAAAACGCCGACGTCAAGGAATCTTTGAAAGTCGAACAGGAACTCGCCCGCGTTCAACTGGAAATAGACAGGCTTGAGGGCCAGCTCAAGCTGCTGGAAAGCCAGTCCAGCTACGCCACGCTCGAGATTACGTTTGAAGGGGTTGTCGCCTACACGCCTCCGCAGCTGCACGTGAAGCTGCCGATTTCCTGGCTGAGTGAACTTGGACTTAACAATCTGCTGCGGTTCGGCGGCAGGGAACTTTACTGAAAGGGGATTCGCCATGGATTCCAGGGTGATATGTGGTTTCATATGCGTCGTGATGCTGGCGGGGACGCCGGGGTGCCTGCCGACAATGGACATGCCGAAGGATTTCATACAGGTCGAAAAGGAAGACCTCGGCGATTATGTGATGCGGAATGTTTCTGCCGACGGCGTGGTGGTGGCCCTTCGAACCATGCCGAACATGGAAAACGGGACACTCGCGTTTTGGTCGAAGGCGATGATTAATGAACTGACCGGCCGGGGATATAACCTCGTCAGCAACGAGGAAGTCAAATCAACGTCGGGCCTGCCCGGCAGCCTGCTTACGTTCTCGACAAGTTCGCGCGGGTCGGAGTTCGCCTACGTGCTGGGGCTGTATGTGAAAAACGACACGGTCATTGTGGCCGAGGCTGGGGGCAAGGCCTCGAACGTGAAGGAGGTCGAGCAGGAAATCCGCAAATCTCTGCTTTCGGTTCGTTGAGCTGGTGATGTCTTGGATTGGATCATCAAAGCCCTGCCGATGCATCGGCAGGGCTTTTTTAAGAGTAGGGGAGAAAAGGGAATACGCAATGTGCCGAAGTTTGGTGCTTGCGGCCCCCAAAGGCATGGATAAAATACATGCGCATTCTTTCGGGTTCGGATCCAAACGGCGATCCGTCGTACATTTCACAGTGATCCGGCAAAGGAGAAAACCTGATGACCACGAGAAAAGATAATCAAGCGTCCATGGTTTCTGTTGCGCTGGCTGGGGTCATGGCGGCCGCCGTCGTGCTCCTTGCGACGCTGCCGCGGGCCGACGCTCAGTCGAAGCGGGAAATTGCAAAAAAGGCGGAACTTAATACGTCGCTGCTGGCCATCGATAAGGTGGCACCCGAGATGCGCGACAGGATTACGCGCTACCGTCGCGACGCAGCCGAAGGCGGTGGCCCGGTGCCGAGCTTCACGGCCGACGGACACACCTTCAAGTACAGCGGCGTGGTGGTTTCAAACACTTCCATCTTCGTGCCGATAGCCGTTCTGATGCCGCCGCCGTACGAAAAGGTAATCCGCGCTTACATTATGCGCAAGAATACCATCGAGTTTCCGTTCCTCAGGCACGACCTGAGCCGCCTCGGCTTCCGCGATCGCAACATTTTTGACGACGTGGTGCCTCTTTCGCTGGTGCCGGAGGAAGTCTCCACAAGTTTCAGCACCGGCCAGTCCACGACGAGTTCATCCAGTGTGGAGAACGGCGTGAGCAGCGCCCTGATTGTCGGATTCAGCGCCGGCACTGAAGTGTTCGACATCGGGCTTCAGGAAGAGGTAGAAGTCAAAATTGAGGAATCGATTACCGAAGAGGAAGGCCGGGCCCTGACCAAGGCGTCGGCAGTCATAGGCACGCTGTCAGGGATTAACTGGACGCTCTCGGAACCGGCCAAAATATTCGCCACGCAGTCCACCTACGACTGCTATCAGTACACAGCCGACGATATGGCTGGGAAAGCGGTCTGGATAAATGTGCCGGTCTATCTGACCTGCCGCATCTTCGGCCTGGACGAGTGGAATGACTACGCCAGGGAAATCAACGGCAACAAGGATATCGTGGATGAACTTCCTGAGTTCGACACATGCACATTGTGGTACATAGGCAACGTGAGCAACTATCCCCTGTTTGGCGAGCCGTGGTGCATGATCCGCGCACAGGGCCGCAAGGGCGACGGCCGGCTCATCGTCGCCGGAGACATGAGCTACATCAACCGCGAAGGCTCCTGCCTCAGCGGCGAGTGTTCGGTTACAGCGGAGGAGTGGACCAAATGCGCCCATACAATCGGTATGGACACGCAGTTCGTCGGCGAGGTATCCACGCCAGCCGGCGGCATGAAAATCGGCTGCTCCAAGGCGATTCACCAGACATACACGCATGAATTGCGCAAAGGCCAGTCGTTCTCGATGAACTATCAGACATCCGGCGTTCACGCACTGCTGGACGGCGGCAACGGAGCCATTGCAGATTACCACTTCCAGGTCGCGCCGATGATATTCCGGCTGATTCTTGAGCCATCGTCGAAGGCCGGCAAGCTGAAGGCTGAGAGGCAGAAAATCGCCCGCAGCGTGTCCCGCCAGATAGCCCGCCAGGCATCATCGGTTCCAAAGGCCCTGGCCAACAAAACCGGCATGACGGAAAAAGACATAACCGTCAGCAAGAACGGCATGATGGTTGGCGGCTATCCGCTGCTGGACCTGATGTATCGCAGCGACGTTGCTCCGCCTCACACCGGGAGCATATTGTGCCTCCAGTATGCAGTAGCCGATCTCGGCGAGAGCTACGGGCGTCTTTCGGACCACATGGCCGTCCTTATGGTGGCGCACAAGTCCGGACTGATGCGCAAACTTGCCACTGGCGAGACCGACCCCTCGGCCGTCAACGCCTTCTCGCCCGGCGGTCCGACGCTGATACTGCCGTATCCGCCGGGAATCCAGGTTAAGGGCTTCGAGCCCGGACCATACGTGACGCGGATGACCGAGCAGTTGGACGCCTGGGCCCGGCAGGCCGGCTACCGCAAGGGCAATCTCCAGGAGCAGCTGGCGTATTACCTGGACAGCCGCCCGCAGTTCTCCAAGGAGGCTTCGCGCATCTACAAAAACCTTTCTCCGACAGCCCGCAGTCAGTTCGAGCAAATGGTGCGAAACACGCAGACATCCATCGCCAATTTCGGTCAGGTGCAGATGACGCCGGGACTGCGCGAACTGCTGCTGGGCATCGAGCCGGGATTTTACGAGCTGAATCCGCAGGTGTTGAAGCTGGCCAAGCCCCAGCTGCCTGCGACGGCTGAGATAACGCGCATGAACACCGCGATAACCGCCTCGGGTGAGCAGGTTCGCGACAAGATGGGCAATCTGATATGGACGGGTCCGACCCCTAACGTGCCGACGCGGTCGGCCGGCGCCAAAAAGCACGTCCACAAGGCGACCATCGTGATTCCGACAAGGGCTGCCGACTGACGCTGTCACAGAATAATTGGTAACGTGTCCGATCAAGCCCTGCCGATGCATCGACAGGGCTTTTTTATGCAACTTTCCGGGATTGTATTTTTCCCACCTTCTTGACGCGGGGGGACCGTAGATATAAAAGGTTCTGTTCGCGCATATTCAGCGCGTTACAGGAGAATGTTGCGATGATGACACAGGCTGAGCTTTTGAAGGCGACCGGACAATATCTCATCCCCAACTACGGACGGCTGCCGCTGGCGATGGTCCGCGGCGCGGGGTCCAGGATATGGGATGCCGGCGGCAAGGAGTATATCGACCTGTTTCCGGGCTTTGGTTCCGGCGGCGTGACCGGCCACTGTCACCCGGCCGTCGTCGCTGCGATAAAGACCCAGGCTGAAATGCTCCTGTCGCACGGAAACCTGTTCACCAATCAGCCGCAGGTCGAGCTGGCGAAGGCCATCACCGACAATGCGTTCGGCGGCAAGGTTTTCTACTGCCACAGCGGCGCCGAGGCCAACGAGGCGGCCCTCAAGCTCGCGCGGCTGGCCGCCGGTGAAGGCCGGTACAAAATCATCAGCTTCAACGGCTGCTTCCACGGCCGCACGATGGGATCCCTGTCGCTGACGCCGGAGAAGTACCAGAAGGGTTTCGAACCGATGCTGCCCGGCAACGTTAAGGTTGACTACGGCGACATCGACGGCGTCAGGGCTGCTATTGATAACGAGACGGCGGCCGTCATCGTTGAGCCGATTCAAGGCGAAGGCGGCGTCAACGTGCCGTCGCGAAAATTCATGCAGGATCTCCGCAAGGTCTGCGACGAGGCCGGCATTTTGCTTATGGTCGACGAAGTCTGGACTGCTCCGGCCCGCACGGGCAAATGGTTCGCGTACCAGCTTTACGATATTTCGCCGGACGTAATGACGCTCGGCAAGGCTGTCGGCGGCGGGCTGCCCGTGGCCGCCTGTGTAGCCGCGCCGAAGTGGCAGGACGTTCTTCAGCCCGGTACGCACGGCTGCACGCTGGGCGGCAACCCCCTGTGTGCGGCCGCGGGCGCAGCAACCATGAAACTCATCACCGACGAAAATCTGACCGCCAAGGCGACTGCCAAGGGCAAGAAGCTTATCCAGGCGATACGCGGCGCCGGCATCAGCTGCGTGAAGGACGTCCGCAGCGCCGGGTTGATGATAGGCATTGAGCTGGACAAGCCCGCAAGAGATGTGTTCCTCGCCTGCGTCGAAAAAGGCCTGCTTATAGGTTCGGCTCAGCAGAATATTCTCCGTCTCGCCCCGGCTTTGACTATCGAGGAAAAGCTTCTCGACAAGGGTCTTGAGATTCTCTGCAAGGTGCTTAAAAGCTAGGCTGCGTTGAATCCGCCTGCATAAAGTTGTACTATCTGGCTGTGCGACGTATTTACATGGACAACTCGGCTACCAGCTTTCCCAAGCCGGAGGCTGTGACGCAGGCGATGATCGACTTCGCTCGCGGCTGCGGCGCGTCAGCGGGGCGGGGCGCCTATGCAGAAGCGCGGGCCTGCGAGCAGGTTATCCGCACCTGCCGCGAGCGTGTGGCCAGGCTCATCAACGCCGAATCGCCTGAGCGGATCGTCTTTGCGATGAATTGCTCCGAGGCGCTTATGATTGCGATACGCGGCCTGCTTAACACGGCGCCGGCAGGCTCGCACGCCATCACCACCGCAATGGAGCACAACTCCGTGCTTCGGCCTTTTAACGCGCTTAAACAGCAGGTCGGCCTCAGGCCGGAATTCGTCCCCTGCGACCCGGCGACAGGGCTTGTTGACCCGGCCGACATCTCAAAGGCCATCCGACCTACGACAAAACTCATCGCGTGCGTTCACGTTTCGAACGTGACCGGCACGCTCCAGCCCGTTGAAGAGGTCTGCCGCATCGCGCGCGAAGCGGACGTTCCGTGCGTAATCGACTCGGCCCAGGCGGCCGGCCACGTCGAAATCGACGTGCAGGCGATGGAGGCTGACTTCGTCGCGTTCCCCGGCCACAAGGGCCTGATGGGTCCGCTCGGCACGGGCGTGCTGTACATCCGGCCCGGCATGGAAAACCGCCTGCCGACGATGAAAGAGGGCGGCACGGGTACAATATCCGAGCAGCCAGTTCAGCCGACCACCATGCCCGACAAGTATGAAATCGGCTCGCACAACGCCATCGGGCTGGCCGGGCTTTCCGAGGGCGTCGCGTGGGTGCTTGCCAAGGGCGTCGCCGAACTGCGGGCGCACGATATGCACCTGTGCGAACTGATGCTGAAACTCACCGACGACGCAGCGAACCTGAAGGTTTACGGGCCGCGGAATCTCAACGACCGCGCCGGCGTGTTCAGCGTGAACATTGACGGCATGGCCCCCGGCGAACTTGCCGACGTGCTTGAGCGAGACTTCGGCGTGCTCACGCGGCCGGGCGTGCACTGCGCACCGCTGGCGCACAAGACCATCAGAACGCATCCGACCGGCACGTGCCGGCTGAGTTTCGGGGCGTTCACCACCGATGACGATGTCCGCTACGCCGCCGGCGCGCTTGCAGAAATCGCGCAGAAAACGGCGGTACGGCGATAGGGAGCCTATGGCAGACAGTCCCAGATCAGGCGATGTCCAAGTTCTGCATTCGGCGCCGATGTTCTCGGCCCTCAAGCCGGCCGACGTCCGCCGCCTGCTCAGCGAGTGCCTCACGCGAAGTTATAAAGCCGGCGAAATTCTTTTTTCACCGTCGAAGCAGGCCGATGCGTTCTTCGTAATACTCGCCGGGCAGGTCAAACTCTACAAACTTTCGTCAAAGGGCGACGAGCAGATACTGCATCTCTACGGCCCGGGCTCGACGTTCGGCGAGGCGGCGATGTGGGCCGGCGGCAGATACCCGGCCTTCGCCGAGGCGGTCGGCAAAACCCGGCTGCTCATCGTCGGCCGCGATAAACTGCAGCGGCTGCTGATGGACAACCCGTCGCTGGCCATGGGGATAATGGCCGGCCTCTCGGCCAAGCTGCGAGAGTTCGCATCGCTCATCGAGCAGCTCTCGCTGAAAGAAGTTCCCGCCCGGCTGGCTGCGGCGCTGTTCGGTGAATTTCAGAAGGCCGGCCGAAAGAAAACATTCAAGCTCACCTGCACGAAGCGGCAGCTTGCGGCGAAGATAGGGACGGTCGCCGAAACGCTAAGTCGAGCATTTGCAAGGCTTAAGGGCGATGGCCTGATCGACGTCCGCGGCTCGCAAATCACGATTTGCGATCTCGAGGCATTGGAAAAGCTGGCGGAAGGCGACTGATGTTTTGCTAAGCCGCGAGCAGCTGGGGTTTTTCCAGAGACTTCCGAAAAACTTCTGAAAAAATTCAGAAAAATTTCCGCAATTGACCCACGTCAAGGTCCGCCGTCTGCGCATGGACGATAATTCATATGGTTGCTGAGCTTCTGTGGAGGCACGGCCATGATTGCGAAGACAATGCGAAAAGTAGTCCGGATAGACGAAGATAAATGCGACGGCTGCGGCGCGTGCGTGCCGTCGTGTGCCGAAGGGGCCATACAGGTAATCGACGGCAAGGCGAGACTTGTCGCCGACTATCTCTGCGACGGGCTAGGCAACTGCCTCGGCACGTGCCCGAAAGGCGCGATAACGATTGAAGAACGCCCGGCTGACGAATTCGACGAACATGCTGTCGAGATGTACAGGCATTCTTACGAGAAAAAGCCGGAAGCAAACGTAAAAGGACAAAAACTCCCATGCGGCTGCCCGGGTACGGCGATGCGCAAACTCAAACCGGCTGCCGGAGAAAATATTGAAACTTGCGCCGCCTCACCGTCCCGGCTGGCGAATTTTCCGGTTCAGCTCACGCTGCTTCCGGAGCGAGGGGACATTTGGGACGGCGCCGATGTCCTGCTGTCGGCTGACTGCGTCGGCTTTGCCGTGCCGGATTTTCACAACCGGCTGCTGGCCGGCAAAACACTGGCCGTCGCATGCCCCAAACTCGACGACGCCCAGGCCTACGTCCGGAAGCTAGCCCGCATATTCGCCGCGAATGATGTGCGTTCGGTTACCGTCGCGCGTATGGAAGTTCCATGCTGCTCGGCCCTGACGCGGATGGTGGAAACCGCCCTCACCGAGGTCGGCAGAGAAGATATTCCGCTTCACGAACTGGTCGTGAGTGTTGAAGGTGCTATTATTTCAGTAAGAATCGTTGAAAAATCCTGACAGAAAAGGAGCTTGATATGAGCATGTTCTGTTTTCAGTGCGAGCAGACCGCCGGCGGCAAGGGCTGCACGGTGGCTGGAGTTTGCGGCAAGGCCCCGGAAGTAGCTGCGCTGCAGGACCTGCTGGTGTTCGCGGCGAAGGGGCTTGCCAGGTATGCCCATCGCCTGCACCAGTTAGGTTCGCCCGATCGCGAGGCCGACGTGTTTATCATACAGTCGCTGTTTGCGACCGTGACGAACGTCGACTTCGACGCCGACAGGCTGGAAAAACTCCTGCGTCAGGCGCAGCAGGTGGGCGGTCGGCTCAAGGAACGCTATGAAAAGGCATGCAAGGCTGCCGGCAAACAGCCCGAAACCCTCTGCTGCAAGGAGTGCCGGCTCGGCGGCGACAGGGCGGCACTGCTGGCCCAGGCCGCGGAACTGAAACTGGACCTCCGCAGGGAAAAGCTTGGCGAGGATGTGACCTCGCTGCAGGAACTTATACTGTACGGCCTGAAAGGCGCCGCTGCATACGCCGACCATGCGCACATACTCGGCGTTGATGACGATGGAGTTTACGCCGGCTTCGACGAGATGCTCGATTACCTTGCGGGCAGCCCGGCCGACGTCGGTGAACTGACCGCCAGAGCGCTCAAGGTCGGCGAGTTGAACCTGAAGGTCATGGAACTGCTCGACAGGGCGAACACCGGCGCGTACGGCCATCCCGAGCCGACGACGGTTCGCGTGACGCCGGTGAAGGGCAAGTGCATCGCCGTCTCCGGCCACGATCTGAAGGACCTCGAAGAGCTCCTCAAGCAGACCGAGGGCAAGGGCATCAACGTCTACACGCACGGCGAAATGCTGCCGTGCCTGGCGTATCCCGGCCTGAAGAAATACAAGCACCTCGTCGGCAACTACGGCGGGGCGTGGCAGGATCAGGCGAAGGAGTTCGACGCGTTTCCCGGCGCCATCCTTATGACGACCAACTGCATCCAGAAGCCGCGAGAAAGCTACAAGGGCCGCATATTCACCACAGGCCTGGTAGCCTGGCCGGGCGTGACGCACATCGAAAACCGCGACTTTACGCCGGTGATAAGGGCGGCGCTGGCTGCGGACGGCTTCGCCAAGGATGCCGAGAAAAAGACCATTACCATCGGCTTCGCCCGCAATACGGTTCTTGGGGTGGCCGACAAGGTCATCGATGCGGTTAAATCAGGCAAGATTCGCCACTTCTTCCTCGTGGGCGGGTGCGACGGCGCGAAACCCGGACGGAACTATTACACGGAATTCGCGCAGCATGTGCCGGACGACTGCGTGATACTCACGCTTGCATGCGGCAAGTACCGCTTCAACAAACTGGAGTTCGGCGACATCGGCGGCATACCGCGGTTGCTCGATATCGGCCAGTGCAACGACGCCTACTCGGCCATCCAGATTGCAGTCGCACTTGCGCAGGCGTTCGGCTGCGGCGTGAACGACCTGCCGCTTTCGCTGATACTGAGCTGGTACGAGCAGAAAGCCGTCGCGATTCTGCTGACGCTGCTGAGCCTCGGCATAAAGAACATCAGGATAGGCCCGTCGCTGCCGGCGTTCGTGTCTCCGGCGGTGCTCGGCGTGCTGGTGAACAAATTCAACATCGCACCGATTACCACGCCGGCCGAAGACCTCAAGGCGATTCTGGGGTGATTTTTGGTTAAATTGAAAACCCGGCGTCCCTTGGGACGCCGGGCTGAATAAATCATGAAGAATCTTGGCGAACGTCAGAATTCCAGCGGCAGTTCCACCGGTTTGTTGGTCTTCTGCGACTGTCGGGCGAGTTCGTAGGCCTCGTTATACTGGCCGGCGACGACATCCCACGAAACGACCTCGTCCAGATACCTCTTGAGGTTCTCGCCCATTCGCATACGTGCGTCTTCGTTACAGGCCAGCTCGATAACGTGATTCCTGAGCATTTTCTTGTTCGTGAACAGCAGGCCGCCGTTGTTTTCGAGCGTCTGGGCGGTGAGGCCTTCCATCGGAGCGGTGGTTATATAAGGCTTGTTCAGCGCGATGATGCGCGCCAGCGTACCGGACTGTGTTTCGTCGGTGCTCGGCAGCACGATGAAGTCGCAGACGGCCATCATCTTGTAGTAAATGTCGCCTCGCGGGATGAATTCGTAATAGTGGGCCAGCCCCTTCTTTTCGAGAAGCTGGACTTCTTCCTTGTATTTTTCGTAATCGCGTTTGTGGTTCGGGTCTCTCCATATTCCCGCAGCCAGCAGGTCCCATTCCTGGCCGGTGCGGTTATGGATTTCGTGGGCTATTTCTTCCCACATCGACGTCAGTATGTCCCATCGCTTGTTGGACTGGATCCATCCGATAAGTCCGACAAGGTGGTTCGACAGGTAGGGCAGCTGGTCCAGGCCCAGCTCCTTGCGAAGCTCGACGACTTCAGCCAGCGAGTATCGCCTGTCCGGGCGGGCGCCGTGCGGGACGACCATGATATTCCGCGGGGTAGGCCAGCCGCGTCCGGCGAAGTTCCAGTCCAGGCGCCATTTCTGGTAGTGGCACTTGAAAAGAACCACGTCGGCCCGGCGGCACATCTTGAAGACGAAGTCCGCCTCGAAATCCGTCAGCCTGCCGTGAATGGTATGCGGCTCGATTATGGTCGGCACGTCTGAGATGGCGTCCAGAAGGTTCAGGAGGCCTTCGTTTCCATCGCCGTGGCCTCGTTCGTCGCGGCTTTCGTACAGGCCGTATTCATGTTCAATGTGAACGGCGTAGGGTTTCAGTTTGTGAATCTGCTCGGCTACCGGCCGCCACCAGTCCCCTTTGGATATGTCCATAATCGGGATTACGCCGTCACCCTTGCCGTCGGTGTGGCTGATGACCAGGACGTCCCGGCCGGGGTTGTGTTTCTGAATGAACTCCCTGGCTTCCTCGCAGAAAGTTGCGATTCCGCAGAGACGCGGCGGATAGCTACTGATCATTATTATCGGATTTGGCATGTTTTGCTACCTTACCACTGCCTACAGGCCCGGTGGGCCTGATAGGTTTCTGTACCGGACGCAGTTCTTCTAATGATTTATCGGCAGAAACTTCGCCTAAAGTTTGTTCCATTTCGAGGTCATGCATAAGCAGCAGGCTTATCAGCCACGCCAGCGTGCTTTCGGCTCCCTGGTTTTCATTCACGCGGTCGTGATGTATGCCGTCGCGGCAGCCGCCCGTGGTGAAATCATAGAGCGGTATTCTCAGATCGTTGTCGCCCAGGAACCAGTTGAAGGCCTTTCTGGCTTGTCCGAGCCAGTATTCCTCGCGGGTCACGTGGTAGGCCTCGATGCAGGCGTCTACCAGGGCCTGAGCCTCAACCGGCTGCTGGTCAAACTGGGCTCTCTTGCCGTTTCGCACGTACCAGCCGTTTGTGCCGACCAGTGAAAGCATGCCTTCGTCGTTAGTCTGTATGCCCATCAGCCAGGCAAGCGATTCCTTGCCTACATCAATTATATCCCCGCGGTTCAGCCATTTTCCGCTCATAAGGAGCGCGTGCGGCAGCTTGGCGTTGGCGTAGGTGACGACGTCTTCGCACCACGGCCATTCGTGGCTCATGTGGTCGGTAAACAGCCTGAGCAGCTTGTCGGTAATCTGTGTTCTGTACCGCCTGACTTCCGAGTCGCCGCTGAACCGCCGCAGGTAGGCGTGGATTCCGACGATTGTAAAAGCCCACGCCCGCGGCGAGCAGAGGTTTTCGGCGGCCGGCAGGGCGTTTTTGAACAGCCGCGTCGCAAGCGCTATCATCGATTCGTACGGACACAGTGCCACGCCCATGCCGAGGCCCCACAGTGCCCGGCCGTGACTGTCCTCGCTGCCGATCATCTCTGACCAGTTGCGGTTGTAGCTCATGAAATTGCGAAACCGCCGCGTTTTTTCGTCCAGCGCGTGCGCCAGGAACGACAGATACGTCTGCATCGGCTTGAGTATCGAATCGTCGTGCGTCTGGTCCCAGTACATGGCCGAGACAATCAGCGCCCTGGCGTTGTCATCGGTGCAGTAGCCATGGTTGCGGTTGGGCGTGGAGTATATGGCGTGCTGCAGTATGCCGGTATCGTCGGTCAGCGTGCGCAGATGCCTCAGGTCTATTTCCGGAAGTTCATCCTGTTTTTCGATATCCTGTTTTCCGGCGGTTTCCACGACAACCTTGCCGGTGTGCTGCTTTTCGATCCATGCTTCGGTCGCCTCGTCGAACAGGTTGAGATACGCCTGGGCGACCTTAGGCCAGGTCATGGTCCGGCAGAAGTTATACGCCCGTTTGCGCATTGCGTGCCGTTCCGTTTCGTTGTCGAGCAGCTCGATCATTTTTTCAGAGATGGCCTCCGAGTTGCGGAACGGCACGAGCAGGCCGCGGCCGTTATCGAGCATCTCGGTGGCGTACCAGTAGGGCGTCGATATTACCGCCTTGCCGGCTCCCAGCGCGTAGGCCAGCGTGCCGGAGGTTATCTGCGCCTCGCTGAGATACGGCGTGATGTAAATGTCCGCAGCCCCGAGATACTCGCACAGTTCGCCGATATCGACGAAACGGTTTTGGAAGATGACGTTGTCTTTCAGGCCCAGGTCGCTGACACGCCGGTAGAGGCTGTTGCGGTATTCTTCGCCGTATTCGCGTTTGACGTGCGGGTGCGTGGCGCCGAGTATTATGTACACAATGTCCGGGTGTTTTTTGACGACGGGCGGCAGGGCCTCTATCGCATATTCGATACCCTTGCCCGGCGAGAGCAGGCCGAACGTGAGAATCACTCGCCGACCCTCGACGTTGAACTTATCCTTGAAGAAATTCGGGTCCACGAACGGCACATCCGGTATGCCGTGGGGGATCATCGCGATTTTTTCTTTGGGAATGTCGTAAACGTTATTGAGTATATCGGTAGCGATATTGCTCATCACGACGATACGGTCTGACAGGCGTCCGATTTCCTTGAGAACCACAAGCTGCTGGTCGTTCGGCTCTTTCAGGACCGTATGAAGCGTGCTGACAAGCGGCCGGCGCAGCCTGCGCAGAAGCGCCAGCACGTGTGCCCCGCACGTGCCGCCGTATATGCCGTATTCATGCTGCATGCACACGACCGAAACCTGGTGAATGTTGAGAAACTCAGCCGCCAGCCTGTAATCGGCCAACTGGTTCTGGCGGACTTCAAAGCAGACGCGGTCGGGATAAGGGTAGCCTTCGGGGATGTCGTTCATGGCCACCGTGAAGATGTCGTATCTGTCTCCGCCCTGGCGGGCCACCGCTTCGACGATGTCGGCTGTGAATGTCGCTATGCCGCAGCGGCGGGGGGGATAGTCGCTCACGAATGCAATTGGATGATTCGAATACTGCTGTTCGGAGTCGATCATAGTATTCTTCCTTGAATAGCATGGGCGCGTAAACAGCGGCTGCGCCTGCGAATGTCATACATGCCGCCCGCAACCGCCCCAAACTGAGAACATAAAGCGAACAAGCTATTTTTAATTAAAATCGGCATATTCAGCCGCCAAACCTTAGCCGCTGATAATGCCTTAACTGTCAGTTTTCTGTATATATTGCATTAAGAATATTCGGACAGAATCAGGTGCGAAATCTTCTCGGCTTCACTGACGGCTGCCTCGAAGGCTTTTTGTTTTTGCTCTTCCGTGCCCTGAAGTGTCGGCCCGCAGATGATTCTGTGTACTTTGTCGTAACCGATGAATCCAAGTATAAGCTCCAGGTAAGATTTCTGCATATCCATGCTTTCGACCGGGCTGCCGGCAGGATAATCGCTGCCGCGGGCGAGGCAGAGCACCGCGTGTCTGCCTGTCAGCAGCCCCTTGTAGCCTTCCTGCTCGGAAAATGAAAACGTCAGCCCCGGCTGGACCACGATGTCGATGAACTGCTTCAGCTTGTATGGGATGCTGAAATTCCACATGGGAGAGGAGATGAGCAGGATATCCGCAGCCTTCAGCCGGTCGATTACCCGGATGACCTCCTGCCACGCCTTGGCGGCGGCGCTTTGGGGTTCCTGGCCGCCCATTACGGCGTACTTGGCGGCGGCGGCCGGCGCGGCGAACTCCGGCAGCTTTTCATCGAACAAATACATCGTATCGATGCTCAGGTCTTTTTTTCCGCAGCCGGCCGAGAGACCGTCGATGAAAACTTTCGCCAGTTTGCGGGATACGGACTGCTCGCGCGGACTCGAATCTACATGGAGAATTTTAGGCATCGCCGCTCTCCTTTCGTCCGGAAATATGTCCGGTCACCAGCTAATTGTACGTATCTGAAAACGGTCTGATGTGATTAATGGCGCGAATGCAGGTCAACATACTGATTAAACGAGTAATTTATTACATTTACCCCCATTTTGTAAGCCTGGTTTACGACATTTTTTGAAGCGTCGGAATGCTTGTCCCGCCATGCGTCGCTCAGGTCGCCCGGATGGTAGAAAACAATCCATCTGCCGTTGTATTTGATGCCCAATGCCCGGTTTCCGGCATGCTGCCAGACGGGCGGCGCGCCATTGGGGAACAGGTAGGGCTGGCGGAATATTATGTCGTCGTTCGGAATGTCAACCAGCGGCAGGTCAGGGAATGTCCTCTGCATCAGGTTTCTGAATGACTGGTCGAAGGCCTGGCTGCCGCAGTCGACGAAGAGCATTCCGCCTTCTTCCTTGCAGTACCATCGCAGTGTCTGGATGTCGGTTCCGGTAACGCCTATGCCTCCTCTGCCGGCCATGAACACGAACGGCGGGGCCTTGTCCTTGGGAAATTTTTTCAGCTGCCTGATGGGAATGTGCTCCGTCGAGTCGGCAATCTGGAAGCCGGTCGTCTGCTGCAGGAAAATCAGCAGATTGTGGTCGGCGTTTCTGCCCATGTTGAGGTTCCAGTCGCCGCCGCCGTATTCCAGGCGTATGAACCTGATCTTGCCGTCCATGCCCGTCGGCCAGCCGGCCTTGCCGCTCTTTTTGCGGGCGCCCATTTTGTTGGCGGTGCTCTCGTACTGGTTTTCGGTTTCCTGCTCCAGCTGGTCGAGCACGTCGCTTTCGTCGATTTTCGGGCGGTAGAAGATAATCGGGCTGTTCATGTTCAGGACCAGCCGCTCTCTCTCCTTCGGCTTTATCTTTTTCACGACTATCTGCACAATCGGTTCACCGCTGCCGCCGGGTATGTTGTAAGCCTCTTCCATTTTGTCACAGCCGCGCACAATGAGGGCGACGATGAACGGCGCCAGCACCATGCTGTGCAGGAATATGGACCAGTACGTGCTGGTCCGGTATCGCCTGTCGCCGCCGCCTGTCGCCAGGTTGTGGATGATGCGGTCGCCGATAAGCGGGCCGGCCGATGGGGCGGAAGTATAGAAATCTTTGACGCTGCTCATGTGGAGGCTCATAAGATACACGACAATTACTATCGCGGCCGGCAGCCACATGAGAAACGCCAGCACCAGAAGCTCGTTGTGTTCTTCGACGAATGTATTACCGTAGTTTTCCAGCAGGGTTGCATCTGCACTGCGGAACCACATAAACGCAAATAGCCAGAACAGCACAAAAGCAGCAGCGGCGATTTTCTGGATAATCAGGGACAGCTGCGACCGGAAATGCGCGACGACCGCGGAAACGGCCAAGGCTCCGGCGATGGTGTAGGCGGCTATTATAAGCCAGGCCAGACGCGACATCAGCCCGGCGTGTTTCAGCATCGCCAAAGCATCGGTGTAGTCTTCTGAGCCGAAAATCCGGACGACCCAGTCGCGACCGCACATAGCCAGCGTAAGGCAAAGGCCGGCGAGCATGGCGGCCAGCACGGACAACCTCACCTGCCGCGGCACCGGCGCTATTGCGCGGCCGGCGAACCTGACGACGGCAGACATCAACGATGAAACAGCTGAGTTGACCGTCTCGTACGATTTATAAAGAGGCTCCGTCAGCTTTGCTGACCATGATGAAAATTTACTTTTGCGCAAGTTGATCTAGTCCTGAAGGTCCAGATTTACGTCCGTGTCTTTAGGCCTTTCGGAAGACGTTTCGTTAATCAGCTTCTCGATCGGCGAGTCGCCCGGTCTGCTTTCCGGCTTGGTGGCGTCTGTCGGCTGGGTCTTTGGAGCTTTGCTGCCTGAGGCTTCCGGCGAGGCTTTCTGATTATCGGTGCTGGCTGCCGTCGCCGGGTGCAGCGAGCCGGTATCGACACAGCGGATGACGTAGCCTATTGAAGTAATGGCTATCACCACCAGGTGGATGACGACGGATATGAGCAGTATTTTCATGAGCGGCATTGCCGGCACGCCGGTCGTCGCCTGAAGGGCGGCGTCGCCGCGTTTCGGGCTGCCGAAAAACATGCTCAGCCAGCCTTTGTCTCGCTTTATCGAAAGTGTACGGTTCGGAAAAGGCCCGTTTTTATTGTCGGAATCTGGAGTCATTTTATCCGCCTCTGTTTCAGCGCCGATGCCGGCGCAAAAATCACTTGCCCGTCTTTTCTCCGATTGTCGTTATTTTTACATCCGCGTCGCTTAGCGCCAGCAGAACAGGGAAGTAGGTCTCCTCCGTGATTGCCTTGTCCACCTTGAGCATTACCATGCGGTCATCGCCGGTTTTGTCTACCAGGAGGTCGCGAATTCTGGATTCGACCGCCATGGCTGCGCAGGGCTGGCCCTGAATGTACACATCTCCCTTTTCATCGATTATCACTGAAACGGTGGATGCCTTGATCCGCTCGATGTCAGCCGACTTCGCGGGAGTGAACTTGATGTCCTTTTCCTTGATGAAGTTCGACGTGAGCATGAAGAAAATAATCAGCAGGAAGGCTATGTCGGACATGGCCGCCACGGGAATCATCGGCATGGATTTTTTCTTTCGCCTGATCATGGTTGTTTCTCAGCCGTTTCAGCCTTTTCGGCCTTTTCCCGCTCTATAAGCGCCACCACGCCGCCTGCGGTTTTGATCGCGTTAAGCACTTCGAAATATTCCTGCCACTTCACGTTGGGCGCCGCTTCCAGAATAACGATCCGGTCGTCTTCGCTCTTATCCATGAGCTTCTCGGCTGCCAGCCTTTCGCGAAGATCGTCAAGCGTCACCTCGGTTCCCTTTTCGCCGAAGAATATCCTGCTGTCCTGCAGGGTTATGGTCAGCTGCTTCCGTTCAGCCTGCTTCGGGTCGCTCTTGCCGGATGGGATTTTCAGATCGCTGCCGGCCGGCTGAACCAGGGTAGTGGTGAGGATGAAGAACACGATCAGCAGGAACGCGATATCCGCGAACGATCCTGTCGGAACTTCTGCCTCGGGGCGTGATTTTCTGGTGAACTTCATGCCTGACGTTTCACCGTATCAGGAGTTTTTCTTCGAAATAGTTACGACGTCGATAAGCTCGGTGGCCGTTTCCTCGATGTCGAGGATGAAGCGGTCGATTCTCCGCGAATAGATGCTGTGGAAGATGACCGCCGGTATGGCGATGAGCAGTCCGGCAGCCGTCGTGATGAGGGCTTCGGATATGCCGCCTGCGACCTTGGTCGCGTCCAGCCCGGCGGCGCCGGCCATCGCGCTGAATGACGAAATCATACCCGTGACCGTGCCCGTGAAGCCCAGCAGCGGTGCGATGCCCGCGCTGAGCGTAAGCAGGTTCAGCCGCTTCTCCAGCGAGTCCAGGACGTGCGGGGCGTAGTCGTCCATCGTTCGGATGACGTTGCCCTCGATGTCGGCGACGTTCCAGCCGTGGCTCTTGAGCATCTTGTATTTCCGCAGGCCCGCCAGCAGAACCGACGCGACAGGGCTGGGCGTCTGCTCGCATTTCGTAATCGCTTCGTCAACCTTGTCGTTCTGGACCAGGTCGATTACGTCCTGCCGCAGGGCTGTCGTGTCGACTGAAGCTGCACGGAACGCGACCGCCCGGTCGATAATGACGGCCAGCACAAGCACCGATACGCCCAAGAGGGGTATCATCAGCGGACCGCCGTTTATAAGGTATTCCAACATGATGTTGTCTCCCTGTTTTCTCTAATGCTGCATGCCGTTTAAGGCAGCTTTTGTTCATTTTCTTTATTTAAGCTTCTTGTCGATGATTTCGAGGAAGGATTTTACCTTCTCCGCCTGTTTCGAATCGGGATATTCCGACAGCAGCTGCTCGGCCTTTTCCTTCGCCAGGCGATAATCGCCTTTCTGATAGGCGGCCACAACCCATTTAAGCAGCATATTATCAAGGAACGTGGCGTCCGGGTAATCCTGGAAAACTTTTTCCATCAGTTCAATCGCCCGGTCGAAGTCCTTCGAGTTGACGTAGTAGTCGGCTATTTTGCCGAGTGCATCGCCCGCGAAGGTCGATTCCGGATAGAGTTCCGCACAGGATTTATAAGCCATGATGGCCGGTCCGAGAACCGGCGGCTTTTTTGTCTGCTTCGCCACTTCTATGGCTTCCAGCTCCAGAGCCTGGCCGATGTTGTACTGGGCCTCGGCCTTGAGGTCGGATTTCGGCAGCTTGGTTACGGCCGTGAACAGGCCGATCGCCTCTCTGGGGTTATCGCTTTCCATTTTGGCCAGACCCATTTTCAGCAGGGCGCGGTCGACCAGTGCGGAATCCGGGAACAGCCTGATAAGCGTGTTGCAGACATCGAACGCCTCGCCGAGTTTGTCCTGCGTCAGCAGCAGGTTCCACTTGACGCTGAGGGCCTCTTCGACGAGGGCGCGGTCGAGGCTGGAGTCTGTGCTCATGGAGATTACTTCTTCGACGCGGCTGAGGCCTTCATCCGCTTTCTGGTACGCCTTTTCCGTCAGGCCGACTTCCTTGAATACTTCGGCGAGGCGGAGATAGATTTTGCCTTCAATAAGATTCTTGCGGGCTTTTACGTCGAGCGAATCAACGACGCGGTGCTCGATCTTGACGTCCTGTATCTGCCCGACGAGCAGCTTGGCGCGATACTGCAGGTCGCGGGGCTCGCCGCTGAGTATGTGTTTTTCATCGGTATATTCGATGTATACGTCGTCGCCGGCCTTCACCGAAAGCTGCTGGTCGGACTGGCTGGGATTCTCCCCGTTTGACACAATGGTGGGGGTCAGCGTCCCGAGGAATATGCCCGAGTGCTCCTGCGACTCGACGAGAACAACTTCCACGACGTCGCGGATTTTGCGGTCCGGTTCTTCTTCAAGGTTGATGCCCTGCTGCTCCTGCTCATCATCCTGCTTCTTGGCTTTGTAGTCCGATACGACCCTGACGCGAATCTGGTCTCTGCCGGCTGTTATGTCGCGGTCTATGTCCTTTACGCGGATGAAGCAGGGGGCGTTGCCGAATATGCCCCGCGTATGCTCGCGGTATGCACCGTCGGTGAAGCCGACCGATGCGGTGGAGACGATTTCGATTGTCGAAGCTCTCTTGACGTTGACTTCGCCGGCCTGGGTGTTCTGGTCAATGTATTCGACGGTTACCTTGTCGCCGCCGGCGATTTCCAGGATATTGTCGCCGGGTGCAGGTTCGCCCGGCACGGTGGCTATCGAGCCGACGAACTGGTCGCGTGACTGGCCGAACTGCCTGATCTTTATAGTTTCGGTGTCGCCGCGTGCAGTTGTAAGCTTCGCACTGCAGACGCCGTCTTCGCCGAGCAGAACGCCGAGGTCGGCGTCTTCCACGCTGATGTAAAGCCGCTGGCCGGCCTCGGCGACGGCGTTGCCGGAGCCGGCGGCCGGAACGGAGGTGCCGACCATTTCAAGCGCTTCGATGGCCTTGGCCCAGCGTCCCTGTTTGCAGTGGCACTGACCTATGTAGTAGTAGGCCTGGTTGGTGTACTCGCTGGATTCGTATTCGCGGGTGATCTTGCGCATCACGACGAATACCTTGTCGTACCTGTTGAGATTGAAGTAGCAGACGCCGCTCTTGAAAAGCCCCTCGGCCTGCTCGTTCGGGTCGTCCGATTCGTCGAGATGACTGAACTGCTTCAGCGCCAGTTCGTACTGGTTTTTCTCAAGGTGGTAGTTGCCCGCGGCCGCATAGGCTTTGAAGCGGGTTTTCGCCTTCGGGAACATTGTGGGCACGGAGTTTATGAGCTTCAGACCGCGCTCTTCCTGCTTGGCCTCCAGCAGGTCCAGGCCCTTGTTGAGCATGTCCCTGGCCTTGAATTCCATTCTGGCCTGCTCTGCCTTGGCGTCATCGGCTTGGGCGTTATCGGCCTGGTCGCCGTCGGCGGCGCCGGCTCGCAGGTTGATTGCCGCAATGGTTGCCGCTCCGACCAGCAATGTGAATGCCGCCAGCAGGGCGATTCGGTTGGCTTTTCGTGTGTTCTTCACGTTCATTTGCCTTTCCTCATAATTAAGGCTGTTTCACGGCGGCGGTTAGCCTTCGTCGGCGACGCCGCCTCCAGGATCAACGTTATGTCTTTCGAGTAACTGGTGCGCCCATGACGCCTCGGGCGCCTTCGGATACGCCTTCAGCAGCTGCCTGGCATGCGCGATTGCCTGCTTGTCGTCGCCGGCTTCGTCGTAATAGGCAGCCTTGGTCCACAGGACCCGGGGGCGTTCATCGGGGAACATGCTTTCAATTTCGCTGAGTGTCGCCAGCGCAGACTTCAGGTCGCCGGAACGCTTCTGGCATTCCTGGATGGCCCAGAGGGTGCGCGGCGGGTCGCTTATCGCGCGATAAACTGCGATGGCCTTGTCGAACTGGCCAAGCCTTTCCTTGTACAGCCACGCCCGGGCTTCCTGGGCCTTGGCTTTCCAGTCGGCGTTATTGCGGTTTTCTATGTCGAGGAGCTGCGCGACGGCTGCTTCCCATTTCTGCTGATGGCAGAGGATTTCGTATTCCTTCCATGCCGCCGTGAACGGGTCGTTCAGCTGGGTGAGGCAGAACCTGGCCTCGTCGTAATGCTGACCGTCCTTCAGCATGTCGCACAGGTGGCAGTACATGGCGTCAACCTGTGCCTTGTCCTTTTCTTCCTTGGCGGCGTCCTTGACTGTCTTCACGTAGGCCATCGTCTCGTCTATGAGCCTTTTTTTCTCGTCCGGCTCGCTCCAGCGGTATATCAGGAAGCTCAGCGACTGGTCGTAAAAAGCCCATGTCTTGTTGGCCTTGTCGAACCATGGTTTGTACGACTTGTACCAGAGGTACAGGGCCTTCATGTCGGCGGGCCTTTCCTTGGCGGCGTCGCCTTCGTATTTGCTCCATGCATGGACGAAATTACCGAAGCCGAGGCCCATTGCGTGTGCAGCTATCCACGTGCGTGTTTCGGGGTCGTTGACGGTCTTTTCGTCGAGCAGCCATCGCTCCAGTGAAGCGTAGTCCTGCGACCTTATGTAGTATCCGAATACCTGGTCGCGTGCGCCCCACGCCTCAGGGGGATTTTCATTGATAAAGTCCTTGTAGCACTGTTTCCAGTACGTGACAGCCTTGTCGTATTCCTTGTTCAGCCAGTGATTGCTCGCCAGCCGGGTCAGCGCGCCTGCAGCCAGCGGATGCCTGGCGTATTTTTCGTTGGTGACCATCTGCTTGAAGCTTTGCAGACCCTTGCGGATGTCTCCATTTTCGCAGTAGGCGATGCCGGTGTGGTAAAGTGCAGCCCCTGCGTCGTCCACCTCGTCGGGGAAGAAGTCCAGCACCTCGCTGTAGGCCTTTATCGCCGTGACGCGGTCTTTCGCCTGATGCAGGCTGTAGCCCCGCATGAACAGGATATTTGAAAGCTGCGGCGAGTCGGGGAACTGAACCTTGAATTTTTCGAACTCCGCAGCCGCCGCCTTGTAATTGCCCGCGACGAACAGTGCTACCGCCTTGTCATACTGTGCGCGTTCAAATACGTCGAGAGTCTGGTACCGCTTGGCGGTCAGACGCCAGTCCCAGCCGGCGAGCGCACTGCTGCCGACGCCGGCGATGCATACCAGCATCGCGACCCAGAGACAGGCGTACCTGTTTTTTGACTCTGTGAACATATTCGTTTGGACCTCGGTTTTGCGGCCTTGAGCGGTGGAGTAACCGTTACTCCGCCGCACCGCAGTCGCAAAAATCACAAATTATTACAGTATCACAAACTTACTATCGACTGGCCTCTTCCGCTTCGTTCTCGGCTATGTTGATGAAGACGTCTTCGGTCAGCCGGCCTCGGGCGATCTTCGCCCATTTGGTCTCTGGATAATCCCATGTAAGTTTCTTGAACGCACGATATGCGCCCATATTGTCGTGCGCCAGGACCAGCGTGTCGCCTTTCCAGTACATCGCTTCGGCACGCAGGTCTTTTTCGTCCGGGTACTCGTCTATGAGCATCTGGAACGTTTTTACAGCCAGCGTGTAATCCTGGTTCTTGCAGGCGCACTGCGCCGAAAGGAACAACGCCTTGGGCGCCTTTTCGTGGTGCGGGTTGTTCTGCTGGAACTTGAGGAACACCTTGCCGGCCACTTCATAGGACTTTTTCGTGTAGTAGTAGTTGGCCAGACGCAGCGTGGCGTCGGCGACCAGCGGACTGTTGGGATAGATATACGTCAGCTTGACGTACTCTTCGCAGGCCTGGTCGTAATTGTCCATCTTCTCGAAGCACAGCGCCTTCTTGAACTGCGAGATGGGTGCATATTCCGACTCGCCGTAGTTCTGGATGACCTGCGAGTATCGTCCGATGGCTTCCTGATAGTTACCGAGTTCCTGCGCGAGGTTCGCCAGCAGGTACTCGCTGTGGGCCATCAGCGTGGTTTCCGGATAATCCCGCAGCGCTTCTTCCAGGATTTCCTTGCCGCGTGCGATCTTTTGGGCTGCTTCTTCCGTCTGGCCGAGTTTTCTGTGACCCTTGGCCAGTTCGAAGAAGGCTTCCGCCATAAGCAGGCGGGTTTTGACGGCCGTCTCGGAGTCCGGGAACCGCTTGGTGAAGACGGTCAGGTTTCCGTCGCTGCCGAGATATATCTTCGCCGTCTTGACGATGTCTCTCGATCCGGCTGACGCCAGCGACATCGCGTCAACGTAGCTGAGGGTTACTTCGTCGCCGAAATCGACCCGCAGCTGGTCTTCGTCCTTTACGGCTTCATCCGGGTTGGTGGTCGGCTTTTCATTTTTGTATACCGGCTGAATGCTGCCGGTGAAAATGCCGGAGTGGTCCAGTGTTTCCGAAAGCACCAGCCTGGCCGTGTCGCCCGAAGACGCCTTGAGCTCCACGACAACGCTGTCGCGAAGGTCAGAGGTGTCCTGGTCCGGGTCGTCTATCCTGATGAAGAATTTCTCGCCGATATGGATGGCGTTTCTGCGGACGCGATAGGCGTCGTCGGCTATCTCCATCATCGCATCGGACACAAGGCGGACTCGGCTTTCGCTGACCTGCTTGCCCTCGGCGTCGACGAGGCGGATATGAACCGTGTCGTTGCCTGCGACCAGCAGTGTCGGAACCTTGTCGTACAGCTCTTCGGCGGACCGCGTTCTCTCCAGCGTGCCCAGGCTTGTTTCGGGTATGACCAGGTCATTTACCGGGTCGCCCGGCGAGCCGAGCTGGAACCGTATGACGCCTGCGAAGCACCCGTCCTGCAGCATCTGGTTATCGTCGCGGCGTATATGACTCTGGAGGCGCACCGGGTATCCTTTCCGGGACGCCAGGCCGGCTACGTTTTCGACACTCAGCTCCGCCTGAAGTATTTCCGGCTCTCGCTGTTCCTTCTTGGCGGCGGCGAGTTCCGAATCGGCGACGGCTTCCACGTAGAACTTGCTGCCCTGATGCAGCGCCATCGTCGGATACTTGACTTCAAGCAGCAGCGGGGCGTTGGCGCTTATCGGGATAACGCCCGATGCGTCGGCCTGGGTGGCGGCGTTCTCTGCACCTTCCGCCTTGTAATCGGGATGGGTGGCGACTATCAGCGTATCGAAATCGATGCTCTCTTCGCCTTCCTTCACGCTAAGGCTTTTCTTTTCGGTGCGTTCAACGCTTGTGCGGTAAACGGTCAGTTCCGGCTTGGCGTTGCTGGCGCCCTCTATCGAGGTCGTACGCTCGATCGGAATGCCGGGGTTCGTGTTCTCGCGGTCGACATAGCTGACGATGAGCCTGTCGCCCGGGACGACCTTTATGGTGTCCTTGCCGGTCTGGTCGCCGGTTTTGAGGATGGCCATGAACTGACCGGCGTGATTTTCGTACGCCGCGGACAGACCCTTTGCCGTTTCCAGCGCCTGGAGCCTCAGCTTTTCGCCGCTGGAGGTCGTTACCAGCACATCAACGACGTCGCGCTGGTCGGTGGTGTCCTCGTCGTAGTCGGTAACCATGATTACCAACTGGTCGCCGGTTCTGCATCGCCTTGCGGGGTAGTAGTTGAAATTCATTATACCGTCGACCTGGGTGATGAACTCGTATGCGATCGAGACATTGCCGTTAAAATATGACGAGTTCAGCTTGGTCGTGCGTATCTGGTTGTTCTGCTGGAGCGTCTTGGGGTCGGTGTAGACGAATTCGATTTCGTCGCCCGGAGCTATTTCCAGAACATTGTTGGTTGTTGCGGTCGAGAAATCGTTCGGCACGGGAAGGATTGTCTTGCCGGCGACATCCTTGACGGTGATGGAATCGATGGAGACTGCCGTTTCGGTAAAGTCTTCGAATACGAGTTTCAGTTTTCGCAGCCTTATCGGCTTGGCGAATGTGACGTTCAGCATGTCATCCTTTATTTCCACCTTGCCCTTGGTGCGGAGGAAGTCGGCCAGTTCCGGATTTTTCACGGTGGAGAACCAGTCCTCCGGCAGCGGGGCGATGGTGCCGTCGTCCATGCGATAGCCCACGCTCACGGTCGAATTCTGCCAGTAATCCGTGAGGAGGATTTCCATCTTGTGGCAGCCCTTTTCGAGTGTAATCTTGCCGGTCTGCTTGATGGTGTCGGCGTTTATCGTGCCGCCGATTATGAGCTGCCCGTCGATGAACAGGTAAGCGGTCTGCCAGTTGTTCGGCGAAACGGGCTGAGTGAACTGCAGTTCAAGCGACTGCTTGCCGGGCAGATAGAACGTGCCGGTTATGCGATTGGTTGTCCAGCCGTCCTTGCCTTTCATCGGCGTATCGGCGCGGTCGTACTTCAGACTGTCCTGCTGATAGCTTGAAGTCGTCGCCACCTTGAGGTGCCGCCTTATCTGGTCGACACTGGAGCCTCGTGCTTCGTTGGCGATGTCTATGGTCAACCCGCCGGTGGCCGAGACGTTCGTCTCCGGCCATACCGCAAGTTTTTCGTAATCGTCGGACAGCATGCCCCACAGCGACATGGCCTGCACGGTCGAAAGGTGCGGAATTTTCGCCGCGAAACCGGCTATTTCGAACGAGCTCATGGTGTCGACTTCGAACCATTTCGGCTTCTTGCCGTCGGCGGCGCTTGACCATGTCGCCGGCGCCGTCGAGTTGATGGCGGTGCCGGGATTCTTGCCGGCTTCCGTATCTGATGCCGAAGCCTTCGGCAGCGGAATTCCGGTCGGCACGGTTCCGCGGAACATGCCGGTATGCGGCCCGGTTTCCTTGAGCGGGAATCCGCCGAGCCTGTCGCCGCTGGTTGTCCTTATGTCCACTGTCACCGTGTCTGGTTCGTCGGAGACGTCGCGGTCGAGGTCGGTTACCTGGACATAAATATCGCTGCCCGGGCGGACAGTTTGGCCGCTGCGCTGGATATCGAACCGCCGGCTGCCTATCTCTACGACCTTCTGCATTTTAAGTTCCAGCTCGCGGGCCTTTTCTTCTTCTTCGGTGAGTATCTTGCCGCTGCTGGCGGCCAGCCTTGCGTCGGAGCGTATCTGCAGCGTCTTGGGCGGATAGCTCAGATCGTTGGCTTTCTGGAATTCCGGATCGATTATGTAGCTGACAACGTCATCGCCGTTGACTTCCAGGACGAGGTTGTCCTTGGCCGGTTTGCCGAGAGTGGTGGAGATATTGCCCAGGAACAGGTTCTTGTCGGCGGAGCTAGGCAGCAGCTTTATGTGCTCGACATCGCCGCCATTGGACGTGGTTATCACCACCGGTATCGCCATGCCGCCGCGCGCCACCGAAAGGTTCGGGTCTCGCAGCTTCAGCGTGAGCTGTCTGCCCGGCATGACGACTGTGCTAAGCCTCGGGTCGCCGACGGCGACTTCGGTGTACTGCAGGCCGCCGGGGAGGTAAAGGTTCAGTTCGCCTTCAAGCAGGGCCGCTTCGACGTGGTCCGAAACACGGTCCCTGACTTTCTGGACGTATTCCTTGGCCTGGCGATATTCGCCCTGTTCGAAGGCCATCTTGGCGTAGAGGTAATAAGCTTCGGCCTGGGTCTGCGGGCTGTTGGAGTCGATAAGTCTTTCGAGCAGCCCTTCAGCCGTGTTGTAGTCCTTGGTAAGAATCATCAGTCCTATCAGCCGGTAAGTGGCGACAAGACCGGCCTGCGTGGCCTGGTAGCGGTTGTTCTGGCGGAGACCTTCGTATTCGAGCCTTGCCGCCTGGTAGTTTTCCATGTCGCGATAAATATCGCCGCGGATAACGAGAAGTTGCGCCGCTGTTTCCGGATCAAGGTCCGATTCCTGCAGCAGTATGCCGCGGACGAACTGGAGGGCCTGGTTCAGCAGTTTCTGCCTGCGCATCTGGTCGGCCGCCCATGCCACGTAGTCGGCATCAAGCGACTGCCATGCAGTCGGCAGCAGGTCCAGTTTGCTGAGCGTCAGCTCCCATGCTTTTCCCTGGTCGCCCAATGAAAGGTAATGAGCGGCGAGGTGCAGGTTGTAAGTCGGGTCGGTGGCAGCCACCGGTATAAGGTTCGGAATATGGTTTGCGAGTTTCGCCTTTGCCATGGCAATCTGCTTGGCGATGGCTTCGGCCGGATTGCCTTCCTTTTCCAGGTCCGCCGCGAACGCGAAAGCGAGCTGGTAGGCGCCGTTCTCTTCGAGCAGGGTCAGCATCGGTTTGATGGCGTAGCTGAACCAGTATTCCCACCCGCCCTGTATCGCCATGACCTTTGCCAGGCTGTCTGTCAGGCGCAGCACTTCCGGCCAGTCCTTGCGGGCGACGGCTTCTTTGCAGAGCAGGTCGAGCATTTCGTAATACGGACCCCATGGGCCGTCGTACAGATAACGATCAAGCGATATCTTCGACAGGGTGGCTGCGAGAGCTATTGCTTCGTCCCTGTTCGGGCCCGGCTGCCACTTGGAAATCATGTTTTTCAGTTCGCCGGGCAGATTCCATGTCAGCGATATTTTGGGCGATGATTCAGGCAGGACGCTGTCGTACAGCGGGCGCATGACCTTCAGTATCGTATGCACTCGCATCTGGGGAATCTGCTTTCCTTCTTCTTCGACATCCAGTGTTCCGTATCGGATGAACATATTGAGCGCCGATATGCGGTCGGCGACGGGACGCTTCTGCAGGAACACGAGATACCCGTTCCAGTGTGCTTCAGCCTGCTGCGGCAGCTGGGCTTTTTTGTAAAGGGCGTATATGCCGTGCTCAATGCCCGGGTCGTATGAGCCTGTTTCGTTTGACCAGGCTATGTAGCTGTTCCACAGTGCGGCGATGACTTCCGGCGGAATCTTGACATCCGGGCTGGCCCATGCGTTGAGGTCATTCATCAACTGCGGCAGCAGCCACATGTCTTTCATTACGTAGCCGGGTCTGGTCAGGATTTTCGCAACTTCGTTTACGAAGAGCTGCCGCTTCTCGTTGTACAGGCCTCGCTGGTAGTAAAGGTTTCTCAGCGCGTAATCACCCATCTTGTCATAGTAGGGGGCGAGGATGAAGTCCGTATTGCCTTCCGGATTTCTCAGGTTAGTCAGTTCAGAAAGAGCATCCGGTTTTCCCTGGCCTGTGCCGACCGCTGCAAAATAATTCGGCGTGATTTTCAGCAGAGTGTCGAACTTCTGGAATTCCCTGACTCTTCTGAGCAGCCATGTCCACACCTCGCCGTTGGACAGCCTCGGCGCCCATGTTTCGGCAAAGACCACGGTGGCGTCAGGATTGGGGTAGCAGAAGTTCCAGTGTTTCGCCAGGACGTCGTAAGCGGCGAGTTCTTCGCAGCTCTTGGCGTCGTCCAGGTCGCCAGGGATGCGCCCGGCGTACTCAGAGAGGAATTTCTTCGCGACGGCATGGGCGGCGTTGATGTCGCCCTGGTTGACCGCGTTGATAGCCGCGTCGGCGCGAACCAGCGGGTCGTTGCTGGGCGTCTTGGCGTCGATTTTCTGTTTGACGGCCTGGAATTTCGGATTGTCGCCGAAATTCGCCTTGTCGCCGGCCATTGCGGCGGCCATGGTCACAAGCTGCGGGCAGCCGCCTAGCTTGTTGGCCATCTCGTCCAGGAAGGAGATTTTCTCGTCAACGCTGAACAGGGCGCTGCCCATTACATTTGACCTCACGTGCACTTCGCTGAACGTCCCGGGGTAGGCGGCTATGTAGTTCCTTGCCGCGGCAATCAGCAGGTCCTTGCGTTCAAGTCGGTTGAACGTGGGCATGAGGTTCGTGTTTTGGTCGATGATGTACTTGAACGTCTTGTCCTTGTAATTTGCGGCCAGGACGGCGTCGATGTTCTGCCCCTTGGTTTCGGTCAGCAGGAAATCCAGCCACCTGATCGGCAGGACGGGTATCTGAGCCTGTATGAGTGCGAGTTTTTCCGGATTCGCGAAATAGCGTGAGCAGAAGTTTTCTATCTGTCCGCTCGCCGGAACGAAATTGTTCGGCGTCTTGGCCAGAAGTGCGCTGATTTTTGCTGATACATCCGCGGGTGACAGAAGGGCCTTGCCCTCTATCGCGAAAACCTGCGGCATTTCGCCCATGATTCCCAGATAGGTTCCGTAATCCGCCGGATTCTTGGAATCGCGGTAAACCGGTTCGAGGGCGAGATAGGCCCGGCCGGCCTTCAACTTGGCGTCGTCGGTTTCCAGAACGCCGGCGTTCCTGAAGCGGTTGATTATTTCCAGGCTGACGGGCTGTTTGCTTCGGCTCATGGCTTCAAGCACGAAATCCACCCGCTCCTGGTAGTTCATTTCCGGATCGGCGTTTCTGAGAATATGGTCTATGTCGGCATAGTTTGACGGAACGCCTTTTACCATGACCATCAGCGTCTGGTAGAACCTTTCCCGCGGCTCTTTGCCAAGCAGGAAATTGTCCGCCGCCTGTCGGAGCATCTGGTGGATTCTGTAGACGCGTTCGCCCTGGGGGTACGTTGTCATTATCAGCTCGGCGATTTCCCTCGCCTTGGGTGCGTCGGGAATCTCGATGAGCCTTTCGAGCAACTGCTGCCCCATGTCCCACCCGCGATCGGTCGGGCCGAATATCTGCAGATACTTTTTGTATTCGTCGGCGTACGGGCCTTTGGAAAGGACGTAAATCAGGGCTTTTTCGAGGCTTGGCGTGCGGTTGTTTTCGAGGCGGGCGTATGCGACGTATCGCACCAGGGCCTTGCGGCTGTCGGACAGGTTCTCGGCGAGTTCCGCGCCCTGCAGCAGCAGGGCCGGGTCTTTGCCTTCCGTAATATCGAGAAGCGTGTCGATTCTCTTACTTGCCGTAATCACTCGCCCGTCAGCCATCGCGGCGTCGAACGATATTTTCAACGCTTCGGGATTCGGCGACTGGCCGGTAAGCAGCTCGCCCAGCGCCTTGTCGACCTCCTCGTACTTTTTTTGTGCGAGAAGCGCCTTGGCATCATCGATGGGGGCGGCAAAAAGACTGCCGGCAGCTGCCGTGATAATAGCAAACGACAATATCGTAGCTTTAAGCGTCCTGTTCATGAATCAGACCTTTCCGGATATTGGTTTATTTCGACTTTTATCTCGTTTGTTTTTCTTGTCTTACTGCTTCTTTATATAACTGCGGCGCGGCCCAAAAGTACTGCATATATACGCGCATAACCGACGGCCGGCTTGTCTTGAAAACTGCCTAGCCGTGCGGTTGTCATTTTATAGGGGTTTTATTTTTCGACACATTCCATGTCGTACACGAAATTGTCGGCATCGAAAAAGTTCGCCTGTCCCCTGAAAGCGTCTTCCTCTTCCGACCACAGGTAGCATCGCAGGGCGAATTTCTGATTCAGCCCCGGCTTGATGCGTATGTCGGGTCGTGCCGGTACGGCGCATTCGATGATATACCAGCCGTCGTCAGTTTGGCCGGCGGCGCCTTTGATATCGCCCGGCTTGTAGGCGTCTCTGTACCAAAGTTGGCCGTTATGCAGGTTCATCCGGTCGTTGAGGAAGTCCCATATCTCTCCGCCGACTTCCAGCCCGCGTTTGTTCATCGGCGGGCGGACGGAGAATCGCAGATTGTCGCGGCCGTGGAACCAGCCGTCGTTGGCGGCGTCAAGGTCGAAGCCTGCGATGACTTTCTTGTTGCTCTTTATGGCGAAGTAATAGTTGTCGTCGTCCCATGCGATATAGAGTTTGGCCTTTATGTCGCGGTACGGCTTGGGGGTCGTCACGTTGGGCATGGAGTAGACTTCTTTCCATTCTTCATCTTCAGGCTTGCCGTCGATTTTCGGCGTCGATTTTACGATTTTCTTGTCGGCCCAGTTCAGTTCGCCTTCGTTGAGTGTGTGCTCCTTGCCTTCGAAATCCTTGTATGTTCCGTATGGATAGCCCGGCGTAAGGCCGCCTGCCATCAGTCGCTTCATGCAGTCGCCGCCCATTTCGGCGGTCCAGCCGAACCGCTTTTCGTCCAGCGGTACGCGGGGGTCATCATCCGGAACGCCGTTGCCGTTGGCGTCTGCGCTCTGGTTGATTATCGATTTCCTGAGCGTCAGCCATGCCCGGGGCGGCTGGATTTCGTAATTTGTGCCCATAAAATGGAAGTTTTCGCCGCACCTGGCGGAGAAACTCCACGGCGCGTCAGGGAAGCAGAATGTGGAAATGCCGCTGTTCATCGCCCACGAGTGCATGAGGTGGCCGAATTCGTGCGTCGGGAACCACCACCAGCCCGGTTTGGTGCCGTGTCCGAACCCGGTGAAGCACGAGCCGAGTTCGTAGCCGGTGTTGCCGATTTCGTGGCCGAGATAGAACGCATACCAGCCGGCCGTCCCGCAGACATCGACGAACCAGAAGTCATGCAGGTCCTTGCCCTGGGCTTCCACGCCTTCCGCGAATCGCTGCACCACTTCTTCCGTCAGCAAGCCGGGTGCGGGGCATTCTTCCTCGACGATGACATAGGTCCATTCGAGGTTGACCTTGCAGTGCGTGTGCCGCCATATCCACAGGCGCATCGTCTCGAATTCGCTTTTCAGCGTTTCGATATCCTCATCGTCCAGCACGCGAGTCGATTTGTTGCCCTTGAGGTCCTCTGAGACGACGTTTTTGTAAACCACGACCAGGGCCGGCGCAGTCACCCAGTCCACCTTACCGGGTTCAGGCAGCGTGGCGAACGCGTATTCGCCGGAGTAGCCGTCTTTCATGACTTTCCAGCTGCGACGCTGATACGCCAGCGAAAGATCCTTGCGGTCGGAGAATGTCTCAGGAATGCATTCAACCGGCGAGCCGATGTGGTAATAGTATCGTGTTGCGAGCTTAAGGTCCTTCAGCACCACGCGGTGCGCGGTGGTCGGTGTTTTGTCTTCGTAGGATTCTTCACAGTTTTCGTCCGGGCCGTACCGGAGTATCGTGGGCTTGGGGTCCAGCGACGTCCACTCGATGACGGCCTTTGTGCGGTCGTTTTCGTCCAGAGAGATCGTGGGTGTCGGATCGGCCATGTCGGGAGTTGTCGCGATGACTCTGCCTGACGTCCAGTCCGTCGCAAGGATTCTGCCGCTGCCGTCTATGACCATCTCTCGCGGATTGAACCACATCGTTGTACTGCAGGCGAAGCTGTTTGTCTCTTTGAAGTCGGTCTGCGAGAAACAGCGTATCCGCCCGCGGTCGATGACGTACAGGTTGCCTTTGTTGTCCAGCGTCAGCCCCTCCGGCCACATGTTTATGTCGTGTATTACTGTCGGGTCCGACAGTTCGCCTGGTTTTGTCGGCAGCGGCATTATGAGGATTCTGTTATTTCCGGTATCCGAGATATACAGTTTGCCGTCAGCTATCGCTATGCCCGCGGGATTCTTCAGCGGCGAGGTCATGACGTCGTCGGTGGGAATTTTATCGATTACGAAAAGCTGCTTCTCGGCGTCCTTGTCGAAAACGATTACGCGCGAGTCGCCGGTGTCGCAGACATAGATTCGCCCGTCCGGACCTGCGAGCACGGTTCGCGGTTCCAGCATGCCGCCTATGGTTTTCAGCATCTTGCCGCTGCCGTCGAATATGACCAGTTCGCCTGCCTGGTTTTCGTTCTGGCCTTTTACGTTCGTAACCAGTATTCGCCCGTCGGCGTCGATGGCGAGGCCGGCCGGTCGCTCCAGGTACTGCGAGCCGAACTCGGCTATCTTCTCGCCCTTGCGCGACATGATGACGATGGACTTCTGTGCACCCTGGCAGCTTACGACCAGGTCGCCGTTGTCTTTAATCGCCAGTCCGTATGAAAAACTCAGTTTGGCGGTCTCCGCTGCGGCGATTGATGCCGCTGCGGCAAGAACGAACGCTATTGTCAGGCACGATATTTTTTTCATCTCACTGCTCCGGGTGTTCTTTCGGTGTCGGGGAATAATTGCTATTTCATCTTCGGCGGCGCGATTTTCAGTTTGCTCGGGTCTTCCGGTATATCGCACACCACGCGGAAGCCGACCAGCAGCGACTTTGCCGTAGGCAGCTTGGGTTCTTCGGTCTGTATTCGGAACCGGCAGCTTGACCTGCAGTGCCACGGGAAGTTGACCCAGCTTCCGCCGCGGCAGACGCGCATCGTATCGCTGCTGTGATACCCCGTCGGGTCGACCGCTCGGTCGGACGTATACGGGGCGTAAATGTCGCTGCACATCTCCCACACGTTACCGTGCATATCGTAGAGTCCCCACGCGTTTGGCTTGAGCGATCCGACGGGCATTGTCTGCATAGCGTACCTGCCCGGGCTGCCGCCGCCGTAAACGTAGTTGCCGTCGTAGTTGGCGTGGTCGGTATCAAGCGATTCACCAGTGCTGAACGGGGTTTTAGAGCCGGCCCGGCAGGCGTATTCCCACTGGGCTTCGGTCGGGAGGTGGACGTTGTATCGCGTTCTGCGAGTGACTTCGCTGCAGAATTTGTTCGCATCGTCCCACCTTACCGATTCGACCGGCAGATTTTCGCCCCTGAACCTGCTGGGCAGGGGTGAGCATCCGTCGAACAGCGGCGGGACCAGCCTGTCGCCCTTCATTTTCGTTCCGGGCGCGTAGCGGACGATTACTTCGAACTGTTTCTGGGTCACCTCGTAGGCTCCCATGTAAAACGCTTTTCTTATGGTTACGGGGTGCTGTGGGCCTTCGTTGTCGCAGCGCCTTTTTTCGCCTTCCGGCGCACCCATGAGAAACTTGCCGCACGGAACAAGAACAAACTTTATCGTCACGCCGTGAACCAGCTCTATCTCGAGTTCCTTATCGAGATACACGTTTCCCAGGTACCCGGTGCGAAGCTGCTTTTCGAGCGACTCAACTTCCCTGGACATCTCGTCGCCGAGCTGTTCGGCCGGCATGTCGTCTTCCTGCAGTAAAGTGCCCACCGCACCAAGCTCGGTGACTCTGGCGTCGACAATTTCGCCCAGCTTTTTGGCCGAGGCGTCGAACGTGTCGCGAAGGCTTACCACCCAGGGATGATCTTCCGGCAGCGCCAGTCTTGCCTCCGCCAGTTCCTCGCCGATTGTCTCGGTCTGCTCCATCTGCATTCTGATGGCTTCGGCGGGTTCGGCTTCCTTGCTTTCCATGGCCGGCGCCTTGTTGGGCTCGTGCTTCTCGGTTAATTGCGACGCCAGCTGCGGCAGCTGTTCGATAAGCAGGCTCCACCTGTTGCCGTAAACCCGAGCGAAGGCGGTGACCGTTCCGCTTTCCACATCGCACAGACGCGCTGTCAGCCAGAATCTGCCGTTGGGCGATTTATAAACGGCCGGCGCGAGAACGAACTTGAATTCGCGCAGTGCGGCGGAGAGTTTTTCTTTTGCAATCTGCCCGAGAGAAAAGCTCGGTATATGTCCGGTGGTCATGCCGGCTTCTTTGAATAAGGCCATCACCTTATCGGAGCCGATAACCTGGAAATTTTTCGCCAGTGCGGCAGATATCAGCGGGTCCAGGTCCGAAACGGAGGGATCCTTTGCTCCGAATTCGCTGGCGGCCCTGACCGGCAGAACCGCTATGGTGGTTGTGTCTGCGGCGTTTGCAGCGGCCAGAGGGGCCAGGCCCGCAGCGGCTGCGGCCAGAAGACATAATGTTATATTTAGCGTTCTGCGGCAGGCATCAGACCGCACTGAAGTTACATAAAGCTTTTTATTCAGCATAGTTACGTATTGCCTTTCCTGACAGTAAACCGCAACCCTCTTATTTCAGACTCCCAGGTTGTCAGATGCTCTATCTGAAACACATCTGCGGCAGGAGGGTTTCCCTTTATAAGGGACTCTGTTGCGTGTTTTTTCCCATTAGGTTTAGCCGACTATCATACACGATAACTGGAAATTGTGGGGGATGTTATGATTCTCTTTTTAAGATTACGGAACTACGCAAGCACCGGCGGGTTTTGATGTATGGCCGCCTTAATCGAATCTGCGGCGTTCTTTTTGGCGGGTCGCAACATAGAGAATATGTCCATGTGAAAGGGCTTGTGATGTCACGTTTCACGACTGATAAAGGCCGGCTCTCGCGGAAAGCGGCTTTCTGGACGCCCATCGTTCTGCTGGGTGTTTTCACGGCCGTCGGCCCGATTGTTTACTCATGGGCGTTTTTCAAGAAGCAGCCGCAGGCGGCAAGAGGACCGAACTATACCTATGTACTCGCCATGGACGATGTCGCCGGCGCCAATGTGAGCTGGCTGGATGAAAAACCCGCCTCCAAGTGCGACGACGAGGACGAAAGCGCGGTCTTCTGGGAGGGAAAGTACTCTCTCAAAATCTGCGGCAGTTCCGCGCTGCTTGAATATCCCGCCGTCGCATGGGGCCAGCAGGGCAAGGCACACGCCGGCATGCAGTACACCATGAAGACTACGCCCGGCAAGGACCACCTTATCTGGATACGAACCTGGACGAATCCCAAAAAAGGTTTCGCGCTCCAGGTTGTCGATGACGCGATGGCCGCCCTGATGGATGAGGGCGAGTCGTGGAAGACGATCGACACGGTCTGGACCGAGAGTACGAAGGAAAACGAGTGGACCGACGTTTTTCTCAAACTGCCGAAAGAGTATGTCATCGACAAGACAACGACGTTCCGCATCGCCTGCCCGGAAGGCTCGATGAGCGGCAGCAACAAGGACCAGCCGAAGATAGCATCCACCGGCGCGGTGCTGATTCGCATAATGGACAAGACCGAAAAGCCGGCTGTCGGCGCTGATTTCGCCACCGAAAGCAAACTGGCCGCCGAACTCGGCCTGCCGAGCAAAGGAATCGTCGGCAGGACGACGCGCGGAATGACGTTCGAAGGTTTTGATGCGCCTTACCGGCTGATGTCCGACAAAAACCAGGCCGCGGTCATCGTCCGCAGAATCGGCGACGGCATGTATATCAAGATGGAAATGGATGACAACTTCGCCGCCGAAAACGTTCCGCAGATGGTAGACAAGCTGCTCAGCGAAAAAAAGTAATACGCAACGACGCCGGAAAACTTGAGGCGATGCGCCGCTGCATTCAGCATGGCTGTCCGTTCGGGAGAGAGCAATGGGTGAAACAGATGGCTGCGGAATGGGGTATGGAAAGCACGCTTCGGCCTCACGGCCGACCAAAATCAACGCCGTAAAAGTAGCCTGTCCCCTTTATCCACTTTATCCACCCCACGGCCGGCGACGCCATCACCGAGGGCGGCGGGCAGTCCGCGTGGGTGGACCCTGTTTACGATGCAGCCGGCGAGATGACGGCCGGGCCGCGGGCTGGGACGATAGCCGACGGCGCGACGCGGCTGTTCTATGTTTATGACGCATGGAACCGACTTGTCGAAGTCTGGGAAGACACCAACGACGACGGCGACAAGGATGCTGAGGGTACCGATACGCAGCTGATCGCGTGCGAGTACGACGGTCTTAATCGCCGCATCGTCAAAACCGACAAGACAGGCGAAAATGACGTTGTCTACGATTACTATTACGACATACTCTGGCGGGTGCTTGAAATTCACAAAGACGGCGGTACGGACTATCCGGAGAAGCAGTACATCTGGGGCGTAAACTATATCGACGCTCCTGTCTGCCGCTTCCGCGATGATGATACGGACGGCAGCAACATCGAGACCGTTTATTACATGTACGACGCCAACTTTAACGTCGTCGGCCTGTACTCAGACGGCGGGTCGCTGCTTGAGCGGTATATGTACGATCCGTACGGCACGCCGTACAACGTCGCCAGCGGCTCTCTGACCGCCTATGACAACGAGATATTCTTCTGTGGATATAGATATGACAACGAGACGGGGCTGTATCACGTCCGCCGGCGGTACTACCAGCCTGCCCTTGGGAGCTGGCTTACTCATGATCCGCTCGGGTATATAGATGGAGCCAACCTGTATCAATATGTCCGCAGCAGACCGGCGAACTTGAGTGATCCCTTGGGCTTGGATCCGCCGCTCTCAACGATAGAGTCGGATCAGGACGATTACTTCCCCAAACATTATGGAGGACCAACCCCAGCAAAAATCAGAGAGAGGGCAAAAGAAAAGGAAGAAGTTAATCAAGATCAAGAAAATGAAAGAGAACCAGCCGACTATATTATCGATGGTTATGTTCATTCTTATGTGGAGAAAGAAATAGAATGGATACCAGGTCACCCCAAGTTTGTGTCTCCAAGCAATGAATACAAGACGACTCCTCTCGGCGGTGAAACGACGTCAGGCTTGAATATTGGCAAGTGCCCAAAATGTGCATTAATTTTCGTACATGGTTGGGATACCAAAGATAAAGACGCAGGGAATTGGGCTGGTGAGAGGATCACCAAAGGATATAAGGACGCATGCAGAAGAAAATGCATACCGCCATGTACAGTTTTTAACTTCATTTGGGATGCCCGCAAGGCCGGGGCATTCGGGAGTGGGTGGAGCGATGCTAAAGAAAGAGCCAATGAAGTTGCCAATACCCGCTTTGCTGCTTTTATAAGGGATTTTCGCGATAAGTGTCCGGAGACCCGAATCCATATCATGGCCCACAGCCTGGGCGCCAGAGTTGTGCTGAAGGCCCTTCAAACCAGCGACAACGGAGTGTCGGGCATTACCAGCGTTATTCTTGTAAATCCGGCCGTTGACGACGATGTCCTTGAAGAAGACGAGGAATTTGAGGATGCTCCCAAATGGACGGAGAAGATGACTGTGGTGAAGGACGAAGGGGATGATACACTCGAATTGTATCAAATACCTGAAGGGCATGAATCTCTTGGCGAGGACGGCCCCGACGATCCAGATGATGTTAAGCATAAAGACAAAGTCAAAACTGATGACCGTAGCGATGACTTTAAGGAAGACCATGATATAATTTATAAAAATGGTAAAAAAGTTATCAGAGATTTCTGGGATGATTATGCTGAAAAGATACAGTAGGATATCTCGATATGAAAAGAAAAACAGTCTGGAAAATACTGATAGGCATCATGTTCCTGGAGACCCTGATGCCGGTGTGCTGTCTGTACACGTACTATGAAAAACCTTTTACGCCGGATGAGGTCGAAGCCATACTGGCTGAGCATCCCAAAACAGCTGAGGAGTTCTACGCTAAGGTCAAGAAAGCGGACGTTTTTGGAGAGTATGGAATAGGTAACGTGAACGAGTATACGAAAAAGAAGATAATATCCGCAAATAATCTCCTTGATGATGTCACGCAGCCGTATGCTTCGGAGGTAATCGAGTGGTATCCGCAGGGTGATGTATCAGATCCTGCACCGTCCATAGAGCAGATCAAGTATGTATGCGGGATAACGCCCGAGGAAGTCGACGATTACTGGATTGGTATGGCGATTCCACATACCTATCTTATCCTGCTGTCTGAAGACAAAAAAATATTGGGCTGGACAACGGATTATAGACTCTTTTTAGCTGAAAAACGTCACCTTACAGCAAAGCAGGCAAAGGAAAAGGATGGTTCAAATGGAGAATGAGCAGGATATAACCGGCCGGGAATACACTGGTTGCGATAATGATGCAACTTCGCCCGCCGCCGATAATTTGAATAAGGTGCAAGAAGAAAAAGGCATCAGCATACTTGGTGCTATAGCTTTGCTTATAGGCTACGGTGCGCTTGTTTTCAGTTGGTTACCTTTTTTCTGCAATCTCAGCATTATGGTTCTTTTCATTGGCATACCGCTTGCCACAGCAGGACTGGTCGTGTCGCTTGTCTGGCGGAAATCGGGGATCAAATTTTCCATGTTTGGGGAGTAAAGGGGACAGGCTACTTTTTAATTGGGGAGTAAAGGGGACAGGCTACTTTTTAATTGACAATGGCGTGGCGGAAGTTATGTTTAT
>CAZVYJ010000004.1:0-91554 GCA_964631565.1 uncultured Planctomycetaceae bacterium
CACACTCGTCAGGATATCCCGACGGGGTCCACCATTCGCCTATTGGCAGTACTGCTCTAACATCCGCAGATGCCCTATTGATGCGAATAGCCCATTGCCCCCTCTCATATATCTGCCTAACCAGGGCCTCCACGGATTCAACATCGAAGTCCTCTGTGAGGGCAATCGTGTGTAATGAATCTTCGCCACCGTGTAACGGCTGCAACTCAAGCTCTGCCAACCAGGTTCTCTTTATTCTAAATTCACCAGTCCATAGATCGTTTGTGCGCTCAAGCATAAAAACGTTATGCTTGGTTAGGCACCGCTCTGCCAGTTTCCTGTAAGTGAGATTCGACTTGGAACGCGGCTTGTAGGGCTTTCGCCTGCGAGGAGTGGGGGGCTTCGGATTCGTATCTGGAGGCCAGAACCCCCCGCCGGTGGAGGTTAGCCTTATCCTTCCGTTCAGGCCCCCTTTGTCCATGACCCATGCAGGCCATTCTTCAGGTGTGTTGAGAATATAATCGAGTGCGCTTTCTGCGTTCGTGCGCCCGACCTCAGGAGAGTTCTTAGCTGTGACGTATACGAACCCCAACTTCCGCGGGTCCCCGTCGGTCCTCTGGCGGGGGCCGAGACCATTCCAAAGGGAGCTTACAAGGTCGTGAGATATGAACCTGGCCTCGACGAGCACGTGGTAGTGGGGCATTCCGTTACCTTCCTGGAATTCCAAGCGATAGCAATACCGCCGCGTGATAAGCACCCCGTGTTTACGGAGCTTCCGCAGGAACTCTGCGACACAGCGTTTGGACGCGAGGTATTCGTATGCATCTTCGGGAGAGATGAATAAGCTTGGGTCCACGGTCAGGGTTATCATCAAGATATGACGAAAACTATTAAGAACGGGAAGATACGCCTTCCTCTCCTTTGCAGCCTTCCGTGCTCCACATTCAGGACAGAACCACAACTCGCAGTCACACTTGGATCGACGAAAGGTGATAGATGTTGGTTCCACACTATTTCTGTCTGTAAGAATACTATTAATATGTTCAAGTAAATAGAACTCCTGTCCCTGATCATCTGTGAGTGCTGGGATGTCACTGTTGAGCTGTCCCCGGTCGGTGTGATTTGCTGGTTGAGTCATTTTTGATCTCCCTCGTAATGTTTTTGCGTTTTTGTCGATATAGGTCTTGGCTGGCGGGTATCCCCCGGTGGAATACAACGCCCCTTGCAGCCTTCTTCGTTCCGCACGCCGCGCTGCTATGTACAGGAGCGCGCGGGCGTGTGCATAAACATTCGGCTTCCGGAAAATACTACGACAGGGCACGAAGAAGATAGGCGCGCGGGATTTCTGAAATTATTTTAGAAGTGACGACCACGCCTGCTGCCCGGCGTCGCCTACTTTGTTAACTTTCGTTCTTCTGTAAACATCTTATGCCGCGGCGTAGAGATGTTCGCAAAAAGGGACTCGGATTTCTGAGGTGGCGTGGACTACCGGATTGAACCTTGTCAGCCAACCGCCCCTAACACCTCACCGTCAAGACCGTCTTACGACGCAGATACCGGTCCCGTCACCAAAGAGCCCGCCCGCCGGCAAGGCAAACTGCCAATTTGTTGCCGATTCCACCGCTCCCACGCCAATTCAGGCATGTAACTTATGTTCCATGCTGGCCTTTGACAGTATGACAGGCGACGGTTATCATTCGGGTCACCTGTCTCATGGTGCAGGGGCGGCCACATTTAGAGGCACAGACCGCACGCAATCAGTAGCATTTGAGCAGTTCGGGCCAACGAACCGGCGGAGCGATTAATGTTGTACATCCCCGGCTTCCGATTTGCCTGCAACGCCGGGCGTATGAGGCATGATTTCAGCTGGGCGCATGCCGGCCCGTAAATGGGACAGGGATACTGGATTCGGCAAGAAGACGTCAGAGGGATGAGTGAATCAGGCTTCAATGGACTGGAAAAATGCCAAGAATATTCGACAACATTGACCTGAGACTGCTGCCGGCACTTCAAGACACTCTTAATGTGGCGGATCATGCAGATTTCTGCGTCGGTTACTTCAATCTTCGCGGCTGGAAACAAATCGACACCTTCATCGAGCAATGGCCTGGTGGCGACGGCAATTGCTGCCGTCTCCTGGTCGGCATGCAACGTCTGCCCGAGGAAGAACTCCGCAATGCCGTGTCTCTAAGCGAGCCGTCTGATATGGATAATCAGACCGCCATTCGCCTTAAGAAGAAACTTGCTCAGAGTTTTCGAGACCAACTTACCTTTGGCGTTCCTACTGACCAGGATGAAGCCGGCCTGCGCAAACTGGCTGCTCAGATCAAATCCGGCCAAGTTGTCGTGAAACTCTTCCTCCGTCATACTCTCCACGCAAAGCTTTACCTCCTGTTTCGCCCCGACCCAATAAACCCTGTTGTTGGGTACCTCGGCAGCAGTAACCTGACCTTCGCCGGCTTATCTAAACAGGGAGAGCTAAACGTCGACGTCCTTGATCACGACGCCTGCAACAAACTGGCCAAGTGGTTTGAGGATCGGTGGACTGATAAATGGTGCATCGATATCTCGGATGAATTGGTGGAGATCATCGAGACCAGCTGGGCCAGGTCTGAGCCGCTTCCGCCTTACAACATCTACCTGAAAATGGCTTATCATCTGGCCCAGGAAGCTCGGGCAGGCCTGAGTGAATTCCATATTCCGAGGGATTTCGGCAACAAGCTGTTCGATTTCCAGAAAGCGGCAGTCCAGATCGCCGCCCACCACCTTAACAAACGGGGCGGCGTCTTGATCGGCGACGTGGTCGGCCTCGGTAAAACCCTCATGGCCACGGCCCTCGCTCGCATCTTTGAGGATGATCACGGCCTTGAAACGCTTATTCTTTGTCCGAAAAACCTAATTCCCATGTGGTCAGATTACGTCCATGGCTACCGCCTGCGAGCAAAGATTGTCTCGATGAGCCGCGTAATTCAGGCCCTTCCTGACCTCCGCCGCTATCGTCTGGTATTGATTGACGAAAGTCACAACCTGCGAAACCGTGAAGGCAAACGATATCGCGCAATCCAGGAATATATCAGTGCGAATGAGAGCAAATGCATCCTGCTGACGGCCACCCCCTACAATAAAACCTATCTGGATCTGTCGAATCAGCTTCGCCTGTTTATTCAGGAAGACGCAGATATGGGTGTTCGTCCCGAAAAACTGCTGCGAGAACTGGGGGAAACCGAGTTCATCCGTCGCCACCAGTGTCCCGTTCGTTCCCTTGCCGCTTTTGAGAAAAGCGAACATGCTGATGACTGGCGCGACCTTATGCGGCTATACTTGGTTCGACGAACTCGCAGCTTCATACAGGACAACTACGCTCAGACCGATCCTGATTCCAGTCGAAGATACCTGACCTTCGAGGATGGCAGCCGGTCATACTTCCCAAAGCGAATTCCCCGGACTGTGAAGTTCACCATCCGCGATGGAGATCCCGACGACCAGTATGCCCGCTTGTACGACGACAAGATTGTGCGGCTCATCAATAAACTCAATCTGCCAAGATACGGCATGGGCAACTATGTCGCCCCAAGTCCACACAAGCCGCCAACCCAGACCGAGGCCAAACAGATTCAAGACCTATCCCGCGCCGGCAAGCGACTAATGGGATTCTGCCGCACAAACCTGTTCAAACGCCTTGAAAGCAGCGGCCAGGCCTTCATCCTCTCAGTAGAACGCCACATCGTCCGCAACTACGTCTATCTGCATGCCATTAAAAACGGCCTGCCGATTCCCATCGGCACACAGGATGTCGGTCTTTTGGACAGTCGGCTAACCGATGAGGATGAGGCCCTCCTCGATATCTTTGACGATGACAACGACAGCAGCGATGGCACACCCTCCATTAATCGCCTGGAGACCGCGGATGATTTTGAAGCCCGTGCCGCCGACGTTTACCAGGATTATTCAGAACACTACCATCGCCGCTTCAAGTGGCTCAGGCCTGACCTGTTTGTCCCGGACCTTACGAAGGATCTTGAGGCCGACACCAAGGCCTTGATCAAGCTTCTCAAACACTGCGGCACTTGGGATTCCGACCGGGACGAGAAGCTTAAGGCACTGCTCAAGCTCCTTTCAGAGCAGCACGGCAAACAGAAAGTATTGGTATTCTCACAATTCGCCGACACTGTCTGTTACCTGGAGCGGGAGCTACAGGCTCGCGCAGTCAGCCCCCTTGCCGGCGTTACGGGCGATAATGAGAACCCAACAACCCTCGCCTGGCGATTCAGCCCAGACAGCAACGAGAAACGCGACCGCATTACTCCGGCAGACGAGCTGCGCGTTCTCGTGGCGACGGATGTGCTTTCAGAAGGCCAGAACCTTCAGGACTGCTCCATCGTCGTTAACTATGACTTGCCATGGGCCATCATACGCCTGATTCAGCGAGTCGGCCGTGTCGACCGTATCGGCCAGAAAGCCGACAACATTCTCTCTTACACCTTCCTTCCTGCCGATGGTGTTGAGCGCATCATCCGCCTGCGTTCGCGAGTTCGGCAGCGGCTCCGCGAGAATGCCGAAGTCGTTGGCACCGATGAAGCCTTCTTCGAGGATGACAGCGACGAACAGACCATTCTCGATCTTTACAACGAAAAAGCCGGCATCCTCGACGGCGACGCGGATACCGAAGTGGACCTTGCCTCCTACGCCTACCAGATATGGAAGAATGCGACCGATGCCGATCCGAGTCTGCTTAAGGCAATCCCCGAACTGCCAGCAGTGGTTTATTCTACTATGCCGCACAAGCCGACAGAAACCAAGCCCGAGGGAGTACTCGTTTACGTAAAGACCGGCGAAGGAGCCGATGCCCTCGCATGGGTAGACAAGGACGGTAAGAGCGTCACGCAATCCCAGTTCGAGATCCTCAGAGCTGCCGAATGCAGGCCGGATACCCCCGCCCCGCCCCGCCTGGCCAAGCACCATGAGCTGGTCAAAAAAGGTACTCTCCAGATCATGGAAGAGGAAAAGTCCATCGGCGGCCAGCTGGGCCGGCCATCCGGTGCACGCTTCCGCACCTACGAACGCCTGAAGGCCTACGCCCAGGACGTCCAGAACACGTTGTTTGATACCGATCAACTTCACAAGGCTATCGAGGATATCTATCGCTACCCGTTGCGGCAGACCGCTACTGACACGCTGAACCGCCAGCTTCGATCGGGCATTTCAGATGACAAACTTGCAGAAATTGTCATCGACCTGCGCGAGGATGGCCGCCTGTGCCTTATCTATGAGGAAGAAGAGCATACGCAGGAGCCGCAGATAATCTGTTCCATGGGTCTGTCGACCGCAGAGGAAGCGCCCGACTGGTTCCGACCTGAACCCAAGCCGCATCCAAAGCTGTTCGAGAAAAAAGGATAAGGAATGCCGATAGACGCAGTCAGACTCCGCAAGCTGCTGAAACAGTCCGACTTCGAGGCGATTTTCATCGAAGAACTGGGCTGGGACCGCCACCGGAGTCGCTTGAATGTTGAGGCCGATGGCAATGATTACACTTTGCAGGTTATCGCCGAAAAGCGGAGTATGGCAGCATTTGTTCTCTCGATAAACGGCAACCTGCCGGACTATGCAACGCGCCGTAAGATTGAGCGGAAGGTCTCCAGGTCCGTCCACGAGCACCTTATCATCTATCACAATGTCAATCAGGGCATCCAGGTGTGGCAGTGGGTCAAACGGGAGATCGGCAAGCCGGCGGCCTGTCGCGAGCATACCTACCACGTTAGCCAATCCGGCGACGCCCTCATACAGAAGCTACAGTCCATCGCATTCAGCCTTGATGAAGAAGAGGGCCTGACAATCATAGATGTCACCAGTCGCGTCCGGGCCGGCTTTGATGTGGAGCGCGTCACCAAGCTGTTCTACGATCTTTTCAAGAAGGAGCACGCCGACTTCCTGAAGCTGCTTAAAGGTATCCCCGACGAGGATCTCCAGCGGTGGTATGTCTCTGTCATGCTCAACCGACTGATGTTCATTTACTTCATCCAGAAAAAGGGTTTTCTGGATAATGACCAGGACTATTTGCGAAACAAGCTCGCCGCGAGCAAGGCCGGGGGCAAAGACCGCTTCTACCTACACGTCCTCTGTCCGCTTTTCTTTGAGGGTTTCGCAAAGAAACCGGAGAGCCGAGCCGCTGCCATGAACAAGCTGCTCGGTAAGGTGCCTTATCTCAATGGTGGCCTATTCCTCAAGCACCAGATCGAGAAGGCTCACGGCAAGGACATCAAGATACCCGACAAGGCCTTCGAGAAGATCTTCGACTTCTTCAATCAGTACAACTGGCATCTGGATGAACGGCCGCTCCGGAATGACGATGAAATAAACCCAGATGTCTTGGGCTATATCTTCGAGAAATACATCAACCAGAAGCAGATGGGAGCCTATTACACCAAGGAAGATATCACCGGCTACATCACACGCAACACCGTGATCCCCTTCCTGCTCGATTCCGCCCGCAAGAAGTGCAAGATCGCCTTCGAGGGCGAACGGTCCATCTGGCGACTTCTCAAGGAAGATCCCGACCGGTATATCTACCCGGCAATGCGCCATGGCATGAGCTTGGATATCCACTCCGGAGAAGTACTGGGCAAGCCTCACGAACTCCCGGCAAATATCGCCGCCGGCCTGAACGATGTCTCCAAACGCACCGACTGGAATGCTCCTGCTCCAGCAGAGTTCGCCCTGCCGACTGAAATATGGCGCGAAGTAGTCGCACGCCGTCAGCGATATCAGGAAGTGCAAGACAAGCTCGCCGCGGGAGACGTTCGGGATATTAACGACCTCATCACGCTGAACCTCGATATTGAGCAGTTTGCCCAGGATGTGATCGAGACCTGCGAAGGGCCGGAACTGTTGCGGGCCATTTGGGTAACTATAGCTGGCAAAGTTCCCGAAAAGTCCAACGAGAAGCACCAGCAAGGCATTACAGTACTCGACCCTGCCTGTGGGTCTGGCGCATTCCTTTTTGCCGCACTGAATCTGCTGGAAGTTTTGTACGAGGCATGCCTGGATCGAATGCAGGCATTCCTCGATGACCTCGACAAAGCCGGCGATAAGAGCTCGAAAAAATACTCAGACTTCTGCAAGGTTCTTGAGCAGGTCGAAAAACATCCCAGCCGCAAGTACTTCGTCTACAAGTCCATCGTCATCAGCAACCTCTTTGGCGTTGACATCATGGAAGAGGCCGTGGAAATCTGTAAGCTGCGGCTGTTCCTCAAGCTCGTCGCTCAAATTGACCATGTGGAAGATATAGAGCCCCTGCCGGACATAGATTTCAACATCCGTGCGGGCAATACGCTCGTTGGGTATGCTCAAAGAGAGCAAGTCGCCAAGGCCCTGACACGTGGCGAAGACCCGTTACTTGCTGTAGCACAGAAAGAAGAAGCGATCCAACGGATTGAAGTCAAGCTTAGGGAAGTCGATGAGCTATTCACCCTTTTCCGCCAGCAGCAGACCAAACTAGGCGGTACTGTCACAGCCGAAGATAAACAGGCCCTTCAGGACAAGCTCGATGAGCTTGACGATGAACTGAACAAGCACCTGGCCACGGAGTACGGCATCGATCCCGCCAACGCCAAGAAGTACGACAAGTGGTTATCTTCACACCAGCCGTTCCACTGGTTCGTTGACTTCTATGGCATCATGGCCACAGGAGGTTTTGATGTTGTGATCGGTAATCCGCCATATGTTGAGTATCGAGAGGTACGTTCAACGTATACTGTAGTCGGTTATAAAACAGAGTCTTGCGGCAATCTCTACGCCTATTTCTGGGAACGCAGTCTCAATGTCGCAAGCGCCCAAGGACTGACCGGACTTATAGTTCCAGTAGCATCAGTATGCACCACTGGTTATCAGCCATTGCAGAAATGTCTACGTGATTCCGGATTAGTAGTTACAAGCAATTTCAATGATAGGCCCAGCAAGCTTTTTGATGGTTTAGAACACATACGCCTTTCGATCATCCTCGTGCATAAAGGGATTCGACCACGAACATATTCAACCTCATACAACAAATGGCAATCAGTTGAGAGACAATATCTTTTTCACAAGCTATGTTTTATTGAAACTACGGAGATGAACCAAGCGGAAGCAATGGCAAAGATTGGTTGTGATGCAGAAACAGATATTCTCAGTAAGATTAAGCTAAATAACGAAACCATAGCAAACCATTCAACAAGAAACGGATTTTATCATATCTACTATACACGTAAGCTTAGTCATTTCGTGCAAATCCTTGATTTTGTCCCAGAGATACTCGATCCAGAAGGTAATGTTCGGCAACCATCGGAATTAAAGGATTTACCTTTTGTTAAAGAATGTTTTAGGAATGAGTTTCTTGCGCTTCTAAACTCAAGCCTGTTTTATTGGTGGCTTACTACGTTCTCAGATTGCCGCAATCTCAATAAAAGGGATGTTACATCTGTACCTTTGAATGTTACAAAGCTTAAGCCGACCACTGCAAAAGCATTGCAGGAATGTTGCGTAAGGTTAATGGATGATATACGTCGACATTCTGAAGTATTGACTATGACTTACCAAAACATTGGGCAGCTTCGTATTCAATGTACTTACCCCAAAAAGAGTAAGGACATCATAGATGAGATCGATGCCGTTTTAGCTTCTCATTACGGCTTTACTGAACATGAGTTGGATCTAATAATAAACTTCGATATCAAGTACCGCATGGGTATCGACGGCGATGATGATTGATATGGGGGATATATGCTTGAAGAGCTTGCTGACATTTTGAGCATTCGTCAAGCACGGCAGAGATTATGGGGGACGAAGCATGCATGAGCTTAAAAAGCGTCTGGAGATGCTGGAGGAAGCTTGTCAGCAGCTTGACAAGGGTACCGGCACGGCGGCTCGTCTTGCACTGATTCTCCTGGACAACCTTGCCGAAATCATGATGTATGAGAAGGTCAGGTATATATTTGCACGTGACAGTCAATATGAGGGTGTAATCCCTCGCAAGTATCCCGACCAGTTGCGTAAGAAAGTCCTGTGGTACTTCTCAGAGAAGGTTGATTTTCTTGTGGGGAATACAGACGCGATCACAGAAGACCAGGGAAAAGTCTTGAAGATCGGACATCTTCTTCGCAACGAAGCTTATCACAGAGGGATAGTGCGGGAGGGCATTATCGGAAACATATCGCGCACCTACCTGAGCGTCGTGTGCGATGTTTTGCCGCGACTTTGGGGAAGTATGCTCATACTTCACCCGAGTGACGATGTTGGGGAGTATCTGAAACAGTTCAAAGTCGAAGCTGCCATGATCGACAAAGATGTTCTGAAGTCAGTTTGTGTCCGTTTTATGGAGAAGCGTCTTTGTTCAATCGAGGAACTCACAATATCCTTATCCTCCGATCTCACTCGACGAATCGAGGAGATCGTATCCGGCTGCGAATACCTGGGTGAGAATGGACATAAGCGTGTATCGGCAGAGATAGTCCTGAAGGATCTTCAGTTCAATCCCCAATTCCATGAGAAGCATGAGTTTGCCCAGACTGATGAAGGGTTCAGAGAATTTGTCGAGACTCGAAAAAAAGAGTTCTCGCAATACAGACCTCCAATTACCCTTGCAGTTCTGGATGGGTGGGAAAATCGAGCAGAAGCTATTCGCTCAATAACATCTCCCGGGGAGGCTCTCGACGAGTATTCAGACATAGACCAGGCGATAAGTGACATCGAAGAGAGCGTTGGTCAAGCTGTATACGAGTTCGATGAATGGGTAAATATGCAAGTGCATGACCGTGGCTTATGACTATGAGGACACGGCAAAGAGAAATTAGGTGAGAATCGAACGCTTGATTTTCAACTGTTTCGAGGAAAATTTATACATTACACATTTTCCGGGAAGTTCTAGCAACTTGTAGGGTGACGCTCATAGATCAATCGCAAGACATACTGGCGTTCGTGGATGAGTTCGGAACTCCATCGCTTGATACCGAGAAGGATGGGGTAACGAACTTGTTCATTTGTGTCGCCGTGCTCTTACGGCCGGAGGATGTCGATCTGGCTGTTGACCAAGTTCGGAAACTAAGTCAGGATCACTTCGGTGAGAGCGAAATCCGCAGCAGCAATATCAGGGGCCGAAGAGCGAACAAGAGGCGGCTGAAGGTACTCGACTCGTTAGTGCAGATTCCCTTCTCTTACTACGCCTTGGTCGTGGACAAGCGGCACGTGTTCCGAGAGTCCGGCTTGGCCTACAAACGGTCGTTTTACAGGTTCTTCCACCGCATTCTCTGCCGCCGGTTGACCGACCCCGGTATGGGCATCTCCGTCGTGGCCGACCGGTTGGGAGACCTGGAGTTCATGAAGGGTTTCAGCGCGTACATCGACAAACACATCGGCCCGAATCTCTTTACAACCTTCACCTTTGGCTTCGATGATTGGCAGAACCAGCCCCTGCTTCAGATCGCCGATCTAGTGGCCGGCACGCTGGGCAAGATTCACGACACGGACCATCAGACGACCGTCGCTCAGGACTTCCAAAGACTCTTGGCCTCTAAGCGAATTGCTGAACACATTTGGCCGCCGTACTGGAGTCGGGATACCGCTCTGGAAGACCTTCAAGAGCCAGCCGGGAACCAGTGGGACAACGACATCGCCAAAGCGTGCCTCAACAAGGTACGGTCATTTATGACGGCCGAAGTTAAAGATGCGACTGAGACGCAGGAGATGCAACGCATCGTCCTGGATCGGTTGCTTCAGCAGCGACTGCTGGGGGACGAAGGCAAGCACAGCGTGATCACAGACGTGCTCATCCGCATGCTGAAGGACTGCGGCTTTGGTGACATCGCCAAACAGAAGTTCACTTCGGAGATAATAGGCGGCCTCCGAGATAAAGGGTTCGTTTTTGCAGGAACAAGTTCCGGAATGCGACTTGCCATGACATGGGCGGACATTCGCGACTACCTGAACCACGACGATGGCATTATCGGCCCGATGCTCTCGCGTTTGGGCATCGCCCGTGAGACCGTTAAGGTGGTTACAAACAATAGCTTAGATATCCTCGCCAGTCCTGAATACCACCGACTTGGCATGTTGGTGGACTGCAAGGAAAGAATGGAGTAAAACCATGCCGAGCTTTTTTGCCCAACACTCGTGTGCTGGTTTTCGACCGACTCAGTGACTTCGCACCTGCGGAACGGACTCTCTGGGACGCATGACTTAAGACTTGGTTGGAGCAATAAGCTGATGGATACCATCCGAATTACCCAGGAAGACCCGATGTATCCGGCAGGGCTGAAGGCCTGCCTCGGGCAATCTTCGCCAGTGGCGATCTGGATGAGCGACAACCTTGAAGTGCTGGCTGCGAAGCGAAAGCTGGGGATATTCTGCTCTGTTAAATGTCCGGGAAGTCTGATTCTGAGAACCTACGAATACATCCGGTCGCTGAGAGACAAGGGCATTACAGCCATCGGCGGCTTCCATTCTCCCGTCGAGCAGGAATGTCTTCGCATACTGCTTCGCGGCTCGTCATCGGTGATTATCTGCCCGGCCAGAAGCATTCAACGGATGAGACCCCGTCCCGAATGGAAAGAGTATCTCAAGGCCGGCCGCATGCTGATTTTTTCGCCATTTGACGAAGGTAAAGATCGCATTACAGGTGAGCTCGCTGAGCAGCGCAACCATTTCGCGGCTACCCTGGCAGATGAGGTGTTAGTTCCCCACGCCAATCCCGGCGGCAAGGCCGAGACGCTCTGCCACAAGATAGTTTCTTGGGGTAAGCCATTGCTGACATTTGACCACCATGACAATGCCAATCTTATTGCCTTGGGGGCAAAGGGGGTTGTTTGAGTTGATTCGCAAGGCACTACAAGAAGGTAATCTCCGGGGTCTATTCATAGAGCTTCTCGGTTGGGACTATGCCCATGGCGTGGACACGGTAGCAGTCAATGGCCGGCAATTCACGATCCAGAGAATCGCCCACAAACGAGGATTTCAGGTGTTCGAGCATGAAGCCGACCGGATTTCAACACAGACCTTGCGGTACGTCAAAGAATTAGAGTGACCTGCCCCCAATAAACCGCCGGATATTCAGAGAGAGTCTTTTGAGGCATAATGGCCTCAGAAAGGACTCTGATTATGAAGAAGTATCGGCCGGAGCAGATTGTAGAGCAGTTGCGTCAGGCGCACGTGGAACTGGGCAAAGGCCCGACACTTTGGACCACCTCCGCTGAGATGCAAGAACCTACTTCTGGCGTTCACGTCGCCCCCGACCATTAACCCCGAATCTCTGACAGTTTTTCTTCATTACGGCGTGCATCAACTAGCAATTTGGGTTCTTCTCTGTCCGAACGCGATTCGGCCCACAATATAAGGGGTCACATTATCGTCAATGATTTCTAAACACCGTTCCACCGTTGTGACGTTCCATCGGTGCATCGTTGTGCCGTTCCACCGGTCTTTAACGTATTAGAGCGGTTTTCTGGCTAAGCTACGTATAAATAATATGTTACGGCTATGTAGCTTAGCGGTCACACATCCATGACGTTGCATTAAACGATCCCCCGCCGTTTTATCACCCCCTTGCAAACCCCATTATGTTAGTATTATGTTAGGTATTTTGAGGTACGGTATGGCATCGCGGGTATCGGACATTCTGGCGGCGGGCGTAGGCGCGGTTCAACCGCTGGCGTTGTACGGCTCGACGGTCGAAGCCGGCTTCCCGTCCCCCGCCGACGACTACATCGAGGGCCAGCTCGACCTGAACGAGTATCTCATCCGCCACCCGGCTGCGACGTTCTTCGTCCGCGTCAGTGGCGAGTCCATGCGAGATGCCGGCATTTTCGACGGCGACCTGCTCTTGGTCGACCGAGCCCTGGAGCCCCGCAACGGCCAGGTCGTCGTGGCCGCCCTATCCGGCGAGCTGACCGTCAAGCGGATCTGCTGGCGCGCCGGCCGCCTGCTGCTGGTGCCCGACGGTCCCGGCTTTGCTCCCATCGAGCCGCCCGACGGCGACGACTTCCACGTCTGGGGCGTCGTCACATACAACATCCACCGCGTGCAGACATGATAGCCCTGGTCGACTGCAACAACTTCTACTGTTCGTGCGAGCGGGTCTTCCAGCCGCGGCTGCGGAACCGCCCGCTGGTGGTCCTGAGCAACAACGACGGCTGCATCGTCGCCCGCTCCAACGAGGTTAAGGCCATCGGCATCGCCATGGGCACGCCGCTGTTCAAGGCCGCCGAGCTCATCCGCAAGCACCGCATCGCCGTCCGCTCGTCGAACTACGCACTCTACGGCGACATGTCCAGCCGCGTCATGCGGACGCTGGAGCAGCTCTGCCCCGAGGTCGAGATATACAGCATCGACGAGGCGTTCGCTTATCTCGACGGCATCCCCGGCGACCTTGCCGAACTCGGCCGCAACCTGCGGGCGACCGTACTGCGGCATACCGGCATACCCGTATCGGTCGGCATCGGCCAGACGAAGACGCTCGCTAAGATCGCCAACAAGCTCGCAAAGAACGACCTAGCCTCCGGAGGCGTGTACATTCTGCAAGACTGCCGCGATGAAGCACTTTCCAAACTGCCTGTCGGCGATATCTGGGGCATCGGCTCACGTTACGCACGCATGCTTAATCGAAGCGGCATAAAAACCGCGGCCGACCTGCGCGACGCCAGCCCGGAATGGGTCCCCAGCAAAATGACCGTAACAGGCCTGCGGACCATGCTGGAACTTCGCGGCCAGCGGTGCATACCGCCGGAGATGGAGCCACCGCCGAACAAGCAGATAGTCCGCTCGCGTTCATTCGGCCGGCCGGTCGAGTCTCTGGAACAGCTCACCCAGGCCGTCGCACTGCACGCCAGCCGCGGCGCGGAAAAGCTCCGCCAGCAGCACCTCGCCGCCGAGATGGTCGCCGTGTTCATCACCACCAACCGCTTCAAGGATGAGCCGCAGTACGACCGGTCGGTCTGCACGCGGCTGGCCATCGCCTCCGACGCCACCGATACGATTATCGCCGCCGCACTGACGGGCCTGCGGCACATATACCGCCGCGGGTATCGCTTCAAGAAGGCCGGCATCATGCTGATGGGCCTGATTCCCGCCGCCGGCCGGCAGCCGGTCCTGTTCGAGGAACTGCAATGCCCCCAGTCCAGCCGGACCGATGCGGTCCTCGATGCCATCAACCGCCGCTTCGGCCCCAATACGCTGCGACATGCCGTTATGGGCTTCGACAACTCCGGCTGGGCCATGCGCCAGTCCCGCCGCTCGCCCCACTACACCACCCGCTGGTCCGAACTGCCTGTGGTCAAAGCGACCGCATAGCGAATGAAAATAAGTAGACGGGAAACAACTTGATTGCTAGGAGATATGAACGATATTGCTCACCTGTGCCGAAGCAATGTCCATCCATGAATCATAGTGTATAATTTCAGTTATTAAACAATGAAGGAGATCTCATGTACGGCATACCTGAAGACTTCGACTGGAGTTTTATGATTGGGCAAGAAGTGCTTCAAATCTGCATCGGCCGAAATGAGGTTATTATCAATTTCGATAATATATCGATCACGGTTGAGTGTTCATTTGCTCATAGTGCCGAAAGCAAAGACGCAGATTTCGATGGTATCCTGCCGTTGAAGGCTACTAGTCTGGTTTCGCTCATCGGCTATTGCCCCACACGTGTAATTCGTCAATCACAGCAGTTGCTTGAAATACACTTCTCCAACAGAGAAAAACTATCTCTTAATGACGACTCTTTGCAATATGAGTCATTTATAGTTAATGGAGCTGATGGCCCCCTGATTATTGTTTAGTAAAGATTGGTGCTAAAGCTGGCTGATATCGAGGTCGCCATGTGTGGACGATTCGCACTGAAAACACCGGCTGTAAAGCTTCGCGAGATGCTGCACTTCGACAACACTCCCACCAGCACTCCGCGATACAACATCGCTCCGTCTCAGGAAGTGTTTGTCATCCGGCTTGAAGAAGGTCGTCGCATCGCGGTGCCGATGCGATGGGGACTGATTCCTTCCTGGGCGAAAGACCCAGCCATCGGCAACCGGATGATTAACGCCCGCTGCGAGACGATTGCCGAGAAGCCCGCCTTCCGCGAGTCGTTCCGGCTGCGGCGGTGCCTCATCCCTGCCGACGGCTTCTACGAGTGGCAGGCCCGCAAGGGGAAGGGCAAACAGCCGTTTTACATTCACCAGACCGAAGGCGACGTGTTGACGATGACTGGCATCTGGGACCGCTGGGTTTCACCGGCCGGTGAGGAAGTTCTTAGCTGCGCGATCATCACGACCGCAGCCGGCCCTACAGTCGGACAAATCCACACCCGCATGCCTGTGATAATCCCACCGCAAGACCGCGAGCGATGGTTAAGCGACAAAACTCCCAAAGAAGTACTACTCGCACTGCTCCAACCCCCTGCCGAGGAAATCCTCACCACCTACGCCGTCGACTCCGCCGTCAACAAACCGGAAGTCGACAATCCTTCCTGCATCGTCCCTGCGGAATTTAAGCTAAGTTGATGCCGTTCCAGATTCTGATCTTCTCCACGATTTCCTGGTCCATCTGTAGTGCGGGCTTTGCGCAGCGACCTCGGTGCATATGGGAGGGAAGACCAAGGGTGGGTCGCAAGTTGCCCCTCACCGACAGTTTATCTGAATATAACATTATGAGCCGTTCGATAGGTTGTCAGGAAACGTTATTAACTGTATGCTTTGGAATGCTGCAAAGAGCACCAGCACACGTCGTGGACTTAATCAACTTGGGGTAATAGGACGGATATAAGCGAGAAGGGAGAACATCACTTGGACGGTTCGGAAAGTAAACGTCGGTCCCGCAGTTGGCCCTATTCCAAACATGGCACATTTGAAGCAGATCTTCATCGGGTTGCAGCGGCGTGGTTTGCCGTCAAGGGGCACCCAGTCCAACGCAGATATCCGTTCATTCTCGACACTCTGGAGAACTGGCCACGGAATATCATCCTTCCCGAGGTGGTCGAATACATAGAAAACGATATAAAGACGCGGCAAGCTGCGGGCGAAGGCTTCCCGATACACAAATACCTTCACCACGGACTAAGCAGTCAGGCCATGGTGTTCAACCTGGTCGGGCCACTCATTGTTCGAGGGGATTACGAACCCTTGAGAGCAACCCTTGCATCGAATGATTTACCGTGGCCGTCGGGCAATGTGGTCGGCCGGTTCGAGATTGAGGATCGAACTGTCTTCAATGAGAACTACGGCCAGCCGACATCCTTCGACTGTGCAATCACAGGAGATGACGGGCCGGGAATATACATTGAGTCCAAGTTCGTAGAACCGGGTTTCGGCGGATGCTCCGTGTTCGCCAAAGGAGACTGTGACGGCCGCAATCCGGTCGATAATCCTTCGCTCTGCTATCTGGACCATATCGGCCGCCTTTACTGGCAGCGAGTTCGCGAACATGGTTTGGATGCACTGGCCCAAGGGCCAATCTGTCCGATGACAATTTATTACCAATTCTTTCGAGAGACGCTTTTCGCATTGCACAAGGAAGGTTGCTTCGTTCTTCTGCACGATAAACGAAACCCGTCATTCTCTGTCGATGGCCCTAACGGCCGTCGCGGCGCCTTCGCTTTTCTAGAGCGGATTACGCTAGGGTCTAGCGCCAGGCACAAGATGTTGTTAGGCTTTCATGTTGAAAGGAGATTCGGCATGGAAGCCTATTCTTTGGATCTGCGTAAACGCGTGCTGGCGTCGTGTGATGCCGGACACGGAACAAAGCAGGTGGCTGAGTTATTTGGTGTCAGTTGTTCATGGGTTCGGCGGCTGAAGCAGCGTCGCAGGGACTTGGGAACTATTGAACCGTTACCTCCACGCTACGGTTATCCGCCAAAGTTCAACGAAGCGAACCTGCGTCGTCTCTGCGAACTGGTCGAGCAATACCCGGATGCGACGCTCAAGGAACTTCGGCAGCGGCTGGGTCTGAACGTGACGGAGGTCAGTATTTGCCGTCGTCTAAATCAACTCAAGCTAACCTTTAAAAAAAAGTCCTGCACGCATCGGAGCAGGAGCGGCCGGACATCCAGGCGTTGCGGAGAAGATGGCACAGGCGGCTCGAAGGAATAGACATTGATCGGCTTGTGTTTATTGACGAAAGCGGCGCCCAGAGCAACATGTGCCGGCGTCACGGACGCAGCCCAGCGGGACAACGTCTGGTGGCCAAGGTTCCGCACGGGCATTGGAAGACCAGCACGATAATCTCCGCCATTGGCCTGCGGGGTGCGTTCGCCCCGGCGGTGTTCGACGGCCCGACCGACCGGGAGGTCTTCCGGGCTTACGTTCAGCAGATACTTGTTCCGCAACTTCGTTCCGGCGACATCGTGATTATGGACAACCTCTCGCCACACAAGGCCCCCGGCATACGAGAGGCGATCGAGCAAGCCGGGGCCACTCTTCTTTATCTGCCGCCGTATTCGCCGGACTTCAATCCGATCGAGAACATGTGGTCGAAGCTGAAGGCGTACCTTCGCTCAGCCGCCGCCCGCACATTCGACGCCATCTGCGATGCCGTTGCCGACGGCCTTAAAACGGTAACTACCACGGACTGCCGGGGCTTCTTCCAAAACTGCGGATACGCTACATGCTAGGGTAATGCGCTCTAGTCGAGCAGTTGCCTGACCAATATCGCAATCGTGTCGGCAGCATAAGCATTCAGGAAGTCGCCGCCAGCATTCGTTACTGCGGTAGACATAAAGACTGGATCGGTGAGTTTGAGACCAAGTACGGCCTGAACGGATAGGAGAATTCCTGAGAAATCCCGCGACGTGTGATCGACCCTGTCATAGTAGCGCGTCAGAATCTGAGGAGCACATGACAAAGAAAGAAGTCGAACAATCTGGCCCAGATCACGCTTCGATGGTGCGGATGGTAGATCTCCTCGCGGATTTCGCGGAGAACAAGACTGTCAAGAAGCCCCCAACCATTAGTCCTAGCGATGATTGTTTTATGGATGAGCATCCAGCTATCAATATATTTACGGCTTATGCCTATGAAGATGGCTGGATGATTCCGGGTTTCGATTGGCCGAATTGGGATGAAGGACGCGAGATTGCAGGTAATCCCGCTGAGATTGGCAAAGTCGATCTTCTGACAATCAGAAAACTTATCACTGCTCTTGTCCGCAATGAGCGATTCTGTGAAAGTGCGCTCCAGTCTGCGTATAAAGAAGGCGTAATAGAAGCGATACTCCGGCGGATCGAACAACTGAGTTCAGAAGAAACAGAAGGATGACATCATGGATGCTTTTGAGCAGATTGTTGCGATGCTATTTGAGCGGAATGGCTACTGGGTGCAGACATCCTACAAGGTATGCTTGACCAAGGACGAGAAAAAGAAGATCGGCAATCCCACCACGCCGCGCAGGGAGCTGGATATCGTGGCATATCGTCCAAAGGACAACGTCGTCCTTGCCATCGAATGTAAATCCTCTTTGAATTCCCCAGGCGTCAGCTATGAAGGTCTTTCCGGGCAATCCGATAGAGGATTGAAGATCTACAAAATGTTCACTGATGCTAAGCTTCGCAAGGTGGTGTTTTCACGTCTCAAAAAGCAAATGCTACAAGCTGGCATGATACTACCCCACGCAAAGGTAAAGCTTTGCCTGGCTGCCGGCCACATCCGTAAGGGAAACAAGGCCCATATTGAAAATCATTGCCGCAAGAATGGCTGGCTGTTATTTGCCGAGGACTGGTTCCGCGAGCAGTTCGACAAGCTCGCTGAGACCGACTACGAGAACGACATAGCTATAGTTGCAGCCAAGCTTGCTAAAATCGCGAACGAATAATGGAACCGACAAGGTTGCCACATGCTTTATATTTATTTCGCGAGCATTAGTAAAAGTGATAGAGTTGGATTGGGGCGCGTCGCCATGATTCTGTGGACTATTCAACATACCGAAGCTTGGAAATTGCTGCAGAGACACGGCGTTCTCTATGGAGATATGCGACGAGTGCTGACATCATTTCGGCCGGCCTACAGATGGCTCATGAAGAAATTATCATTCAATCGACCGCCGATATGGGCCTGGTATGCTTACGGTGGAACAAGGAAGAAGCCCGATTTGCGTGAGTCAGGTTACCTTAATTCTGGAACTCATGGAGTGCGTATTGAGTTTGATGCACCTGATGAACTGGTTTCGCTGTCACGATTTGACCTGTGGAATTTGGTTTTGAATGATGCGTATCTGTCCTTCGATGAGCAGCATGACGTAGATAATCCAACGTGTCAGCAGAAACGAACCTCTTGGCGACATATTTTCAACTTGGAATTCGGCGATCCAGAGTACTATGGCGCGCCCACCAAAGCTGCCATTCAAGCCGCCCTACCGTTGCTTCGTTTTGATTGGGTACGGAGTCGCCAGTATTTCAAGGCACGTTGAAACCAACTGACGCAGTCTTCGTCGATGGGCCAATCCACTTTCGCATGAAACAAAACCGCCCGAAGAATGCAAGTCCATACCCCAACACCTTCAGTTCCCCATCTCGCGAGCTCGTAACCAGCCATGTCGCCACAGAATGCCGGTAAATTATTCTTTGCTCTCTTCTGCTCTGAACCAGACGGGGCCGTGGATGAGACAAGGAGTATCGGTGGATTGAGCATGGTGCACAGAGCAACTGCGGATCAGGATTGCTGCGATGGACTGGAAGCATGTACGCGAGGATGTGCGCCGATTCGTTAAGCCCAACGAACTGCCGTCGCTTGATCTCTGGAGCCAGGAATTTTTCATGGCGCAATGCGGCTAGCTGATGTAATGTGCAAATGGTACGAAAAAGGAGCCGCAATGGAAAAGCAAGTAAGGGGTGTTATAGCAAAGCTGGAATTTCCGCTGCCGGAATGCAGAGATGAATTTGAATTGGCCGCGCATGCCATAGACATCAAGGGTGTGCTCTGGGACTTTGACGAATGGCTTCGCAGCGACCTCAAGTATGGCAGTGACTTCGACGAAGATACCCTGAAAGCTGTCCGAGATCAGCTCTATAAGTGCCTGGAGCAACATAACGTCAGATTGCACGAATAGGCCTCGCCGGAAGCATCCTCCCAACCAGGGATATATTCTAGTCGAAAATAACCGCAGAAGTTATTTTCGATTTCAGCGATAATCGCAAATAAGACTCTTGCTTATTTTCGATGCCGCAAGTAAGCTTATTGAATATGAAACGACACATACAATCTGCCGGCAGATACGTCCGCTGTCCGGGCGGCTATCAGGCGTTTGTCCCTGCTCCGTTGCCTCCCGACGTCACCTGGACGGCCAAGCTGCTCCGCGCTCTGTCCGATGCCGATCGCCGGATCGGTCAGCTTGCCGGTGAGGGGCGGGGTCTGCCCAACCCGCACCTGCTCATGCGGCCATTCATCAAACGCGAGGCAGTGTTATCCAGCCGCATCGAAGGCACGCAGGCCACGCTCGGCGAGCTGCTGGCCGCCGACGCCGGGGCATCCGTGAATCGAAGCCCGGAAGACTTGCGTGAAGTGGCCAACTATGTAATTGCCTTGGACCATGGAATCAAGCGGCTCAAGAAGCTTTCCCTGTCTCTGCGACTTGTTAAGGAAATCCACGCCAAACTGATGCACGGCGTTCGGGGTGGTATTGCAACGCCAGGCGAGTTCCGTCGCAGCCAGAATTGGATAGGGTCGCCCGGCTGTACGCTCAGCAATGCCAGCTATGTTCCGCCACCTCCCAATGAACTTATGGCTTGTCTGGGTGAGTGGGAGAAATTTCTGCATGACCGTTCTCTGCCTCCGCTGGTGCAGGTGGCCTTGATGCATTATCAGTTTGAAGCAATCCACCCATTCCTGGACGGCAACGGACGCATCGGGCGGCTGTTGATCACACTGTTTTTGGTGGAACGTGGGATTCTGCCGACACCATTGCTGTACCTCAGTGCATTCTTCGAGGCCACGAGAAGCGAGTATTATGACAGGCTCTCAGCAGTCGCGGCCAAATCTGCATGGGGCGACTGGCTCGAGTACTTCATCAATGGCGTTGCCCGCATGTCTGAAGATGCCGTTAGCCGTGCCGAGAGGATTAATGCGTTGACGGCACGGTGGTGTGAAAAGGTTTCAGGCGCGGCTTCCCATACATCACTGCAACTGGTTGAGCTGCTGCCCGAGAACCCGTATTGGACTATTAACAAGGTGGCTCAACGCCTTGATGTAGCTTTTACGACAGCCCAGCGGGCCGTAAGCAGGCTGGAGAAACTTGGCATACTTAAGCAGACTACTGATGCTCAGCGCGGAAGGGTCTTCTGTGCCACTGCTATAATGGACATCCTGGACGAGCCGGCCAAGCTCAAGTCAGAGCCTTGAATCTGCCAAGGGATGGATGACGCTGAACTAGCAACATTCTTTTTACATTTCCGTGCATACACTATCTTTTTGGATTAGAACTTTCCGAAAAGGGTTTGGCCCGCTCTACGTCTGGACATGTTCGTTATCAATGACAAACGGTATTTACATTCGCTACCCCTTGGTCTTCAAAGCCTTGTTGATGTCGGCCAGGAAATCAACGGTTCTGTCCCATGCATCATCGAATCGCATGGTCACTTCCGGCGGGAGAAGATGAACAAGATTCCGCTCCCAGTCGGCGTGGAACTCTTCCTGCCGCTGCCGCACACGGTCGATGTCTATAACAGCTGCCGTCAACCCTTTGGCGGCGAGTTTGCGAGGCAGTCCCTCCGCCACATCGTCAGGATTCATGTGTTGGCGGCTCGTTAACGTGGCAATGTCGTACAGGTCACGCGAGATTGCGTACTGCCGCTGCCCGGCCAGTGCACGGATTTTCTCCGAAAGCATCTCCAGCAGGTCATAGCATGGAACTTCGACATTGCCGCTCATCCCCGCATCGCTGTACGGCTGGAGGATCGATCGTCGCACGGCCGGAAACACGAGCACCTCATCCGTCGTCACGTCAAGGCGAATCGATCGTGGATCACCCCGACGACGAAGCGGACCGTGGTAATACAACCGAGCCTGGTAGGACTCCTTGCCGTATTCGTCGTTAACGACCTCCACCCGGATAGGCCGAGCGGTAAAGTCGATCTGCCAGTCGTCGCCTGCTGCGGCGGCGACGGCTTCCAGAAGCCGCTCAAGCTCACGCTGCGAAATCCGCTTTTCGACTGTGAAGTCAATATCTTCGGAGAAGCGGTAGTCCGCGTAGTAGCATTTTCGTAAACACGTGCCACCTTTGAACCGCAGCGTCGCCGCAGCTTCCTGGCGATACATCGCTGCCAGAAAACAACCAAGCACGTAATCCAGGTCCACGACCATCGGATCGACGCCCCATTGCCCGGCCAGTCTACGAATCTCCGCTTCAGGAATCATGGCCGGCCCTCGCGAAGAACGCCTGACACGTTCAGCCGCACGCGCCAGCGAGCGTTGACCGGGCCGGTCATAGGCCTGCGTGGCTCCAGCGGCGCATAACCGCCGGTCAGAAGCTTATACCATCGCTCAATCCGCTCAGGGCGCTGCGGAATGCGAACCTTCCTGCCGACGAGTTCCACCAGCATCCCAAGCCGCTTGTACGCTGCACCGGAACCGAGTCGTTCGAGATACTCTTCCACCCGGTCCCAATTCATCACCTTTGCTGCCGATGGAAGCATTTCGACCACCTGGCCGATCCCACCACAATGCTCGGGGTGGTCCATGGCATCTACAAACGTCTTCTCCTTGTTTGTAACGGTGAATTGTCCCTGGCCAACGGAACGTTCGACCGTGCCGAAGAACTTGGCCTCCCGGACAAGTATGAACCGGTAGCGCACGCCCATAACGGTTTTTGTATTGTGCATCTTCTTCTGAGTCGTCTGGACGAATACCGTTCGCGGAATCTGCTCGGTCCAGTTCCAGTGATGGCAGGCCGACCAGTATGCCACGGCTGCAGGGTCGGCCAGGTGGCTTGCGACAAGGAGGGAATCCTCCGACCAGTCCGATTCCGGCCCGGCTTCCAGCGGCACTATCAGGTACTTGCCCCGGGTGATGCGCACCACCCATCCTGATTCCTGGAGCTGGTGGAGCAGTTTCGACGCTCGTGACATCGAACACCCCATGCTTGCCGCGAAATCATTAACTAGAAAGATGGTCTTGCCGCTTGCGGACAGGCCGGCTAGCACTGTCGCAACCTGTGCCGACAAGGTACCCCGCTGTTTACTCTTAGCCATGGTATTCTTCCATTGCAAGAACTACGTGGATAAGACTAACACATATACTGCCTGGTGCAAGGAGAAATTCGCACACAGATACCCTTGCGCAATGAAGCCCGGTGAATACCCAATTTGGGAATTCACCCAGCCCGGTGTGAGGTGCTCTACAAAAGGCGGACACTTGGATGGAGGGTATACTGTCGCCGCAGACAGGAGTGTCCATTATGGCAGAGCACAAAAGCTATGCAGAGGAGTTCAGGTTACAGACTGCCCGACTGATCGTCGAGCACCTCAAAATTATAAGGTAGAGACATTCCGGCGATTACCGCCATTTGTATGCTCCACGCGTGTGGTTTTGGTTTAAAAGGAAGGTGAACCGCTCTGTCGCTACTGTAACACCTTGAAATACAGCATGTTAGGCTCGTGAGACATCAACTTGTTTCCGGATGACTGGAGTTCTGAGAGAAAAAAGACGATATCATTTGTAATGCACGATAACATTGAATATGATATGGTGCAGATACAAGGATAACGACAATAAGATGCACATCAAACTTCAACAGCTTGAGAAGTATCTCAACGAAACACTTGGTGTCACATTGGCTCCAATGCGGTGGCGAGATTCTGCGCGATTGGCTCCGTTCCTGCGCGAGCGTTACAGGTTTTGGGAAGTCTTGCTCTTAAATACACAGTGCCTGCTGATGGCAGATGAAGACGATCAAGAGCAGGCGGCAGGGGTAATCCGTAAACACATGACCCAGGTGCAAGACAAGTGGCCTGCGGAAGTGGTCTATGTACGAAACCGGCTGACACCTTACAACCGCAAACGGCTGGTCGAACAGAAAGTGCCTTTCGTGGTACCTGGCAACCAAATGTATCTACCTACGCTGGGTATAGATTTTCGGGAGCATTTCAGGCGGCAACGTAAGAGGCCGGCCAGCTTTAGTCCTGCCACCCAGGTGCTGGTGATTTACTGGATGCTCAAAAGAACCGACGAGTACTTGACCCCCGGTCAGATGGTCCAGCAGCTGGGCTATACACCAATGACAATGACCAGGGCCTTCGATGAACTGGAAACCGCAGAGTTGGGCGAGGTCACGAGACATGGAAAGGAGCGCCAGCTCCGCTTCGTCGAGCCGAAGCATGATATCTGGACAAAGACCCAGCCGTTCCTGCGAAGCCCGGTTACGAAACGGGTGTTTATCCACTGGCCCCGTCCAATTCCGGAAGGTATCGAGGCCGGACTGGCAGCGCTTGCGCACTATACAATGTTGGCTCAGCCGGTACATCCGGTGATCGCTCTCTATAAACAGGACTGGAAAACGTTACCGCAATGGCGAGACAAGACTCCGATTCCCAAGCAGGATCCGGATGTTGTTGAGGTCGAGATATGGAGCTATAAGCCTGGCTTGTTCGCCCAAAAAGGAGTTATCGATCAGCTATCGCTTTACCTCTCGCTCAAAGATAACGAAGATGAACGGGTTCAGACAGCACTCGAAGAAATGCTCGGGAGATTCAAATGGTAAAAGGTCTGGCTATCTTCCGCGAGAGATTCCGCGAGTATTCCGACCGGTATTTGCTCATTGGTGGCACAGCGTGCGATCTGGCCATGACGGCGGCGGGCTTTGAGTTTCGAGCTACAAAGGATCTGGATATTGTCCTTTGCATCGAGGCGCTTGACATGGCATTTGTGCGCGAAGGTGATTACCAAGTTCGGCAGAAGGCAGAAGGCGGCAAGCAGTTCTATCGTTTTCAGAGGCCCAAAACCGAAGACTTCCCATTCATGCTGGAGCTTTTTTCGCGATCGCCGGAAGGTCTGCTTGTCGCGAATGACAGTCACTTGACGCCTATTCCTACGGCAGAGGAGGTTTCCAGCCTGTCAGCGATTCTCATGGACGATGACTACTACGGGTTCATCCGTTCAGCAGCAAAGAATATAAAAGGCCTGCCTGTCGTTGGTCCGGAAGGTTTGATTCCATTGAAGGCACTAGCCTGGATGGATCTGACAGAGAGAAAGGCCAAAGGCGAGACCATTGACAGCAAGGAAATAAGGAAGCACAAGAACGACGTGTTTCGTCTATATCAGATCATCGATCCCGATTTTGATCTGGCAGTTCCAGATAAAGTGAAGACAGATATGGCCATGTTCGTCGAACGGGTAGCAACTGAAGGTGTGGATCTTAAGGCGCTTGGTATCCCCAGGGCGGACCTTGAAGTGATTCTGACGGATTTGCGGAAGCTGTACAAACTTGACTGAAAACCCCGCACGTAGATGTCCTGATGCGAGAAGTCCGGTGAAATCCCAAAATGGGAATTCACCCGGTCCGTTGCAGGAGAAATATTGCACACCTTCGTGATGCGCGCTGAGTGTGATAGTGATGGGGGTACACTGGGCGCGTTTTTGTGCCATACGAAATTTCGCTTGCGTAGCGCGCTGAAAACTGTACCCTAAACTGTACCCTGTAATCGTGTAAACATATGTAAAACAGGTAATATTGGAAGAGATGGGACGCGAACGTAAGTAGCGGCGTTGCCATAAGTTACTTGAATATCAAGGATTTAGGGGAATCGTCCGGGAGCCGCTCATAACCCGGAGGTCGGAGGTTCGAATCCTCCCCCGCTACTCACGGAATACTTCGGTTCGAGTACTTGTTAACGCTGCTTGTAATCGGCCCTGATTGTTATCGCCTGCTTCGACGGTGCAATGGTTATGGTGTCGCCGGCTGGGTCGAAATTCTTGTGTTCCCTGCCGTCAACCGTGACGCCGCTGATTTTCAGGCCGTCCGGATGCCGCAGGCGGATGACGATCTGCTTGAGATTTTCATCCGCCGGCGGAGTGATGACGGCTGTTATGCAGCCCCTGGCGGCCGACGACTGGATTTCATAGCTCACCTTGCCGAATCGGGTCAGCGCGTTCCTGACGGAGATTTTCATTCCGTCCTTCAGCCAGTTGTTCGTCACGAACGGCGCCAGCCAGAGCTGCTCTCCGCGTTCCTGAACGAGCATGATTCGCGACTGGCAGAGGAACCAGCCGGTCTCGTGTGTTTTGTTCCAGGCGCCGCCGTTGTGGAAGTGTTCCCACAGCGACAGGTTGGCCGTGTTCAGCAGCGTTGCGAGCGCGTTGAAGTAGGCCCTGACGAACGGCTTGACGTCGTCGCGCATGGCGTAGATTTCGGCGTTGCGGCAGTAGTAAGGCTGAACTTTTCCGAACCCGCCGAGGTTGAAGAAGTCTTTCGCGTTTTCCTCGGCCGGATAGTCGTACCAGCCGGACCGCATGAACTGGACGTCTTCCATATGGTTCATCATTTCGGTTACTTCGCCGGCGGCCGGGTCAAGCAGGCCGGTCGCGACGAGATGATGTGCGCCGAGTTCGACGTCGTAACACCACGTGCGGCCGCCGTCCTGGCCGGGGAAGTAATCGTCGATCGGGCCGAAATAGTAAAGCATCGACGGGTAATACCGAACCCATGTGCCGTCGGGCATCGGCTGAACAGGCGAGCGGGACTGGTTCCAGCGGTAGGCGCGGAGAATGTCCTGCCCGTACTGTTCGGCGTCGGCGACGATATCCGCGGCTTCCGGCAGCTGGATGTCGGCGAGCGCTCGGCCGGCCTTGTCCAGCCCGTTCCAGAACTGTGCTTCGTTGAAAAAGCGATACGCAAGCACCTGCCAGTCGGCGCTGGTGCCCGGCGGCGTAAGCCCCCAGTGAGGCGGCTTGGCGCCGGCGATTTCGCCGGTCATAGACTTCTGTCGCTGGCTTTGTATCCATTTGCACGCTCGCAGCATTATCGGGGCTGCTTGTTTCAGCCAGTCGCGGTCGTGCGTGCGGTCGTAGTGCTCGGCGATGGTCCACAGGTTCTCGCCGACGCCGGCGATGGAGTAGTTGAAGAAAAATCCCTGCGGGTTGTACTGGGCCAGCCAGTAATTCAGCGACCTGCGGGAGAAGTCCAGCTGCCCCATCATGTCCATGCCTCGGATGACGGCCTGCGACTCGGTGTCGAGGGCGCCGTAGCGGTCGGATGCGATCCAGGCCGCGACGAGCCGGCCGTTGTCCTGGTTGCGGGCGGCGAGCATGCAGTGAACCTGCGACGCGCGAATGACATTTGTGAGCAACTCGTCGGGCAGGTCTATTTGCGTGGCCGGGGCCATTACGGCGTCCCAGTATGCGACGGTCTTGTCGAACCATTTTTCGCCGCCGCTCAGCGCGGCGAAGTCGCCGGCTTTCACCGGCCAGGCTGGTACGTAAACGTAGAATGTCGCTGCCTTGCCTGCGGGTATTTTGCCTGTGACCGCGACATTGGTTCCGTTGATCGCAGCCGCCATGCTGCCCGCGGCTGTTTCGACGAAGGCAAGAATCTCGCCGCCGGCCGATGTTACGACGACGCCGTCCTTGACCGATTCGATTTTTATCGGAGCATTGGGGTCGGACGGGAACATCAGCAGCACGGACGCATCCGCATCGTTTTGCTGCGGATTGTTTGCTGTGTATTCGGTAACGCAGAGCGATCGCTCGCGGAACCAGTCGGGCGAGCCTTCTGGCGATTTGTCATCGAACGGCGCGACGCATGTCCGCTGACGGTAGACGAGGTTGTCCTGCTTGACCGTCATTATCGGGATCGGCCGCCACCCGCCCTGCAGCTCGTGCGAGCACGACTGCTGCGGCATCTTGCTGCCGAAGTGCACGTTCATCCGGCCGAGCATCGAGCCGTCGTCGAGTATGGTGAACTTGTTGTTGTCGCAGCAGAGCGAGAGCATCATCGGTCCGCGGTCCTGGATTGGGTTGTGGGTTTTTTCCATCGCCTGGGCGAAGGTCTGGTCCGGCATTTCGCGGACGCGCTGGAGTACGGTTTTGCGGCCGGCTGTTTCGGCGAGATATTCCTTGAGAGTCACCGGCTGCGGAACGCGGGTTACGAAAACCCCGGCGTGCGGCACGTAAACGCAGTCGTTCTTCACCGCGTCTATCACCGCTACGCCGAACTCGCCGTCCGGAACGCCGATGCGGATGACCGTCCGCTGCCTGGATATGCCGCTGGTGCTGTAGCTCGCCTTTATCTGCAGCGGCTTGCTCATGTCCCATGTTCGTTTGCGAACGGATTCGCCGGTTTTTCCTTCGAGCAGGCTGCCGTTGAAAATTTCGACGGGCACGACCGCCGCGGTTTTCGGATCGACGGCCTCAAATCGCAGCTCAGCGATTTCCGATTTGAACGAAGAATATTCCCATGCGTGGAAACCCCTGATTACGATCGGTTTTTTCGATGGCGGCAGCTGCCACCGAATCTGCCCCGCGCCGGTCTGGCTTTCCGTGCATTTGGGGTCAATAAGCCATGTGATGGTGTCACGGTTGACATAGCACTTCGCCGGCAGTTCCACCCATCCGTTCTGGCCCTCGCCCTGAAGCTTGATGTCGGCCGGCTTGGGCATGTCAGCGGCGTCGGCGAACCGCAGCGTGACGCGGCGGAGGAATTTGATGTCGTTCCACGCCATGCCGACCCATGTCGGGCGGTCTGCCTTTGACGGCACGCGATAGCCGGACCCGTCAGCTTTTTTTGAAAGCAGCTTGAAGGCCGCCTCGTCGGCCGGATCGGTCGTGAAAATTCGTGCGGATGTTCCGACGTCGTCGGGCGGCAGCGCAACAGCCTTCGGCGGCGTGGCGCTCTTCGTCAGCCGCGCGTCCGCCCAGTCGGCCATGTCGAATCCGATGCCGTCGCCGGCGTCAGTCGCTACCAGCAGCAGCTCAGCCGCCCCTTTGACCGGAACGTTTACTTTTTTCGCCGCCTGGCCGCCGCGCATAACGCCGCTGTCGAATACTTCCTTACCGTCAACGACAATCTTGAAGATTACCGAACCGGTATCAACCGCCGCGGTCGTCAGGCCGACTTCGGCTTCGAAAGTGTCGTACTCGCCGGCGAGGTCGACGTATATTCTTCCGTTGGCGTGGCCGCCGAGCCCCTTGGCGTATTCCTTGTCGCCTATGATAAGTTTCGGCGCGGGGGCGTTGTCGGGTTTTACCGACGTGTTCAGGCCGAGCGAACCCCAGTCCTGCACGCTCCAAAGGCGGTCGGCCAGCGTGTCGGCTATGTATTCCGTTTTCGGAGACTGCTCGGCTGCAAAGAGCTGAAACGCCGCCGCTGCAAAAGACACCATGCTCATCAATACCGATATGCGGATTATTCGGACCATGTCTGAACTCAACCTTTCTGCCCGGCAGTTTCATGTCATGCCATCTGCCGATAGACACCGGCAATCATTGAACACAAGTTTATTACAGACAGGCTGACATCGTTTCCAGTTTTTCCGGTGGGATTGAGAAAATAATTGCTATTCCGGAAGCGATGGAATGGCGGGAGGGTTAATTCAGTCTGTCACTGAAGAATGTCAGCCGATTGGTTTGGGTATGAATTATTACTGTCCCAGATTGAAAATGGCTTCTGCTGCGCGTTGTGCGGCTTCGGGGGTGTCAAGCAGACCGGATTCGATCAGTTTTTTAGCTTCGGCGACGGCGGCGGCGTTGACTTCATCCGAGGCGTTCGCCTGCCTGATATAATCGGTGCTGATGGATTTCAGTTCCACATCCAGCGAAACGGTTTCGTTCTTTGGCGCGGGCGTTTCGGCGACGGTCTTCCGCGGGGCCTGCGGCTTGCCGCCGGGAAGGCCTTGTGCTCCGATTCCATCTGGTCCGTTTATATGCATCGCTATTACTCCTCACCCCTGATTGTCGTCGATTTAACCGAATCCTTAAGTCTTTTCATAAGAATCTTTTCGAGATTTTTTAAAAGGTATTCGGGCATATGCCGGATTTTTTATAGGGTAATATCCTTATTGCAAATCTGCACTATTTAATTTTTTCTGCTGGTGGCGGCGGTACAAGGGTTTCGGCTGCCTCGTAAGCGACATATTTGAGGAATGCCCTGGGGCTCATAATAGCCAGTTCCCAGTCTACAGGTTCGTAGCGGTCTTTTATGATTTCGCCGAAGTATTTCTTGATTCGTTCCTCGGTCCGTTTGTCAGTGGTGTCCCACACGTGGTCTACCGCCCAGACAAGGCTGCCCTGCCTGAGGTCGAGCAGCTGCAGGTACAGACCTATCATCATTCTCGGGTAGGGCTGGAATCTGTCGACCCGCCCAATCAGGATCGCGTCGCATTTGAGTGTTTTGCTCATAGCGGCGAGTTCGTCGAATGTATAGGCGTGGCTTTTGCTTAAATTCAGGTCCTGGCAGATCGCGTCGGTTCGTTTTATCACCTCGATATGAAAGAGCTTTTTATTCTGGATAGCCTGCAGCATTGCGTTAGTGGCTTCTTCAGCGATTCTGGGGTTTTCGTTATCTTTGGCGAATTCGATAAACACAACCCGATTGACATCCCTCGTACCGTTCGGGCGAAGGTAGTAGCCGATTGCCTCTGCAGGCGTTTGCGGCTTTGTGCAGCCCGTTACAGCCGCAGCTGTCGCCAGGCTGATCAGCATCGCGGATATTCTGTTAACCTTGCGAAGTGGCACTGGATTCTTCCTTTTCGGATTCGACCGGCTGTTCGGCAGCAGCTGGCTTGGCGGACTTCTCGACTACCGGCTTGGCGGGCTGTTCGGCAGGAGCAGAAGTTGAAATCTCCGGGGCCTCGGCTCCGAGGAGCTTGAGAATTCTGGCGATGCTTTCAAGTTCCAGCTGCTGGGCCTTGCGCATTTCCTCGCGGAAGCCGAGAACATCTTTTTTCCATTTTGTTATGTCCTGGCGGGCGGCAATAAGTTCTGAATTGGCGTCGGACAGTTCACGTTCCTGCTGTTTCATCTGCGCCCGGAGTTCGACCAGTTCAAGCTCCTGCTTTTGCACCTGATCTTTCAACTTTGCACATTCGTTCTGCATGGCTGTGAGCCTGTCGACGGCTTCGGAATATTTTTCCGACCAGACCAAGGCGCTTTCCACGGCGCTTCCGGCGTTCTTGTCGCCCTGCACGGCGGCCTTGCTCAGATATTCGGATTCACCGGCCTGCTGTGGTTCCGATGCAGGAGCGGTATTGCGGGACGTCTCCATTCCAGGCGTGTTGAATCCCAGGCAGCCCCCAAGAATCGCAGCGGTAATCAGCATGACGGTAATTATCGTTAATGTGCGCATTTGCATCTCCTTGTCGTTTATTGTTTGCCATATGTGCAGTTGAGGTACATTTTGTTTCCGCAGGCGCAGGTTATCTCGATAACCGCTTTTCCATCGGCTTGTTCTACAATGCGTGCGCCGCCCTGACCGGAAGTTCGGGCTGCGGACTGAACGCCGCCGAGCGGACGGGGCTGACCCTGTTTGACGAGGTGTTTCTTCAGTACTCCGGGTGTTTGTTCCATATTTTCAAATCCTTGTGCGGCAGTCACGCGGCCTCAGGCAAGATGATCCACCGCGTGGTCGTCGTCCTCGTACTTTGCCTGTGGTGTTTTCTTTTCCTTTGACGAGTCGTTTTCGCCCGGGCTGTCTTTTTGCTTATGGTGTTTGCCATGCTCGTTTTTCGACTTGCCGCCGTCGCGCGAAACAAATACTCGCGCGTCAATTTTACTGGTTCCCTGAACCTGGTAATCAGACGCGCCTATCATGGTTTATTCCCCAGTTTCATCCCGAGCTTGAACAGCGCACTTGCATGCAGCTGGCTCACTCGTGATTCCGTTATGCCGAGAACTTCGGCGGTTTCCTTCATTGTCAGATCACGCTCGTAATAGAGCAGCAGAATGGTCCGATCGCGCTTCGGCAGCGACATGATTGCTTCGGTTAATTTCTGAAGCATTTCCTTTCGTTCGACTTCGTCGGTCGGCGAAGCTGTGTTGCTCGCACGCAGGAACATGCCTATTGAAGGCTTCTCGTCGCTCATCTCGTTTATGGAGAGGAAATTCTGCTTTCTCGCGTCAGCCAGAGTCTTGTACATCTGATCGAGAGGCACATCCGCCTGGGCGGCGAGTTCGTCGTCTGTAGGCGGCCGGCCCTGCTCTGCGACGAACTGCCTGTACGCCTCGCGGACCGCGCGAATCTGGCTGTGCGAGGCGGCGGGAATCGCGGAGCGGCCTCGCAGCTCATCGATAACGGCGCCCTTGATGCGGATATAAGCGTAGGTTTTGAATTCGACGCCTTTGGATGCGTCGAATCGCCGGGCTGCCTTAACCAGACCCAGTGTGCCGGCAGAGATCAGGTCTTCCATGTCGCTGGTGTAAGAAACCTGCGACGCGACCTTTTGTACTATGTGGCGGACGAGCGGCAGGTATTCCATTATCCATTTGTGCTCGTCGGCCTCGCGCGATTCAGTCGCATAGGCCTGGCGGGCTTTCGCCACCAGCGACCTGGACGGAACATGGGTTTCTGTATGTTCGGTTTCCGTATCCAACTATAAGGCCTCTATCGATGATCCCTAAACATGTTCCTGGCTATCGCGTCTGCGATGATGTTTATCATTATCAGTCCGGCGAACCGGACAAGCAGATACATTATCAGCGCGCCGACAGCGGCTCGTTTGGCACAGGTGAAGGTCGGCACATCGCTGCCCCATCCCACAAACGCCAGTGCGAAAAAAACCACCACCGCAATTTTCCATGCAAGCCGTTTCAAACTTTAGTCCCGCATATTGATCCTTATGTCAGTGCCGGCACGCCGATAACTTCCTGCTCAGCCGCCACAGCGGACACCGTGCCTACCGACTGAATGTTCGTTCCAACCGCAATTTCGTCATATGCGACGACCTGAAGCTGCGGTATCTGCCTGGCGAGCATGCCCGCCAGATGAGGCCGAAGCCTTGCATCGCAGATGAGAACCGCCTTGTCATGCCCCTGATCCATCGCGGCCCGCCACACGTCTCCGACCTGGCGGCAGAACCGCATCGCCCTGTCCGGGTCGATGTTCATGCTTTCCGCCTCGGCGCTATTGCGGAGGCAGTTTCGCAGTTCGTACTCAAGAGCCGGCTCAAGCACGATGGCATACATCCGCCCCAGTTCATCCTTGTGCTGCTCTGTAATGGTTCGCACAAGTGCTTTGCGAACGAGTTCGGTCAGCATGGCCGGGTCTTTGGTCCGCGCAGCGTGGTCGCCGATAACCTCCAGTATCTTGCCGAGGTCGCGTATGGCGATGCCGTCTTTCAGCAGGTTTTGCAGCACGCGGTGCAGAAGGCCTATCGGGGCCAAATCGCCCACGACGCTGTTGACCAGGGCCGGCTGCTTGTCGCGAAGCCGATCGACCAGGTTCTGCACGTCGTCGCGGGAAATAATCTCATACAGATGGCGGCGTAGTATCTCAGACAGGTGGGTAACAAGAATACTTTCCGGATCAACAACGGTATAACCGCGGATTTCGGCGTCCTCCTTCTGGTCGGGATTTATCCACAACGCCGGCAGATTGAATACGGGCTCGGTGGTTTCCAGACCTTCTATATGGTCGGAGACCGTTCCGGGGTCCATGGCCAGCATTCTCTCCGGGTCGAGAGTGCCGGAGCCTACCACGTGCCCGTTGAGCCTTATCGTGTAGGCGTTCGCGTCCAGAGTGACATCATCTCGCAGCCTCACCAGCGGAAGTACGATGCCGTACTGCTGGGCGAATTTTTTCCGCAGCGGCGCAATGCGATGCGACAGGCTGCTTTCCCTGCGGGGGTCTACGGTTTTTATGAGCCTGGCGCCGACGCGAATCGCAATTCGGTCCACGTCGAGCAGTTCCTCAACCGGAAGTTCGTCAGGCTGGGCGGACCGCTTTGCCTTCCTCTCTTTTTCTTTCTGTTCTTTTACATTTTTCTCCGCAGAGCCGAGCGCCCTCGCCAGCATGCCCGTCCCCAATGCCAGCACGATGAACGGTATCTTTGGGAAGCCCGGCACGAATACCATTCCGCCGAACAGAAACGCCGCGATACCCAATGGTCTGCTGCGGGCAAGGAACTGCCTGAGAAGGTCCTGACCCAGATTTGTTTTCGACGAGGCTTTGCTGATGAGGAAGCCTGCTGAAGTCGAAATTATCAGTGCCGGAATCTGGCTGACCAGGCCGTCACCGACGGCAAGTATCGAATACATTTTGACGGATTCGCCGGCCGTCATGCCGCGAACCATTCCCATGATGACGCCGCCGATGATATTGACGGCTGTGATTACCAGCCCCGCCACCGCATCGCCTCGTATAAATTTGCTGGCGCCGTCCATCGCTCCGTAGAACTCGCTTTCGCTGACGATTTTCTGGCGTCGACTGCGGGCTTCCTCCTCGCCGATGAGGCCGGCGTTCAGGTCGGCGTCAATCGCCATCTGTTTGCCGGGCATGGCGTCCAGATTGAACCTGGCGGCCACTTCGCTTATGCGCTCGGAACCTTTTGTGATGACTATGAACTGGATAATCACGAGGATAAGAAAAACCACAAGCCCGATTACCAGATTGCCGCCGACCACGAAGTTGCCGAATGTGTTGATGATCTGGCCGGCGTTGCCTTGCAGCAATATGAGCCTTGTTGACGCGACGTTCAGCGACAGGCGGAACAGCGTCAGGAAAAGCAGCAGCGACGGAAAGCTCGAAAATTCTATAGATTCGTTGGCCGACAGCACAACCAGCAGCGTCGCCAGCGCAACCGCTATGCTGCATGACAGCATCAGGTCCAGAAGGAAAGTCGGCAGCGGAATCAGCAGAGTGGCCAGAACAGTCGCCACGCCGATGGCGAACAGTATGTCATTGTTCGCCAGAATGCGACTTAGCCGGCCGCCCCCTATGCCGGGTATCGTTGAAGCCGGATTGTTTTCTTTATCACTCATTCAGTTAATTGCCTGCTGCGATTCCAAGCTGTTTCCTGCGAAGCCTGTAGATCATCGCCAGCACCTCGGCCACGGCTACATACAGGGTTTCAGGTATCACTCCGCCGGGTTCCACGGAGTTGTAAATGGTTCTTGCGAGTTCAGGCCTCTCGACGATCGGAATGTTGTGTTCGCGGGCGATTTCCTTAATCTTTTCGCACAACAGGTCCGGGCCTTTGGCCACGAGTATCGGGGCGTCCATCTCTCCGGGCGTGTATTTCAATGCGACCGCAACGTGCGTCGGGTTGACGATCACCACATCGGCGGCAGGAACTTTCCTGAGCATCCGCTTGCGGGTCATTTCTATCTGGATGCTGCGGATGCGGCTTTTAATCAGCGGCGAAGCTTCGTACTGCTTTCGCTCCTCTTTCACTTCCTGCTTGGTCATTCGCAGGTCGCGCTTGTATTGCCACTTCTGGTAGAGCAGGTCGGCGCCGGCGATTACTATCAGCCCTATGGTTACTCTGCCCAAAAGGCCAAACAGCATTTTGCACGTGCAGATCAGCGAACCTTCCGGTGAAGACCAGCAGAGTGCCATTATTTCATCGAAATGCTCCGACAGGTAGGCGTAGACGATGATGATTATCACCGTGAGCTTGACGAACGAGACGAGCAGCTTCGCCAGGGACTTCAGCGAAAACAGGTTCTTGAAGCCCTTGATGGGAGAAATTCTTTCAAACTTTACGCTGATTGCCTTGGCTGAAAGCGACCACCCGCTCGAGACGATGCTTGAGAATACCGAAGCCGCAAGCCCCACCAGCAGGAACGGCATTATCGCCATCAGGCACGTCATGCCGCAGGTCTGCAGCAGTCTCGCGAAGGAGTTGCTGTCCATCGAGCCGCCGTATTTGAAAGTCAGGCCTTCCCTGATTTGCGTGACAAACGTCTGGTAAAGAGTAGGCCCCATCGCGCCGCATGTAAGCAGGAAGATGCCGATGATAAGCGCGGAGGGCACTTCCTGGCTTTGCGGCACCTGGCCTTCTTCGCGGGCTTTGCGAAGCCGGTGCGGCGTTGCCTTCTCAGTTCTTTCTTGTGCTGATTTCTCCGCCATAGTTTGTCAGACCATCAGGTTTCTGGCCATCCATCGAGCCAGTTCGTTCGTCATGGCGTTGAGCGTTGGCATCATCGCCGCTGCGATGAGCAGGCCGACACCGATTCTCAGCGACAGGCTCATCATCAATATGTCCATTTCCGGCATGATTCTGGCGAGCACACCGAGAATGAACGCAAGTATCAGAAACGCGGCAATCGCCGGAGCAGCCAGCTGCAATGCGAAATACAGCATGACCACGCCGGCTTCCAGCACGCCGGCAGTCAGGTTCTTTATGTCGGGAATCGACGCGGCAGGAAACGCCTTATAGCTGCTCGCTATGATTCTGATAAGCAGCTGATGCCCCCCTATGGTGAGGAAAAACACCGCGAATATCATCTCGAACAGGGTGTCCATGGGAGTTACTTCATCGCCGCTGCTGGTGGTCGGATCAAAATCTGCGGCGATTGTCAGGCCCATTTGCTGCCCTGCTATCCTTGCGCCCTGCAGGACCGCCGAATAAATCAGGTTGGCTGCGATGCCCAGCGCCAGGCCGAACAATATTTCCTGCACAATCAGAATCGCCGCATGGAACGGCTTTATATAAGCCAGATATTCCGGCCGGGGCATGACCATCGCCAGCGAAACGGTGACCACGATTGCAATTGCCGCCCGCACGTTCATCGGCAGCGCATGCCAGCTGAATATCGGAAGCACGGCGAAGAAGCCCGATATTCTCGCCAGCAGCAGTGCGAAGGGCAGCAGCAAGTCAATCCATGGTTCCATCAGTTATTTTCCCATTGCCTGAACGTGATTGAAGATTTCCTGCGTAAACCCGACGGTAATCTGCATCATCCACCCCCCGCATATGAGCAAAGTCACTCCGACGGCGGCGATTTTTATCACCGTGCCTATAGTCATGTCGCGAATGGATGTTACAGCCTGCAGGATTGCGACCAGCAGGCTGACAGCCATGGTTACGCCAAGAACGGGCGCTGAAAGCAGAAGCGCCATCTCCAGTGTGCGTTGGCCTATATGTAGTACGAACTCTCCATTCATAGCTCACCATCAGTGAAAACTGGACACGAGCGCCTGGGCCAGCAGCCGCCAGCCATCCACCAGCACGAACAGGACTATCTTGAACGGCAGCGAAACCATTGAAGGAGGCATCATCATCATGCCTGCACTGAGCAGGATACCGGCTATCACCAGGTCTATAAGCAGAAACGGAATAAACAGGAGGCAGCCCATCTCGAAGGCTGTGCGGAACTCGCTTATCGCAAATGCCGGTATGGCGACATGCATCGGAACCTCGCCAGCCGTGGACGGCTCCGGAGTTCCAGCCAGCTCCAGGAAAAGCGACAGATCGGTTTTACGCGTCTGATGAAGCATGAAGTCCTTCATCAGGGCGTTGCCTCTTGTGCAGGCATCGTCGAACGGAATTTCGTCGGCAAGATAAGGTTTGACCGCATGTTCGTTAATCTGCGAGAAAGTCGGGGCCATCGTAAACATCGTCAGAAATATTCCCAGCCCTATGATTGCCACTGTCGGCGGCACGTTCTGCGTCGTAAGCGCCCGCCTGACGAAGCCAAGCACGATAACTATTCTGGTAAACGAGGTCGTCATCACCAGGACGCTGGGCAGTACGGCCAGAACCGCAAATACAACAGCCAGCTTGACCGGCGACGACCAGTCCTTGCCGTCTTTCTGGACCGCGTCCGGCGCGCTTGCCTTTTCTATGACATCAAGCACTTCGCCGACGCTCGGCATCGAGTTTTGATGTTCCCGGGCTTCCGGGGTCTGGCTGGACTCTTCCTGTCCGAGCGCCGCTGACGTCGGTATCAGAAGCCCCACTGTAAAAATAAAAATTATCACTCGACGTGTTATCATGAAGCTGCGATCCGACCTCCGTGTCTAATTCGCAGTTCGCTCATTCATCTGTCTCCGCATCCACGTTTTCATCCTGTGCGGGTTTATCGAGAGCGTCCGTAACATCCGCCAGCAAGGAAATGCCTTCGCGCGTGTTCGTCACCAGCAGTTTACGGCTGCCCACCTGAAGGATATGCAGCGTTTTTCTGGGACCTATATGGGTTGTCTCCAGCACGCTCACCTTTTTGCCGGGTGAGATGCGCATTCGCGGCAGGATACGTTTGGCGAAAAACAGGGCTACCGGCCCGAGAACAAGGATTACCAGCACCGAGGCGAGAATCTGCCACAACATGTTCGGGCCGGCCTTATATTCGAAGTCTTTCAGGCTCTGCTCGCCGTTCCGCAGCGCAGGAGGGAGTTTGTCGTCGGGTTTTGTCGTTGCCTGGCTGGCTGGCGATTGCCTGGCGGAAGGTCTGGAGGCTTCCGTTGCGGGTTTGTTCGGCGCAAGACAGCCGGCAACCGACATGCCCATACAGGCCAGCATCATTGCTGTCAGAATCTTATGTCTCTTAATCATGCGATAAGTCCATAATGGTGGCGTAGAACTCACCGCACAACTTATGCACATGGCGTGCCAGAACGCGAAACCCCCTTAAACAATAGACTTACGTTCGTCGCCATGTTGAGATGGGGGATGAATTTCAGACAGGACGTCGAAAAAATTTACACTTTCAGCCTATGCGGCCGGGTGGTTATTGCCCCTTTGCCGCAGGAGAAGCTGAGATAATTTCGTCTATTCGCACACCCAGACGGTCACCGACAACTACCAGATGTCCTGTGGCGAATTCTATGCCTCGGAGATACAGGTTTACCGGCTCGCCGGCGCGTTTATCCAGCTTGATTACCGATCCTCGCCCAAGTTCCAGCAGTTCACTGACAGTAAGTTCGACCTGCCCGAGATTCACTTTTACCGGCATTGTGGTATCCAGCAGTATGTCTATCTGTCCGGGCGGGCCGCCTGCCGAGACATTGGCGGCGACCGGCAGTTCCGCTTCATTTACTTCTACAGCCTGTTCTTCGACCTGTGTTTCCGTTGCCTGTGCCTCTGTCATGTTTACTATTCCTTACAAAGCCCGGGTCTGTATCCGGGCGATCGTTCCTGTTACTGGCCTGTAAGCCAGTCCTTAACCTGCATCGCGTAGTGACCCGCGAACCTGGTTGGAAAGGCCCTGAGCACCGGCTGATTCTGGACCGAAACAATTCCAGTATCGCTCAGTTTGTTCGGCAGCAGAATCACGTCGCCTTTTTCAAGAGTCATAAGGTCGCGCGCTGATATATGTGCGGTGCCGAGCGTCGCAGTAGCCGTTATGGGAACCTTGCGAATGTGGGCCAGCATGTCTTTTCTGTTTTCTTCCCTGGATTTCTGTTTGCTGCCTGGTTCGGTCATAAGCGATTCGAGGAGGCTGCCGCTGACAATAACTGATACGGCGAAACTATCTTCGGCCGAGCCCAAGCCAAATGAAAGCTCGACGCAGACTTCCGCTTTATCGCCCGATGGAGCATAGTCCGTCGGCAATAGTCGGTCACCGTGAGATAGTGCAGTCAGCCCTGCATCCAGAAAAGCGTTGGCCAGGCCTTCGCTCAGTGCCGCGAATATGTCCAGCAGCAGGGCCAATTCAAGTGCGGACGGCGGCGATCCCTCTTTTTTCTGAACATTACTGCCGCCCAGCAGCATTCCGACCCACGTGTCGGCTGTTTTCCTGTTAAGCACAATCATGCCGGCGGGATTTCCTTTGGCGGTCAGTTCCACGGCATGGCTGGACGTATCGGCTGCGACATCGGTCAAACGCGAAGCGTAATGTTGCGATGCCTGCAGGCCGGTCATACTAACTTCGCCGCCAAGAAGTTCACTCAACGATTTCGATATCGCCGCTGCCGCCCGTTCGGTGAAACGTCCGGCTTTGTCAAGCTGGTCATGAGTGAAGAAATATGGTTTCGACCAGTCGTAATCCATCACCTCGGCATCGGTTTTTGCGGCGGATTTTCTGGTTCTGGCAGCCTGTATAAGCTGCTTGATTATGCCGCCTCCGAATTGTTCAGGTGATTGATCCAATTTATTGTATCGTCCATTCACTGTGTGTTACGTTGGCTATGAGACCCTTGCTGTCTGGCCAAAGCATGTGGTTAAACTCGTCCTGAACCTCGCGGAGAATCTTGTTGTGATTCTTTTTTCCGCGGACGTCATCCAGGTCGCAGTCGGCGAGGTAGGTTATCAGCCAGCTTGTGAGTTCCGGTTTTTTCTCTTCTATGCGTTCTTTGGCCGCATCGTAATAGTCCGGATGAATACCCAGCATCAGCTTGACCTGTATGAACCGAGTCAATCTCGGGTCGTTGAGGTTCACTGTCACGAGATCGAAGTTGTAATACTGATATTTCTCGGTGGACGAGTTGGATATGTCCGCAAGCGGATCCGCGTTCGAGCCGCCCGAGCCGCCTACAAGCTTGGCCGCCGTTATTCCAGTACCGACAGCAAGCACAAAAACGCCTGCAGCCATTATCAGGAACATCGAAGATTTGGGTTGTTCCGCACCCGCGTCTGGAGAAATATTTTCATCTGCCATTTTTCAGCCCTTTGTTGAGACTACGATGACTATGAAAGACTTCTGCGGTTCAAGGCCGAGCCTCTTACGGATTTCTTCGCCGCCGCCCTGGCCCCACGCGACGATTTTCACTTCTGTGTCTTTTGCTTCGGGCGACAAGGCTTTTTCGAGTTCCTTTTTAACGATCCTGGCTCGCCCGAGCGAAATTTCCCACTGGTCCCTGATTTTTTCACAATCGGCCGCCATGCCCATTACGTAAATTTCTGAATTCGGTTTAAGCACCGGTCCGAAACTTTCGGCGAGACTTCTGATTTCCGCTTCACCGGCGATGTTGAGGGCTATCTGGCCCCTTTCAAAGATTATCGAAGTCGGATACGGTGTAATTGAAAGTTTTTCCTGTTCGCGAGATTGCGTTTTGACAGCTTTCTGGATGGCACTGAAGGCTTCGGCAATCTTGAGGGCGTCGCGGTCTATAAGCCTTTTCTGGACCGGGTCTTTATCATCCTGTTCTACAGAATACTTCTCTTTTTGATACTGCAGTTCGGGTTTATTTTCCTTGCCCAGAAATATATTGGGTATTCCAAGCCCCCGGATTGCGCGCCTGAACGATCCCTGGCCCAGGAAAAACAGTTCCGGGTCCTGCGTATGCGCAAACGACTGGAGCAGAACAAAGAACGCCAGCAGCAGCGTCACCATGTCGGAGAATGACACCAGCCAGGCCGGCGCTCCGGGGTCTCCTTCTTCCTGTTTTGTGCGTTGCTTTGATTTCAATGGAGTATGCTCTTGGCCATAAGGGTTATTTCCATAACCGGCTCGGCCGACTTTAAGGCATTGTCAGAGGGACGATCAGCCAAAGTGAACCTGTCGCCTGAAATTCCCTCTCTGTAAATCAGAAAATCGATTATTTTCCATGCCCTCATGAAAGACTCGCTGTCGTCTTCCGTAAAACCGTCACCTACGCCTTGGGCTACTACGATCTGGCTGGTCGGCATGTATCTCATATAGCCGGCCATCTTGTGAAGATGGTCTCTGCCTGATGCGGTCAGGCAGCTGCCGCGTCCATAAAAAAGCTCCCGGCTGCTTATGCAAAACGTCTGCCGTCCCATGAACGCCTCATTACTGAGATCGATGTCCGGGCTGCGAATCTCGTCCATGCTCTTTATTTCTTTTTCGATGGATTCCTTCTCCGCCCCAGCTGCGGTTCGGTCATAATCGACCCGGATGGGTTTGACGGTCGAGTCGTTTCTTTCCTTGGCTATAGGGAAAAAGGAAGTAAAAGACCGCGACCTGAAAATACCTCTCAATTGCGACAGCTCCACCTCTTCAAACGACGAAAACGAAAGCAGCATGACGAAGAAACACAGCAGCAGCGTCATGCAGTCGCTGAATGTGACAATCCATGCCGGCGCGCCGGGGGAGGAATCTTCTGTTTTGCGTTTTTTCGCCATTTAAATTTTCGGCTTCAGGTCTTCACGGTGCTTGTTTGATATAAACGCCTGCATTCTTTCACGGACTCCGGTCGGACTTTCGCCCCTGACCAGACCCATGACGCCCTGGACGATCATTTCCCTGGTGATGCTTTCCTTTTTCGAACGGATTCCAAGCTTGCCTGCGAGCGGAATGAATACCAGGTTTGACAGCAGCGCGCCGTAAAAGGTCGTTATAAGAGCAGTAGCCATGCCGCCGCCTATCTGCGACGGGTCCTTAAGGTTGCCGAGCATCTGCACCAGGCCTATCAGCGTTCCTATCATGCCGAAAGCAGGCGCACTGGCACCCATGAACTCGAGTATCTTTTTGCCGGTCGCATGCCTTTCCTGAAGATATTCTATTTCCGTAGCGAGAGATTCATCGATGGCCTCTTCCTTCTGTCCGTCGATGACCAGCTGCAGGGCTTTGATCATAAACGGGTCGTGAACAGAGGCGAGTTGCTGCTCCAGAGCCAGTACGCCGTCGCGGCGATTGATGGCGGCATAGTTGACCATCTGCTGGATGAGATCCTGGTCCGACGGCAGCTTGTAGAAAAGGGTTTTCTTGATGATCGAAAAGATGCCCATTACCTGTCCCAGTGAAAAATGCATCAGCGTTGCGGATATCATGCCTCCGACTGTTATCAGCATCGACGGTATGTGAAAAAATACCCCTGACTCGCCGCCGGCGATGATAGATACCGTGATGCATAGAAAGCCGCAGAAAACGCCTATAAGTGTTGCGATGTCCATTTTGGTTAACCTTCTGCTGCGATCAGGCTATCCTTCCTGCTTGGTGATTTTCTTCATCTTTTCACAAAGCCTTGCCGCAATGTCCTTGTCTATTTCCGCGATGAGTTTGGCGGCGGTCCGGTCGGACATGTAGTGAAGAATTTTCACAACGTCGTTTTCCTGTCCGTTCTCGCACATGGTGGTAAGTTTTTCGCTGCCCTTCACGGCGTCCATTTTTTCATAGATGGTTGCAATGCGCTTGAGGTTGTCCTCCTCCTGCTGGGCTATCACAATTCTGCTTCGCATGGCCTCCGCCTGGGCTTCCTTCAACTGCGTTATCGGGTTCACAAGCTGAACGCGAAGGCGCTCAAGTTCCTTGATCTGTTTTTGAAGTTCCTCGCTGGCGATACGGTGCCTCTTCTGCTCCTCCTCAAACTGCTGTTTTTCGCGCTTAAGTTCGCTTATCTGGTGACGCAGCTCTTTAGTCAGCTCATCTATCATCTTTTCGTTAGGCCTCAACTGGTCGGTCAGCGGCACGCCCGTCTCTGCAGAAACGATTTCCTCCTCTTTGTTGGCGACTTGGTCGCCGGGACCGCTGAGCAAAAGGGTAATCATGAACGAACCGGCGAAACCCAAGATTGCTACTCCCGCCAGAATGATGATTTTTTTCACAGACATTTCTGTGCTCCTTATCTGCCGCTTTTTACGGTCCGCTCTGCAGCCCTGCGTGCGAATGCAAGATGAGCGCTCTCATCCAGCTGCTGCTGCTCGATTTTGACCTGCTCTCTCATATGGGCCTGCCTTGCTTCTTCGCAGAGGCGTTCCAGTGTTTCCCGTTTTGCTTTAACCTTCACAAACTCGTTTCTTTTGATATTTCTTTCATGCTCCAGCTGCTTTAGTTCCTGCTTCAGCTTTTTGATTTCATTCTCGCTGGTGGAACTGTGCTTCAGGAACACTTCCTGTTTTTTCATTCGTTCTTCAAATTTCATTTCGGCCAGTTCGCTCAGAAGCGAACTCAGCATCGTTTCGATACGCAGCACTTTGTGCCTTGCCGCGACAATCTTCCGCGAGATTTCAAGCAGCTCAGCCTTGACCGCAATCTCCCGCTGCCGCGTCACATCCAGCAATCTTTGCAAAGGCCACTTGAACCGTTTCACACTGATACCTTTTTCAGGCTGCCTTCAGTAAATGCGGCCCGGTTATTCTTTTATCACTCAGCCGGCATGATGAAATCCCATGCCGACGTGATGTCGCAAAGCGACTTGATAGTGCTCTGATAGTCCGACCGCCGTCCTGTCGGCTGAACCAGAAACTCCTTAACCCTGTCGATGAGCGAAATAGCCTTGTCTATGCGGCGGTTGCTGCCCGGCACAAACGCGCCGATGTTTATCAGGTCTTCTGCGCCCAGGTAGGTCGCGTAAATGGCCTTGAACCTCTGCGCAGCTACCAGATGCTGCTTGTCTGTGACGGAAGGCATGAGCCTGCTGACCGACTGCAGAATATCCACGGCCGGGTAATGGCCGACTTCCGCCAGCTTGCGTGACAGAACGATATGCCCGTCAAGCAGCGAACGCACACAATCCGCCACCGGATCGTTCATATCGTCGCCTTCGACCAGAATGGTGAATATTCCGGTTATGCTGCCTTTTGCCGTGGCGCCCAGCCGCTCGGTGAGCTTCGGCAGCAGGCTGAACACGCTTGGACAATAACCCTTGGTGGTAGGCGGTTCGCCGGCTGCCAGGCCGATTTCACGCTGAGCCTGCGCAAACCTGGTGAGCGAATCCATCATCAGCATAACGTGCTTGCCATGGTCGCGGAAATATTCGGCGATGGTTGTAGCTGTGAAGGCAGCCTTGACCCGCTGCATCGGAGATGCGTCCGAAGTTGCAACCACGACCACGCTGCGGGCGAGGCCTTCCCGACCAAGCGACTCGTCGAGAAACTGCTGAACTTCTCTGCCTCGCTCGCCCACAAGGGCGAGAACGTTCACATCCGCCTCGCTGGCGCGGGCTATTTCGCCAAGCAGGGTGCTCTTGCCGACGCCGGCTCCGGCGAAGATTCCGATTCGCTGTCCCTGGCCGCATGTAAGCAGCCCGTCGAACGCCCGTATGCCGAAAGGCAGCGGCCTGGTTATTTTTTTTCTGCTGAGCGGCGGCGGCGAGGTGTTATCAAGCGATCTTGTTTCGGTACCGATCAGCGGTCCCTTGTCGTCGATCGGCCTGCCCAGGCCGTCGATTACGCGACCGAGAATTTCCGGCCCCAGCGTTATGCATCTTGGCTGGTCGAAGACCATGACACGGTCGTTCGGCCGAATGCCCTCTATGCTTTCAAGCGGAAGAAGAATGCGGTTTTCGTTATGGAATCCAACGACCTCCGCCATAACCAGCCTGTTATCGCTCATGGCTATCTGGCAGAGCTGCCCGATGCCGACCGGCGGCCCCTTGGACTCGACGGCCATACCTGCAACGCGCACCACCGAGCCCCTGCACGGCATGAGGTCCAGCCGGCTGAGTTTCTTATGGAACTTGTTGAGGTTAATAACCGACATATTTATCACGAACCTTTCAGTGCGTCGGCGATGTTCCGCAGGCCGGCGCCTATCGACGATTCAACGCATCCTTCCGCCGTTTCCAGGAGGCATTCAGCCTTGTTCACGCACGGGTCGGCGATGAATTTCATGCCTGCGGCTTCCGACTGCGGCGACCGGCCCATCTCACAACGCGCCCAATCTTCCGGATTCAGGTGCACCACGACTTCCTTGCGTGACGGAACGTGAAGCAGTGCTTCTTTTACGATAGGTTCTATTTCGTACTTATCCGCCTGTATTTCCTGCATGAGGACCTTGTTGGCTATTCCGACAGCCAGGTCCACAAGTTCATGTTCGGCATCCTGCAGCACTTTCTGCTGAAGCTGCGCGAGTTCCAGCAGCGCATTTTCCAAGGCCGCTCTGGCGTTCTGCATTTCAGCGGTTTCCTGCTCCAGCATCGCAATCTGCCTTGCAAGCTGTTCGCTCTGGGCTGCTGCGATATCCGCCTGCTTCTGCGCGGCGGAAGCTTCGGCGCCGGCCAATTCGGCGGCAATCAGCGGACCCGGCAACTGGATTGTCATCTGAACCGTCATTCCTCTTCCTTGAAACTAAGTTCACCGCTGGCATTGGCTTTTCGCAGCAATGCAAGAATGCCGTCACGAGCTTTCTCGATTTCCTCTTCTTTCGGCGAAGAAAGCAGCGACGTTTCTTCGTCCAGCATGGCGCCGGCCCGCTCGGAAATATTCTCCCTAACCTTGCTCAGGATTCTCTGGTCGGCATTGACCATGGCCAGCGCAAGCTGCTTGGTGTCCACATGACGCAGAACTTCCTGAAGAGGCCTGTCTTCGATTACGGGAATGTCTTCCCACAGCACCATGGCCTGCTGGACCGCCTTGCTTGCTTCCTCGTCCGATTCGGAAAGCTTGGCCACCAGCCCGTCGCGCGATTGCTTGTCGAGGCTTCTCAACAGAACGGCGACTTTTCTCAGCCGCTGCTGCTTATGATCTTCCGCGGCTGGGCCGCCGCTTCCCGCCGATGCGGTTTCGTCGCCGCGACGGGCCTTCTCGAATGCTTCGAGCCTGCTGAGCATTACAGAAGCCACCCGCAGTTTCGCCTGTCGCGAGACGTCTTCGCCGCTGGTCATGTTGCGAATCACCTCCGGACGGACTTCATCCGCGAGAAGGCTCAGCAGCTCGGCGCTCCGGGCAGGCGACATCTCGGCCAGAACAATCGACGCAACCTGGGCTGACTCGCCCTCCAGCGCCCGGGCAAGGTCTTTAACGTCGGCTTTTCTCACTTTAAGGAACGGATCCTTGGCGTAAGCCTTGTCCTGGACCTTCACGAGCATCTTCTCGGACTGCTCCGGCCCGATGGTGTTATCCAGAAGCTGCTTGACGAAACTGCCTTGCTGCATCGCCCTGCCCTTGCGAAGCAGCAGGGAAAATTCATTAATAAACTCGATGGGCATGGCCTTTTTCGCGATGCCGGAAGCATCCAGATAGGCCATCTCCGCGGCGAGTTCGGCGATGGTGTCCGAGCTTGCATCTTTCAGCAGCTCGGCGGCTGTGTTAGGCCCCAGCGCCATTAACAACATCGCAGCTTTTCTTTTGCCACTGAACGACAAGTGCTACTCTCCCTTCCCGTTTTCAGCCCAGGACATGAACAATCTCTTGACCTCGTCCGGATTTTCCTGAAGCGCCTGTGTAATACTTCTCTTTAACTGTTCCGGATTGGCGGCCGGCATTGCTGCAGGCAGAAGTCTTTCTTCCTGACCGCCCTGCACCGATTCCAGGGCGAGTTGCTGGCCGCCTTCAGCTTCCGCCTGACCCTTGGTCTTCTTCGAGCCGCCGAACATCTTCAGCAGGACAAGCGCCCCGATTACCAGAATGCCGAGTGAACCGCGCTTGGCTATTTCCAGCAGGAAATTCTTGCTGAACATGCCTTCGTCCTGAACCTCCTGGGCGAGCGATTCCGTTTCCGACACATGGAACGGGGCGTCCTTCACTGTTATGTCCGCATCGCCGCTGAGACCCAGGGCGCTTATGACTATCGCTTTTACATCGTCGGCGGTTACCGCCTGCTTGCCTTCCTTCTCGGGCTGTCCTGACAGATCAGCCAGCACCGCAACGGAAACAGACTCGATTTTCCCGGGCAGATCGGCTTTGCGCTCGATAGTCTTGCCCACGAGGTAACTGGTTTTGATTGTTTCATCCGCCGTATCCGTGCCGGCGCCGACGGTTTCCTTGCCGCCGGCAGAGGTCTTGGATTTGCTGCTTTTGATTTCTTCAGTAGCGGCGACCCGTCCGGCCTGATCGTATTTTTCAACTGTCTGGTCCAGGCTGATGGTATTCACAACGGCGCTGACCTGGACCGATGACTTGCCCGGCCCGAGCACCGAAGCAAGCATGGCTTCGGCCTTCTGGGCGAGATACTGTTCGACCTGGCTTTTGTAATCGAGGAACGTGCCGGCCCTCTTGCCAAGCTCATTTTCCGCATCGCCTGAGAGGAGGTTTCCATAATTGTCAACGACGACGACATTTTCCGCGTAAAGTCCCTCAACGCTGCCCGCAAGAAGATTAGTTATCGCGGCGATGTTCGCCGGCGTAAGCCGCCTGCCCGGGCGAAGCTTTAGCGCCACCGTGGCGGAGGTGCGCGCCTGGCTGCCGGTGAATACGGACGATTCCGGCTTGGCTATGTGGACCCTCGCGGAGCTTACGCATTCGAGAAACTGAATCGTCTTCGCTACTTCTCCTTCTATCGCGCGAATATAGTTGATTCTCTGGGTGAAGGGACTGGCGCCGATTTTCTCGTCGTCGAGAATTCCATAGCCGGCCTGTTCTCCGGTAATAAGCCCCTGCCCGGCCATTTCCAGTTTCATTTCCTGAACATTCTGTTCCGGCACGAGTATCGTCGTTCCGCCCGCCTTGACTTCATACGGAATGCCGGCATCGTTGAGTTTGTCCACGATTTTCGACGCACTTTCCGGCGACAGACCGGCACAGAGCAGGCTCATATTTGGTTTCCGCACCCAGTTGAACAGCAGCGTGGCGGCTCCTGCACACGCCAGAATAACCGCCAGCAGGATGACACGCTGAATCAGGCTGGTTTTGCGCCATACTTCACCGAGATTTGCAAGCATTTGCGACACCAATTACCCTTTCGGTGCTAAACCTGCATGTTCATGGTCTGTTTGTAGGCGTCGATGACTTTGTTCCGTATGCCCATAAGAAGTTTGAAGCTCATGTCGGCCTTGGCGACGGCTGCCACGGTCGGCAGAATCTCGTCGCTTTTGCCGGATATGAGATTCTTTATCGCTTCGGCGGACTGGCCCTGATCCTGGTCCACCTTGTCTATGTAGCTCATCAGCATGTCGGTAAAGCTGGTCCTGGTCGCCTGCTTTGACGCCTGGTCGCCGCCCTGTGTGGCCGGGGACTGGATCGGCGGCCTGATACCTGATATGGAATTTATGCCGGTCATTTTTGCTCCAATCTCACTTCAAAAGTTCAACAGTCAAATCAACCATTTCCTGGTATCTCTTAAGCACCGCCGCATTGGCCTGGTAGGCCCGGCTCGCCGCAACGAGGCTCATCATTTCCACGGGCAACTGAACATTCGGCATGGAAACAAACCCTTCCTTGTTCGCGTCCGGGTGGCCGGGTTTGTAGACCTGCTGAAATTCGGTGCTCATGTCATCGATGACATCCGATATGTTTACTCCGCTGAGCACATTTTCGTTTGTCTGCAGCAGAACATCCTGCCGGCAGAACGGCCCGCCGCCGATGGTGCGGGTTGTATTGGAGTTTGCGATGTTGTTGGAAATCACCTTCATCCGCAGCGATTCCGCCTGCAGGCCCGATACCGCAATGTCAACCGGAGATAAAATGCCTGTTTCCATGATTGTTTTTCCTTCGCGTTGCTATTCGCTTTGTATCGCCAGCTGCATCTGCGAATAGAGTTTCGCCAGCAGCCTCATGTAGGTCTTGTATCTCGCGGAATTCTTTATCATCTGGCCGACTTCCATTTCGATATTCACGTCGTTGCCGTTTGAATTGACCTGCGTGTTCAGCGGCCTGAAGATTCTGGGCTCAATATCGGTGATATCTGTTCCGTTGCCCTTGCTGATTGCATCGGCAAGCATGGTTTCGAATTCGACATCTCTTCGCCGGTATCCTGGCGTTTCCAGGTTGGCGACATTGTTGGCTATTACTGCTCCGCGCAGGCTGGCGGCTTTAAGCCCCGCTATGAGATAGTCGTCTATGTTGCTGACTTTGTCTGACATGCGACTTCCTCTCCGTCTCCATCATCGAGATGGCCTTCTTTGCGATATCTGCGGAGCTTCTCCCGCAGCGTCCGGTCTGTAATGCCGAGCAGGTCGGCAGCCTTGGCCTGATGCGAATTGGTGCGACGAAGCGCCTCGAAAATCGCCTTCCGTTCCACTTCGTCAAGCAGCAGGCTGTGTTTGTGATCCAGGCTTTGCGCTGGCGTATCCACGCGCAGTGTCTGCGCGTTCGGCATGGACAGAACAGGCCCTTCTCCGAAAATAAGCGACGCACGAACCACGTTTCTCAGCTGCCTGATGTTGCCGGGCCAGTGATACTGGCTGAAAGCCTTGAGCATCCTGTCGTCGATACGGGTTATCTGCCGCCTGACCTCTCTGGCGTATTTGTTGACGAAATGCCAGATAAGCGCCGGTATGTCTTCGCTGCGGTCCCGGAGGGAAGGTACTTCTATATGCGCGCCGCTGATTCTGTAATACAAATCCGCCCTGAAGCGGCCAGATGCTATTTCGGCCGGCAGGTCCTTATTCGATGTACAGATAACCCGGACGTTTACGCTTACCGACTCGCTGCCTCCAACACGCTCAAAATCCTGCTGTTCCAGAACGCGGAGCAGTTCCGCCTGCAGACGCGGGCCTGTCTCCGATATTTCATCAAGCAGCAGTGTTCCGCCGTGGGCGCGTTCGAATCTGCCTTTGCGGAGCGAATTCGCACCGGTAAATGCGCCTCGCTCGTGCCCGAACAGCTCGCTTTCAAGCAGAGACTCGCTCAGCGCTGCGCAGTTCACTCGGATGTAAGGCCCATTTGCTCGATTGCTGTGGCAGTGAATAAAATTCGAAATCAGTTCCTTGCCCGTACCGCTTTCGCCGGTAATGAGCACCGGAATGGAAGTCGGGGCGACTTTTTCCGCGAGACTGACTGCTTCAAGCAGCCGTGAACTTTTGCCCACCATGTCGCAGAAATTGCCCGTTTCGCTGCTGGCGGCCATCGGAACATCACGATTCGGAAGGTAAGTTTCAAGAATTACCGCCAGTCGTCCGTTAATGGAGGATTTGGTCAGGAAATCCTCGCAGCCGGAACGCAGCGAATCGACAACCAACTCAATCCCGGCATCTTCGCTAAGCATGACTATGGGTAATTCCGGCGAATCTATTTTGCATTGCCGTATGAACTGGTCATGCCGGCCATCCAATGTTTCAAAGTCAGCCAGAACCATGTCGCAGCTATCGACCCGAATCTGGCGAAGTGCCTGGTCGGTATTGCGCGCCAGAACGCCGTGCAGGCCTCGCCCGGCCAGAATCTGAAGTACAGACCCCGCAAGCGCCGAGTCATCCGTGACTACCAATACGCTTTGATGAACTTTTTCCATATTTTATTTGCTTACCAGTTTCGGTGATGGCTCAGCTTCCGCCTGAAGCTCATTCTGCTTCGCCAATATCTCGTAGGGTTTGTTCACCTGAAGCCACTCGATCAAATCCAGCTGCACGCGTGCTATTGCGCTCCAGTCGCTGTCGGCGTATTCAACAATCAGTTGCTTGTAGAGCGCTTTCGCGACGTCCGGATCGCTTTCTTTCCTGCAGTTGGCGAGCTGGAAAAGCAGCCACGCTTTATTCGTGGAATCTTTTTCGTTTTTCAGCGCCAGGTCATAGACGAGTGCGGCGGCTTCGAGATTTCCACTGAGGAAAAACGTGTCCGCCAGTCCGACCGGGTTGACGATTTTTTCGTAAGGCAGTTTTTCAATTTTTTTGACGACATCCAGCGGAAGACCCGTTTGAGGTTTTGGAACGTCGGCATCGGGCTGCCTGGGAGTTTCTTCCTTGTTTTCCTCGACGACGGGCGGCTTTGTCTGCTCCGGTTCAACCGGCGTCGGAGACGGCGAGGCTTTTTTCGCCGGTTTGACGGGCTGGCTGTCCGAAATCGCCTTAACCTGGCCGAGAATTGTTTCCAATTCCGTTTTCCGAGGAGCGGGAGGCAGCGGTTCATTATCTGTACGTCGAAGTTCGAGCCTGTTTTGCCTGGCTTGTTCGACAACCCCCATCGGCTTGCCCTGCTCTTCATTATCGGCAAGAACAGGCGCCTGCAATACTATGGCGAGAGTCAGAATGATCCGACTGTAGAATAGTAGTTTTCTCATTTGTCTTCCGTCCCCTTATGGTCTGCGATCCCGGAGAACGCCATGGCGGCTTTCTCGTACTCCTGCTCCATCGTGTAAGCTGCGCCCAGTATTTCACGGGCCTTATCGCGGATATTGCCGGGGCACTTGGAATTGATCAGGTCCTTGGCCACGGTAATAGCCTGCGAGCTTTCTCCTGAATCAAGGCATGCCTTTGCCAGATTGCATTTTGCGATATACATCAGCGGCCCGGGTTTGAGCGACGGCAGCAGTTCCGCAAGCAGATTGCGAGCCCGCGTATACTCATGAACGTCTGCATAACAGTTGGCCAGTTGAACTGCCAATGACGCCTGCATATCCGTGTCGGATATCGAATCTGATTCCAGGGCAAGCCGGAGTATGGCGGCGGCTTTATTCGCCAGCCCCATTTCCTGATAAACCTGTGCTGTTAACAGAGCGATTTCGTAGCGGTTCCTTTCGGAAAGCTTATCCGTATCGAGATTGTCCAGTATGCCTATCGCCTGGACAAACTCATGGTTCAGCAGATGGATATGGCCCAGTTCTATTACTATTTCGACCCGCTGGGCTTCAGGCGGTTCGCAGGCCAGTGCACGGCGGTAACTTTCCACTGCAAGCGACATGTCGCCGAGAGCGGCGTGGCATCTTGCGAGATACTGATGCACGGTAGCGGTATCGCTATTGTTAATTTCCTGTTCCGACAAACCGAGGTACCGTGTAAACCAGGTCCGTGCTTCCTGGTACATTTTTTTCTGCCAAAGGCACTTGCCCGCTCCAAGACATGCCTGCATTTGCGATTCACGCGAGAGATTCAGGTGGTAAAGCTTGCTGAATATCTCGATTGCATCGTTAAGCAGGCCGGCCTGCATCGTCGCCTGGGCGAGTTTGAGATGCACCTGGTCAGACGAACGGAAATGAGGATACATGTCGAACAGGTCGAGCAGGTCTGACCGCGCGCCCTGATAGTCCATCATGTTCATGCGGATGGTCGCACAGCGGAGCAGCGCCATCGGGGCGATTTCGTCCTTGCGAAAACGGTTGGCGATTACCTGGTACTCCCGAAGGGCGCTCAATTCGTCGTCGAGGTTCTCATGTATCGCCGCCAGACAGTAGTGGCCCAGTCCGATTCGGCGGTCTTTGGGAGAGTGCAGGAAGAACCGCTGCCAAACTGAGACGGCTTCCTTCATCATCAGCTGTTTCTGCTCAGACATCGAATCGTACGCCTGAGGATTGTAAACTAAGATTGCGTCTCCGGTGAACCTTACCAGCAAGCCCACTGTTCCGCAGGCCACTTCGCCCAGTTTAAGGTCGGAAACGCCGGCGAAGTCTATGGTTATCGCCCGACGGCGAACGTCAGAATCGACGTTTTCCCACTTAAGGTCGAGCCCGGTTTCTGTCGCCAGTTGATTCAGAAGCTCTTCAATCGGCGCCTGAAATGCAGCTGCCCGCCAATTACGAAGCGATGACTCCACGGGAAGCTTCTGCAATCTGGGACCAAGCACTGCTTCATCCATGGTATCGACGCCCTGCTTTATCAGCCGGTGCAGTTCAAGCTGGTTCAGGCCCTCGAACGGATCGGCCGGTTCCTGGGAACCCCACGGAATCGATTCGCTGGTGCTTTTGTAGGACAGGATTTTCGCGGTTATCGCCCGGGCAACCAGAAATTCGCAGTCGGTTTCCAGGGGCTGCGGCGTTTTAAAACAACCCAGCGCGGCAATGCCCTGATAGGCTCGCATTCTGGCGTAAAAATACTGCCCGTTCTTCGCGTCTATAACGGCCAGATTGTAATTCGCCATGGCCCTGATTATGCCCGACCTGCTTTGGGCGGCTTTTTCGAACTGTGTTTTGGCCCTGTCGCTGTAACCCTGGTACTGCAGACATTGTGCGACACGCAATCGCAAAAGATCGCTTACCAGTATTTCGCTGGGTTTGCTCGAGGCGGTTTCGAGCAGTTTCCAGTAATGGGCGTAAGCCTTGTCGTATTGCTGTCCGGCGAAAAATTTCTCGGCAGTCTGCCATGAACTTGCGCCGAGAAGGTCTGTGGTTTGAGGGACTTCCGATTTGCTTTCGACCTGCGGCGGCAGTATGAAGGCGGTTTCTTCTTTGGCGTTGTCGGAAACGGCCGGTCCCGGCGAGGTATCAGGTTGCTTTCCGTTCCACGATATGACGGCAAGAATGAGAATCACTATGAGAACAGTGTTAAGCCCCAGAATTACATGCAATGGAGAAAGCCTGCCAATTTGTTCCCGTAACGGCTGTATCCTGCTCTTGATAAAAGCGGTTACTGATTGCCTGCCCACTTTGAAAAATCTGCCGCCTGTACTGACGGGCCGTGTGTTCCCCTGACCAGGTTCGGCGCTCTCGGTGCTTTCAACGGGCGATTCAGCTTGCTCGATAGCAAAGAGGTCCTCGGATTCGAACTGGTTAACGGCATCTGCGGTCTCAGGCTGCTTGGCAGCGGCCTGGACATTCTCCTGATTGTTCGGTTCTTCCGTCGGCATATGACCTCAATGCAATCCGTTGCATTAATGCTTGTGCAGCCGGGCGCCCTTGGCCCGGAATGCCGCAAGCGCACAGTGTGCGCATTTTTCGGCGCAGCACTAATATGCAATGGCCGTGCCAAAAGATGTTTCCAGGCCGTTGATGGCGCAACCCCTTGATATCAGCGGACAAAGGGCAGTGAAGCTCACAGGGCAAAAAGCAGCCGGGTAGAGTTAAGGCGTAAGGATTCTGACCATGGGTGTTTGGTTTTCGTACAAACATTACAGGTGATGATGGATAGAAAAAAAGCCTGCGGCCGAAAATTTGTCGACCGCAGGCCTGTGTACCTCTGACTCAGATTGCTCTGAGACTGCTTCTTTGTAACTATTTCACCAGCTTGAAATACGCATACTCGCAGGATTCGAATATTTCCCATGCGTATGTGGGATTCGGATCCTTTTCCGTGGGCGGCAGATAGCCTTGGAACCACAGGCGGATGCTCATTTCCTTGCCTTCCTTCGGAGTAAGAGACACGGTGTCGCACCGGGGAATCGCCAGTTCAATCACGTAGTTGCCATCGGCGTCTTTGCCCCATGCCCACTTTATGTCATCTTTCCTGTCGAAGATGTCGTTGGTCCATTCCGGAACGTTTCTTTCCTTTACGGGTTCGACGTTGTTCCAGACCATGACGCCGGCATCCTTGAAGACGGTATTCGCCGGCCGCGGCGTCGGATCCGGATCGCCCTGCTCCCGCGGAATGCGAACGCCGAACCTGGGGTTGTCCTTGCCGCTGAAATAACCGTCGACGTTGCAGTCAAGCTGCGGGCTCATAAGGAACCTGAACGGCGCCTTCGCGGCGATGTAAAGATAATTGTCATCCCAGTTGAGGTAGGTCTGCATCGTGTAGTCGGCGCCTGGAATCGGCTTTCTGCCTCTTTCGCGGAACTCGACGCTGTTATTTGGCGTAATCGCATTGGGAGTCGAGGCGAACTTGTCCCACTCTCCTTCTTCCATCTTGCCGTCGATGGTCGGCGACTTTTTGTGGCGTTCGTAATCGTAGTCGTATATCGCGAACGGGTACTTCAGGTTAATCTGTTTCGTCAGCAGCGGGTGCGTGTGCCCCCTGACGGCCGGGTTGAACGTCTCAGCCGTAAGATTCTGCAGATCGCTGAGCCCGTTCTTGTAGCTGTGCGTGTCCATCGCGCTTGTGCCGCCGCGGACTTCATCGAATATGACGCCGGGATCGTCGTCGGGCACGCCGTCGCCGTCCTTGTCAGCCGTCGTCATGAGCCTGCCTACGCCAAGCTTGAGGTATACATCGCCCGGCATCACTCGCAGCGAATGGGCGAGATAATCATAGTTTTCCCCGAATCGGCCGGGGTGAATCCACGGCTGATCGGCATGTGCATAGCCGGTCTTGCCGCTGACCGTCTGGCCTATCATGCTCATCCAGCCTTCTGTGAGGTGGTGGAACTCATGCGTGAGAATCCAGGTCCCGCCGAAGCCGTTGAAGCAGGCGCCCGTCGTGGCATTCAGCTTGTTTTCCCACCACGGTGTAGGCCAGGGGTAGGCGTATGTGCCGTTGCCGCCGCAAACCAGGACCGCGCCGAACTGATCCGGGCGGAGGCCTTCACGATTGGCAAGCGTCACCAGATCGTTATAGACCGTCTCGGTTGCGAAGCCGAGCTGTGAAAAAGGCGTCGGGCGCTGAATTTTCAGATACTTGCACTTGGTGTCCAGCTTGAAGAACGAGTTGGTCCAGTAGAAATACCGCATGGTTTCGCCGGCGTCGATTCTGCCTTCGAACCAGCCTTCATCGAAATGATGTACTCGCGGCTCGGCGCCTTCGGCCCGCGGCTCGGTATCGCAAATGATATTCTCGTAGCAAAGCACCGCCAGCGGCACTTCCCTGTAAACCATTTTGCCCTTCGGCGGCAGGGTGACGAAGCGTCTGTCGACGGCTGTGCCCGGTATGGGCAGCCCGGTCACCGGGTCGGGAATCGCGATTGTGTATTCGGTGCCGGCATTGAGATTCGTCAGTTTGACGCTGTGTTGAGTGCGCTTCACATTATCGCCGTAAGGCACGGCGTCGCTGTAATCGACATTGTCAAAGAAGCCCGGCCTGAACGGCTGCTCAAGAAGCAGCAGCTTTGTCGGAGCCGGATCGCTCGTTTCCCAGGTTACGACGGCGGAGTTGCTGGTAACGTCGGAAATCTGGGGTTTGGCGACAAGTTTCGGCGACGATTTCCAGTCCGTTCCCTTGGCGACGGAGATGGTTACGTCATCGAACTCCGTGTGACCGAGCGAAACCTGCAGGCCGATATAGCCCCGCAGGTGATGCATCCTGGCATTGTCGAGAATCTTCTTGCCGTCCCAGTACAGGTCGAAGGTTCCGGTGCTGTTTTTCACGTCCAGCCGCATGGTGTGCCACTGCTTGTCGGACATGAGAGTGCCTTCAGCCATCTGGTCGGACGGAATGAACAGGTTGCCGTTGAAATAGCCGAACATGGCAGGCCCGTCGCCGTCGCAGCGAATCATGTTGGAATTGTGTCCGGTCTGGGCGTCGCTGACGTTCCAGTAGAAGCCACCCCCGGCTCCGCCGTCGACAAGGCGCATCTTCGCCTCGATCTGATAATCACAGCTCAGGTGAATATCCTTGGCCATGATGCACATGTCGTAATTGTTGCCGGCGTTTAGATGAAGCGTACCGTCCTTGACGAACCAGTTGCCGGAAATCGGGGTCCACTTTTCCGCGGCGGGTTTGCCGTCTTTGGCGGTTGAAAAATCATCATAAAACAGTACTACCCTGTCCCCGGCGACTTTGACCTCGGAAGAGGGGGCTGGCGGGTTACAGCCGGCTATCGCCAGCGTGCAGGCGACAACGGCTATTATGCCGAACATATTCCGTAGCATGCTGTTTCTCCTATAGGTTTTGCAAGTAGCTGATATTACGGAGGATACCAAAGGACGGTTAATGAGAGAGCATCAACCTGTTCACATCGATAGTATTCCGAAACCTGAACTCATACAGGTCAAACCCTATTCTAGCAAATAGGTTTTGGCAAAGGACAGTCTATTTAAGTTGCGCCACGAGGTCTTCAAACGGAATATCCTTGAAAACCTTTATAAAGGAACGGTGAATCATGGACGCAATATGGCTAAAATTAATGGAGCATGTCACCAACTATAGTTCCAGCGGGCATTTGGAAATCTGTTAACACGGCAGTTGCAGTCAGGCTGCCTTTTTATAAGGAGCTGAGAAATGCGGAAAATCATTTTTAGAGTGATTGCGGCACTGGTGCTGCTGCTTGTAATCCTGCTCGGCATCGGATGGGCCTTTGTCGACACGCTGGCCAAGAAAGGAATCGAAAAGGGTGCAACTTACGCCCTCGGCGTCGACACGACCGTCAGCGACGTGGACTTGAGCCTGCTTCATGGTTCGCTCGAGCTCGAAGGGTTGAATATAGCAAATCCGCCGAATTTCACCACGTCGCACCTGATGAACATGGGCAAACTCGAAACATCGCTCGTAACCAGCAGTCTCATGGGCGACACGGTTGAGGTGACGAAATTCGAGATAGACAGCCTGGACGTAAACATCGAAAAAGAAGCCGGCCTGAACATGCAGACCAACGTGTCCAAAATAATGGACAACCTGCAGAAACTTTCCTCCGGCGAGGCCAAGAAGGATGAAGAAGGCGCCGGCGGCAAGAAAGTCAAGATTGACAGGGTTCTCATAACCAATGTCGTGGCGCACTTCAGTCTGGGCAGCGGCCTGCCTGACGCCAAGGTGGAAATCCCGGAAATACTGCTCACAGACGTTACTTCCGACAATGCCGGGGGCATGGTCATAAGCGAACTTGCACCAAGGCTGATTACAGCCATCCTGCAGGCTGTGCTTGAGCAGGCGGAAGGCAAGGTTTCGCCGCTGGCCGCAGGAATCATGAGCACGCTTAACAAAGAAGTCGCCGGCGCATCAAAGTCGTTCGGCGGAAGCATAAAGATAACGACAGAGAAATAAGCAGTTGCTGAAGCCCCTTTTTCACTATTTTTACAAGCCAGGCTGAAAAACATGAGCGACAAGGGCGAAAAGAAACCCCAAGTGAATCGCGGGAAAAAGCGGCGCTGGCTGAGATGGTCGCTTTATAGCCTCGCACTGCTCGTAATTTTCGTCCTGCTGTCGCCATACCTGATATCCACCGGGCCGGGCACGTCGCTGGCGATGGCCATCGTAAATTCGCGAATCCGCGGCGAAGCGAGCATCGACGACCTGTCCATGGGCTGGTTCGGCACTACGGAAATCCACGGCTTGAAACTTCTGGACGGAAACGGCCGGGAAGTATTCATCGCCGGAAAAATCACGTATCCCGGCGGGATGTGGCGGATGATAACTTCCGTCGAAGACTTCGGCCGGCTTGAAATGCGATCCTGCCAAGTCACCGTTTACGGTAGTGGAGCTTCCATCGCCGATGCCATATCCTCACCCGGACCTTCCAAGCCGCGACCTGAAGGCAAACCGCTGCCCAATTTCAAGGGTAACGTAGTGCTCAAGGACGGCTCGGTTCTGGCGGTCTCGGCCGAGGGAGATCGATACAGGCTGTCGAATATAAACGGTGAACTGGCGGTCAATTCGCTGAACGATATCCGCGGCGAACTGGAAATGGAAACCGCCGAGAGCGGCAGGATCATCAGCAAGGTGGAACTGCTGAACATGGCCGCCGGCGGGCGGGTGAAGCTGAAGCAGGCCGACGGCCTAATTACAATCCGGACCGAGCAGCCGATGAACGCCGGCGCTGCGGCGCAATTCTTCACCGGCAAGGCCTGCCGCGGCGGAAAACTGAGCTTCACGAGCGAGACAACTTTCAAAGCCGGCAGAATGGAAAGCTCCTTCGACGCAACACTGACAGATGTGCAGGCCCTCGAATGCGACGGAAGCCAGGCCGTTTCAATAAACGCGACGTGCAAGGGCAATGCCGTCATGCGGGGCGATGCGCTTGCCTGGAAAGCTGACCTGGCCGGAACTTCAAACGAATTTAACCTTTCCGTCACAGGCGAGGCTGACCTGCAGAACAAGACCTTCAAATGCAAAAGCAGGGGCGGAACAGAAGACCTGGCGGCATTTTCCCGGCTGGCTGAGGCGTTCGGCATGGACCGGCTGAAAGGCTATACCGGGTCGATCGACTTCTCTGCTGATGTCGCACGTCAGACCGCCAACGAGCCTATCTTGAGTTCCGGCGATTTCCACGCAAACGGCCTGCGCCACAACAATCGCATAATCGGTGACGGCAAGGCCGTTCTCGTCTGGGAAGATTTCGCAATACCAACATCTTCCGATGAGCTGAGAATCAAACTGCTGGAACTTAACAGCGGAATCGCCACCGCGAAAGTCAGCAATCTGAATATTCAGCCCGGCGACAAAGCGGCAGCCAGCGGCAAGGCGGATATCACCGCTGATCTTCAGCCCTGTCTCGACGCGATTGCTCCTTTCTCACAGTGGAAGGAAACGCCCAAGCTGGCAGGCAGACTCAACTGGTCCGGCGCCGCCTCGACCGCCGGAGACCTGCTGACGGTTATCGGCGACGGCCATATCGCCGGCTTCCGCCTGGGTGAGGGCGAAAAAGCGGTTGCCGAAGATATGATGACGTTCACCACCAATGTCGAACTGAATAAAGCCATCGGCAGAATACTGGTGAAGGAATTCGGCCTGTCTTCCAAACTGCTGACGGTGAACATGACCGGCACAGTTGAAGATTACAGGAAAGCCAGAAAACTGGACTTCACGGGCCATTATTCCGGCTCGTGGGAACAGCTTACCGCACTGATACAACAGCTTGCTCCGAAAACGGCGGAAAACGTGGCCTTCGCCGGGACTACTTCCGGTGATTTCACAATTACAGGCACCGCATACGATCCGGAGCTCAGGCCCGCATATCGCGACGTGACGGCCAACGGCAGTTTCGGCTGGGATTCGGGAAAGCTGTTCGGTTTCGACATCGGCAAGGCCATCATCTCGCCGTCGCTCAGGGACGGGCAGCTTGATATCCCGGTAACCGAAATCCCTGCTGCCGGCGGCAAAATGAGGCTGGGCGGGCTTGTTGACCTTCGCCCCGAGACGCCGCTGCTCCAGATTCCCGGCAAACTGGTTCTGCTTGAGGGCATGCAGATAAACCGTGAAGTCGGCAGGCAGCTGCTCTCACGCTTCGTGCCGATTTTCGGGAAGCTGCACTCGCTCGAAGGCGAGATAACCATGACGACGACCGACCTGCAGTTTCCGCTCGGAGAGGCGATCAAGCAGGCCGGCAGCGGCAGCGGCGTCATCGATCTCAGCAAGATAAGGCTTCAGCCTGAAGGCGTCATGAAAGAGCTGCTGCGACTGGGCGGCCTCGGCGATACCGCGCAGTACGACGTAAAGGCTAGCGACCTGAATTTCACCGTCAGCCAGGGGCGAATCCACTACAAGGACTTCACTCTCAACTTCGCCAACATGTATGATCTGAAGTCTTCCGGCTCGGTCGGCTTTGACGACACGGTTGATGCCGTCATATCCGTGCCGGTAAGGGCGGCCCTGCTCGAGAAACTGGGAATAAAAGGTTCGGCCCTCGATTATGCGAAGGCGCTTGAAGGCGTGCGGGTGAATTTGCGCCTCGTGGGCACGCGGGACAATCTTCGTCTGGATTATTCGAAAATCAACGCCGTCGAACTCATAACCAGGGCGATGGAGGCCATACTGTCTGAAAAGGCCCGAAAAGACGATAATAAAAAAGACCAAAACGAGTCCCCTGCCACAGGCAATGAGCCGGAGACAGACGAGCCGCAACCCGACACAAAGCCGGCCGAGGACAAAAAAAGCGATAAGGAAAAACTGATCGAGGATATTTTCGACATTCTTCAGAATGTCCTCGACAAGTCAGACGAAAGCGAGAAGGACGATGCCGAAACCAACTAAGGGATTCAAGCGGCGGCTGGAACAACTTCTCACGTCCCCCGTCGAGGAAATGGGCAACTGGACGAAATTCGTCCGCTACCAGATACAGATGTGGCGATTCTGTACCCGCCGCCTGCGCGAACACAACGCGATGGCCATGAGTGCAGCCCTGTCTTTCAGAACATTATTCGCCCTGGTTCCGATTCTTGTTCTGACTTTTCTCGTGCTCAAAAATGTCGGCGTTATCGAAGACAGCAGGGTTGCAATCCGTCAGATTCTGACCCAGGCGGGATTCGAAGAGATAAAAACCGATGACGAATCGTTTGACGCACTCCAGGGGCCTACGACAAGGCGAGCCGAAGAATTGTCGGATCTGCAACTGTATGGCCCGGCTGAGTTCGGCAGCGATCCCCTGAAAAACAGGGAAGAAAAAGCCCTGAAACGTATCGCGGCGCTTAAAAAACAGAGAGACGACAGCCTGGTGGACAAAATCGAAAAAATCGCCGCCAATGCCGAGCAGAAACTTACGCTCGGACGAATCGGCCCCATAGGTGTCGTGCTGCTTATATGGACGGCGGTTACGCTGCTTACTACGGTGGAGCGTTCGCTGAACCGGATATTCCAGGCTCCGCGCAGCAGATCGCTGGGCAAGCGGATGCTGCTGTACTGGTCGGTTCTGACTTTTATTCCGATAGCCATGGTTTCGGTGATATATGTCGCCGAAAAAACGTCGGCCGTCTTTCACTCCGTCACTCCCGGCATATCGGGTCTGATTGCCGTCGCGGGATGGGTGGTGCAGATTCTCGTCGGCCTGCTGCTGCTCGCCGCGGTTTACATGTTCATGCCGAACACCCGCGTAAAGTTCGCCTCGGCGTTTACGGCTGCATGCGTAGCCGTGCCGTTGTGGCTGATAGGCAAGTGGGCGTTCTCGCTTTATGTTCAGCACACCGTGATGACGCGCTCGTTATACGGTGCGCTGGGCATGCTCCCGTTGTTCCTGATGTGGGTAAACCTGTCCTGGCTGTTCTTCCTGTTCGGAGCGGAGCTGGCTCACACGGCTGCCAACGTCAAGCGGCTGGCTTCTGCGGAGATAGCTGAAAAAATTCTGCTTGGCCCGTGGGAGCTTCTGGCGGCGGCCCTGGTGGTGGCGAGGTCGTACGTAGCCGGCGGCGGCCCGGTCGAACGATCGGACATCGCCGAGAAACTGGACCTTCCCGCAGAGTCCGTGCATAGGCTGCTGGAGCGGCTGAAAGACGGCGGAATTGTCTGCCCGGTCGAATCGGGGGAGGCGCAATACGTTCTCGCCCGACCCGCTGACAGCATCGCCGTTACCCGGATATTCGCGATGGGATCGGCCGAGAGCGGAGGATTGCAGGATAACATAGCTCCGGAAATCGCGGCTGCCGTCGCCGATGTCCGCAACAGCGCCGAATCCGTGCTGGTGAGCACTACGCTGGCTGACCTGGCGAAAATAAGCGAATCTTTCCAGCAGAAAGAAAACGTCACTTGATGCGCATCATCAGGCGTTTCACTCTTGTAACGGCTTCGGCTGCCTGTTCGTCTTGGGACGAAGCCTGGCTTGCGAATTTAGTGTAATGCTCCAGCGCCGAGGGCAGTTGGCCGGCCATCTCTTCCATAACCGCAAGATTGAAAACCGAACCTGTGTCATTCGGGTCGGCCTGGATTGCAGCTTTGAAGAGCGACAGAGCCTCGCCGTAGGCTTTTCTTCTTGCGGCGTCCTGGCCCTGCCTGCCGAGCGGCGTGGCTGTCGCCTTGAGCGTGACTGTAACCGACACGGCATGCGGCGTAAGCATTTCAACTAGGCTGTCCGCGCATTTGCACATCAGTTCGTCAATGATGGTTTTGGTTTCGGGTATGCCGACAGGGTCGTCGGCCCGGCTTAGCCCCCACTCGCCGCGAACGCGGGGGTCCGCGAGCGAGCTGTAGTTTTTGCGCACTTCGACGCCGCCAAGAGCGGCGCCGTCGGAGATATTTATCAGCGAGAACACAACACGCACATCCGCCGTTCTCACCAGCGTGTCCACGTCGATAAACTCAACTTCTTTCATGTCCGGCCTGAGGCGGCGGAGAGTTCTTCTGCCCTTCTGGTCGCTGGACTCGATGAATATTTCGCCGTCGACTCTGACAGTCGGCTTGGCCGACGACTCGGCGCTGCTTTGTTTCTTTTTCAGACGGTCCGCCACTATCTCGGCCATTCTGGCGGCATAATCTTCCTTTGGACCGGCAACAACGGTGAACTCGCCCGCCTGTATATTATCGGGCGAGATTTTCGGTCCAGCTTCGTTCGCTGGGAAATCAGCCGGCAGCATATGCTCGAAAGTGACTTCCGGCCCGCCGCAGCCTGCAGCGGCCAGGCAGACAGGAAGAATCGTCCAAAATGCCACATGTCTCAGCAATGTTTTCATTTTATTCCCCTTGCCGGATACCAGTGACTTTGCCGTATAAAGCTTAGTCACCCGGTGGTCGTTAGACAACCGGCGCTTTTAGATTTCGTCACCGAGTTGACTTGGGCGTTTGTGCCGACTACTCTTAAAAAGACCGAACTGGCGGGAGACAAGTCATGAAAAGACCGCTTTGGGCAGCGACGCTTTTACTTGTGTTCACCGTGTGTGGGTGCGGCTCGCAATCGGTGCTCCTGGATACCGACAGCGAGTACCTGTTTGTCGGCTTCGACGCCGTATCGCTTCCGGGCGAGCAGGTGCAGCTGCAGGCCCGCCTGCAGGCCGGCGACCTGCTTCGGCCGCAACAGGGCTATGTCGTCAGGTTCTATCGCGACGGCAAATTGTTCAAAATAGCCGAGACCGACAGACAAGGCATGGCCACGGTAAGCTTCACGCCCGAAAAACCCGGGATTTACAATTTCACCGCGGACCTGTCACCGAACGGTTTCGCCGACAGGATGCCGGCTGCTCAGAATCTGCTTGTCGCCTGCTACAGCGCCGAAGAACCCATACTGGTGGTTGACCTGGACAAGACGCTGGTCGCCTCCGGCTTTGAAACAGTGCTCATCGGCGACCCGCAGCCCATGGCCGGCTCGGTAAAGGTCATGCAGCGGCTTGCGGGAACGTATTCCATTATTTATCTGACGCATCGCCCGGATTATTTCGGCCCCAAGAGCAAGGCCTGGCTGCAGAAAAACGGTTACCCGGCCGGGCCGGTGCTGATGTCGGATATCGAGGGCTTTTTAAGCGGCAGCGGCGCATATAAAAGCAATGCCCTCATGGAACTCCGCAAGAAGTTCACCAACATCGAAATCGGAATCGGCGACAAGGTGTCCGACGCCCAGTCGTACTACGACAATTACATGCAGTCTTTCCTGATTATGGATATGCCGGCGTCGCCGACGGCAATGCAGCTGCGAGAAATGGCCGACTCGCTTGAGCCCCTGCCGGATGACGTGCAGGTGGTTTCGTCCTGGGCGCAGATAGAGGCGGCGATATTCGAGGGAGAAAAATTCCCACGGTCGCAGGCTCAGGAGCAGCTTATCAGCAGAGCCGACGCGCTTGAACCGGCGGCGACGCAGCCCGCGAAAAATTAACAGTTCTTGTATCAAAGCCATCGGCTTGGGAGACAGACTGTGAAAACAACATCATACATCTGCTTCATCGTCATGGCGGTCGGCGTCGTCGGCTGCATTCCCAGCGAAAAACTCGCCGAAAATGAAATGGATGGGTACTGGCTTCTCAATGCGGACACCTGGCCGGATGCGCAGCGCCAGCCGCTGGAGCTTGCCGGAAGGACCCTGCCGGCAAAATGGATATTCCGCCAGGACCCCAGCCTTATCTGGTCGACCGTCAGCATGGTCCGGGCCATAGATTCGCTTGAAGACGGGACGGAAGTATTCGACGTTTCAATCAGCCCGACCCACGCCGACATGCTGGTTTCCATACTCAAGGAGGCCCGCATGACGATAGAAGACCTTCGCGAAATAGCCGACCCGGGCGCCCGCAGAAGCCCTGAACGATGGTCCGCCGTCGTCGCTTCGTCGCTGGTTTCAATTGAAAAGATAGCCCGTCTGACTACATCGCAGGAACATCACGATGCGACTGCCGGCGCGGACGAGCCGCTCGGCTGGTCCGCCGGGCCTATGCTTCAGATGGTCACCGCGTATCTGAACGAGCGGACCGGCGGCGACCTGCTGGCCGGCATGGGCATGAACGAAGCCGGCCGACTGCGCGAAGCACTGGTGCAGATGGTGCTGAGGCTGAGTTTCGCCGCCGGCGGCAAGCAGGACCCGGCGGACCTGCGCGACTATGTAGTCGCCCTTATGCGCGACTCGGACAAGCCCGAAATACTGGAGAAAACACTCGTTGACGTTCTCCGCAAGAATTTCGAAAAGGCTCCTCCAGCCGAGCCGGGTAATCGATTGTCCGGCCTGATAGGCACCGCCTTCGCAGTTGCGCCTAAAGCCATAGGAATGTTTGAAACTTTCATCTCGCAGTGGAACAAGATGGAGTACATCGAGCTGGAATTCCGGCATGAAAACAACATGCCAGTGGTTTCAGTCGTCATCAAGGTTCAGCCCGGCAAAGAACTCCGCCTTGACAGGCAGTTTTTCATGCAGCCGGCGCTGGTGTTTCGCGGCGGCACAAGGATAACCATCCAGCCCCATGTCACGCGGACGGCCGAGACAGTCGTGCTGTTCGAGCCGCTCGAAGGCGGCCAGGCCGAGTTGCGGTTCGAGGGCCTGCTTTACGGCATGGTGCGTCTGCTCGCCCTGCCGCTGTCGAACGCAGCTCTGCGCGAGGTGCGGGTTTCGACGGAATCCCACACCGGCCAGCGGCTGACAAGCGTCACCATTCTTATGGAGGCTACAGACGGCAGCAAGGACGCCCGCAGGATAATGACGGTTCAGGATGTCCGCGATATGCAGACGGACCGAAGCCCGTTTGCGGTTATCCAGAAAACCACCAGGACCGAGCAGATATTCAACTACCTGACGCCGACCCGACGTTACATGTATCGCCGCGTCAAGACGCCTGATGAAGGGCGGAAATAGAATCCAGCCCTCGTCGGCAAAAGTGTCGCCTGCCCGTTATCTTATGTCGCGGTGATAGCTCTGCAGCGATTTTACATCGTTGCTGGAGAACCTTCTGGCGCTGATTCCTTCCGCAGCTGCCCTTGCCGCCGCCAGCGTTGTTATATAAGGCACGCGGTACTTGATGGCGGTTTTGCGTATGTAAGAATCGTCATGTTTGCTGAGCTTGCCGACGGGGGTGTTTATAACCAGCTGCACTTCGCTGTTTTTGATTGCGTCGGTAATATTGGGCCGGCCCTCATATTCCTTCTTTATCAGTTCGGAGGCGATGCCAATCTCGCTCAGGAACCTGTGCGTGCCTTCGGTAGCCCTGATTTTGAATCCCAATTCAGCGAACCGTCTCGCCACATCGCCGACTTCAGGACGATCATCCTGGGAGACCGTAATAAGAACCGTGCCGGTCATGGGCAGGAATTGCTTGGCGCCTTCCTGCGCCTTGTAAAAGGCCATGCCGAACGATTCGGCCATACCGAGCACCTCGCCGGTGGATCTCATTTCAGGCCCAAGCAGCGGATCGACTTCAGGGAACATCGGGAACGGAAAGACCGCTTCCTTAACGCCGAAATGAGGTATGGTCTTTTGCGTCAGGTTAAGGTCTTTAATCTTCGCGCCGAGCATGACCTGCGTAGCGATACGAGCCATGGATACGTTGCACACCTTGGAAACCAGCGGCACGGTTCTGGATGCCCTGGGATTTGCTTCCAGCACGTAAACTATATCGTTGGCTATCGCATACTGGATGTTCATAAGACCGACTACGCCGAGTTTACAGGCGATTCGCCTGGTGTACTCGTTGATTGTGTCCAGGTGCTTCTGCGGAATTGTTATCGGCGGGATAACGCACGCCGAATCGCCCGAGTGGATGCCGGCCAGCTCGATATGCTCCATGACAGCCGGCACAAAGGCGTCTTCGCCGTCGGATATCGCGTCCGCTTCCGTTTCAATGGCGTTCTCAAGAAACTTGTCGATAAGAATGGGCCTGTCAGGCGTTATTCCGACTGCTCCTTCGACATAGTGGCGGAGCATCATCTCGTCGTGGATGACTTCCATGCCGCGGCCGCCCAGAACATAGGACGGACGAACCATCAGCGGATATCCGATTTTTTCCGCGACTTTCAGCGCCTGGTCGATGTTGCTGGCCATCCCGGACTTCGGCATCGGGATGCCCAGTTTTTCCATTATGATGCGGAAACGGTCCCTGTCTTCGGCAAGATCGATAGTCTCGGGCGGCGTGCCGAGAATTTTGACGCCGGCTTCTTCCAGTTCTCTGGCGATATTCAGGGGCGTCTGCCCGCCGAACTGGACAACCACGCCTTCAGGCTTTTCCTTGTTGTAAATGCTCAGAACGTCTTCGACGGTAAGAGGCTCGAAATAAAGCTTGTTGGACGTGTCATAATCGGTCGATACGGTTTCCGGGTTGCAGTTCACCATTATCGATTCGAACCCGGCATCTCTCAGCGCGAAGGCCGCATGAACGCAGCAATAATCGAACTCTATACCCTGTCCGATTCTGTTAGGCCCGCCGCCCAGAACCATCACCTTCTTGTTGCTGCTGACGGTAGTCCGGTCAGGGGCGTTATATGTCGAAAAATAGTACGCGGCGTTTTCCACGCCGCTGACAGGCACCGGTTCCCAGCCCTCTACGACGCCGAGCGATATCCGCCGGCTGCGAATCGTTTTTTCGTCAATGCCGAGAATCTGGGCGAGATATTTATCCGCAAATCCGTCTTTCTTGGCCTGAATGAGCAGCCGATCCGGCGGGGTTTTGCCCTTGTATTTCAGAATCTGTTCTTCAAGCTCGACCAGTTCTTTCATCTGCTGGATGAACCATGCCTTGATGTATGTTTTTTCATGCAGCTGCTCGATTGTCGCCCCTTTTCTCAGGGCCTCATACATTATGAACTGCCGCTCGCTCGAAGGATCGACCAGCATTTCCATCAATTTGTCCAACGAACGGCGGTTGAAGTCCTTGGCGAATCCCAGTCCGTACCGCCCGTTTTCAAGGGAACGAATGGCTTTCTGGAAGGCTTCCTTGTAATTTTTGCCTATGGACATCACCTCGCCGACGGCTCGCATCTGCGTGCCCAGTTTGTCCTGGGCGCCTTTGAACTTTTCAAAAGCCCATCGCGCGAATTTAACGACAACGTAATCTCCGGACGGCGTGTATTTTTCGAGGGTTCCGTCCCGCCAGTAGGGAATTTCGTCCAGCGTGAGGCCGGCCGCCAGTTTGGATGAAACCAGGGCGATCGGAAAACCGGTCGCCTTTGACGCCAGCGCTGAACTGCGCGAAGTGCGAGGATTGATTTCAATGACGACGACCCGGCCCGTTTTCGGATCGTGTGCGAACTGCACGTTCGTGCCGCCGATAACCTTTATCGCCTCCACGATTTTGTATGAATATTCCTGCAGTCGTTTCTGGAGCGATTCATCTATCGTCAGCATGGGGGCTGTGCAGTACGAGTCGCCGGTATGCACGCCCATTGCGTCAACGTTTTCGATGAAGCAGACCGTTATCATCTGCCCCTTGGCGTCGCGGACGACTTCCAGTTCAAGCTCTTCCCATCCGAGGACGGATTCCTCGACCAGAATCTGATTTATGAGACTGGCGGCGATTCCGCGGCTGGCGACAACGCGCAGTTCCTCCACATTATATACAAGTCCGCCGCCTGTCCCGCCCATTGTGTAGGCAGGCCGGATGACTACGGGGTAGCCGAGTTCCGAGGCGACTTTCTCGGCGTCCTCGACAGTGTACACAGCCTTGCTCTTCGGCATTTCGATGCCGAGCGAATTCATCGTGTTCTTAAATGCGATGCGGTCTTCGCCGCGCTCTATTGCGTCGATTTCCACGCCGATTATTTTGACGTTATATTTATCGAGGATGCCCGCCTTGGAAAGTTCCGAACTGAGATTCAGTCCGGTCTGGCCGCCGAGGTTCGGCAGCAGCGCGTCGGGGCGCTCCTTTTCAATGATTTTCGTCATGACCTCCAGGGTGAGCGGCTCGATGTAAGTTACATCCGCCATTCCGGGGTCCGTCATGATCGTAGCCGGGTTGGAATTCACCAGAACAATCTTGTACCCCAGTTCACGAAGGGCCTTGCAGGCCTGCGTGCCGGAGTAGTCGAATTCACAAGCCTGACCTATGACTATGGGCCCCGAGCCTATAATCATCACCTTCTTAATATCACTTCTTTTCGGCATGAATGTTCCTTTTCTCTCTTGTGTCGATACACAACCAGCGCAGATAGCGCAAGAAGTGGCCGGAAACTTAAGGCCTTTGGGTGCGGATCGGACAATAGACAAATAGAAGAAAGCTGCTCCGCTGTCAAGCAACCTGTTACCGGTTTGTTGCAGCAGTTCTCCCGGACTCCGTATCCAGCCCGAAAACTGCGGCAAAGCGATGAATCATCCGCCGCTTTACTTCGCCCATATCCGGCTGCGAGCCAAGCAGCTTTGACATGCTGGTCATGCTCGTTTCGCGCCGGCCGCACGGCACGATAAAATCAAAGTGTGAAAGGTTTGTGGATACATTTAACGCCAGTCCGTGCCACGCCGCCCATTTGCGGACGGCAATGCCGACGGATGCAATTTTATCTCCTCCAACCCATACGCCCCGCTGGTTTTCGTCGCGCCGGCCTTCGATGCCGAACCCGGCCAGCACGCGGAGCACGACTTCTTCAAGGTTGCGCACATATTGTCGTACGCTCAGACTGCCCAGCCGCATTATGGGATAAACGACAAGCTGCCCCGGGCCGTGATAAGTTACTTCGCCGCCCCTTGCGGTTTCGTGAATCTGTACGCCGGCCTTCGCAAGCTGCTCCGCCGATGCAACGATATCCGTCCTGCAGCCCCGGCGCCCCAGCGTGATTACCGGAGGGTCATGCTCGACCAGCAGGAGATGCGCCGGCGCAGCCGGGTCAGCTATTGCCTTATCCAGCAGGTTGCGCTGAAGCCTGCAGGCGGTCTGGTAATCGCACCGTCCGAGATCGACATGCAGCAGTTCGGGCATCGGCATCAGCCTCAGGCGTTGCCTCCAAGCGAAGCGAGGTCCGGCTGCCTGGCTGCGCGAACTTCGTCCAGCCGGCTTATCGGCGTGGTTTTCGGGCATTCGGTAATCCGCTGCGGATCGCTTTCGGCGAGTCTGGCGATATCGATCATCGCCTGGATGAACATGTCGATGGTTTCCTTCGACTCGGTTTCGGTCGGCTCAATCATTATTGCTTCGGGTACAATGAGCGGGAAATACACCGTCGGCGGATGGTAGCCGCGGTCTATCAGCGCCTTGGCGATATCTATCGCGTGAACGCCTTTTGCCGCCTGGCGCGACGCCGAGAAAACGCACTCGTGCTTGCAGAGCTGGTCATACGGCAGGTCGTAGAACGGCTGAAGCTTCTTTTTTATGTAGTTGGCGTTCAGCACGGCGTTTTCCGCGACGCGGTGAAGCCCCTCCCTGCCGAGCATGAGTATATACGCGTACGCCCGCAGCAGTATGGCGAAGTTGCCGTAGAACGGCGCGACGTAGCCGATGGATTTCGGCCTGTCGTAATCGAGATAGTAGCTGCCGTTTGTGTTTTTGCAGACAATCGATATCGGCAGAAAATCGACCAGTTTATCGACCACGCCGACCGGTCCCGCGCCAGGCCCGCCGCCGCCATGGGGCGTGCCGAACGTTTTATGCACGTTGACGTGGACGATGTCGAAACCCATGTCGCCGGGTTTGCATCGCCCGAGCAGCGCGTTCAGGTTCGCGCCATCGTAATACATCAGCCCGTCAACTTTGTGGACCAGTTCGCATATTTCCTTCACACGCTTGTTGAACAGGCCAAGCGTGTTCGGGCATGTCAGCATGACGCCGGCAACCTTGTCGTTGAGTTCCGCCTTGAGAGCCTCGATGTCCATAAGTCCGGTTTTGTCGGACGGAATGGTTTTCACGTCGTAGCCGACCAAGGCTGCACTAGCCGGGTTCGTGCCATGGGCGCTGTCCGGGATGAACATGACGTTCTTGTCGTTGCCCTTATCCTTATGATAGGCGGCGATAATCATCGTGCCGGTGAGTTCGCCGTGCGCGCCTGCGAGCGGCTGCATGGTGAAGCCGGCCATCCCGCAGATTTCGCGAAGCAGCATGTCCATTTCGTACAGAACAGCCAGCGCACCCTGGACAAGCCCGTCGCCGGCGGGCAGCTGCGGCAGCAGAGGGTGCAGCTCGGCAAAGTGCGGGTTTCGCGCGATTCGTTCGGCTACCTTCGGGTTGTACTTCATCGTGCACGAACCGAGTGGATAAAAGCCGTTGTCGACGCCGAAATTCCGCCTCGAAAGTTCTGTGAAATGCCGCACTACGTCCAGTTCGGAAAGTTCCGGCAGCTCAGCCGCCCTGTCGCGAAGCAGCGACGGATTGAACTGCACGGAAGTCGGCACATCTTTGCCGGCCGGCCTCAGGCCGCGGCGCCCGGCCACGGATTTTTCGAATATCAGTTTCACAGCGACTCCTCCAGTGCTTTGGCGAAGCTGTCTATGTCGTCTTTGCTTCGGGTTTCGGTGACGGCCACCAGCAGGCAGTTTTCCATGTTTTTGTAGTATCTGCCCAGCGGGAAGCCCGCGGCGAAGCCTCGCTTGAGCAGCTTGCTCATGACAGGCTCGGCCTTCGTCGGCAGCTCAAGCACGAACTCATTGAAGAACCACTTGTGCGGGAACCGCGTTTTGACTTTCGGAATTTCCAGCAGGCGTCGGCGCGCGTAGTCGGCCTTATCTGCGCACAGCTGCGCGATTTCCCGCAGACCGCTCTTGCCGAGCAGACTGAGGTAAACCAGCGAAGTCAGTGCGCAAAGCCCCTCGTTGGTGCAGATGTTGGACATCGCCTTGTCGCGGCGGATGTGCTGCTCGCGCGCCTGCAGCGTAAGCACAAAGCCCTGGCGGCCCTGCGAATCGACAGTCCTGCCGACGATCCGGCCCGGCATCTTGCGGACGTATTTCATGCGGCTGGTCATGAATCCAAGGTAAGGCCCGCCGAAAGAAAGCGGCATACCGAGGCTCTGGCCTTCGCCCGTGACAATGTCGGCGCCCATCGCTCCTGGCGTCTTGAACAGGCCGAGCGATATCGGATAGCAGGACATCACCAGCAGTGCGCCCGCAGCATGTGCCGCCTCGGCAATATCAGTCAGGTCGTCGAGGCAGCCGAAAAAGTTCGGATTCTGCAGGACGACAGCGGCTGTCCTGTCGTTAAGCGATTCCTTAAGCTGCTTGCGGCTGACCATGCCGTCCCGCGACGACGTTTCCACCAGCTCTATACCGAGGTTGCTGGTGTACGATCGGATCATTTTCCGGTAAATCGGGTTGACGCTGTCGTCGATAATTACGCGCCTGCGATTGGTGACGCGAATGGCCATGGTCATGGCTTCGTAGAGCGCGGTTCCGCCGTCGTACATGGAGGCGTTGGCGACTTCCATCTCGGTCAGTCGGCATATCGCCGACTGGTACTCATAAATCGCCTGCAGCGTGCCCTGGGAAATTTCCGGCTGGTACGGCGTGTAGGCGGTATAGAACTCGCTGCGGGAGATAATCGCCTCGACCGCAGCGGGCACGAAGTGGTCGTAGAATCCGCCGCCCAGGAAACACGTCAGGTTTGTGGCGTTCTTTTCGCCGATCCGCCGCATGTGGCGGGTAACCGCCTGCTCGGCCAGGCCGTCGGGTATGTTCAGCTTTCCGCATCGAAGCTGCGGCGGAATATCGGCGAACAGGTCATCGACGCTCGAAAGGCCGATTTCGCTGAGCATCTGCCGCCGCTGCTCGTCAGTATTGGCTATAAAAGGCATCTACAGTTTCCTTTTGCGGGTTTTAGTGTCCGCCGCTTTTGATAAAGGCGTCGTACTCCGCAGCCGACATGAGATTGTCCAGCTCGCCGGGGTCGGAGGCCTTGATTTTCATCATCCACCCCCTGTTATACGGGTCCTCGCTGATGAGGGTCAATTCATCGGTGACCGCCAGGTTTGTTTCCGTGACCCGGCCGCTGACAGGCGAGTTGAGATCGACGGCAGCCTTAACGGATTCGACCACGCCGAACGCGGTGTCCTGGCTGACTGCCGTTCCGACGGCCGGCAGCTCGACGAAAACTATATCGCCCAGTTGCTCCGCCGCGAAATCGGTAATGCCGACAGTCACAACGTCGCCCTCGACCCTGGCCCATTCATGCGTCTTGGTGTACTTGAGATTTTCCGGGATCATCCTCGAGCTCCAGTTCAAAAAGTTTTATATGAGTGAATGCAGTTTCTGCATCGCGGCGTCATACTGCTTGCCGCTGAAACAGAAGTAAAGTTCGGTAAATCTGCTTCTAAGCGTTTTGACCTTGTCGATTACCTTCTTGCCGTCGGCGACGTCTTTTATCAGCTGGGCGACAGTCCGGAAATCATCGGCTCCCATGCCGAACCGCGTCATTTCCGAAACACCCATTCGGATCGCGCCAGAGGCCGAGAAACCTTCATCGTACGGGCCGGCCTGGTAATTGACGATGATATTGTTGTCTTCCAGAGCACGGGCGAGTGCTGGGCCTCGGGCATATCCGACGTTCACAATTACCTGGTGCGTTTCGGTGTAATCGACGGCCGGATCGCCGGCGACGTCAAGCCCGCAGGCCTTCAGCGCCTTGGCGAAAGTTTTGGCGTTGGCGATGACGGCCGGCTGGTACTCCGCCTTGAAGTGGTTCATTTCATAGGCAGCCATCAGCAGGCCCAGCAGCGTGCCGAGATGGTGATTGCTCACCGCGCCCGGGAACGCCCGCCGCTTGACCGCCTCCCAAAGCTCGTAACGGACTTCATGCTCGCTGAAGTTTCCGCCGATAACGCCCCGCTGCGTGCCGAAGAACGTTTTGTGCGTCGAGCCGGTAACAAGGTCCGCGCCCTGCCTGAACGGTTCCTGGAAATGCGGCCCCAGAAGCCCGAGCACGTGGGCCATGTCGTACATGATGACGCAGTCAATGCCCGCTTCGCGAATGAACGCCTTCAGCTCCGCTACCGGCTCGGGGTGCAGAACTGCACTGCGGCCAAGGATCATAAGCTCCGGTTTGTGCTGCTCGATGAGCTTTTTGCAGGCTGCAACGTCAATTTTATAAGGATTGTCCGCAAGGACCGGGAAGTTTACGGCAGCCGGCATTTCAGTCACCGGGTCGCGGGCGATGAAGTCTTTCAGCGCGCCCATCGGCTGGGAGCTGAGGTGCCCGCCCTTGATGATGCTGTTGTTCATTACCTTGCGGATTCGCCGCGGCTCGACCTTGCGGCTGGCGCGATTGAGATAATCCACCATCGCGCTGAACACTATGGCGTTGGCCATCTGACCGCTGACGGCGCGGGTTTCGACCTCGCGGCAGCCCAGATAGGCCTTCATTTCCTCCGCGAGTAACTGCTCGACCTTCGAGATGAAGTCCGTGCCCTGGTAATAGAAGACCTCGGCGTCGTCGAAGGCCTTCACTTCCTTATGCTCGGCGTAGCGGAAGGCCGGGTCCATGACAGAAAGCAGCCTGACCATCGGCGAGGCCGTCTGTTCCGACGGGATCAGGTTTATGCATTCCTGCTGCCGCCATGCGGTGTTTGCTATGGCGTCGTCGAGTAGTTCAGCGACTTTCGTTTTTGCGACTGTCGGCGCGGGCGATTTCTCGGCGCTGCCGCTTTTCAGCAGCATCGATCTTGCATACGGGGCCGCCTCGGAGCGGAGATTACACCGCACGATGCAGGCCTCGACCCGTTTACCGCGAATCTCGATGAAGACCCTGTCGCCCTCCCTCAGATTGCTGTCCAGCATGGCCAGGCAGATTGCCCGCATCTGGCTGTCGTCGGTGAACACACTTTCGAGCGCATCACCTTCAATCCGCCAATAAGGCACCATCGTGCCGCTGGTCACGTAGCCGACGTGCCTGTCGCCGACGAACACCTTTGCGCCGGCCCGAGCTATCGCCTTTTCCGCGACGGCGAGCGGATGAATCACGCGCGGCAGTGCAGCAACATCGGACGTATCGCCAAACGTGATTCGCCTGAACGCATCGAATTGTTTCTGCAGTTCCGCCCTGCCGATGAACTCGCCCTTCAGCGGCGAAAAGCTCACGGCGAATTTCGCAAGCGGGCAGGCGAAAATCGGTATCTCCCTGCCGTCAGCATCGACGCCAAGCTCGTGGCCGTAAAGAGGCAGGCCCGCTTCCAGCCGCAGCGTGTCCCTGGCGCCCAGGCCGATGGGAGCGGCTCCTTTTTCCAGCAGCAGGTCCCAGATTGCCGGCGCCTTGGCCGTTTCGATGAACAGCTCGAATCCCAGCGGCTCGCCGGTGTAGCCGGTCCTGGCCAGCATCACGCGACAGCCGTTTATACGAACGATGCTGAGCTCGTTGCGCTTCGGCTCGGGCAGGCGGCCCGATTCAATCACGCCAAGGAGAATTTCCTTTGACAGAGGCCCCTGGAGCGAAATCATTGCGATTTCGTTGGTTTTGTCCGTGAGCTTCACGTCTGCGAACCCGCCCAGCAGCGACTGGAAGTGGTCCCAGTCTTTCGCGCGATTGGACGCGTTTACCACCAGCAGATATTCATCTTCGACGAAGCGGTAAAGGTACGCATCATCGACCGCCCCGCCGGATGAGTTGGGAATCATCGTGTACTGGGCCTGGCCGACTTCCAGCGCCGCGGCGTTGTTGGTCAGCACGTGCTGGAGAAACGCCAGCTTGCCGTCGCCGCGCAGAATGAACCTGCCCATATGCGACACGTCGAACAGTCCCGCTTTTTTGCGAGTGGCCAGATGCTCAGCCACTATGCCGGTCGGGTACTGAATTGGCATGTCCCAGCCGCCGAACTCGACCATCTTCGCGCCGAGAGCGATATGCCTGTCGTGGAAAACCGTTTTGAATATTTCGCTCATGTGATTGTCCGTATCTGCCAGCTCAGGATTCCGCGTAGGCCTTGAATTTGGCCAGACCTTCTTCGATGTCGGCCAGGTTGATTCCGGAATATGCCAGGCGGATATAATACTGCGATTCGCCTTCCAATGGTCTGCCGAAATGCCGTCGCGTGCAGAAAGAAACGCCGGTTTCACGCAGCACGGTCGTCCGGAATGTATCGTAATTGGTCAGACCCTTCCGCTGCATGAGTTTTGTGACGTTCGGGAAAAGATAGAACGTGGCTTCCGGCCTGAAGCACTTCACGCCGTCTATCGAGTTGAGAATTTCAACCGCCCTGTCGCGGCGCTGCTTCAGTATGCCGATGATCCTGTTGTGCCCGCTCTGGTCGCCGGTAAGAGCCTCGATGGCGCCGTACTGGATGAAATGGTTCGAGCACGATTCGTCGTTCACATTGAGCTTGGCGATTTCATCGACAAGCAGTTTCGGCCCGACGGCTGCTCCAAGCCGCCAGCCCGTCATGGCGTACTTCTTGGAGAATGTGTAGAGAATCAGGCAGCGATCAGCCATGCCCGGCAGCGATGCAAGCGACCTTGACTTGCCGGAATACCGCATGTCGAAATACGCCTCGTCGCAAAGCACGAACAGATTGTGTTTACGAACGAGTTCGGCCAGCCGGGCAAGATCCTGCGGCGACGCCTCGGCCCCGGTCGGGTTCTGCAGGTCGTTGAGCACAAGCAGCCTGGTTTTCGGCGTTATAAGCTCCAGGAGCGCATCGATGTCTATTTCATAGTTCGACTCGCCCTCTTTGTATGAATACGGGACGGCTACCCCGCCGTGGAACTCTATCTGCGATTCATAAATCGGATAGCCGGGGTTGGGATAAAGAACCTCGTCGCCGGGGTTCATCATCGCCAGGAAAAACTTGGAGATGGTCGGCTTGCCGCCCGGCTCGATCACCACGTTTTCCATCGTATATCTCGTGCCGTGCGAGCGGTTAATATCCTCCGCAAGCAGTTCGCGGAGTTTCGGTATGCCGTAGTTCGGGCAGTAACCGGTTTTGCCGTCTTTCATCGCCTTGTAAGTGGCGTCGATAATATTCTGCGGCGTGGTGATGTTCATGTCGCCCAGATGGAACGGATAAACCCGGTTGCCCTTCGCCGCGAAGGCGGCCGCCTCGGCCGAAACGGCAAACGCCGTTTCCGTGCCGAGCCTTTTGAGACGATCCGCCAGCCTTATGTTTGAATTACTCATATAGACTCCAGTTTCAGTTGACGACATTAATCGGCTCTCCTTTTATGAATGCCTTTACATTCTCCGCAGTGGTCTGCATGAGACGGCGCCTGGCAGCCAGGGTCGCCCAGGCGATGTGCGGTGTAATAATGCAGTTTTTCGCAGTCAGCAGCGGATTTGTATCCGCTATAGGCTCGGACGAAACCACGTCGACGGCAGCGCCGGCTATCTTGCCTGCATTGAGTGCTGCGGCGAGGTCGGCTTCATTAACCAGTCCGCCGCGGGAAGTGTTGATGAGGACCGCATCTTTTTTCATCAGCCTCAAAAGTTTCTTGTTCACCATTCCAGCATTTTCAGCCGTCTGCGGGCAGTGGAGCGAAACGACGTCGGCCTTGGAGAAAATTTCTTCAATTTCCGCCCACGCGAACGAGTCGTAATCGGGCGCCTCGCCCTGGCAGACATCGTGTGCGAGAACCTTCATGCCGAAGGCGTCGGCCAGCTTGCCTGCAGCCCGGCCGATCCTGCCGAAACCCACTATGCCCATGGTCTTCCCGGCCAATTCGACCAGCGGAGTCTCCCAGAAACAGAACTCCCCTTTCCGTTTCCACTCGCCTTCATGCACGAGCCTGTCGTGCAGGCCGACGTGGTGGCATAGTTCGAGCAGCAGAGCGAAAGTCATCTGGGCGACCGAGGCGGTGCCGTAAATCGGAACGTTTGAAACCGGCACACCCTTTGCACGGGCAGCCTTGACGTCAACAACGTTGTACCCTGTCGCCAGAACCGCGATAAATTTCAGGTCGGAAAGTTTATCGAGAGTCTCTTTTGTCAGCGGAGTTTTGTTCGTGAGCAGGATGTCCGCCCCGGCTGCCCTGCTGAGGATTTCGCCCGGCTGGGTCTTGCCGTAAAGCACAAACTCGCCCTGCTTTTCCACCTCAGTCCACGGATTGTCACCGGGATTCAGTGTCTGACCGTCCAGAACCACGATTTTCATCGTTTCTCCTTGCTGTTGGCTGGAAGGCAACTGCCCCGATACCCTCGATCGGAAAAACGCCCGCCGACCGGGATTTTGTGGGTTGTGTTGAGAGGAGAAACGCGAAATCAGCGAACTCGCTCGTCAATCAACCTCTGGGGTCGCGTAAACCTTCATAATTAAAAAGTTACGCCTCTGTCCTCGTACCTGAGAGATCCGGCCTTTCGGCCTTGCCCCGTCGGTGTCCGCAGACTCTCCAGAGGTTGGCAGCCGGCGTCCTTTTGCCTGAGAGTTTCACCTTCTTTATTAAAAGAGGGTTTGCCCCTTCGGCGGTCCTGACGGACTCTCTCCGCCGGCAAAGCTAATAATGCAGATGTTAAAGACGGTAGTCAACCGAAAAAGAATATAAAGGACTGTTCGCCGCCGTTTATCGCGGGAAACATGCTCCTGCGAACATGATGCATGGAGGCGTCAAACCGCCCTGCCGGGCGGCACGGGGGATGTCCACACCCGAAACATGCATGCCCGCTTTTTCGCCGGCATACCCGCACTACTTGTCTGCATGCCTGCCCGTCATCGCCAATCTTCGCCTGTCATATATATTCATTTATGGCGATGTGACAATCTAATGCCGGCATCGCGCCGTATTCAGCTGTCGATCTTCGCGCCCAGGGAATTTGAGATGCGGTCAAAATCATCCAGGCTGTAGTAATCAATGATGATCCTGCCTGTGTTTTTCTTTCTGCCCGGCCTGACCTGAACCCGAGTGCCGACTGAACGCGTAAGCTGCTCTTCCAGATCACGCAGGTATGCGGGCCTGGCGAGAGAAACTTTCGTCGTGACTTCCTGTGGCTGGCTTGCCCCGGCGACGAGCTGTTCCAGATTCCTTACGCTCAGCCCCTTGGCCACGACTTTCCGAGCCAGCTTGGCCTGCTTCTCCGGCTGGTTGACCAGGCCGGCGATTATTTTTGCGTGACCGAAAGTCAGTTCGCCGCTTCGCAGAAGCCCCTGCACCTCATCGCATAAGTCTAGCATTCTCAAATAGTTAGACACGGTAGTCCGCGGCTCGCCGAGCCTTTCCGCCGCCTGGGCATGAGTCAGTTTGAACTGCTCCATGTACTTATGGTACGCCTCTGCCCGCTCTATCGGATTCAGATCGGCGCGCTGGAGGTTTTCTACCAGCGCCCATTCCGCCATCTGCTGGGCGGTCGCTTTGCGGACGATCGCCGGGACGTAATTAAGTTCGGCTTTTTGTGCCGCACGAAGACGGCGTTCGCCGGCGACCAGCACATACGGCTTCGATGCCCCGGGACCGGCCGGAGCTACCAGTATCGGCTGAAGAATGCCCTGCTGCCTTATGCTGTCTGTGAGTTCCGCCAGTTCAGCCTCGCTGAAATCACGACGCGGCTGATATGGATTCGGCGCGATATCGCCTATGGCCACCTGCCGGGTTGCTTCGCCGGTTGACGAACCGAGTTTTATTGCCCCGTGAATTTCCGGCGATTCGGCAATCGGTTCATATCGCCCTTCCTGTGCAGCTTCGCTCATTGAACTGGTTATCAGGCTGGACAAGCCGCGGCCAAGACGGCGTTTATGGTGTTTTACTGAGGATTTATCGGCCATTCGGGGCCTCCTTTCCCTTTATGGGTGGCTGCAATGAATGTTCCACGTGGAACATGATCGGAATAATCCGGTTGACAATCAGGATAACATACGAAACTGCTGTTGCAAGAGGAATGATACTTTATAGGGCGGGAAAACTGAATGTTCCACGTGGAACATGCCCGGCGATGGATTATCGCCGGGCCAGCCAGCGGGCCAGAACCAGCAGCGCCCAGAGCCTCTCGGCATGGTCGTCCCGGCCGGAAAGATGGTCGTTCATCAATCCGACAATCGCTTTCTCGCGGAATATACCACGATTCAGAAAATCGCGGTCCAGCAGCGTATCGAGCATCACCTCGCGGAATTCTTCACGCAGCCACTTCGCCAGAGGTACACCAAAGCCGCGTTTGGGCTGCTGGAAAATTTCGAGCGGCAGCAGGTCGCCAAAAGCCTGGCGGAGAATCATTTTCCCGCAACGTTTAGAGATTTTCATATCGGCCGGAAGCGATAAGCCCAGCGATACAAGTCTGTGATCCAGCATCGGCGCCCGGAGTTCCAGCGAGCAGGCCATCGAAGCCATGTCGGCCTTCACCAGCAGATCGTTGGGCAGATAATCCATCAGGTCGTGGTATTGCGCACGCGATATTTCGTCCGGCCAGTCGCCTTGTTCATACAGCTCCAGGAAATCCTGTTCCGGTTTTTCGATGTCTGCCGCGGCTGCGAAATCTTCGGTAAACAGCCGGCTAAGGTCGTCTGTCGTGAAGATACTCCGATATCTATAGTATTGGCCGGCAGGGGGATACGGCAGGGCGTCGGCAAAACGAAGCAGCCTGCCGGTTCCGCTGCGTTTGGCTTTTGAGGCGAACGGACGAACGATTCCCGCCGCCAGACGGGTGAAGAAATATTGAGCCGGCGACATTTGTGCGGCAAGATGCAGTGCTCGGTATCTGTCGTAGCCGCCGAACACTTCATCGCCGCCGTCACCGGCCAAGGCTACGGTAACATACTCGCGTGCGGCCTGGCATATCAGCAGTGTGGGAATGGCGCTGGAGTCGGCGAAAGGCTCATCGTATATGTCGACCAGGCGGTCGATCATGTCAGGAGAGGGCGGCTTGACATGCAGTTCCGTATGCACGGTTCTGCAATGCTTTGCCACCAGTCTGGCCAGCGGACGTTCGTCGAACTCCGCTTCATCAAAGCCGGCGGTAAATGTCCTGACTGCCCGCCCGCCTTCGGCAGCCTGCGACATCAGGGCGACTATTATTGAAGAATCAAGCCCGCCGCTCAGAAGGGCGCCGAGCGGTACATCAGATACCATCCTCGCCTCGACCGCGGCGGAGAGCTCCTTCCGGACAAGATCAACCCAGTCCGCTGAACTCGGCTGTTCCTGCAAAAGCGCGGGCTGCCAGTATCGCTTCGGCTGGCCAAGTGAATCAGTTGCAGCCATGGTGCAGGCTGGGGAAAGTTTTGAAATTTGTGTCCAGACAGACGAAGGGTATCCGATGTAACCGCTTGCTAAATAAGAGCTTATGGCGCAACGACTCTCTTCGCCGGAAAGTCTGCCGCAGGCGAGAAGTGCCTTTGGTTCTGACGCAAACAGCAGTCGCTGCGGTGTCACCGCATACCAAAGCGGTTTCTGGCCGAGCCGGTCACGGACTAAAAAAAGTTTTCCGGCGGGGGCATCGTAAATGACGAAGGCGAACATGCCGTCGATGTGATGAACCATCTCTTCGCCGTATTCGCGGTAGAGGTGCAGGAGCACTTCTGTGTCGCCGGCTGTGCGGAAGCGGGCGCCGCCGCGGATTAGATTTTCTCGCAACGTGCGGAAATTGTATATCTCCCCGTTGAATGCAACGGTGATGCCAGCCTCTTTGTCGGTCATCGGCTGATGCGATCCCGGCGGGTCGATAACCGAAAGCCGCCGGAAGCCGATTGCGCAACGTCTGTCGGTAGAGAGAAAGCTGCCGGCTTCGTCAGGTCCGCGGTGGCTGAGTTTTTCGGCCATCGCGACGGCCAGCGCCAAATCGGCTTGTCGCGAGGTTAAGGAAAATTCTCCAGCGAAGCCACACATGTCTGATATTTTCGCCTTAGTCGCCGGACGTCTTGTCGGCTTCGGATATATTCCTGTTTTCTGAAACGCGTAAAAGTTTCTGGAATTCTTCTTCGCTGCACCAGCGGACTTCCCTGGTGGCGAACAACACGATTCTGCCGTCCAGATCGGGAACCTTTTTGGAGGCGAGGACTATCCTCTGAGGATTCGGTTCGCCCCGGAAAGAAGCCGGCGCGTAAATATAGCCGCTATCAGAATTTGGAAGAAGTTCCAGTTTCAATTTCCCGGCATCCAGAATGCCTTTTTCGATAAGGGTTTCCAGGCTCGGAGCCGGGCGGCCGAATTTACTTTCGTAAGTTATCAGCGCCACGGAAATATCGTGAACGGGCATCGTGCATAGGTTCTTTTTGAGATTTGTCATGCGTATCGTGCTGGCTGGCCAGGCGGCGATGGCGGCAATTATGGCACCCAGAATGTATACCGCTGCAAGCGGCTGCAGGGAAACTTTCAGCACATCTTTGGCTGGCAGTTCCAGCATCACGTAGAAAATCAGGTAGGCAGCCGAGATGGATGCGATGGCCGTCAAAAAAGTGGTGATATACAGAATTTTCAAGCCCAGAGCCGTTCCAATTGTCCAAAACAGGAAAAATATCACCAGCCCTGTGAAGGCGGCAGTCACTCCTGAAGCCGCCATTATCAGATATGCCCGTCTGCTGCTGATTTTCCGTTCATCGTAATCGCGCTTAAGGCAGGCGCGTTTAAGCAGGTAACCGCCGCCGAAAATCCAGCCGGTTACAAAAATAAAAAGCAGCGGAATCTGCCACCAGAACATGTAATCTCTGATTGAGGCAAGCACTGCGATTCTCCATTTCTGTCGGGTTCCATGCTTATGATAAACGGCCCGCCTACTAAGGTTGAGAATTTATCCGCTATTCGCAGCGATAGCAAGGCGAGTTGTCAGTAACCATTGTGATTGACTCGCATGGAGTATAGAATCGGCGAAGTCAGATTTAAGGGAGTAAGGCATGGCTGGCACGGAAGAAGATATCAATTCGCTGGAAGACATCTGGCCTCTGCAGGCAGCGCTCAACACCAAATCGGGTTTTGACACGGCCGGGCTGGGTGCGGCGATGGCCGAGGCGGAGCGGAAGGGCACGCTTTGCGAGGAAGGCGAGATTCGTCGCGACGTAGGCAGGGCGCTGAAAAATTATATCGACGCCATGGCTTCGGAATGTCACGAGCTGCAGGACTGCCTTTCATGGAAGCACTGGTACAGCGAAGCCAGGCAGGGGAGGCAGTACGAACTCAGGGACATCCAGAACGCCCGCGTTGAAGCGACCGATATGCTCTTTTTCTGGGTGAGTATCTGTCAGCTTCTGGGACTGAATCCGGATGACGTTTATCGTCTCTACGCCAAGAAGCTCGGCATTAATCACCGCCGGCAGGATGAAGACCGCAGCCAGGAAGAACACGCAACACATGAAGATGAAAATCGAAATGTCGTCTAGCATGACAACCAAACCGGCATGATTCCGAACTCAATAAAAAAGCCCCGGCTCAATTGCCGGGGCTTTTTGTTTCACGTTGATTTCCGGTTCTATACGGATTGGTCGAACATTTTCTGGGCGGCGTTTGCGATGTCAGTCGCCGTGAGGCCAACCATGGCGAGGGTTTCTTCCGGTGTGCGAGCGCTCTTGGGAACGTTGCGAACATACAGGGTATCGACCATGACGCCGAGGTCGCTCCTGGCCGCCGCTGCGGTGATTTCGTCCGCTATACCGCCGATGAAGTTGTCCTCGACGACGAGAATCTGTCCGCGGCAGTCGTCGCCGATGCGGAGGATTTCGTCGGTCTGCAGCGGCATGGAGTAGGCGTCGATAAGCCCGGCTGACAGGCCTGCTTTCTCTTCGAGAAGTTTAATAGCCTGCCTGGCGACATGAACCATGTAGCCGCTGGCGACGATGACGAGATCTTCGCCGTCGATGAGATGCTTGAATCCGCCGACGGTGAATTCCTCGTCTTCGTTATAGAGGAACGGAACTTCCGGCCTGTGCGTCCGCATATAGCAGATGCCGTTGAGGTTGGCCATGAGTTCGGTCAGCTTGAATGCGCTGACTGCGTCGGACGGCTGGAACACGCGCATCGCCGGTGCGCCGTCGACGCGGCTGGCATGAGAAATCGCCCGCATGAACGCCATGTCCGGCAGGCTCATCTGGCTTGGGCCGTCGGCTGCCAGTGAAACGCCGGAGTGCGAACCGCAAAGCTTGAGGTTGGAGTTGGTGATGACAGCCATCTCAAGCTGGTCGTAGCCGCGAACAAGGAACTTTGCGAAGCTGCTGACGAAGGGGATCTTGCCGGCTGCAGCCAGACCTACGCCGGCGGATATCATGTTCTGCTCGGCTATACGGGCTTCGAAGAACCGATCCGGATATTTTTTCGCGAAGATTTCAGCGAAGGTCGAGTTCTTCACGTCGCCGTCGAGCGCAACGACTCGCGGATCGCTTCCCATTGCAGCCAGCGCCGCTCCATATGCCTTACGCGTTCCAAGAGTCTTGGCCTCGTATGCTTTCTTCATGCCGGCGGCGGCCAGCGCTTCGCCGAACGAGCCGGCGGAAATCGGACCCGCAGGGGCAGCCTGTGACGGCGGCGGTGCGGTCACGCTGATGGCGGGGGAGTCAGCCAGGTCGGCGACGCCAAGCTCGGCCGCCTTGGCGTCGAGGTCGGCATAGGCCTGGGCGAGGAGATTTTCGCTCAGCGGCTTGCCATGATAATTCGACGCCTGAAATTCCTTCACGCCCCATCCCTTGACGGTTTTCGCCACGATGGCTATAGGCTTGCCGGTCGGCTCGGCGGTAAGGGCGGCGAAAACGTCGTCCCACTTATGGCCGTCGATGACCTTGACTTCAAAGCCGTATGCTTCAAGTTTTTTCGCTATGGTCTCCGCAGTCTGCTGCGACGATACATAATCGCTCTGGCCTTGGCCGTTGCAGTTGAAAATCGGCCTGACAGCTGTGAGCTTGTGGTCGATGATGAAATCAAGCGCCTCGGGAATCTGGCCTTCTCTGCTCTCGCCGTCGCCGATGATGCAGTAAATCTTCTTGTCCGAGCCGTTGAGGCGGGCTGCACACGCCAGGCCGGCCGCTACCGAAAGCCCCTGGCCGAGCGAACCGGTCGCTGCATCGAAGAACGGAAAACCGATTGCCGGGTTTGGATGGCCGTCGAGAACGCTGTCGGCAGCGCGAAGCGTCAGGGCATCATCGAAACGAAGTTCGGATGGCCTGTCGGGCGTGCCGACTGCACCGCCTATATCGCAATAGGCCGCATATACGACCGGGACGGCGTGGCCTTCGGAAAGAATCAGCCTGTCGGCGTTGCTGTTCCACGGGTTGCCCGGGCTGTACCGCATAATCCGATACATCAATGCGGTAACAATGTGTATTATCGACAGACCGCTGGAAGGATGTCCGCTCCCTGCCACAGTGCACATTTTCACGGTCTGCTTTGCGAGCTTGATGACCTTGCGATCCAGGTCTCTGTAATCTGCCATAACCATCTCCTGTATATTGCCCTGTCCGGTACTTATTCCGGGAAAGTTCCGTACACTAACGAATTACCCGCCCTGATACAAGACTGAACACTCATAAGAAAAGAGCAATCAAATGGAAATGTTCCCCGGCAGATTGCACCAACTGATGAAAAGTACATTACATCCGAGTGTCTGCAGTTTTTTATTACCTTTCGAATCGGAATGGAAACAACTTTTTCTGCGACAATCAGCCACTTCGAAAGGACTGCTTCCGCAAAGAAAGAGAATGCCCACCCAAAAAAGATTCAACAAAGCTTTTTTTGCTGTTTTTAGGCAAAAATAGCCGTTTTTGTTCCAGATATTGCCCCAAAAGGGCAAAAATTCATCAAATTACCCCTAAAGGCATCCTAAAAACATTCTGGAAAAAATAATACTCTCTATCCGGATGAGAGTATACTAATACTTTGATAAACAAGGAGATAAGACATCATCCCGCCTTTGATATACGTTTTTCCGCCTGATTGACAACAATTATGGCCACTGATATACTCGCGCCCGTTAATTGATAACTGGCTCCCGATTGGGGTTATACGAATATACGGCTGTCTTCTAGCCGTGGCAATCTCCGGTTCTCACCACGCGTGCGGGCCGGAGGTTTTTTTCATACACAACCAAAAGCGGACCGCAGCGTTCGTTGCAATGTTCGCTGCATGTATGTATTTTGTTGCCCACTGTCGCGACGGCAGAAACGGATCAACACAGTAATGAGCAGACAAATCAAAGGCATCCTGTTCGACATGGGCGAAACGCTGCTGGATTTCGGCCAGCCGGACGTTCACAGCATGTTCGAGGCGGGTGCGCGTCTCGCTTACGAATATTTAAAGAAGATCGATCAGCCGATCCCGTCCTTTGCCGCGTATCATCGCAAGCAGCTATGGGCCATCAGGTGGGCGTATTTCAAGAGCCGCTTCACTCACAGGGAATTCAACTCGCTGGACCTCATCCGCAAAATATGCCGGCGAATGGGGCGAGAACTAACCAGGCAGCAGTCGCTGGAACTGGCCTGGCTGTGGTACGAACCGCTCAGCAAATGTGCGACCGTGGAAAGCGGCGTGCCTGAGATGCTGTCCCGCCTGCAGCAGTCAGGAATGAAAATGGGAATCATCTCGAACACGTTCATTCCAGGCGAGGTGCTCGACAGGCATCTGCAGGATGAAGGTCTGCTTCAATTCTTTCCGGTGCGAGTGTATTCCTGCAACGTCGGTTTCCGCAAACCCGACAGAAGAATATTCCGCATAGCGTTGAAGCAGATCGGACTTGCTCCCGAGGAAACGATGTTTGTCGGGGATTCTATTATTGCCGACATCCGCGGCGCGAACAAAGCCGGGCTGGTTTCCGTTCTCAAAGACCCCGTGGATTACAACGCCAACTCCGACACGAAACCGTGCTGCAGGATCCGCAGCCTTGCGGAGATTGAGACGGTGATTGCGAACTATAATGATTCCGCGAACCGGGATTGACAGTTGCGAGTGAGTGCTACAGCAACATACCGGCAGCCAGAATCAAAACCGTTACACCAGCCACCAACAGCAATACTTCCGCGAGATTCGCAATAATACTGTACGTCGTTTTCATAAACATCAACCTCGCTTTACATCTTCATTGCACGGCAGCACCGACTGAACCGTCTATCATCCCGTATCGGACAAACATTAAGCAAAACTTTAGGTCATAATTGCCCCGCGATTTTGACATAACCCCCTTGCTGAAAGAGACTTATCCTTTATTTACAAGGCAGTATTGATAGGGCGATATGCAGTAGGTGTTTTCTGTGGAAAACCCTATATATGGTGGTTGTAGCGGCGGAAAAGTCGTTACAACCGGAATATTCCGCACAAATTTTCTTAAAAAATCAGGATAAACCTAATAATCGGTATAAAAAGCCCTGATAAATACTGGTTGCCTGCCTTTACCTTCGGGGGCAGGTTTGGGAATGGAATAAGAACCCTTAATCGCCGTTATTTTCGGCTGTGTTTTCGTGTCGCCAGGTTGCCTTTTCCGGCTGATTGTGGTCTTCGAGCTGGGCGGTGGGGCTTATCAACTGGCCCTTGTTGTATTGTTCTTTCAGGAACCGTCTGCGTATTGCGCGGTAAGGTTTCGTGAGCTTGCGGTGCATTCGATGAAACAGGCCCCGCCATCGCGATAGTTTTTCCTCTTCGGGGGTAAGCTCCTGCGGGCAGAGCCGCCGTTTGTGTTTGTAGAGGTGGTAGATGTCCCGGTCGCAGACATAATCTACAGCCTTGCCGATTATCGTACGGATTGGCCAAGGCAGATCATCGCGCCTGCGGAGCGAAATCTGGAAGTCTATCAGCACCGCTTCGCCGTTCGGTCCGACCAGCATGTTCGATCGCTTGTTCGCGTCGCAGTATGCGACCCCGCGGGCGTGAAGGGTGTCGAGAATTTGCCTCATCCGCTCGAAGTAGCCGGCCGGCGGGACGTCGAAGTGGTCCAGCGGTTTGGCGTTCATGTATTCGATGGCCATCCCGGTTTCGCCGACAAGTCCCATGAATCGCGGCACGCCGGGGGTGCCGGTTATCACCTTGTAAATTGCCGCTTCGCGATTGCGCAGCAGTTTGCCCATCCATTTCATCGGCATGCCGCAGAAATTCTGCTGCCGGCCGAGCTTCACGACTGCTTGAGGTATCTCGGCTGCGGGGTCGTCGGATTTGTAAAGGCACGTCGCGGCGTAGAAATCGTGCTTGAATACCCGCACCAGCCGATATGCAATGCCGCCGAGCGTTATTTTCTCCGGCGGCGGCTGGCGAAGTGCGAAAAGCTGCTTGTTGTGACTGCGGTGGGGCATGTTACCTGCTCAAAGCCCCTGCGATGTCGGTTGCGAAGGCTTCGGCAGCGGATTTTATCGCTGTTTTCCAGTCGCCCGCGTCTTTGGCGAACGCGTATATCACGGATCTGCTGGCGTTGACGATAGCTCCGGTGCCGTCGGCCTTGAATGATGCGGCGCAGTCGGCGGCCGTCGCGCCCTGTGCACCGTAGCCGGGCACGAGGAATATCTGCTGCGGCATAATTTCGCGCAGCTGGCGGGCTTCGTTCGGATAAGTCGCACCGACGACCGCACCGAGGCAGCTGTAGCCGCTTCGGCCGATGAGTCCTTCCGCCGAGCCGAGAGCGGCTATCTGTTCGGCCATGTGGCGGTAGAATTTTTTCCCGCTTTTATCGACGAAGTCCTGCACGCTGGCCGCCGACGGGTTGCTTGTCCGCACCAGCGAGAAGACGCCGCGGCCTTCGTCGCGGGCGGTGTCGATGAACGGCGCCAGGCCGTCGGCGCCGAAATACGGGCTGACCGTCAGTGCGTCAGGCGCGTCCGGGCCTGACAGATGCCCCTCGGCGTAGGCGGCCGCCGTCGAGCCTATGTCGCCTCGCTTGGCGTCGCCGATGACGACCAGGCCCATGTCCTTTGCGGCGCGAACCACTTTGAAGTACGCCTCCACGCCGCGTGCGTGGTATATCTCGAAGTAGGCTGATTGCGGCTTGACGGCCGGCACTATCGGAGCGACTATCTCAAGCACTTCCAGGCAGAATTTTTCGATAAGCTCCGCCTGCTGCTGGTCGGTTACGTTGGCCCAGTGGAAAATTTCCGGCAATTTGGAGTAAACCGGGTCAAGCCCGACGCACACGGGTGAGCCTTTGGTTTCGACGGCCTGCAGCAATTTGTCGGCGAAGTGTTCAGCCATGGTAAAATCCCTATTGTGTTTACACGCAGTTTATACAATCCTGATTGAGAAAAATAAAGGCCATGCGGTTATACTAATCGCCCGTCCCTGAGGGACTGCGAATTGGAGAAAGTTTCGACATGCAGGACAAGATAAGCGGCAAAGCGTTTGTGGTGGGCGACAACATCGACACCGACCAGATAATTCCGGCGGAGTTCCTCAGTTACAATCCGTCCGACCCGGCCGAGCGAAAATATTTCGGCAAGCACGCGATGAGCGGCGTTCCGATAGCGTCATCCGGCCTGCCGGGCGGCAACATACCGTTTGTGGCCGAGGGCGAATTTGCAAGCGAGTTCGCGGTTATCATCGGCGGGCGCAACTTTGGTTGCGGCAGCTCGCGAGAGCACGCGCCGCTGGCGATAGCCGAGGCCGGCTGCAAGGCCGTCGTCGCCGAAAGCTACGCGCGCATTTTTTACCGCAACAGCATCAACGGCGGATACCTCGTGCCGTTTGAAACGCCGCAGCGGCTGGTCGACAAATTCGCCACAGGCGACAAGGTCGAACTTGACTTGTCAGCCGGCGTGCTTAAAAACGTCACTACGGGCAAAAAATACAAACTCAATTCGCTGGGCGACGTCGCCCGGATAGTCGAGGCAGGCGGCGTGTTTGAATACGCACGCAAATCCGGAATGCTGGAATAGCGGCAATTGAAAGATGCTGAGAACATATCTGTTCGCGACACGGACGGCGGAGCGGTGATAGCCGTCAAGGTTGTGCCCGGTTCATCGCGCGACAAAATCGCAGGTGCGCTCGGCGACTGCCTGAAAGTAACCACGTCAGCCGCCGCAGAAAAAGGCCGAGCCAATGCCGCCGTCGCGAAGATACTGGCGAAGGCCTTGGGAGTCGGCAGCCGGGATGTGGAGCTTTTCAGCGGTCCGACAAATGCACGTAAGGAATTTCTCATTATCGGAAAATCTGCCGCGTCGATACGCCAGGCGATAAAAAGTCTCTAAGCGGAATTATCCATGGGCAGGTATCTTGTAATTTTAGTAGTCTGCTTTTTCTGCCTGGTTGTGCTGGAATTGCTGCTATATCTGCGGCGATGGCAGCGCAACAGGCGGATGATATACCTCTGGGCCGGCAAAAACGGCTATGCCGTGCACAACGCGACAATTGAGGGGCAGATGTTCTGGATAATCCTGTGGCTGTTCGGACTGTTTCTGCTGATTTATGTAGCCGGCACACTGGCTTTCTCGGAGCTTATGGAGTCCTGGGACATCAAAATGCTTACCGATGACGAAAAGGGTCCGTCGCTGTGGGCGGTCATGGGGCTGTTGTGCCTGTTCGGTGTGATTTATTATGTGACCGGCAGGCTGGCCCGCTCCTGGCTGCGTCAGTCATGGCACATTATCGTCATGGATGACGAAGGCGGCATTCGCACTGGCAGGATATATTTCGGCCGATCCGAGCATCTCGGCGATGACGCGGCCGAGGGCATGGAAGTCCGCTGGCTTTAGACGACAAGCAGGGAGTTCAGGCGATGGATTATTCCATCGCCACTTGCCGGTCCTGCCACGTTTTCGCGATGGTTTTTTCGCGGCGTTTCTGCGCCTCGGTGAGCAGTTTTTCGATGCCGACGGCGTCGCCGAGTTCCAGCAGGTCTCGCAGTTGGCAGAGGTTTTCATCCAGCGTGTCGAGAGCGTCCAGCACTGCTTTGCGATTGGTCAGGAAGATATCCCGCCACATTTCCGGGCTGCCGCCGGCCAGACGGGTCATGTCCCTGAAACCGGTAGCTGCAACGTTAAAGTCGGCGTCCTTCGGCAGCATCATCAGCATGGCCGACAGCGCATGCGGCAGATGAGAAACCCTCGCGACGGCCTTGTCGTGGGCAGCCGGCGACATCCTCAGCGTTTTCATGCCAAGCGTCTGCCAGAATTTTTCAACCCGATCAGCCAGCGCTTTTGTTGTCCGGCCTGTCGGCGTGATTATGCAGGTAGCGCCTTCGAAAAGGTCTGCCCGGGCGAAAGACGGGCCTGTTCGCTCGCTGCCGGCCATCGGATGGCTGCCTACAAACCGGTCGCCGCCGAGAATTTTTTCCGCCATCTGAACGACGCGGGCCTTGGTCGAGCCAACATCGGTAACCATCGCGCCTGGCTTGAGGGCAGGCTTTATCGCTTCGAGATGTTTTGCGAACGCGCCGACCGGTGTGGCGAGTATCACCATGTCACTCCCGGTCACAGCCTCGGCCGGGTCGAGATGCGCGGTATCTATCGCGCCGACGGCCAGGGCCTCGTCCAGGCTGGACTGCCTGCGTCCCACGCCCGCTATGCGGACATCGGGATCGTGGGCCTTTATCGCCAGCCCGGCCGACCCGCCAAGCAGGCCCACACCGATGATGGTTACGTGATGCAATTTCTGTTCAGCCATATTTTCCTGCTGCAACACTACCAAGAGGCCGCTTTACGGTCAACTTGCCATGTTCAAGGTTTTGCCATTGGCCCTCGCCGGGATTTGCTGACTCATCCCCAGTTTTCATGGCTGAGTTCCTTTCGGAGTTCCCGCATGAG
>CAZVYJ010000005.1:0-90017 GCA_964631565.1 uncultured Planctomycetaceae bacterium
TATAAGACTCGCAAGAGATACGTACTTGGGGAGGCTTAGTGCATAATGTCCTTACAGTCGCGGCTCGTAAAAGGAAATTCTTACGCCTTCCAGAGGCCGTGCTTGTTGCAGTGCTCGCGAACGAACACCTTGGCGGCGTCGGTCTTGAAGACGGCTTCAGGGGCCTGGCCGGGGTGGAGGTATTGTCTCATCACCGTATCGCCCGCCTGAAGCTCTATCCACTGAATCCAGTGGTCATCCTGCATCGGGTGGGGCACCGAGCCGACTTTCACCTTGTAACCGCCGGCGATTTTCTCGACGACAGGAACGTGCTTTTCCTTGCCTTCCTGCTGGCCGGTCTTTGCTTCGAGCTTCGTCATCGGCTGGTCGCAGCATGTGATTGTGCAATCCATGTCGCAATCGTTCAGCATTTCGGCCATGCACTCGCAGCCGGCGCCGCTGACACTGCACTTGTAGATATCATGTTTTTTGACGCTCATGGTTTCTCCTGTCGCGTGAGTTTGAACGTAATAATGTCTCTTTACGAGCATTATAGGCGGCAGGAATGATTTTATCGGGCAAAAATTTTTTGATGCATCCAAGTTATTTGTAGCAAACAATAGTTGATCGGTATTTCCAAAATTCAGAAAGTAGCATAGTAGAAAGTAGACCGCAGGAGAACCGTATTGGCACAAATTGTAAAGCAAGACAATATTTCACCTTTCTCCTGCTCTAGCTGCCCCTCAGGGGCAGCTCAAGGCAGGCGAAGCTTGTCTCGGTAATAGTGTGGCAGGTCGGCGTTGGTGACGTCTTTCCACAGGCCGACGCGGGCGGCCTTCGCCTGCTTCTGGAGTTCACTGAATTCCTTCTTCAGGCTGTGCGGGTATCGCGGGTCGGCGTAAGCGTAGCCCTGCTCCAGAAGCACGCGGTTGAGCATTCGTCCGTCGTCCAGCACGACGTAAGCGAGAAGCCGGTGATACTTGTCGCGTGTGGATGCGGGATCGAGCCTGAGGGTGACGGTTTTGCCGAGGCAAAGTTTGTTGAGGAATTCGCTGGCTTCCGGGCCGAAATGCTGCGGCGGCGTGTCGGGCTTTACCGTCTCCGGCGTGTCGACGCCCCACAGTCGGACGCGGGTGGTGTCGTATTTGCCGTCGCGGATATCGATATACAACGTGTCGCCGTCGACGACATTCACCACCCTGAACGACCGTCCGTCATATTTTTCCATGTCTGGTCGGTCGGCGTACCCGAACAGCCCGATATGGTCGGCAAAAACAAGCCCGCTGATTATGATGGCGAGCAGGGTAAAGGGCGTCAGCCTGCGGACGGCGTATCGTTTCCGCCTCTGGCGAATTGTGAGTTTAGGTTGGCGGCTGCGATTGGTCATTCCATATCGAATTATAACAGAGCTGCAGGGAAATATGAAAAAGCCCGCTCATGGAGAACGGGCTTTTTGAGATTATCGGAAAATATTCGGCTGAAAACCTATTTCTTGGACTTTTTGCCGGCCTTCTTTTTCGCCGGGTTTTTCTTTTTCTTGCCGAGTTCGAAGGCGTCGTGTACAAGCTGCAGGGCCTGCTTGCCCTGGCCGCGGTCGATAAGACAGGAGATTTTTATCTCGCTGGTCGTGATGTTCTGGATGTTGATGCCCGCCTTCGCCAGCGCCGCGAACATCCGCTCGGCGACGCCGGTGTGAACGCGCATGCCCACGCCGACGACCGACACCTTGGCCAGGTGGTTTTCGAACACCGCCTCGCACTTGAGCTTTTCGCAGAGTTTGGCCACTACCTTTTTGGCGTCTTCAAGATCGGCCAGGTCGATGGTGAACGACATGTTCGCGACCTCGCCGCCTATGGTGTTCTGGATGATGTCGTCCACGACTACGTTGTGCGTAGCCATCGTGTGGAATATCTGCGCCGCGATGCCGGGTTGGTTCGGCAGGTGCGCGAGCGTAACGCGGGCAAGCTTATCTTTCAGGGCCGCTCCGCTGACGAGAATACGTTCCATGTCCTGTGTTTCAGCCACGATCATGGTTCCTTTACGGTTGTTCAGACTGCTTCTGACGTGAATGGGGATATCGTACTTTTTGGCGAACTCGACCGCCCGGTTGTGCAGCACGTTCGCGCCGAGGCTCGCCAGTTCCAGCATTTCATCATAGCTGATGGTGTCCACCTTGCGGGCGTTGGGCACGATTCGCGGGTCGGCCGTGAATATGCCGTCAACGTCGGTGTAGTTTTCGCAGACGTCCGCTTTCAGCGCCGCCGCGACCGCCACCAGCGTCACGTTGCTGCCGCCGCGGCCGAGCGTGGTTACGTGGCCCTCGGCGGTTACGCCCTGGAAGCCCGCGACGATGACGATTCGGCCGGCGTCCAGACATTTGTGAATCCGCTGGGCGTCGATGCTCTTGATGCGGGCCTTGGTGTGGACCGCGTCGGTTATCATGCCGATCTGGCCGGCTGTGAAACTTATCGCCGGCGTGCCCATCGACTCGATCGCCATCGCCATCAGCGAGATGGTCACCTGCTCGCCCGTCGCCAGGAGCTGATCGACTTCCCGCTTGGGCGGCTCTTTGCCATGGCTGACCTGCTTCGACAGCGATATGAGGTCGTCCGTGGTGTCGCCCATGGCCGAAACCACCATGACAACCTTGTTGCCAGCCTTTTGCGTGCGGATTGCGCGGGCGGCTGCGGCGCGAATCTTCTCCGCATCCGCCAGACTCGACCCGCCGAATTTCATTACCACAAGACTCATGTGTGTCTTTCCGGCATATTTCAACTATCAGGGCGGCTACTCTGCTCACCCTTGGGCGGAATAGAATAAGCGAAGCCGCCTCTGTTGCCAAGGGGTGTTGTTTAATTGCGACCGGTAACTGCTGCGCTACCGGACCTTCAGGAAGAATTCCATCATTTCGCAGCCGCGAGGCACGTGCAGGTCTGAGGCGGCCGCTTCTTCCTCGGAGAACTTCCCGCCGATGACGCCCTCGACGCGTTTGCCGGCCATCGCGAACGGAACGGCGTCGGCCGTGTGCGTGCGCACGTCGCATGGCGTCGGGTGGTCCGGCATTACGAGTATCCGCCAGTCGCTGCCCTCGGCCTTGAGGCGTTCCAGAACCGGGCCGACGATGTGCTGGTCGATTTTCTCGATGGTCTGCGTTTTGATTTTCGCCTGTGCGTGATGGCCGGCCTCGTCCGGCGCCTCGATGTGCACGCATACAAGGTCCATTTCGTCCAGTGCCTTTACGGCTGCGGCGCCTTTGCCTTCGTAGTCGGTTTCGATATATCCGGTGGCGCCGGGCACGTCGATTACCCGCCAGCCGATGAGCTTGGCCAGCCCGCGGACGAGGTCAACGCCGGTGATTACCGCGCCGTTGATGCCGAATCGTTTTTCGAAGTTCGGCAGCTCGGGCGTTTTGCCCTGTCCCCACAGCCAGATGTTGGTAGCCGGGTTCTCGCCGAGGTCGCGGCGGACGTTGTTTATCTCGTGGTCGCGCAGAATGGTGGCGCTGGCGGCCATTATGTCGTGTATCCGCTCGGCGCCTGCGCCGGTCGGCAGATACGGCGTAACGTTCCGGCCGAGAATGTCGTGCGGCGGGGTGGTCTTCAGGTCGCAGTCGCCGCGGAAAGTCATCAGGTGGCGGTAACCGACGCCCGGATAGAACTTCATGTGCTGGCTCGACAGGGCCCTGTTGAGTTCGCCGATGAGCGTTGAGGCCTCTTCGTTGGAAATCTCTCCGGCGGAGTAGTCTTCCATGATGCCGTCGACGATAGTGACGAAGTTGCACCTGAAGACCCACTCGTCGGGGTCGATTTTCAGGCCAATGGCGACGGCCTCTATCGGAGCCCGCCCGGTATAGTGGGCGGCCGGGTCGTAGCCGAACACCGACATTATCGCCACATCCGAGCCGCACGGCATGTTGGGCGGCACGTTTCGCACCGTGCCGCATCGTCCGTGGGAGGCGATCCAATCCATATTCGGTGTCCTTGCCGCGGCGAGCGGCGTCTTGCCGCCGAGCTCGCCCTGAGGGTTGTCGGCTGCTCCGTCCGGAATTATCAGTGCGTATTTCATGTATTCCATGCCCCCAAAACAGTTTCCTTACAATTGCTCGGGGTGTTCGTCCACTATGCCGATGCAGACATTCTTGGCCTTTACCACATCCGTATTATCAAGCTCGACAAGGGCCTTGCGAATGTTGCCCTCGACGGCTTTGTGAGTCGTTATGACCACCGGAACGCCTTTGGCGCCGATATGTATTTCGTGCTGCAGGACCGAGCTTATACTGATGCCGTATCGTCCGAGTATTGTCGCGATTTTCGCGAACACGCCCGGCTGGTCGTCGCAGATGAGGCGTATGTAATACCTGCTTCGGACGGATTCTATGGGCAGCTGCACTGCATTTTCGTTGAGGTCAGGCCAGATGGTCAGGTTTTTAAAGCTGTTCTGTATTATTCCGGTGGCAATGGCGGCCAGGTCGGCGACTACCGCCGATGCGGTCGGCATCGAGCCTGCTCCGCGGCCGTAGTACATCGTGTGGCCGGTAGCGTGGCCGTAGACGCTGACGGCGTTGAACGGCCCGGAAACCCACGCCAGCGGATGCTCCTTGGAGATGAACACCGGGCGGACACGCAGGCAGATACCGTCTTTGTGGCGCTGCGCTATCGCCAGCAGCTTGACCACGTAGCCGAGTTCCTGGCCGTAGCCGATATCGAGCAGGTCGAGCCTGTCGATACCCTCGACGTGTATAGTCTTGAAATCTACCTGCTTGCCGAAGGCCAGCGAGGCCAGTATCGCGAGCTTGTGGGCCGAGTCGGTTCCCTGTACGTCCAGGGAAGGGTCTGCCTCGGCGAGGCCTTCGAGCTGGGCCTCGGAGAGAGCCTCGGTATAGCTCTGGCCTTTCTGCGTCATCGCGGTGAGTATGTAATTGCACGTGCCGTTGAGTATGCCGTAAATCGCGTCGATGCGATTGGCGATAAGCGCGTCGTAGAGCGCTCGAATAATCGGTATGCCGCCGGCACAGCTGGCCTCGAACGCGATGCAGACATTGTTTTTGCGGGCGAGGCTCAGCAGTTCGCTGCCGTACTGGGCCATCAGGGCCTTGTTGGCGGTGACGACATACTTGCCGGCTCGGATGGCCTTTTCGATGAAATTCTTCGCGACAGTCGTCCCGCCGATGAGTTCGACGACCATCTGCACCTTATCGTCGGCCAGCACGTCGTCGAAGTTCGTTGTGAACAGTTTTTCGTCGAGTCCCGCGCGCCTGGCTGCCGTGAAGTCGATATCCACAATATGCCGCAGATTCAGCTTCGGTATGATCCGCTCGGAAAGGGTTTCAGCGTCGCGGGTGAGAATCGTGGCTACGCCGGTTCCGACCGTGCCGCAGCCTACTATCGCAACTCCAAATTCATCGACTTTCTTGCTCATCTGACTCCTCGCTGAGAATGGCCTGCATCGTAAAGGTCACCGAGGCAAATATCAAGACGCAGAGCAATGCTATCCTTTTCTAACTGGCCGCCCATACGAACCCGTATGGGCGAGCGCAAGCCTGTCCCATAGGGGCGAGCGGAAATGTAGTTCATTCGCAGATTACTGTTTTTCCTTTTCCTTGACCGGCACGACCCAAAGCGGCGTGGGAGTTTTTTCGCTGGTGAGGTAGAGCGTTTTATTGTCGAGGCCGTAACATATCGACTCGCCCTGTTTCCGGGACGGCATACTGATGGTGCGGGGCTTTGTAGCGAAGGCCTCGGCCCATGTCTGCTTGTCTGAACGGGTGAACTCCATTGCATCGCCGTAGGTCAGCACGATTGCCCGCCTGCCGTCGGCGGAAAAATCCATGGCCGTGGCGTAAGGGACTGGCAGTTTGGCGACGGCCTTGGCTTTGACTGGCTTGGCGGGCGTCTTTTCCAGCAGGGGAATCGAATACAACTGTGCTTCGCCGGTATTCGCCTTGGTAGCCACGTATATCATCTTGCCGGCCGGGTCAATCGCCACCGACTCGCAGTCGTGAGCTCCGTCGGGATAGGCGAAGGCGATTTTTATTGCGACCTGAACGGTCTTTTTCTGGGCTTCGGCCTTTTTGCCGAGCAGCGGCTCGTGGACGATGTAAAGCTCGCACGTCTCCCGGTTCTTGTTATTGTCGCCCGTGTCGGCCAGCAGCAGATAGTGCTTATTGCCGACGGAGAACGAGGCCATGTCTTCCCAGTCGCGTGCGTTAGCCCCGATAACGCTGAACGCGCCAAGGTCCTTGCCCTTGCTGTCGAAGGCATATATGACGGCCTTGTCGCCGGAATCGTTGTGCGTCCAGAACACGTCTTTTTTGCGGCGGCTTACCGCGAGACCGCTGCTCTCGTTTATTTTCTCATTGGCGAGTTTGCAGAGCTCCTGCGGTTTGTCGTAGTCGGGTTTTTCATCTCCGGCCGGCTGGATGTCGGCCGACTGCGGCTTCGTGGCGGGAGTTTTTTCCGTATCCTGGGCCGTCGCGATTACGCCGATTGCGGCGACCGCCAGCAGCAGGCTTACGATGGGTAATGTCCTGTTTGCAGTGCGCATAAAAAACCGTGCCCTTATCAGTCAAGGTGTCAAATCAGCCGATTGATATTGTATCTTTATTATTCGGCTGCGTCCCAGCAATAGGTGCAGAGTTTTTCCTTGGGCAGGCCTATCGCGGCGACCAGGTCTTCAAGCTTCTGGTACTTCAGCGAAGTAAGTTTCAGCCTTTCGCGGATTTTTTCGACCATTGCGCAGTGCTTTTCGCTGCACGAGTCGGCGTATTCTTCAAGGTGCTTGTCTGCATCGCCTTCTATCTGCTTTATCGCGAGCCTGCCGGCCAGGTCAAGAACGCTTCGCGACCGGGAGAAGTTCAGGAACTTGCATCCGAACACCAGAGGCGGACAGGCCGGCCTCATGTGCACCTCCGTGGCGCCGGCTTTTTTGATTCTGGCGATGGTGTCCTGCAGCTGCGTGCCGCGGACGATGGAGTCTTCGCAGAACAGCAGCCTCTTGCCTTTTATCAGCTCCGGTATCGGGATGAGTTTCATTCTGGCCACCAGGTCGCGGATTCGCTGGTCCTGCGGCATGAAGCTTCGCGGCCAGGTCGGCGTGTACTTGACGAACGGCCGGCGGTATGGCACGCCGGCAGCTGTTGCGTAGCCGATGGCGTGACCGGTGCCGGAATCGGGAATGCCGGCGACGATGTCGACTTTGACATTGTCGTTTTTCGCCAGGGCCGCACCGCAGCGGTTGCGGACGTCCTCGGTGTTGATATTTTCGTAATGGGAGGCCGGGTAGCCGTAATAAACCCACAGGAACGAGCAAATCTGCAACTTGTCGCCGGCGGGCTTCTTCTGCTGGACGCCCTCCTGTGTGAGGAGCACTATTTCGCCGGGGCCGAGGTAGCGGTCTACCTCGTAGCCGAGGTTGGGGAAGGCGCATGTTTCCATGGTGACGGCATACGCGCCGTCCTTGCGGCCGACGATTACAGGTGTTCGCCCGAGCCTGTCGCGGGCGGCGTAGACGCCGTGCTTCGTCAGCAGAAGCACCGAGCACGAGCCGTCGATGGTGTCCATGACGTTGGCGAGGCCCTCTTCGAAGGTGCGCCCCTCGTTTATCAGCGTGGCGACAAGCTCGGTGGGGTTGATTTCGTTGCCGGTCATCTCGGAGAAATGGGTCGTGCGCTTTCCGAACGCCTTCGCGGCGATTTGGTCAAGATTGTTGATTTTGCCGACGGTGACAATCGCGTAATTGCCCAGGTGCGAGCCTATCAGCAGCGGCTGGTCTTCGTGATCGCTGATGACGCCGATGCCCTTGTCGCCGCTCAGCCGGGAGACGTCATCTTCAAATTTCGAGCGGAATTGTGCGTTCTCGATGTTGTGGATGAATCGCGTGAATCCGCTGTCGTTGAGGGTCGCCAGGCCGCCTCGCTTTGTGCCGAGGTGAGAGTGGTAATCCGTACCATAGAACAGATCGCATACGCAGTCGTCCCTGGAGACGACTCCAAAAAAACCGCCCATGTTGTGTTCCTTTTCTCTGTACCGTTTGAAGTGTACCGGTCCATCCGTTGTCCGGGAGACGGTACTATAACAGGGCGGGCTGCGTGAGCAAAGGTCAAAGCGGCTGCAGAAATGCAACAGGAACGGCTGACCGTTCCTGTGATGCGGATAAATCTTTGTTTTACAAGCTGTTAATCAGGCAGCGGAAGTACCCAGTCGCCTGGCTTTGGCTTCGCTGCGTGCTGCGCGGCGAACGCGGGCCTTGGCTTTGCGCTTTGCGTTTTTTCTGCGGGTGACTTTCTGTGCCGCAATCCGCTTGTCAAGTCTGTCTCTTCGCTGTCCCATTGCTTCTTCCTTTCAAATCCCAAAGGGCCGCGAATTGTAATGTCGATTGACGGATATTGCAAGACCGATAGGGGTTTTTGCGGCGGGTTATTTATCGGTTTTTCCGTTCGACCAGGTTAAGCGACGAGGAGTTTATGCAGTATCTCAAATGGGACGGCGGCTGGCCGTCGTCGAACACATGACCGAGGTGCGCGCCGCATTTGCCGCAGAGAACCTCGGTGCGGACCTTTTCAAGACTGGTATCCGGCTGGGTAGTAACCGCGTCTTTGCTGATAGGCTCCCAGAAGCTCGGCCAGCCCGTGCCGGAATCATATTTCGTTTTCGAGCTGAACAGTTCCTGACCGCAGCAGATGCAGTGATACGTGCCGTCCTTCTTCGTGTTCCAGTATTTATTGTTGAACGCCGATTCCGTGCCTTTCTGCTGCGTTACATAATATTGCTGTTCGGTAAGCCGCTTGCGCAGTTCGGCGTCAGTTACGGTGGGGCATTGTTTTGAACGCTTCTCTGTCATCTGACCTTCTCCGGATGAATTCTGGCCGTCATTTCCGCGGCAGCCTCACAAAACCGTCGCCGCGAATGCCGCCGTAATTACCATCAGACCTTGCAGCCATAAAATGCCTTCCTGGACATTCTATGCGATCAAATCTCCTTCAGTTCGGCAAAAGTTTTCGCTGCGGCTGCAATGGTATCTCCGCCTATCGGCCCCGACCAGCCGTTGTTGCGATAATGGCCCTCTATCTGCTCGAATTTCTCCTTTAGCTCCTTGCCGTTTATACCGCGTCTGTCGCCTTTTGCGAGCTTGGCTTCAAGCAGGTCGAACCAGGCGTTCGTCTTGGCTGTGTATATGCCGGGAAACTGCTCGTAGACGTCGTTATAGACATACGCAACGTTCAGGCATGCCTGTCTTATCATTTCCGGCAGCCGCGGATTGTGGCCGGGCACGCTGCAGGCGTCCTCGATTGTCCTGTTGATCGAATATGACGGCATCGTGGCCAGCACGCCGGTAAGCAGCGCCAGGATTCTTTCGCATCGGGCGCGATGCTTCCTGACGGCAGCCTCGTCGCCGGCGGTGTAGGCATTGTATGCGTCGGCTATCGCCAGGGCGAAGCATCTTGCGGCGTATTCACGCAGCACTATGACGATGTCTTCCACGTAAACCTTGCTGCCGGCAAGCCGGGACCGCTTTTCGAGCAGCAGTTCCATCGCTTTTTCGATAAGCGGATGCTGTTTTTTCTGCTGGGCGAGTTTCCTTGCCAGCTTGCGGCTGGATTTGCGGAGCAGCGGATTGTCCCAGTGCCAGTGATACCACGGATGCTCGTGGTAAACGTGCGTGCCCAGCCTGCGCGTTGTTGTGTGGTAGCAGGCGGCGACTATTTTTCGCCACGCTTCCATGCAGGTCGCGGCGTTTTCGCTGCCGTAGCGCCTGACGACGAAATCCTTGAGATATCTGTTGAAGCTTACACCCTTTGGCTGCCACGCGAGATGGGTGACAAGGTCCCAGTACATTATGTTGTGGTGCGTGCACTCGGGGACCATGAATACACCGGTGCAGGTGGGGCAGTCGGCGACTTCCCTCAGGCGGCTCATAAGCTGGCTGACGTTGCCGTGCAGGGTTTCCTTGCCGGCGAAGCAGTTTATGACGCCGAACGCCCACTGCTTGCCGTACCAGTAATCGAATCTTCGGAAATGCGGAAGCACCTCCGCCGCCGTGTCGTAAAGATACACGCCTTCGTTGGGGAAGCTGTCGAGGTAGCGTTTTACTCGCTCCTCGTTCCATTTTTTGCTGCTGGAACTGTCGTACATGTCCCATGTGTCGGTTACCCATGTGGCCTTCGGGTCGATATCGCGAATGAATTTCAGGAAGCCGTTACAGGCCTTGATCCGCATTTCAAGATTTTTATCCGGGTCGCCGTCGCCTACGTCGATTTCCGCGTACGGTGTGGCCATATACAGGTGGTCCGTGCCGTAAAGCTCTATGATCTTCTCAAGATACTTGCGGGCGACCGTGTAGGCGGCCGGGTCATCGGGGTGAATCTCTCGCGACTCGCCGTACTGGTTGCCGGGCATGTACCTGATTTCCGGGTGCTTGTCCTTGAAGCGGAAGGGGACGGTTATGTAATCCATGCAGTAGATGAAGCGAATCCCCAGGCTTCGGCCGTAAGCGAACATCTGCTGGCTCAACTGGCGGCGATATTCGGGCGGCCAGCCCCACTCTACCACCCAGCCGGCCAGTCTGGGATATAAGAGTTCTTCCGGCTCGGGACCGATTTCCGGGAATGCCTGCTGGAACGCGTCGCCGGCAAACCTGCTGTAGTAGGCCATATCCAGCCGGAGCAGGTTGAATCGCCGTTTGACCATCCATTCGAATTCCCGCTTCCAGTCTTCCAGCGTCCACCAGAATGAGTGATATTTCTTGATTGCCCGATGCGCGTTCCATGCCAGGTGCATTCGATTGTCGAATCGCGGGTGATAGGCGACTGATTTCTTCGGCAGGGGCAGCTTGTCCAGTGCAGGCACATGCTCGCCGTCCTGGAAGAAGCCGACGCCGCAGTACCGCTCCAGATATTCGTAGACGGCATAGAGTGTGCCTATGTCCCGCCGCCCGGCGAGCGTGACGAACCACCTGCCGTCTTTGCGGCTGCGGGCGACGATATAACCGTCCTGATGCTCCGGAATCTGCGGCAGGGCGGTTTGTTCGGCTGTCAGGCTGTTGCGGTCCTCGCCGCCCAGCAGGAAGCATATTCCGCCGCCGGCCGGCAGAGGTTCGCCGTTGTCTATGACGCAAGGAGCGGCTGCGGTCATCGCCGAGATATACTTCGCCAGTTCATCGGCGGCCTTGTTTTCCAGGAATGTCGGGGATTTCGGTTTGATAACGATGGGGGCTGCGGTTGCGGACATAGGGCTTTCTCTTACTTATTATGCAAAAGGTAATTTTGTCACTCGAAATTCAACCCGCGGATTTATGGTTTGGACCGCTTGAATTTCCGGGAAATTATCTGAATCCACATGCCGGCTCCGGTAAGCACCATAAGCGTCAGTGCTGCAGCAAGGGCGACGCCTATATAAGAATACAGGCCTTCCCAGTTGTGCCAACCGAGCAGGTTTCTGACAATCCTGACGTCATAGATGCCGGCTTTTCGCCACAGCAGCAGTGCGCCGGTGACGGCTGTAATAAGGAAGAAAGGCGCGAAACACAATCCCAGAATTCTGTGGAATTTTCTGATAAACATTGCGCCACTCCTTTCGGATTTGAAGGTGGTTTCCGCCGGTGAGTGTACCACCCGCAGTGCAAATAACAAGCGGCACGTCCCGCAGAGGCGCGCCGCTTGAACCGCCGCCTTGTTTTCTGTCCATCCGGCGTAAGGCCGCTATTTTTTCATGCTGACACGGACCAGCCGCTTTGCCTTGCTGTTGATGTACAGCATGTCGCCGTTTGTCGGGTCGCAGGCGACGCCGGCCGGCGTTTCAATTTTCGGCTCGTCGGCGGCTGGGTGAACCACGCCGGTCTTTTTGCCGGTTTTCGGGTCGATTTCCACGATGCGCCCCAGTCCGGCATCCGATATCCACACCTTGCCGTTGTTAGTCAGACAGCAGTAAACGGGCTGCTCGAAGCCGTCGATGGATGCAGCTTCCTGCCACTTGTCGCCTTTGAATTCGAAAACGGCCACACGCTTCGCCCCCGTGTCGCAGACGACCAGTTTGTCACCGGCGAGAATTGCCTTGGACGGCTGGTTCAGTCCGGTGATGTTGCCGCCGGGTTTCACCTTGCCGTTTTCGTCGATTATCTCGACGCGGTTGCCGCCCGTGTCGGCTATGACGATTGTCTTGCCGTCTTTGGACACCCAGATTCCCCTGGGCTCCTTGAACCGATCGAGGCTGACCGCTTCGTCGCGCCCGTCGATAATCCGCTTGCAGTCGTATTCCATGCCTGTGCCGTTGGGGTCGACTTTCAGCAGATAGTCGGCATGCGGATATTCGTTGCTCAGCCAGCGGAGAACGTAAAGGTTGCCGTCGCCGTCCATAGCATGGTCCCATGACCCTTCAAGATGCCAGTGAGCGCTGCCGAGATACCCGACCGCGCTGCCGTCGGGGCGAACCAGCAGCGTCTGGAAGTTGCCCACGTCGCGTATGTAGCACTCGCCGCTCTTGCCGACCGTCAGGCCGTGAGGCCGGCCCATCATCGCCACGCCGGTCGCCGGCGAGCGGGCGGAAAGCTTGCCGTCAGTTTCGACGGCCACCGCGTAGCGCAGCAGTCCGCCGCGGCGGGGCGTATCAACGTACTCGTCGGCGTCAGTCCGGGCGATTTCCCGCCATACGAACTGCGGCTGGTCGGCCCGGAAAATTACGCGATGCCCCTTGCCGCTGAGCTTGAGGTTCACCGATTCGCCGTTGACGACGGCCTGCGGGGCCTGCGGGGCCGGCGCGGCGCCTTCGTCCGGCAGCATTGTGGGCAATGTATGGTTGGCCTGTTCGGCTGTGCCTCGAGCGCGGGCGAGGTTCAACTCGACGATGTCGAAGTAAGCATAATCGGTCTGCCCGCGGGCCTCGATTTCGGTAAAGAACACGCCGTTGCCTCCGACAACGTGAATCTGTCCGAACGGGTTGGGCTTCTGTATGTAGCCGGTGTCCGGGTAGCCGTAGGTTTTAACTTCCGGCGCGGGCCTGTTGGGCAGGAGAAACTTTCCGTCCCTGTCCGTTTTGCCGGTGAATATCGGGTCGCCCTTGAAAATCTCGTTCCGCTGCCAGAACCGCAGCTTCGCGTCGGCGACGGGCTTGCCTGCAGCGTCTGTGACGACGATGTAGTTTTTCTCCGCGAGGTTGTAATAGTAATCGCCGAAATATCCCCGCCGCCGCCAAAGCTGGTGGTTGAGTGCGACGGCCTGGTCGGAGTTGAAGATGACAGGCCCGTGGCCGTGCATCATCGTGCCGGTGAAGGGCGACATTCTGCCGATGAGCAGCGGCATGCCGTCGCGGCCGAGCACCTGGCAGGTTTCAGAGGCTACATCGAGGGCGTACAGGTCGGTCAGACCGAGCTGGTGGCCCCATTCGTGAATCAGGCCCCAGTCCATGTTCGCCGCCCACTGTGAGCAGTCGGGGTTGCGCCCGAACCACCACGCGCCGTCCCAGCCCTTGCAGACGGGCGGCCCGTCGGCCCACATTTTGTCCCATGCCTTGTCGTCTTCCAGCACGCCGATGAAATCTATGTTCACCCGGTCGAGTATGCCGTGTGGGGCCACGTCGGGATATATCGACTCGGCGAAGAGGTGGTTCATCCATCGCATGTGCTCCTGGCACCAGTCCTCGAAATTGTAAGTGCCGAGGAAATTACGGTGCTTGCCGAACTGCTCGTATGTGACCTTGTCCGCCATGCAGATGAGCAGCTTGGCGTGCGTCCACGTTTCGCGCCTGTCGTTTACGAAACTGAACTGCCGGACGCGACGCATCGGGTCGGCCTGGAATTCGATTTTGCAGGTTTCCTTTTTCCACGGCCGCTTGTACTGCAGTTCCAGCCGCTCGCCCGGCGGCAGAGGCTTGTCGGTCTTGCCGGACAGGACCTCCTTGCCATCGACGTACCATGCGTATTCGAACGGCGTAGATGGGACGTTGCCCTTGTTCTCGACGACGGCGGTGTAGGTGATTTCCTCGCCTTCGTCAGGCCAGAACTTGGCAGCCGCGATTTCCTCCTTCGTCATCGGCACCCGCTTGCCGTCCTTGTCGAGACGCGCGAGCTGCGGCAGGCCTTCGTGGCCCGGGAAGAAATATTCGACGAGGAAGGCGGGCTGGTGGGGCGTCCGCTGGATGTAAAGCACCGACAGGTCGCACAATTTGATATCGTCTGGCTGGGCGGCCGGTGCGCTGGAGGTTAACAGCAAAAGAGTCGCCAGAAAAACGGCTGATGCGAGTAAGGTTTTCATTGTCACTCTCCGATTGGGCTTTACGCGCCGTTGTCTAAAAATTGTCGCCGGATAGACAGTAAGCGTCGCTACTATGGATTTCAACCACGGCGAACCGCTGCGGTATCGGTCTGTTTTTACAGCCTTCTGTCGAGCCTGCGGTACTGGACTGCTTCGGCGAGGTGTTCTGAAGCTATATCGGCTGCGCCGGCGATGTCGGCTATCGTGCGGGCGATGCGAAGAACCTTGTCGTGCGCCCTGGCCGACAGGCCGAGCTCGGTCATCGCCTGCTTGAGCAGCATCTCGCCGGCTGCGTCGAGCTTGCAGTGCTGGCGGACCTGCTTCGACGACATGGTGGCGTTGGTCGTGGTGGTCTGCCCGTCGCCGCCGAACCGCTGCCGCTGAACCGCCCGGGCGCGGATTACATCTTCGCGCATCTGGGCCGAGCTTCGCCCGTCGCCGTCGCCGCGCAGCTGCTTCCACGGAACGGGCGGGACTTCAACGTGAATGTCGATGCGGTCCACGAGCGGCCCGCTTATGCGCGACATGTAACGCTCGATCATATTCGGCGAACATTTGCACTGGTGCTTCGGGTCGGTGAAATAGCCGCACGGGCACGGGTTCATCGCGGCGACGAGCATGATGTTGGCCGGGAACCGCAGCGTACTGTGAACGCGCGGAATCGTCACGCAGCGGTCCTCGAGCGGCTGGCGGATCATCTCCAGCGTGCCGCGTGCGAATTCCGGCAGTTCGTCGAGGAACAGCACGCCGTGATGCGCGAGCGAAACTTCGCCCGGCTGCGGTATCGCGCCGCCGCCTATCAATGCCGCCGAGCTTGTCGAGTGGTGGGGCGTGCGGACGGGGCGTGTCGCCATGAGCGACTTGCCGGCCTCCAGAAGGCCTCGCGACGAGTAAACCCGCGTGGTCTCCAGCGATTCTTCAGGCGTCAGCGGCGGCAGAATGGTCGGAAGGCGCTTGGCGAGCATTGTCTTGCCGGCGCCTGGCGGGCCTATCATCAGCACGTTGTGATGGCCGGCCGCCGCGATGGTCAGCGCACGCTTGGCCGATTCCTGCCCGCGGACGTCGGCGAAGTCGGCTTCGTACCGGCCCTCGACGGCGAAAACTTCGTTCAGGTCAACCGCGACCGGGTCTATCGGCAGCTCGTCGGTGAGGAAGCCCACAGCATCCGTGACGAACCGCACGGGGATAACGTCGATGCCTTCGACGACGGCGGCCTCGGCTGCGTTGTCGGCCGGCAGTATCAGCCCGCGGCGGTTCTGCGAGGCGGCCAGCATCGCCGTCGCCAGCGCACCTTTGACCGGTCGCACGCGCCCGTCGAGTGCAAGTTCGCCGACGATGAGGTAATCGTCTATCTTGTCCGACGCGAACATGCCGCCGGCAAGGCAGACGGCGATTGCTATCGGCAGGTCGAACGCGGAGGAATCTTTTCTTACGTCGGCCGGCGCGAGATTTATCGTTACCTTAGGCCCGGGCCAGCGGTAGCCGCTGTTCCGCAGCGCAGCCTGGATTCGCGAGACGCTTTCCTTGACGGCCGCCTCGGCCAGCCCGACAAGCTTGAGTTCTCCCAGCCCGCCGCGCGCTACGTCGGCCTCCACCTCACAGCCTGTCGCGTCGATGCCCTGAAGAATACTGCTGTGGACGCGTGAAATCATGTCGCCTCCCCAATCGCATAATGTGCAGCAAACTGCCCCCTCAGGGCAGCTAGAGCAGGAGAACCCGCCTGCCGGCGGGCAGGAGAAAGTAGAAAGTTGAAACAAACATTTTCTCGCTGGCAGTTGAGAAATACTGACGGCTCTCCTGCGGTCTACTTTCTCCTCTCTGCTTTCTGAAAGTACTGCTCAAATTATTGCATGCAGTTTAGATATGCTACTTGCATCGCGGCTGCGGAGCAATAGCGGCGTTTGCCTGCTGACGCATAAAAACGGGGCGCCCACGAGAGCGCCCCGTCCTCTTAGAAAAGGAGTGGTCATTTTCAGACTGCACTCCAAGCCGGGCATTATACAAATCCAGCCGGCCCGCTCCAAACACCTGTTTGCAAATGTTTGCGGAAGGCCGAAAAAAAGCGGGCCACACCCTGGCAGGGGCGGCCCGCTGATTACTCAGAGGAACCGTTTCTGAGCAATCCTTTGCGGCTTTGCTTATTTACTTCTGCGGCGAAGCAGTACGCCGACGCTTCCGAGACCCAGCAGCGCAATTGTCGCCGGTTCCGGAACTGTCCCTTCGATTGTCATGAAGAAATCGTAACCGCCGCCCCACTGCGGGCTGCCGTTTTCGCATGAGCCGGCCAGCAGGTCGGCCGTCGTGCACATGATGCCGAAGTTGCTGTTATTCAGGCCGGCATAAGGCTCGCTGCTTAACGAAAGGCCCGCCCAGTAAATGGTGCCGGCCTGGGCCACGAAAGCTTCCGGCAACTCTATCTCGACCTTGTACACAGTGCGGTCGCCGCCGTAATTGACGGTGTCCACCGCGGTCACGGTCAGATTCTGCGTTACGGCCCGGTAAATCCATCCGGTGGGGTCGCCGCCGGCATAAGTCGTGACGCCGCGTTCCGCATACCAGGGAAGCGCGCCGCTCAATGCTTCGGCGGTTCCCGGTATCGTCCAGCCGACCGGCCTTGCGTCGCCGGAATTGACGGCGGCGGGGTAGCCGCTGTTGTCGCTGAAGAACGTCACAGAGGCTGTGATGGGCGCAACGCCGTCTGTGATGGTCCAGAACGTGACCTTGGTGACGTTGGAAGTCGCATCAAGCTGGAAATCATTGGCTTTGACGCTGCTTTCTTCCAGTGTCGCCAGGCCGAGATGGCAGTTACCTGAATACCATGTGGCCAGGGTGCCTGTATCGTAGGACTGATCCCACAGGACGTCTGCATTGGCGGCGGCTCCTGCCGCCAACAGAACTGCAGCAAATAGAAGCAACTTGAGAACCTTCATTTTCTTCTCCTTTCAATGTGATACATACGGTAATCTGAATATAATCAGGCTCCTCTTGCATGTGACAGATGACTACGCGCATCTGTAATCGAATCCGGCAAAATCGCGATCCCTGCGATACTTACTCCGTGTCTGACCGGTAAATACTTCAGCAATCAGCGTTCGTTCAGTTTGTCCGCAAAAATCGTCTTCATAAGCAGCATGTCGGGCGGTTGCTGTCCATTCCGCTGCATATCGATAATTTTCAGGGCGTTCCTCAGAACTTCGCAGCAATCCAGGCCGAGCAGCGTTATGGGCACCACGCTCGATACCGGTGACGGGTAGTTGCACTTCACGAGCACTTCCACATCCTGCGGCACTTTTACGCCGGCTGCGACCAGACCGGCCACCGCGTGATCCACAAGGTTATCGTCGTAGATAATCAGCGCATCAGGCTTGTCTTCGCCCTGCAGGCGCATCATCAGGTGAACGACATTCGCCGCCGTATGAACGAGCGTGCCGGTGGGTATTCCCTGTATCCAGTAAGGCTTTACTTCAAATCCGCGTGCTTTTATGTCAACTGCGGACTGGTTCACCATTTCCCAGGGGAATTCGATTCGCAGGTGCGCCACTCTGCGCCGGCCTTGCGAGCGCATGTAACCCAGCGCCTTGTCGAGAAAATCGTTTTCGTCTATCAGTACCGCCGGTTTCGGAATTTCCTTGTTGCCGTAGTGCAGAAAGACATTTGGTATCTTTCCGTTCAACAGGGGATTTATATCGAGTTCGTCAGCCGGCCCGGCGAATATGAGGCCAGCCAGGCGGCTTGAATCGATATCCCGTGACAGACGGGCGACATCGTCGCGTGATTTTACCTGGTTCGACACATCGTATTCTTCAAGCGTCAGCGAGGTTTCTGCGGCGACGGTTTTAGCCGCCTCGCGCAGCGAGAGATAATATCGCGACCACAAACCGCTGCTCGGGCACAACAGCGCGTAATTGCATAAATGAGGGGGATTCTCAGTAACGAATGTTCCCGCCTTGGGCCGCGAATGAACAAATCCATCCTCGGTCAGCGTCACCAGCGCACGCTGAACCGTGCCTATGCCGACGCCGAAGCGATCTCCAAGTTCTGCGCGTGTGGGCAACCGCCGGCCGGGGGCATAAATACCCTCTATGATCTCCCGGCGGAGCGTCGAAGTGACTGCATTGTACTTGTTGTTTATTGTATGTGCCATGATATAGAAAATTATTCAGTAGATATTTAACTTATACTGAATATATCAGGTATTCCCCTTTTGTCAAGGGACTTTACAGTAACAAAAGCACCATGACTGGCGACCGGAAAAGATTCGCTGGAAGATTTGCAAGTGCTTATTTTGCAAAAAACGGGCCAAACTTCATAGATAGGGGGCGGTCTGCTGCAGTTCAGAGGAAATCTGAGCCTCTGGCGCCGAACTGTGGCAGGTATGGCAATTTACATCAGGCCTGTTGTGTCCATGACCGCAGGTAATAGAATAGCGGACTATGAAACTTGCCTATGTTGTGCAATGGGATGTTACCCGCTCCAGCGGCGTTCTTAAGAAGATAGTCAGTCAGTGTCGCTGCTGGCAGGCGAACGGTTGCGATGTCAGACTGTTTGCGGTGTCGCCGGGCCGGGAAGTGTGGAGCGGCCTCGACGGACTGCCGGTTTCAGTCGTGCGGCAGCGGTCGATGTTGTCGCGGTTTGCGGACGTGGCCAATCTCGTGAAGCAGGTTCGCCAGTGGGGGCCTCAGCTCGCCTATCTCAGGTTCGGAGTTTACTACCCGGCATGGGAGGCGATGGCCAAACGCATTCCCACCGTGATCGAGATTAATTCCTATGACGTCACCGAGCACAGGCACACGCTTAGTCTGTTTGAATATCTGTATCACATGATCTTCCGGTCGCGGCTGCTGAAGCGGGCCGCCGGAATGGTGTGTGTTTCCAATGAACTGCAGCGATGGTTCGAGAAGCACCACGTTCCTTCGGTGGCAATAGGCAACGGCGCGGATTTTGACGGTCTGGAGCCATTGCCGCCTTGCCGCAATGACGTTCCGAATCTGACGTTTCTGGGTTCGAAGGGCTGCAAGTGGCACGGCCTTGAGAAGCTGCTCGAATTGGCTGCCTTGCGGCCGAACTGGCAGTTTCACGTTATAGGCATCGACAGCCATGAAGGCTCGCCGCCGAATGTTCGTTTTTACGGCCATCTCGACCGGGACCGATACATAGGGATATTGGCCCGGACCGATGTAGCCGTAGGAGCACTTGCGCTGTATGTCAATAACATGGATGAAGCCTCTCCGCTGAAGGTGCGGGAATATCTCGCCATGGGACTGCCCGTAATTGCCGCCTATACGGATACGGATTTTCCGTCGCCGGTACCGTTCTTTCTGCGTTTGCGAAACGCGCCCGGCAGCATGGCATCAGCCCTGGCGGAGATAGATGCATTCGTCGACCGCTGGCGGGGCAGGAGAGTAAGCAGACGCGACGTGGAGCACCTCGACTGGCGGGTGAAAGAGGCCCGTCGGCTGGAGTTTTTCTCAAGGCTGCTTGCCGGACGCGGCTGATATCGCCGCGGATTGCGCCAACGCTACCGCATCGCGGCCGTTCTGCTCGGTGACGATTCGCTGGTGGTTTTTGTCCATGAGGTACGCAATCTGGTCGGCCATGAGTTTACCGACGCTTTCGGCGTAGACGGCCTGTTTGTCGGCATTGGGCGTGCAGGTCAGGCGGATAACTCTGGTGATGTTTCTTTCCACGCCCCGGCCGCGAAGCTGCCGGCTGCCCGCAAGCATCTCAAGATTTTCGACGGTTTCCATTTTGCACCCCGGGCAGCATTCGGCCAGTTTTGCAGCCCCGTCGTCGTTGACGGCGGCGTAAATCTTCAGCGTCAGTGGTATCCAGCCTTCGACGAAAATATCGCCGAGTTCGCAGACGAGGCGATGGTCGGTCCGGTCGAGCGGGCCGGTCTGGTCGAAGCCGTGGTAGTGGCTCGCCACTGCGCCGCTGTTGTGAAGAACGGTGCACATGACGCGGTCTTCCTGCCCTGAGTTCTGTCGAAGGGCCTGGCTGACGGTGGCGTTTTCTCGCAGCATCGCCGTGGCGTTTATGACGCGGCCTTCGCCCAGCCAGCAGTTGTACAGGTCGAAGAAGTGCACGCCGTGCTCGATGAATATGCCGCCAGAGACGGCCTTGTCCCAGAACCAGTGATTCGGCCCCAGGCCGCTGTCCGATGCGCAATTCGTCAGCCGGGCCGAGAGCACCTTGCCGAGAGCGCCGGAGTCGATGACGGCCTTGACCGCCTCTGTAACCCTGTTGTATCGCAGCACGAAATTCACCGGGCATATCACGCCGGCTTTCCGGACGGCGGCGAGCATTTCGTCGGCTTGGCCGAGGTCCGTCGCAAGGGGCTTTTCACACAGCACATTTTTGCCCGCCTTCGCCGCGGCCAGAACCAGCTCGTAGTGGCTTGACGGCGGAGTTGCGATGTGAACGATATCGACATCGCCGCGCGCGATAAGTTCCATCGGGTCGTGGTGGGCCGGCAGACGGAAGTCCTTTCCCATGTCGTTGGCTGCCTGCGGCGCCATGTCGGCGACGGCGACGGGGCGGATGCCGGGCAGGTTGGCGTAGGCAGCCATGCAGAATCGGCCGAATCCGCCGCAGCCTATCAGCCCAAGCCCGAATTTTTTGATGTTTTTATTCGCCTCGTTCATAGTCTGCCCCTTTATATTCCGCTGCTTAAGAGTAGGTGTGCCGGCGGCTGCAGTCAAGGCGTGGCCGGGCCGAGCTTGACGTAAAGCCCCAGTAGATGCGATACTTGCCGATCAAAATATCGCAGGCTGCACGACCTTATATCGGCTGCGGTGCGTAATAAACAAGGCATGCTATGTTCGGACTGCTCGGAAAAATATTCGTCAAGGCTATCGGAGGCACCCGGAACGAACGGATTGTCCGCAAACGGATGGAGTTTATCACCAGCCGGGTGAACCCGCTCGAGTCCGAAATGCGATCGCTCAGCGACGAGCAGATGCTTGCCCGCAGCAACGAGCTTCGCAGGCGGCTGGCGGCCGGCGCCGGGCGCGACAGCATCAAGGCCGAGGCTTTTGCACTGGTTCGCGAGGCATCCCGCCGCGCACGCAATCACCGCCAGTTCGACGTGCAGCTTGTCGCCGGCATGATTCTCGACGAGGGCTGGATCGCGGAGGAGGCCACCGGAGAAGGCAAGACTATCGCCTGCTATCCGGCGATATACATGGCCGTCCTCGAAGGGCTTAAGGTCCATGTCGTCACCACCAACGATTACCTCGTGCAGCGTGACGCTGAATTTGCCCAGCCGGTCTTCGCGATGCTCGGCGTCACTGTGGGCTACATCACGAGCGACATGCCCGCCTACGGGCGGGAGGCCGAGGCACGCAGACAGGCATACAAGTGCGACGTCACATACGGCACCAACAGCGAGTTCGGGTTCGACTACCTGCGCGACAACATGAAGATGTCGCTGGAAGACCAGGTTCAGGGCCAGCTGGGCTTTGCGATTGTCGACGAAGTTGACAACATCCTCATTGACGAGGCCCGCACGCCGCTGATCATATCCGGCCCGGCCTACGGCGACGTGAATCGCTACCGCAAGGCCGACGCCGTCGCCCGCGAGCTTATCCGCCGCAACCGCGACTGGGACCGCGTCAACCATCGCATCGAGTCGCTGAAGCGGGAACTGAAAGAGCTTGAGGGCGAGCGGTCGAAGAACAAGGAAGATAAAGACTCGATAGACAAGAAAATCGCGGCCTGTGAGGCTGACCTCGCACAGGCCGAGAATGAGCTGAATGAGCACATAAAATATTACGAGGTCGAGATGGACCGCAAAAGCGTCCACATGACGCACGAAGGCGTAGCGGCCGCACAGGATATCGCCGGCGTGGGCAGTTTCTACGTCGGTGCGAATATGGAATGGCCGCACCTTATGGAGCAGTCGCTGCGGGCCCATGTGGTTTACGAGCGCGACAAGGATTATGTCGTCCAGAACGGGCGGGTGATTATCGTCGACGAGTTCACCGGCCGACTGCTGGAAGGGCGGCAGTGGTCGGACGGCCTGCACCAGGCCGTCGAGGCGAAGGAAGGCGTCGCCATCAAGGAAGAAACGCAGACGATGGCGACCATCACGCTCCAGAATTATTTCAAGCTTTATAAAAAGCTCGCAGGCATGACCGGCACGGCAATGACCGAGGCGAGCGAATTTTTCAAGATATACAAGCTCGACGTCGTCGAGATTCCTACGCATCGCCCTGTCAACCGCGTGGACTACGATGACCGCATATATGCCGATGTTGAGGCGAAGTTCCGCGCCCTTGTCGAGGAAATCAATGCCGTCTCCAAAGCCGGCCGCCCGGTGCTCGTCGGCACGACCAGCATCGAAAAGTCAGAGAAGCTCTCGAACATGCTGACGCGGACTTACGGCATAACCCACCAGGTGCTTAACGCCCGCCCGGAAAACGCCGCCCGCGAGGCGGACATCGTCGCGGAGGCCGGCTTCCAGCGCCCGCTCAAGCAGGGCTCGAAGGAAATGGTCGGCAACGTGACCATCGCGACGAACATGGCCGGCCGAGGCACCGACATCAAACTCGGACCGGGCGTCGTGTACGAAAAGTGCAGGGTGCCGTCCGACGAAAAAATGCGGCAGCTTGGCCTGGAGCCGGAGCAGCTGTTTCCGGCCGGTACCAACAAGTGCTGCATAAACTGCGATCAGTACGACCCGGCTACCAACTGCTCGCACTGCTTTAAAACGAAAATCTGCGATGAGTTTCCTCTCCGCGGCGTGACCGAATGCAGAGTGAACGTGCCGTGCGGCCTGCATATCGTCGGCACCGAGCGCCACGAGGCGCGGCGAATAGACAACCAGCTTCGAGGCCGGTCCGGACGACAGGGCGACCCCGGCTCCAGCAGGTTTTTCCTCTCGCTGCGCGACGAGCTGATAGCGATTTTCGCAGGCGAGTGGATGCTGAAGGTTTTCGGCTGGCTCGGAATTCAGGGCGACGTGCCCATCGAACACCGCCGCATTTCGAAGGGCATCAGGAAAGCCCAGCAGAAAGTCGAGCAGCGCAACTTCGACATGCGAAAGAACCTGCTCGAATACGACGAAGTGATGGATTACCAGCGGCGAGCCTTCTACTCGCAGCGCCAGCAGGTGCTCGAAGGCGTCGGCCTGGAAACCATGGTGATGGACATGATTCGTCATTCCATCGAGGATGCCGCCGAAAACTACCTGTCGGGGCGGTATGCACAGCGGTGCATTGCGGAGTGGGCCAGGCAGAATCTGCAGATTCAGATAGAAGACGAGCAGATTCACGCCCGCGACGAAATGGACCTGCCCGCGCTGGAAGACAATCTCCGCGGCAGGGCAAGGGATGAGGTGCAGGCGACCATCTCTATCACGCTCGGCGAGTACATGACCGAGGACGCGGACGAGCAGGAATGGGACCTGCGCGGGCTCAGCGCATGGGCGATGAGCCGGTTCAACGTGAACCTTTCGCAGAACCAGCTCCGCAAAATGTCGCCGCGGGAGGTCGAGGCCGAGCTTGTACAGGCCGCCTCTGAAAAAATAGACCAGATTGACATGTCTCCGCTCGCCAGGTTTCTCGACGCCGGGTTCCCCATTGAGTCGCTGGCTGAGTGGGCGCGCAACAAGTTCGGCATCGGTATTCGGCCGGACGAACTTGGCGAGACGGTCGAGTCTGCGGCTGCGGCCCTTACGGAGAAGATCGAGGCGGCATACAAGCGGCGGGAAATCGAATATCCAGTCGAATACGCCATCGACATGACGCTGGGGCAGAGCGGTGCGGACAACGTCTATGCATCCCAGGGCCTTGCCGAGTGGGCGAATCGCAAGTATGAGGCCGGCCTGACCGGCGACGAAATCCGCAAGCTCAAGCCGCAGGAGGTCAAGGATCGCCTTATCACACTGGCGGAACAGTGGCTTTTCGGCGGCAGGCTGGAGGAATGCGTCCGTAAAAACATCGGCTCGGACGGCGATGTGGACGCCGCGATAAAATTCGCTTCCGAGCGGTTCGATACGGAACTGAGTCGCGAGGATTTCAACGGCGACGTTTCGGGCAGGCTTGTGGAAGTCGGCCGGCAGTTCCTGCGTCGCGAAATGACCGAGCTTGAGCGCTACGTCTTGCTGCAGATTCTCGACGTTTCGTGGAAAGACCACCTGCTGGCGATGGACCACCTCAAGAGCGGCATCGGCCTGCGAGGCTACGCAGAGCAGGACCCCAAGGTCGCCTACAAGCGCGAAGGCTCGGCTATGTTCAACGAAATGCTCGCCGGCGTACGGGACAAGGTGACGGACATGATCTTCAAGGTTCGCCTCGGCGCCGAGCGGAAGGCAGAGAGCGTATACAAGATATCCAACATGGTCCACGAGCAGCTCAGCGCGTACGACGGCCTGACACGCGCGATGGACGACCGCCAGTCGCAGGCCGGCGAAGTGCAGAAAGTCCAGACCATCACCCGCGACGTGCCTCGAGTCGGCCGAAATGACCCCTGCCCGTGCGGCAGCGGGAAAAAATACAAAAAATGCTGCGGAAAAGAAGTCTGAGAATTGAGGAATGGACAAATAATGTCAAAAGATTCAATAGGCGACAGGTATTCCAGGAAGCAGAAGGACCGGAAACTCCACGACCTCGCCCGCAAGGGCATGACTCCCGAGGAAATCGAGGCAGAGGAGGAGCTTCTCAAGAAAACCAAGAAGGTAGACCCCATCAAGGCGGACAAGGAACCCGACCGCAACGCCCCTTGCCCGTGCGGCAGCGGCAAGAAATACAAGAAATGCTGCGGTGCTGACAAATAGGCGCTCAAGCCGGCGGCGAAAAATCGGATTTTCGGAAAAAACCAGGCCGATTTACGCTACAATTGTCGCGACGAAAACGGAGTTTCGGATTCTTTTGCTTTTGGTGAATCAATGACACAGACACAGTCAAAAACATGTAAGCTGGCGCTGGCGGACGGGCTGGTGTTCACCGGCGTCTGCTTCGGCGCGGAAGGCACCTCGGCCGGCGAGGTGGTTTTCAACACCGGCATGAGCGGCTACCAGGAAGTGCTGACCGACCCGTCGTACTGCGGGCAGATCGTCACGATGACATATCCGCTGGTCGGCAACTACGGCATCAACACCGAAGACGTGGAATCGCACGACAGGAGAGTGCAGGTCCGCGGCTTCGTCATCAAGGAGCTTTCGCCGATAGCGAGCAATTTCCGCTCCGGCAGCACGCTGCACGAATATCTCGCCGAGGCCGGCATCATGGGCATCGCCGGCATCGACACCCGTGCGCTCACGCGGCACATCCGCCAGGCAGGCGCGATGAACGGCGTGATGAGCACCGAGATTCTCGACGACGCCGAGCTTGTAAAGCGGGCGGCGGCTCTGCCGTCGATGGCCGGGCTGGACCTGGTAAAGGACGTCCTGCCGGCCGGCAGCTATGACTGGGCCGAAGGCTATGTCAGCGAGTTCGCCCAGGGACATCGCGATCACGGGAAGAAAATTTTCAAGGTCGTCGCCATCGACTGCGGCGCGAAGATGAACATTCTCCGCAACCTGGTGGAGTGCGGCTGCAATGTGCATGTCGTGCCGGCAACCGCGACGGCGAAAGAAATTCTCGCCGCAAAGCCGGACGGCGTGTTCGTATCGAACGGCCCGGGCGACCCGGCCGCCGTAACTTACACAATCGAAACGCTGAAGGGGCTTGTCGGAAAGGTTCCGATTTTCGGGATATGCCTCGGCCACCAGATGCTCGCGCTGGCCCTGGGCGCGAAAACTTACAAGCTGAAATTCGGCCATCGCGGCTGCAACCAGCCCGTGCGGAACGAGGCCACCGGCAAGGTCGAGATTACGTCGCAGAACCACGGGTTCGCCGTCGACGCCGAATCGCTGAAGGCCACCGGCGCGACCGTAACGCACATGAACCTCAACGACAACACGGTTGAGGGCTTCACGCATGCCGACAAGGCTCTGTTCAGCGTGCAGTACCACCCGGAAGCGTCGCCCGGCCCGCACGACGCGACGTACCTGTTCGACTGCTTCCGCGACATGATGGAGACCGGCAAGGCTCCGACGGCCCGGCAGATGCACGCCGCACAGGAAAAACTCGCCAAGGCCGGCCAGACGGCTTGAAGGTTGTGCCTGTTATCCGGGTCAGGATGCACAAATGCTAAGCCGCTAGCGGCTTAGCAATCTTTGTTAATAAGATTCAATAAAATTCCGGGAGTTGAAAAGTGTTCGATAAACTCAGGGAAGACTTTCTCGCCGTCGCTCCGGCGGCGGATTTCTGCTCGCTGCGGTTTGTGCGAATCTGCGACGAAGCGGTTTCGGTCCGCCAGGACATTCCCCAGCCCGTCCATCAAAGCGAAGACATTGGCGCGATGATCACCGTTGTTGATGGCGGGGGGCTTGGTTACGCGGCGACGAGCGACATCAGTCGCACCGGCCTGAAGGCCGCCTGCGACAAGGCCGCCCGCTGGGCGAAGGCCACCGCCTCGTGCAGCGTGGTGGACTTTCGCAAGGTGAAATTCCCAAGCCCTCGCGGCGAATACATCGGCCGCAACGACCAGCCGTGGGAGTCGTCGTCCGTCGCGGACAAATTCGACATGCTCATGGGCATATCGAAGCAGCTCAAGGCCTCTGACGAAATTGTGGACTGGGCGGCGGGAATATGGCACAGCGACATCGAAATGTTCTACCTTACCGCAGCCGGCGGCGAGGTTCTCCAGCATATTCGCCTGACCGGGCCGGGCATGAGGGTCACCGCAAACGCCGGCGGCATGACGCAGACCCGCTCATTCGGCGGGCACGCGTTCGGCGGGCAGGGCGGGCTGGAGGTTATGCAGCGATACGGCTTCGCCGACGCCCCGCGGCAGATAGCGGCCGAGGCCGTCGAACTGCTGAAGGCCGACAACTGCCCGTCCGGCAAAATGGACCTGCTGCTCGATGCGGACCAGATGATTCTGCAGATACACGAGTCAATCGGCCATCCGCTGGAGCTGGACCGCATACTCGGCGACGAGCGCAACTACGCCGGCACGAGCTTCGTCACGCCGGACATGTTCGGAAGCTACCGCTACGGCTCGGATCTGCTGAACATCGTCTATGACCCGACACGGGCAGAGCAGATGGCGAGCTTCGGATACGACGACGAAGGCCTGGCCGCCGAAAAAACATTCATCATCAAGAAAGGCATACTGCAGCGGGGCCTGGGGGGATGCGTTTCACAGGCTCGCATGGGTCTTCCCGGCGTCGCGAACAGCCGCGCCAACACATGGCGGCGGCCGCCAATAGACCGCATGGCCAACCTCAACCTCGAGGCGGGCGACAGCACGCTGGACGAAATGATTTCGTCGGTCAAACGCGGCGTGTTCATGAAAACCAACTGTTCGTGGTCGATAGACGACAGCCGCAACAAGTTCCAGTTCGGCTGCGAGTGGGGCAGGCTCATCGAAGACGGCCGGCTGACGAAACTCGTCCGCATGCCGAACTACCGCGGCATCTCGGCGACGTTCTGGCGGAATCTCAAGGCCGTCGGCAACGAGGATTCGATGCTGGTCATGGGCACGCCGAACTGCGGCAAGGGCGAGCCGAACCAGATAATGTACGTCGGTCATGCAAGCCCGGCATGCCTGTTCGCCGACGTTGAAGTTTTCGGCGGTGCATAAGGGAGAGTGCGATGCAGTTGAAGTTCTATGAGCTTGTTGATTATCTGACCGGCAAACTGGCCGGCGATGAAGTTCTGCTTGCCGGTTTTTCCGGCGAGAACAGCGACTTTGTGCGGCTGAACCACGACGCCGTCCGCCAGGCCGGCAGCGTCAGCCAGGCGTATCTCAGTTTGAGGCTCATCGTCGGCAAACGCAGCATCGCCGGGACATGCACGCTCTCCGGCGATTTAGACAGCGACCGAAGCCGCCTGGAAAAAATGCTCACCGAACTCCGCGACCGCATGCCTTCCATGCCGGAAGATCCATACCTGCTCTACAACACAAAGCCCCGAAACAGCGAGCAGATCAGCCTGTGCAAGCTGCCAGACAGCGGCGAGGCGATAAAAACAATCATCAGACAGGCCAAAGGCCTGGACCTCGTCGGCATATTCGCCTCTGGCGAAATTACACAGGGATTCGCCAATTCGCTCGGCCAGCGGAACTGGTTTTCCACACACAGCTTTAACTTCGACTGGTCGGTCTATCACTCGACCGACAAGGCCGTCAAGTGCAGCTACGCGGGCTTCGAATGGGACGATGGGCAGCTCGCTCGCAGGATGTCCGACGCCCGAAGCCGACTCGAAGTGCTCGGCCGGCCGGCGAAGGTCGTCAAGCCGGGCGGCTATCGGGTCTACCTGGCGCCGGCGGCGCTTGAGGAAATCATGGGCATACTCTGCTGGGGCGGGTTCGGCCTGAAGGAGCACCGCACCAAAAATTCATGCCTGCTCAAGATGACGGATGAAGGCCGAACACTGCATCCGTCGGTTACGCTGCGCGAGAACACGGCCGAAGGGCTTGCGCCGAATTTCCAGGCCGAAGGCTACGTCCGGCCGAATTCCGTGACGCTGGTTGAAAACGGCAGGATGGTCGGGGCGATGGTTTCTCCGCGGAGCGCAGCCGAATACGGCGTGCCGACCAACGGCTCGCACGATGGCGAATATCCGGACTCGCTGGACATGGCCGCCGGCGACATGCCTCGCGACGAGGCGGCCGAACGCGTCGGCGAGGGCGTGTACATAAACTCGCTGTGGTATCTCAACTTTTCCGACCGACCGAGCTGCCGCATAACCGGCATGACGCGGTTCGCGACGTTCTGGGTCGAGGGCGGCCAAATCGTCGCGCCGCTGAATGTCATGCGGTTCGACGACACGATATACAGAATGCTCGGCGACAACCTGCTCGCACTGACGAACGATCGCGACCTGCTGCCGAGCGCCTCTACCTACGGCGCAAGGTCCACGACTTCGATGAGGCTGCCGGGCGCGCTGATAGACGATTTCACATTCACGCTGTAATGTCAGGCGAGTGTCCTACGACGGGAATATCCAGTAAATGGGCGCCCTGAATCCCTTGGCGGCGTAATAGATTGCGCCGTTCACCATCCAAAGCAGTCCGCCGAGCAGGTCGCCCGCGATGAGTCCTACCGCGACGGTCTGAAATCGCCTCAGCCCGCCCATGCCGCCGAATTTCACGATAATCGTTCTGGCGATCCAGCCTAGCAGGAAACTCGGCCCGAACCAGTCGAGCGGCCAGGTTCCCCACATGACCGCCAGCAGCGGGTGTATCGGCCACCATGAAAACCGCCTGCGGAGAATGGTCAGCACTATTACGCCGGCCATGCCCGTCAACAGTGAAGCGAAGAAGCCTTTTTGCGGATTCATCGCCGCCAGCCTGGCCAGCCCGGTCGGCTGATCCTCAAGCATCCGCCCGCTGTGGTAGACGTTGTCCATGGCGTTGTTGGCCTGGTCGATATATTGGCGAGAGATGTAATCTCTCGCCCAGCTGTAGCATTTGAGCATTCCGTTGTCGTACTGCACGTAAAGTGTGGCGAATGTGCCTATCAGCAGCGCGATGACCAGCACTACGACGAAATACACCGACAGCCGGGAAAGGCGCACGCTCTGGCGGTCGGAAACCTGCCACGCGTTCATCAGGAACGGCATGAGCGATTCCCGCACGTCATATGCGAAGACGGTCATTATCAGCGCGAGAATCAGCATGGCCTGAGGCCCAAGCACCGCCGGGCCGAAGAACCCGCCGAGCAGACCGGTGGCATACCAGCCGCAGTTGAACATGAACATGCCGGTTTCCGATATCAGCCTCGCGAGGATGACATACTGCAGCAGGATTATCACGACGATGAGCATCGCCAGCAGCCAGTCCAGTTCGTGCCAGACGAGTATCCCAACCATGCCGCCGCTCGCCAGCAGCAGAATCCGCATGGCCCACGCGCCCTGCTTGCCGGACTCGTCGCCGCCGAGGAAAAGCGCCCGCCTGAAGACGGCTCCGTAATACCGCCGCCCGCTGTACAGAAGCATAATCGCCATGCCTATGTACGCCCCCGCGCCGATCCACGCCTGGTATCCGCCGCCGAACTGTGCCTCTTTTTCGACGCCGACGCCGGCTGTTATCAGCATCGCCCATACCATTATGTAAATGTAATGTGTAATGCCGAGCGTGAACGAAACGTCGCCGGCCAGGAAAAAGCTGAACGCGAAAACCGCGATATAAAGCTGCGGCACGAGGGTCATTTCGGTGTGTCTGACGCTGGTTATCGTCGGCCATTTCTGCGCCAAAGCGGTCAAGTTCACGCTCAGCGGGACATGCACCATTTCGGCAGGGTACCATGCATACAGCCCGTTGATTATGTGAATCGCCAGCACGGCTGCGCACGGGTACCAGAACATCTTGTTGCGGAAAATATTGTTGAACTTTTTGCCGGGCGTCTCGCCAAGCAGCGATTCGGCGAAAGCGGCTATCGGGTAGCGAAGATGTTCGCGTTTGGACCACTGGCGGTGCAGTATGAGCGACATTGAGACGACGGCCGTCATCATGAGCGCAATCAGCGGCAGCCAGAACAGCAGCGTCCTCTGCCAGAGTCGCCATGGAATGTCCGACGGCCGAATGTGCCTGTCGCCTGTCGATATCCCTGTCAGCAGTTTGTCGATGTTTCTGTCGTTCGGATCGCCCTTGTCCATAAGCATGGCCGGCGGGATGTACTGGACGAGGTCCTTCTGTCGCCATGAATCCGGTTTCTGCTTCCACGACAGGTCGCTTTCCTGCCACCGGTGGGGCATGGAGATGCTCGTTGTGAAGTACCGCATAAGCCCGCTGTTCGGTATGGAGCAGGAAATCAGGGCGGCGCCGAGAATGACGGCCAGTTCCTTCGGCGCCAGCGCGAGTTTCGGCGAGATCATTTTCAGTAGCGGGTTGAACACCAGCAGGAATAAAATAAGCAGGCCGAAGACGCTTATGGGCAGATGGTTGCCGACCATGTAGGTGCTTTTGAGGATCTGGTCGTTCACGTAGCCTGTTGCGGTGATGAACGCCGCAGCGAGCAGGCCCAGGATTATGCTTCGAACTGTCATGTCATTTCTTTGTCGGCTGGACGTGTTCTGCCGGTATTTTCAGCAGATGGTAAGCTGTCTGCATTATCTATGTCTAACAGGTTTTGGCCGCTTCCGGGCCTGTTTTAATGCAAAAATAACGTTTTGCTGCAGTTGAATTTATATGCCGGGTGATTTCGCCGATGATATTGTTAGCGAATCTAAGGAATCCAGTGAGGTGCAGGGATGATAGTGGTGCATGTTACGCATGAAGCGGTTGAGAAAATCGGCGGCATCGGCGCGGTTATCGCCGGGCTGATGACGACGGACGCCTACGACGAAGCGGTTTCGCGGACCATTCTTCTTGGCCCGCTGCTCACAACCGACCGGCCCGTCAACCGCAGGCTGGGCGATGGCGGAAAGGTGATATACAGCTCGCTGGACGAAATTCAGCCGGGCGAGTACCTGGAAAAGTTCAGCCCCATAGAAAAGACCTACGACGTCGGCATTATTTACGGCAAGCGGCCGGTCAGCGACCCGTGCACGGGCAAAAGCGTCGAAGCCGAGGTGCTGCTGGTCGATGTGTTCCACGCCAACAAGAACCGCCTGAACCTGTTCAAGGGCGAGCTCTACAAGAAGTTCGCCGTTCCGTCGCAGGAATTCGAGAATGTGTGGGAATACGAGCAGTACGTCCGCCTGGCCGAGCCGGGCTTCGAGGCTCTCAAGGCGATTCACTGCGGCGACAACGGCGAGCGGGTCGTTTATCTTGCGCACGAATACATGGGCATGCCGACGGCGCTGAAAGCGATTCTTTCCGGCTCGCCGAACACGCACACCGTTTTCTACGCCCACGAAGTGGCGTCAGTCCGTCCGATAGTGGAAAAGCACGGCGGCCACGACACGATGTTTTACAACGTGCTCAAACGTGCTGCAGCCGCCGGCATGACGCTCGAAGAAGTTTTCCCGTCGGTTTTCGGCAACTACAAGCACGGGCTGGTCAAGGCGGCCAGATATTGCGATTCAGTATTCGCCGTGGGCGATTACATCGTCGACGAACTGAAGTTCCTCGACGCGCATTTTAAGAACACGGAAATCGACCTGGTCTACAACGGCATTCCAGCCTTCGAGATAACTCTTGAAGAGAAAAAACGCAGCCGCGCTCGAATGCAGCAGTACGCGGAGAATCTTTTCGGCACAAGACCGACGTGGACGTTCGCACACGTAGCCCGTCCGGTGCTGAGCAAGGGCATATGGCGCGACCTCGGCGTGCTGCATGATCTCGAACCACTGCTGGCGGAGAGGGGCGAGACGGCCGTCTATTTCATGCTTGGCACGCTCGGCGGGCAGCGGCGCAGCAGGGACATCGCCCAGATGGAGCGTGTCTACGGCTGGCCGGTAAAGCACGAAATTGGATACCCGGACCTGTGCGGCGGAGAGGAAGTCGTCGGCGAAATGTTCGATGCGTTCAACCGCGACCACCGCGCCGTGCGGGCGGTCTTCGTGAACCAGTGGGACTGGAACCGAAATCAGTGCGGATCGAGAATGCCGGAAGACATGGCCTTCTCCGACATTCGCCAGGGCACGGACGTCGAGTTCGGCCTGAGCGTGTACGAGCCGTTCGGCATCAGCCAGTTCGAGCCGCTAAGCTTCGGCGCGCTATGCGTCGTGTCGAATGTGTGCGGCTGCACCGGCTTTGCACGCCGCGCCGCCGGCGACGGAAAGCGGGACAGGAATATCATCGAGGCCGACTATCTCCGCGTGCAGGAAAGCGAAACGCTGGAGAGCCTCATGAATATGGGCATCGCGATTCGCGACGGCGTCGAGAAGGCCGAAAATGCCCGGATTGCCGCGAAAATCATCGAAAGGCTCCCGCGAAACGACAAGCAGATGCGGCAGATGATAGCCTCCGGCCACGAACTGGCCCGGAAAATGAGCTGGGAATGCGTGGTAAAAGAGTATTTTCTCCCCGGCGTGACTAGAATGTCTCAGGACCGCTCTGCGGCTGACGCTCCGGTTGTTGCTTGACCCCGGGGGCGGCGAGGTTTAGATTAACTTTCCCGTAAGCTGCGGACACGAAATTCCTGAGGTGTCTTTTGTCCAATATGAGACTTTCTCCGGCTGCTGAATACGCGATCAGAGGCGCCGTTGTGCTGGCCCGGAACTACGGACAAGGCCCGATGAGCCTCGACGCCGTATGCTGCACGCGCGAACTGCCGAAGCAGTACCTCACAAAAATATTCGCCTCGCTGACCAAGGCGGGGCTTGTCACGCCCGTTCGCGGCAAGCACGGCGGCTACGAACTTGCCCGCGAGCCGGCCCGGATTTCCGTGCTGGATGTGATGCAGGCTGTCGAAGGTCCGCTGGCGGTGAACTTCTGCCAGTATGACCCGCCGCGGTGCGAAGAATATCAGTGCCCGCTGCGCAAGGTCTGGGGTAAGCTGCAGGCGACCGTGCGCGACAGCCTCGCCAACTTCACCCTCGCCGATTTCCTGGAATGAATCTTTCTCTGGTATTTGTCCAGACCAAACCGCGTATGAGCCGCGACTGTAAACCTGTCCCATAGGGATGAGCGGTCATTCTCATATGAACTTTTACGGACCGCAACCTGACGGTCGCGGCTCGTTAGATCATTTCTTTGGATACTGTTGCTTCTTCACAGCGTTATGCTCTCGCCGGGCTTCAGTATGTGCACCTTGCACGGCGCAGCCTTGGCGAACTTTTTCGCGTCCGATTCGCCGCCGACGATATCGCCCCAGTGATACGGAATCGCCGCCTTGGGGCCGATGGCCCTGCAGGCCGCCGCTGCCTCCGGGCCGTCCAGCGTGTACGTTCCGCCCACGGGCAGCAGGGCGACGTCGACATCCTTCAGGTCGCTCATCTCGGGGACCAGGTCCGAGTCGCCGGAGTAATAAATCCGCTTCCCGGCGATAGTGAACACCGCGCCCAGCCAGTTGTTGCCGCGAGGGTGGAATTTTTTCCCGATGTTATAGGCCGCCGTCGTCTCGATGGTGATGCCGTTCGCCGTCAGCTTTTCTCCCGGAGCCGCCGCTTTGGCCGCCCCAAGTTTTGCGGCCGTGTCAGCCGGCGCCACGACGGCTGTGCCGGCCCTGGACACTTTGGCGACGTCCTCCGGCGAACAGTGGTCGTAATGGCTGTGGGACACGAACACTAAGTCGGCATCATGCGGCGAGCCTTCCAGCTTCCACGGGTCGATGTATAATACACTCCCGCCGGCTGAGATTCTGAAACTTGCGTGGTTAATCCATTTTATTTCGATAGACATAGCCGGCTCCTTTCGGATAGATGGACTGTTTAATTTTACGTATTTGACGGAAATTTCAAAACAATACAACAGGAACGATATTTAATGGCCGGCAGCAATTCAAAACGTACGTATTTCCAGTCCGCGCGACCGATCTGGCCCGCAGGCAGAACAAAGGAGATGAACCTGCTTGTCGGCTTCCGCGCTGCAGTGCCCGCGACTGCGGGCGGGCCGGTCGTACTGACTATAGCGGCATCATCGCTCTACAGACTGACTGTCAACGGAGAGTTCGTCGGCCATGGCCCGGCCCGCGGGCCGCACGGCTATTTCAGAGTGGACAGATGGGATATCACAGGCAGGCTCACTGCGGCGCGAAACGTCGTGGCCATGGAAGTAGCCGGCTATAACGTAACGAATTATTACCTGATAAATGAACCGGCGTTCTGCCAGGCGGAAATCACCGCCGGCGGGAAAGTGCTGGCCTCGACCGCGGGCGACGGTGAGCAGTTCACCGCGGCCGTCCTGGAGTACCGTATTCAGAAGGTTGATAAATACAGCGGCCAGCGATGTTTTGTCGAGGCATACAGATTATCGCCGGAATCCGACGCTTGGCGCAAAGACGCCGCCGCTCCGATGAAGGGCGTCAGGTGCGAGGTGCTCCCCGGCAAGCGGCTGCTGCCGCGAGGTGTGGCGTATCCGGAGTTCCACGTAGTTCGCCCGGCCGAGGAGACATTCCGCGGCAGCGTCAGAATCAATCCTCCGCCGGCTGAGCCGTGGAAGCCTTATTACTTGATACACATCGGCGACGCCCTTACCGGCTACCGCGAAGAGGAACTGGATTTCAACGCTTCATTCGAAATGCAGCGTGTTGAGAATACCTTCAGGGAAAAAGTCAGCCGGCCTGTCTCTGCCGGCGCTGTCTTCAAGCTGCCGGCCGACTCCTACAGAATCTTCCGGTTTGACAAGGACCGCACCGGCTTTATCGGCGCGAAGGTGAAGTGCGGGCGTGCGATGCGGCTGCTGATGGTCTTTGACGAGATACTCACCGGCGACGACATCGACTGGAAGCGACTGAACTGCACATCCGTGGTGACCTTCGACATTCAGCCCGGCAGCTACGCGCTGGAGACCATCGAGCCTTATGTGATGCAGCATCTTAAGCTGATAGCCGTCGGCGGCGAATGCGAAATCGGCGACGTTTACCTGCGAGAATACGCCAATGACGAAACCGGCCGGGCGGCGTTCAACTCGCCGGACGGGCAGCTTAACATGATATTCGAGGCCGCCCGCGAAACGTTCCGTCAGAACGCCGTGGACCTGTTCATGGACTGCCCGTCCCGCGAGCGAGCGGGCTGGCTGTGCGACAGCTTTTTCGCCGCCCGGGCCGCATGGGACCTGATGGGCGACACGACAATCGAGCACAACATGTTCGAAAACTTCATGCTGCCGGAAAAATTCCCGCACCTGGTCGAAGGCATGCTGCCGATGTGCTACCCGGGCGAGGATATCACCGGCAACTACATCCCAAGCTGGGCCATGTGGTTCGTCATACAGCTCGAAGAATATCTCGGCCGCAGCGGCGACAGAAAAATGATCGACGCGCTGAAACCCCGCGTGCTGGCGCTGATGAAATTCTTCGAGGCGTACAGAAACTCCGACGGCCTGCTCGAAAAGCTGGGCGGCTGGAACTTCGTCGAGTGGTCGAAGGCCAATGACTTCGTCCAGGACGTCAATTATCCGATAAACATGTTCTATCTTGGCGCCCTTGCCGCAGCCGGCCGAATGTACGGCATGAAAAAGCTGCTAGACGAGGCCGAGGCGATAAGAAACGTTATCCGCAGGCAGTCGTTCGACGGGGAATTCTTCGTCGATAACGCCGTCCGGACCGAAGACGGCTCGCTGCAGGTGACCCGCAACCGCACCGAGGTCTGCCAGTATTTCGCGTTCTATTTCGACGTCGCCTTGCCGAAGACTCACGCAAAGCTCTGGGACACGCTCGTGAACGGGTTCGGCCCGAAGCGCGAGCGGACCGGGGCGTTTTCGGAAATTCATCCGAGCGAGCCTTTCTGCGGCTACATGGTTCGGCTGGAGCTGCTTTCCCGATACGGCGCGACGGCCGGCCTCGCCGACGACATCAAGATGTATTTCCTCAAGATGGCCGAACTCACCGGCACGCTCTGGGAGCACGTGAAATTATCGGGCAGCTACAATCACGGGTTCATGTCGCACGTCGCGCACGTGCTCTATCGCGACGTGCTCGGCGTCTACCGCGTTGACGGCCCCGGACGAAAGGTGACGCTTCGTTTCTGCGATATTCCGCTGGAATCCTGCAGCGGCTGCATGCCGGTCGGCGATTCTCGCGTCGAGCTTTCCTGGCGCAAGGAAGGCGGAGCGATATGCTATCGCCTCTCCGTCCCGCAGGGCTTCAACATCGATGTGCAGAACCTCACGAAACTGCAACTCCGCCGAGAATAGTAGATTTTAAGGCACATCATCTTCGTCTGCACAAAATGGTTTGTAAGGCCCTTGAAATCAAGCATTTATGTATAAACCTCCCGAATAGTAGCAAATAAGTACTAATTCCAGTTGAAATCGTACTAATAGGGTACTATATATTAGTAGAGACATGCTGGCGCTAACTAAAAAAACAGGATACGGGCTGATTGCGATGACGCATCTCGCCGGGCTTGCAGACGGCGAGGTGTCGAGTTCTCGCGAAATCGCCGACAAGTTCGGCGTGCCGATTTCGCTGCTGATGAACGTGCTCAAGGAGCTTTGCGCTTCCGGCTACGTTGAATCCGTTCGCGGCTCGCGCGGCGGGTATCGCCTGACGCGGCGGCCTGAGGAAATTTCGCTGGCCGACCTCGTCACGGCTGTCGAAGGGCCGATACGCCTGGCCGAGTGCGTCACAGGCGATGTCGCCGACGGCACAGGCGCGATATGCAAGGTTATGGACCGCTGCCCGATAGCCGACCCGGTCCACCGCGTGCACCGCAAGCTGAGGGATTTTCTCAAAAACGTCACGCTGGCCGAGATTGTAGAGCCGGCCGGCGCTATAGTTGAAGGAAAGTGATATGCCGCTCAAGTTACCGATATATCTTGACCATAACGCGACCACGCCGGTTGACCCGCGCGTGCTCAAGGCGATGATGCCGTTTCTGACCGACACGTTCGGCAACGCGGCCAGCAAGAACCATTCGTTCGGCTGGAAGGCGGAGGAAGCGGTCGAAAAGGCCCGCGAGCAGATAGCGAAACTCATCGGCGCAAGTGCGATGGAGATTGTCTTCACATCCGGCGCGACCGAGAGCGACAATCTCGCGATAAAGGGCGTCGCTGAGATGTACGCCGAAAAGGGCGACCACATCATCACTTGCCTGACCGAGCACAAGGCCGTCCTCGACACGTGCAAGAGGCTCGAGCAGCGGGGCTGCAAGGTGACCTATCTGAAGCCCGACGAGTTCGGCCGCGTGTCGGCCGACCAGGTCGCCGCCGCCATTGCCGACAAAACGATTCTCATCACGCTGATGTACGCCAACAACGAAGTCGGCACGCTGCACCCGATAGCCGAGATAGGCAAGCTGGCCAAGCAGCGGGGCGTGATATTCCACAGCGACGCGACGCAGGCGGTTGGCAAGGTTCCGATTGACGTCGAGGCGATGGGCATAGACCTGCTGAGCGTCTCGGCGCACAAGATTTACGGGCCCAAGGGCGTCGGCTGCCTGTACGTGCGTCGGCGCGGGCCTCGCGTCAGGCTGACGTGCCAGATGGACGGCGGCGGCCACGAACGCGGAATGCGCAGCGGCACGCTGAACGTTCCGGGCATCGTCGGGCTTGGAGCGGCCTGCGAAATCGCCGGCGCAGAGATGGCCGAGGAAGCCCGCCGACTGACTGCATTGCGCGACCGCCTGACCGACGGCATTTTCGCCGGCCTGGACCACGTCAAGCTCAACGGCCACCCGACGCAGCGCCTGGCGAACACCGTGAACCTCTCCTTTGCGTATGTCGAGGGCGAATCGCTGATGATGAAGATGAAGGACCTTGCCGTTTCCTCCGGGTCGGCATGCACGAGTGCCTCGCTGGAGCCCAGCCACGTGCTGACGGCGATGGGCGTGCCGGACGAGCTTTCGCACAGCTCCATACGCTTCAGCCTCGGGCGATGGACCACGCAGGAGGAAATAGACTACGCCGTCGCGCAGGTCGTCAAGGCAGTCAAGGAACTCCGCGAGCTTAGCCCGCTGTACGAGATGGCCCAGGAGGGTGTGGACATCAGCGCGGTCAAGTGGAGAAGGTAGAAAAAGTAGAAAGAAGCGGAAATATGGCATACAGCGACAAGGTAATTGATCACTTTAACAATCCTCGCAATGTCGGCTCGCTGGACAAGAATTCGCCGAACGTCGGTACGGGTGTCGTAGGCGCGCCGGAATGCGGCGACGTGCTGAAGCTGCAGATTGAAGTCGACGAGAACGGCACGATAGTCGATGCGAAATTCAAGACGTTCGGGTGCGGCTCGGCGATAGCGGCCAGCTCGCTGGCCACCGAGCGGCTGAAGGGCAGCACCATCGAGCAGGCCGGCGAGATAAAGAACACCGAAATCGCCAAAGAGCTTTCACTGCCGCCGGTGAAAATCCATTGCAGCGTGCTGGCGGAAGACGCCGTCAAGGCGGCCATCGACGACTGGAAACGCAAGAACAACAAAAAGTGAAAACAGGAGCCAGCCATGGCTATTACACTTACAGAAAAGGCGGCCGGCGTAATTCGCAAAATCTTCGCCGAAAAGGAAATGCCCCAAGGCTCGTGTCTGAGGGTGGGCGTGAAGGGCGGCGGATGCAGCGGGTTCAGCTACACGCTGGACGTAGCCGACAAGCCCGCCCGCGACGACGAAGTGTTCGAGAGCAACGGCGTCCGCATAGTCTGTGACCGCAAGAGCTATCTATATCTCAACGGCACGGAAGTGGACTACAACGACGACATGCTCAAGGGCGGCTTCGTCTTCAACAATCCCAACGCCGTTCGCAGCTGCGGATGCGGCGCGAGCTTTTCAACTTAGGAAGAATCTTTAACCACAGAGGTCACAGCGGGCGCAGAGTTCTTGTTATTTTCACCTTTGTGTGCTCAGTGCTCCCTGTGGTTCAGGAAAATCGCATGAGCGAAAAAAACCAACAGCAGGTCGTGCCGACCAAATGCAAAAAATGCGACAAGCCCATGAGCACGCCGCTTATGTGCGACTACTGCCACGCCGTCAATCCGACGGCTGCCACGGTTACCGACCACTTCACGCTGCTGGGGCTGCCTCGGCAGTTCGACATCGACCCGGACGAACTGCAGAAGAAATATCTCGAACTGAACCGCCACGCGCATCCGGACTTCTGTTCCGATGACAGCCCGGAGGTACAGCATCTGCATCTGCGCGTTTCCGCGGCGATTAACGACGCGTACCGCACGCTGAAAGACCCGGCCTCGCGTGCGGCGTATCTGCTGGAGCTTCTGGGCGGCCGCAGCAGCGCCGACGACAAGTCGGTGCCGGACGGCTTCCTCGAAACAATGATGATGATGCAGGAGGAGATCGCCGACTCGGGCACGTCCGAGGCCGACCGCAGGCGCATCGGCGATGTTCTGCGGACGCAGCACGACGGGCTGATGCGCAGAATCGCGACGCTGTTCGAGGAATGCCGCCAGGCCGTCGCGTGCGAAGCCGTCCGCACCGACCTGCTCGGTGAAATACGCAAGCAGCTTAACGCCGTATCATATGTCAAAAAACTGCTCTCGCAGTTGTAACAACAGGCAGCAGGCAGCAGGGAGTAGGGTTTGGAATTTTCCGTTTCTTACTGGCTGTGAGCGCGAGCGAGCGGAAAAAGAATTTGGTGGAAAACGAAAGAATAAGCTGAAAGATGAGCGAATTGATAATCGGCATTGATCTCGGCACGACGAACTCGCTGGCTGCCCGCATGACGCCGGGCGGCCCGGAAGTTTTTCGCGATGAAAACGGCAGCGGCATCGTGCCGAGCGTAATCGCATTCGCTCCCGACGGGCGGGTCACGGTCGGTTCGCAGGCCCGCGCCCACGCCGTGGAAAACCCCACCAGCACGGTTTATTCGGTCAAAAGGCTGATGGGCAAGGGCGTCGATGATATTCGCCGCGACCTGGAGTTTTTGCCTTACCAGGTGGTCAGCGGCGAGAATGAAATCGCATGCGTTCGCATCGGCGAGCGTCTTATGACGCCTCAGGAACTGTCGGCGATTATCCTCCGCGAGGTGAAAACCCGCGCGGAACGCGCGAGCGGCTGCGAGATAACGCAGGCCGTCATCACCGTGCCGGCGTATTTCGACGATTCGCAGCGACAAGCTACTCGCGACGCCGGACGGATCGCCGGGCTTAACGTCCGACGCATCGTCAACGAGCCGACGGCTGCCGCACTGGCCTACGGACTCGACCGAAAGGAAGACGCCAATATCGCCGTCTTCGACCTCGGCGGCGGGACGTTCGATATATCCGTGCTGCGGGTTGCAGGCGGCGTATTCCAGGTGCTAAGCACCGACGGCGACACGCATCTCGGCGGCGACGATTTTGACCGCGAGATAATCGACCTCGTGACGGCCGAGATTCGCGCCGAGTTCGGCGAGAAAATCGAGTTTCCGCCTTCGACGCGGCAGGCGCTTCGCGATTTCGCCGAGGCCGCCAAGATTAAACTTTCCACCGACGACGAGGCCCGCATAGAAATCTCGCTCGGCGGTTCGCGTGTTTACTGCCGCATGCTGACTCGCGACGAATTTGAAAAACGCATCAGCAAGTGGATAGACCATACCATCGAGCATTGCAGCAGGGCGCTGAAGGCGGCCGGGCTTGCCGCGGGCGACATCGACGAAGTCGTCATGGTCGGCGGGTGCACGCGCATTCCGCTGGTGCGTCGGCGCGTCGGCGAGTTTTTCGGCCGCGAGCCTTACACCGCAATCAATCCCGACGAGGTCGTCGCACTAGGCGCTGCCGTTCAGGCCGGCATACTCGCAGGCATGCAGCGCGACACGCTGCTGCTGGACGTCATTCCGCTTTCGCTCGGCATCGAGACGCTCGGCGGGGCCGTCGGCAAGCTCATCATGCGGAACAGCACCATTCCCTGCCAGGCCTCCGAGATATTCACCACCTACGCCGACGGGCAGACGTCCGTTGACATTCATATTCTGCAGGGCGAAAGGGAACTCGTGAAAGACTGCCGCAGCCTGGGCAAGTTCCAGCTTCGCGGCATACCGCCCATGCCGGCCGGTGCACCGAGAATTCAGGTTACGTTCCTTGTGGACGCCAACGGCATTCTGAATGTCTCGGCCCGCGAGCAGCGGAGCGGCCGGGAGGCTTCGGTTCAAGTAACGCCTGCGCATGGACTTACTGGCGAGCAGGTCGACGCCATGGTTTCGGCCGCCTACGAACACGCCATCGAGGACATGACTGCGCATCGCCTTATCGACCAGCGGAACGAGTCGGAGCGTATAATTAATGCAATCGGCAAAGCGCTGGCGAACACGCCGGACGTGCTGACCGGTGAGCAGCGGGCGGCGCTTGACGCGGCCGTGACAAATCTAAAACTGAAGATGACCGGCGACGATCCGGAAGCTCTTTACGCGGCGATGACGGCTGCTAACGAGGCGGCTGCACCTCTTACGCAGGCACAGATGAATGAAGTACTGAAAAAAACCGTCGCCGGCAGAAAACTTGAAGAATTTTAACGACAGGGAGTAGGCAGCAGGCAGCAGGAAAAACGCAGCGGAAAGGGTGAAAGGCAAAATGGCGACGCATAAAGTTACATTCAATCCTGTAGGCGTCACAGTGGAGGTAGATCCGAAAGATTATCCGTTCGGCCGCGACGGCGAACCGGGCAGCCTGCTCGATATTGCACTTGGGCATGATATCCAAATTGAACATGCCTGCGGCGGGGCGGGCGTCTGCGCGACCTGCCACGTTATCGTCGAGCAGGGCATGGAGAATCTCTCCGAGCCGACCGACGACGAACTCGACCGTGTGGACTACGCTCCGAATGCGACACCTCGCAGCCGCCTCGCGTGCCAGGCCGTCGTCAACGGCGACGTGACAGTCACCGTGCCGAACTGGAACCGCAACGCGGTCTCCGAGAAAAAAATGGCGGAGATGAACACGGATTGACACAGATATAAATTTATAGAAATAATCGGTTTTATCCGTGTTAATCACTGCTGAAGGATTTTTTATGAACTGGTCCGATGCAGATGAGATCGGCTTTCAACTTTCCGAGCGATTCCCGGAAATCGACCCGCTTTCAATCCGTTTCACCGAGCTGTACCGGATGATTACTGAGCTTGACGGCTTCGATGACGATCCCGCCGCATCGACCGAGGCTACCCTTGAAGCAATCCAGATGGCCTGGCTTGGATATTTCCAGGACCAGCAGAAGTAAAAAAGTGGGGACATCCATCCAGGCAAGCTGTCCTGGCATATTCCGAACTCAGAACTATTTTTTACCCGAACAGGCTGCCTGTAGGGGGGGAAGGGACATAATCGTTGTCGAGGAAATATCGCACGGCCTGCTCGGTGGAGCGGAAGACTTTGGTGGCTGTTTCCGTGATGAAGGGCGACGGAGCAGCCTTCGGCCTCCATATCACGAACACATCCCGCGTGGCCTCGTGCGCGTGCTGAAGTTCGCGTTCGACGCCGCTTGAAAGCCCGGGCCGACCGTCTTCAAGCTCCGGCACGAGCGAGATAATCATGTCGGACTGGTCGATGAGCTTGAAGTCGCGAGCGTAAATCTGACCGTCGATGTCGGCGATGATTTCCAGCAGCTGCGATGTCTCCATGATCGACTTTTCACCGCCCGGCCCGTACTCGACGGTGCGGTGGCCCTGTTCAGCGGCCTCTATCGCAAGCGTGCAGAGGTGCTTTTCCTCGATATCGGCCGGGTCGAAGCACGTGAAGTGCCGCTTCATCTCGCGGCGGAAGCATTCGATCTCGGCCAGCAGCTGGGGCGAGCCGTTCACGTGCGACATCGGGAAGCTCAGATACGCCTTTTTGAGATAGCTGCGGAACATCAGCCTGTAGCAGGTTTCGGCGGTCGTGTCGTCCTCGCCGCGGGCGAGAATATAGAACCGCCCGTGGCCGCGGATAATCTGGCTGAACAGCTCGGTCGCGAGAATTTCCTCCTCGCGCCAGACCATAAGGTCTTTGAGCGTGTGGTCCACGTGACCGTCGCGGTTGAGCCGGTAATGCACGCGGTCGATGTTATCCACCAGCGTAATATAGAGGTCGGCGTTGAGCTGGGTCATCTGGTCGAGGTCCAGCGCGTAGAACAACCCGTGCCGCCATCGGAACGTCGCATGGGTGTTTACGATTATGTTGCCGGCGGTCTGGCTGGTTGCGAGTATGTCTTTGAAGACGCTTCGCCGCAGGCTGTTGAGCCGGGTAAGCGGCAGGTCGAGGATTTTGCCCGGCTGGACGTCGGGCGCCTCGGCGTACATCATCTCGCCGACGTTGCAGACGGCCGTTTCATGGTCATGCTCGGCCGCAATCTCCGCCACGCGGGCGAGGAAGGGTTTCTTGTCCACTCCTACTTGTCCGGTGATAACTGCTCGCATTGCGACACTGTATCGCCGCGAGGTCGACGAATCAATCTTGCAGCGGCGAAAGGTGTGTTATGGACAATGCGGCAGGAGGTGCGTAAGCTGATCGGCGAAATGGAGTTCACCGAAGACATTATTGTCGGCGAGTCGCATTACGCAGGCGAAAACGACGACCGGCTGTTGGCGGAGATGGCGGCCGGCCATGTTGATGAATTGTCCGTCGTCGGCCGGCTGCCGCGAAAATCCATACAAGTCCCGATTGTCGAACTCGCAGGGGACGAAGATCCCGAATGCTGCTGCAATATCGACCCCTCCGATTCGCCCGAGCCTGACGTGTTTGAAACGACAACCGAGCGCGATGCGATGTTTGCCATGCCCGAAACAGATTCCGAGCCGGACAGTCGGCCGGAATCGCCCGCGCCGATGGAACGGGCAATTGTTGAACCGACCGGTGAAAGCGGCGACGCGGCTTCGATATTGGCTCAGTTATGCTGGGCTGCAGGCGGCTGCGGGGCGGGCGGACTTCTGTACTGGCTGCTGCTTGCGTGAAGGCGGTTATTTGGCGGCAAGCTGCTTTTTCAGGGCCTCGATTTCCTTTTTCAGCAGTTCATTTTCATCTTGCGCCTCTTTCAGCTGCTTCTTCATCTCGTCACGCTCTATTGGCGCCCTTGCAAGAGTGGCGATTGTGTCCTTGTGCTGCGCGACGGTGAACTCCAGGTCGTTTACTTTTTTCTGCAGATACTCGGACCTGTTTATGATTTCCTGGTTTTTCGCCTCCAGCATCGCCTTTTCCGTTTCCAGCGCCTGAACCTGCTCGCGGAGCAGTTCTATCTGGTGCGCCTGGGACGGCTGAAGGTCTGTCTGCGTGGTTGCGGCAGGGCGGCAGCCGCCCGCCGCCACAAGCATGGAGATTGCGATGAATACCCGTTTCATGGCTGATATTCTAAACAACGTCGGCCCGCTTTGCCAGAGGTTAAGCTGCCCCTGAGGGGCAGCTAGAGCAGGAGAAAGTAGAAAGTTGAAACATCGCATTGTTCTGCAATTAGCGTCAATACTGCTCTCCTGCGGTCTACTATCTACTATCTGCTTTCTGTTTTCAAAAAGACCATTCAAACGTCCACAAAAATTATTGCGGACAACTTGGCATTAATGGCGGCACAACTCCTGAAGGGTCATGCCTCTGAATATGAAATACCGTAGTTTTACTTGCCGCTGAGAGCCTTCTGTATTATTTCCTCGAGATTGCTCTCGGCGTTATCGGAAATAACATTTCCGTCCTTGCCGACGACCCAGACGTTGGGTATCGAGCTGATGCCGTATTTTTGGGCGGTCGGGTCCTGAGGCTGGCCGGCGTAGGTCATAATCCAGGGCAGCTCGGCTGTCTTGAGGTATTCGTCGAGCGCTTCGCGCGTGTGGTCGAGGCTTATGCCTATGAAGACCACGTCCTGCTGGCTGTACTTTGCGTACAGTTCCTTCATGTGAGGCATCAGGTCGCGGCAGGGGCCGCACCAGCTCGCCCAGAAATCTATTACGACGACCTTTCCCTTGAATTCGTCCGGCAGCTTGATTTTCACGCCGTCGAGCCTGACGAGTTCGGTTTCGAACGGTTTGCCTATGTCGGGGTGGCGGCCGTTCTGTCTGACGAAACTGTGCACGTCCGGATCGTCGATGAAATTTTTCACGAGCGTATCGAGAATCTTGTTCAGCAGCCTGGTCTGTTTTTTATCCCTGGCGAGCATGGCTCCGTAGATGTTCGCGTAAGGCTCGACCTTGCTCTTTTCGTACCGCTTGATGTACAGCTGTATTTCCCTGGAGATTTCCGTCGGCAGGGCGTTTGATATTTTGTCCTGCGTGACGAAGAAGTCGGCCCGCAGCTTCTGCTCGTTCTCGATTTTCATCGAGAGAATCCGCTTTGAAATGTCCACCACCTGGCTCATGTAGGAGTCATCCGCCTTTGTGCCGAGGAAATGGGCCGCCTGGAGCATGCGGGTTCTGACTTCGAGAAGATTGGACGCGTTGGGATAGTCTTTTTCCGCCTGGGCGCCGATTTCGAGCACTTTTTTCATTCTGGGCACGAGCTGCTTTATCCACTCGGCTTCGCTGCTGACGGGCTTGAGGTTCGCATTCACCGTTTCGTCCATTTTCTTGAGAATTTCGCCCGGGACGTCGTCGGGGTTTTCCACGGTCGGATTTTCGACAGCGGGGTTATCTGCCGGCTGGGCGACGCCGGGCCGGGGCTGCATCAGCAGCATGCCTGCCGCAAGCAGAGCGGCAAAAACCGCTATATATAATCTTTTCGTCATTGTTGTATCCTTTCTCAACATTTCGGACACCCACGGCGGCCGGATGTTGTTCTTTTATCGTTTTTCAGGCCGGTTTTCCATAGAGGCGACCCGCGGCGTCTGTTTTTCATGCTGCGGGAAGTCCGCGACCATCTTATTGCTGCGCCCGGCTCCGCTCTGCTGCCGGGTGCTGTCGGGTTTTGCCCCGTTTTTTCCATAAATATTTCAGGGATCCGCCGATTACCTGCCCCATCTGTCTGATGTTGGCGCTGCTGCTGAAGATGAACCGGCCCTGCCGCCAAAGGTTGCTCGGACGGACGTAGAACTTCCTTATGAACTGTTTCTGCTTGGCCAGGAGCAGTTCCGGCGTCAGGCCTTTGGGCACGAAGACGGGTTTCCAGTAGTTGAACTCGTTCCAGTCCGAGACGTCCAGCGTGCCGTACTGTTTGGCGTTGGCATACTGCTCGGTTCCGGGCATCGGCGTGTTGATTGTCACGACGACGTGGTTGAGCGGTATGCGGCAGGCGAACGAGATTGTTTCGTTTATCGTCTGCTCGGTCTCCATCGGATGGCCGATTATGAAAAAGCCCTTTGTGACGATGCCGAGTTTGTCGCATATCCTGACGACGCGTTCGACGTCGGCCAGGCGGATCTTCTTTTTGATTACTTTCAGTATGTCTTCGTTGCCGCTTTCGATGCCGAAACCGATGTACCAGCAGCCGTTGTCGCGCATGTAGGTAAGCAGCTTTTCGTCCACGGTGTTGACTCGCGACATGCAGCTCCACGGAAATTGCAGCCCGCGTGCGCGTGCGATGTCGAAAATCTCGTAGATACGCTTCGGCTTGACCGTAAACGTGTCGTCGACGAACGAAATTTCCCTGACGCCGTACTTGCGAATGAGCATCTCGATTTCATCGACGACGCTTTCGGCGCTTCGCATTCTGCACCGCCGCCCGAACGTGGTGTTTTCGCAGAACGTGCAGTCGTTGGGGCAGCCTCGGGCCGTGATTATATTGGCCACCGGACGCCGCCTGTAGTTGAGAGGCGGCGGCGAGTAAAGCTGCATGTCGGGAATCATGTCGTATGCCGGAAACGGCAGCGTGTCCAGGTCCGCGATGTATTCCCGCGGCGGATTGACCACGACCTCGCCGTTGCGGCGATATGTCAGGCCGGCTACGCCAGCCGGGTCGCCGTTCTGCTCTATTACGTCCAGCAGCTCGGCCAGCGTGAGTTCGCCTTCGTTCCGTACGGCGTAATCGAAGGCGTCGAACTGGAGCGGGTGGGCCGGCTGCGTGGATACATGAGGCCCGCCGATTATGACGATTGTTCCGGGCCTGGCCGCCTTGACCGCGCTGGCCAGTTCCAGCGCCCTGTGAAATGCGACCGTCGTCGAGGATATGCCGAGTATGTCGAAATCGCCCTCGGCCATCATCCTGATGATGTCTTCATACGTGGCGTTGGTGGCTTCGGCGTCGATCGCCTTGCATCGCCAGCCGCGATCACGCACGAAGGCCGCCAGGTAGTACAGGCCCAGCGGTATCTGGCTGCCGCCAAATACGCCAAGGTCGCTGCCGTAACGCTCCATCTTGCTGATGGGCGGATATGCCAGAAGTATGCCGTGTTTCCGTTCTGCCATTATGCCTTTTCCTGAACAAACTAAAAAAGGGCGGCGTCGTGCAAATATCACCCTTAGGGGAATTATATAGAATTAGACCGCTGCAGGCCAGTTTTATGCCGCGACGGCAGGAGCGGGGCGCCGCGTAAACACAAAGTCTCTCTGGATCAGGAAATTCAGGATGAACAGGACGGTTTCAGCCAGCAGCTTGGCTGTAATCGGATTGAAGTCAGCCATCGAGACCATCAGCAGGATAAGCCCGTAGCTGGCGGCGCCGGAACACACAACCAGGATGAGGTATTTCGGCAGGGCGTATTTGTTCGGCGCGGTGCTGTGGAATACGACCTTTTTGTTCGCCAGGTAGTTGAAGGTCGTCCCGCCGATTCTTCCGGCAATCTGCGAGCCGAGAATGTCGGGCCAGAGAATGAACGTCACGGCGAAGATTGCGTTGTCGATTAAGGCCGACAGTATCGAAACAATCAGGAATCGCAGCAGCAGGAAGTAAATCCGCATGGAGTCCATGATGGGGTTGAAATGCGACGACTGGTTGTTGTCGATGTATATGGTTTCGATGCCCGTTTCCACGATTCTGATCCGCTCGTACTTGCAGAGCAGCAGCATGTCGAGTTCGAACTCGTATCCGGCCGACCTGAGCTTCAGCAGCCTCGGAATCATGCGGGTCGGGATTCCGCGCAGGCCCGTCTGCGTGTCGGAAATTTTTTGTCCCACGACGGTTTTCATCGTCAGGCACGTTAGCCTGTTGCCGAAGCGGCTTCGCAGCGGCACGTTTCCACTGAACGCTCTCGAGCCTAGAACGAGGCAATCCCGGTTTTGACGCAGCGTGTCGGCCACTTTCAGGATGTCGCCCGTTCGGTGCTGCCCGTCGGCGTCAGCCGTTATCGCGCCGACGCATCCGTCGAAAGTGCACGCGCCGTAGTTCAGCCCCGTCTTTATCGCCATTCCCTTGCCGAGATTGGTGAAATGCCGGAGGACATGTGCGCCTTTAATTTGTCCGATTTCGTCGAAAATGGGGCGACAGCGGGCGTCGCTGCCGTCGTCGACGACAACCACGCCGCATATGCCATCGGCCTGCGCGAGTCGCCTGACTATCCCAGACAGAACCTTGTCAGGCTGGTACGCCGGAATCAATACGAAAACAGATTGTGCGCTTGAATGGTCGTTCATACAGGCAAGACTGTCCGGCCCGTTCAGTTCCCGCGAAGAATCCAACCTCTTTCTTGTGCGAGACATCCGTTAGGGTACAATGCTCAGAACCATATATGTAGCCGATAGACTATCAAGACCGCGTCAGAATGCAAGTGATCGCTCGAATGAACGCAAATCCGGAATCGAATTGCGCCGAATGCACCGTGGATATGTCCGTCCTGGCGAATCTGCCGATGACGCGACGCAGAATGATATTCGCCTGGTCCGCGATAACGCTGCTTTACCTGGCCGGCGTTACATGGTGCTGGTGGCCGACGCCGGACAGCGCACTTTATCTTTCCCTCGGGCGGTCGCTGGCCGAGGGGAATGGATATGTATTCAACGGCGAGGTTTCCAATACCGTGACGCCGGGGCTGCCCGCAGCCCTTGCCGGCATACGGCTGTGCTTCGGCGATACCATGCTGGCGGCGAATCTGTTCGTGGCTTTATGCGGGCTGGCCGCAATCGCCATGGCTTATTGCGTCGTCGTGAATCTGGCGGACAGGCACACCGCGCTGGCGGTCGCGGCATGCCTGGCCTGCTCCTACACGTTTTATCTTTCATCGCATCTCGTGCTGACAGAAGCGCCGACGACGATGCTGGTCGCCATGTTCCTGTACTGTCACGTTACTCGCGGAAAGCGGCCCGCCTGGCTGACGCTGTGCATGCTGGTTCTTCTTGCGGCGGCGTGCGCGCTGGTTCGCGCGCCCTCGCTGGGGCTGCTGTTCATTGCAGCAATCGGCATGCTGCTGGACCGTGCAGCCGAGCCTTCGTTTCGCAGGCGGGCGATTTCGGCTGCGGCGGTGACGCTGGCGGTGGCGGCGATGGTCGTCGGCCTTTACATTGTCGCGACGGCTGTCTCTCCGGAGACGCCCCTGTATGTCAAAACCTCGACCGATTCGTCCTACGGCGGCGCGGACATCGCGGAGCGGCTGTGGCGAACCGTGCCGGGCATGTTCCTGTGGTTCCCCGAAGCGATGATGGAAATGTTCACCGGCCAGAGCGGCGGCTTGCTGACGGCGATTATCGGCCTGCCGATGCTTGCGATGATGGCGGCAGGGGCGTGGCGGCGGTGGCGGGCAGGCAGCAGGCTTGTGCCGCTGCTGGCGATTCTGTTTCCATTTGGAACGTCGCTGCTGCTCGGCAACTGGGCGCTGCGGCCGAGATACCTTATGCCGATACAGTTTCTGCTGCTGCTCCTGTGCATGGAGGGGCTTCTTGCAGCGGCAGCGGCCGTCTGCAGGCGTTTTCGGAAAATATTATCGCCGCAACTCGCCCGGCGGGTGCTCGAGGTGTTCGTAATCCTGGTTATCGCGTTTAACATTCCCCGTGTTGCGAAAATAAGTTTCGGCCACGGCTACTGGGCGGTTTCGGGCCGTTTTTATGAAAAAGTAAGAGGCGGCGACTTTGTGGACATCCCGGCGGTGAAGGAGTTTTTCGCCAACCGCCCGGTTGGCGACATTGTCATAGCCGCTCCAGCCGACTGCCGCGCGATATTCCACTATCTCAGCAGGCAGAAGGTAGTGGCGTTTCCGACTGAAACCATCGACGGCGATCGGACAGTCGGCGACGCGGAGGCCATTGTGAAGTTCGTCGATTCGCACAATGACATCGACCTTATCGTGCTGGACTGGGACGGCGGGTCGCAGGAGTTCCGCAGCCGCCTGAAAAAACTCGTCGATGCGGACGCCAATTTCGAAAACATACGGGAAATGAAGCAGTATCAGATTTACCGTCGCCGCCGCAACTGAAGCACGCTCAGCATGAAGCTGGAAAAAATGGCTTGGATGCCCAGCACCATCAGCATCGTCGCGGGAATGACCTTTCGCATGGTTTTCTGATAGTCCAGCGGTCCGAAGTGTCCGCTTGCCCACACATCCAGCGCCCACAGCATGAGTGCGACGCCTGCAAGCGTCAGAATCAGTCCTGCGACAAGGCCGCCTTCCAGCCTGACCCTGCCGGTGAGTTTATTGAATCGCCCGCCGCTCGGCAGGAGATTTTCCGCCGTCGCGAAGGTTTTCGCGAACAGGGCGAACCAGACAAGCTGCGCGCCGATAACGCAGATTCCGGCGGCCGCCATCAGAGTGTGAACGTCGAACGTGGTCCGGCCGATGTGCCGCGGTCCGGGCAGCAGCCAGCTTCCGACGCCAAGCCCGGCAAGCAGAAGCAGCAGCCCCGGGTACAGGAACAGCCACTGCGGGCTGCAGATGAGCATGAACCTCAGGTGCCGCCATCCGTCGCGCCAGCTTCGCAGGTGGGGCGGTCGGCTTCGGCCATGGCGATAGAGCGTCACGGGAATTTCGGCGATTCGCATTTTCAGCAGCGACGCCTTGATGATTATCTCGCTGGCGAATTCCATGCCGGTGGTCCGCAGCATCATTTTGCGGTATGCCTCTTTCGAGAACGCCCGCAGGCCGCAGTGGAAATCCGACACGCCGCTGTGGAAGAGCATCCGCCCGACGGTGGTGAGCACCGGGTTGCCTATCCATCGGTGTTTCCACGGCATGGCGCCCGGCTCGATGGCGCCTTTCAGCCGCGACCCCATGACCAGGTCGCAGCCTTCACGCAGCTTTTCGACGAACGGCATTGCCGCGGCGAAATCGTAACTGGCGTCGGCGTCGCCCATGATTATGTACCTGCCGCCGGCCGCCTCAATGCCGCCCATCAGCGCGCTGCCGTAGCCTTTTTCCGCCACGGTCACTACGCGGGCGCCGCATCTGCGGGCGATGTCCTGCGAGCCGTCGGTGCTGCCGTTGTCGGCGACGATTATCTCGGCGGAGAGATTGTTTTCAGCGATGCATTTATTCGCCGCGGCGATGCAGGTTTCCAGCGTCTCCGCCTCGTTCAGGCACGGCATGACGAATGAAACTTCAACTTCGCCCCCCAGGGGGCGGTCGGCGGGCTGCGACGGCATGTCGGATTCTTTTACCATCTGGATTTATTAAAGCAGATTGCAGGTAGATGGTAGCGGGGAGAAATGCCCGGCACAAGTGCTTCGATTCAGACGCCGCCTGGCGCCACCAATGGCATCCGACACAGAGACGCGAAAAAATCCCAAATCCCAAATCCGAAATAATATCTCTGTGTCGAGTAGTTTTTCGGAAATCTCAGACGGCTCAATACAACTGGTTGCGTCGCGGCGATACGCTGATGGTCTGCTCGGTGTTCTGGTTATCGACTTCGATCGACAGGCGTATTGTTATGCTTTTTGTGCAGGTCTGTCCCTTCGAGTCGGTCCCGATTTCCTGGATTACGTAGAATCCGGTCAGTTTCGGCTTGCCGGTTGCGCTTATGAGCGTGTAGCTTTCGGTCGAGCCGCCCGTGACGGTGCGCGTCAGCACAAGGTCGCCCGCTCCGTTGATTCCGTACGATATCATAGAATAGGTGCTGGTGTCCGCCGGGATAACGGTTACGGAGGTTGACGTTGCGTCCACGGCGGCGGCGGAGCGGACGTCTTTCGCGATGCGATTCAGCACCCATCGGGATGATTGCGTGAGCGTGGCGATTTCTTCGTTCTCGCTGTAGCCGTCCATGCATGCCTTGACCGCGGCGGCGGCTGCAGCCAGCAGCATGGCAAACACGGCCAACGCCACCAGCATCTCCATTATTGTAAACGCCTTTTTATGTCCTGAAGCTGACATCTCAGTACTCCACGTATGAGTTCGGGTCCGGCTCGAATTTGCCCGGCGAGGTGAATCCCGGCGGGATATCCGGCACATCGTCCCGGTCTATAATCAGGTTCGAATTGCCTGTGAGCTTGAACTCCGAATCGCTGTAATTGATTATCGGCCCGTGGACGATTCCGCCCGCGTTGCCCGCGAATTTGAATTCGTCGGCGGCCATCGCTCCGCTTACCGTGCCGAAATTGCCGGTGAACTGCAGGCTGAAACCCGGCGCCAGAACGAAAGACCCCGGCATGGACCGCAGTGTGTGGAACTCGGAAGTATCCGGCAGCTCTTCGACGCCCTTGACGGTCGTGTTGCCGGTGAATTTTATCGTGTTCGAGTCGTAATTATTCTCTCCGGCGTCCTGTGTGACTATCACGCCGGTGATGCTGACGTTGCCAGAGAAATGCACGTTGTTCGGGACCTCGATGAATATCACGCCGTTGAGCGTGATATTGCCGGAGAACGTCGGATTGCTGTTGGCCAGTATCCGGATATTCGTGAAAGTCTTGTTTCCACTGGTGCTCGTGCTGCTGTTGACGACGTTCGTGGCGAACGGCTCGAATACGGTCGGGTCGACTTCCGGAAACTCCACTTCGCCGATGCCGAGGTGAATGTGGTCCTCTATGTTGCCCGACCAGTTGTTCTCGCCGCCGACGGTCACGTTTCCGCTGACCGATACGTAGCCGTCCGGGTTGGACGCGTAGATGTCGCCTTCCAGGTTGCAGTTGCCCGTGAGCTTGAAGACTTCATTGGTGCTGTAGGTCGCGGAAAGCATGTTCGCCTCGGCCGGGCTGTTTGCGCCGCTGACGTGGGCGTTTCCGGTCAGGCTGATGGGGCTTTTCGACGCGATGCCGTAATCGAAGACGACGCTCCTGCCTGCTGACAGGTCGAAATCCATGCTCACCGTCCGCGATATGTCTTTATCGGAGCCGGTGACGGACATGCGGACCGTCGTGTCATCCACGCGTGTTATCGTGGCGCAAAATCTCTTTCCGCCGCCCATGTCGATGGACGGGATGATTATGGTTTCCCCGTCATATGCGACCTGCTCGCCCTGCAGATTTTCGGTTCCGTTCAGCCGCGAAGCAAGCGATGCGGCGAGGTTATCCAGCATCGCCTGACCGCTCGAGCCGGACGATACGGTCAGTTCAGACAAGATCATTGAAAGGTGCCCCAGGCCGCCTTCCGCCTGCATTCTTGCGTCCTGTACTGAAGACATGTTTTCCGCTGTGCGCAGGGACGTATGGGAGAAGGTGGCGTACGCCACCGCCAGGCTGCTGAACACGGTCAGCAGCACCAGGGCAAGTATGTAAACTATGCCTTGCTGCTTATGTCCGAATTTCATATTCGACATAGGCACTGGTTAATTTCCTCCTTACAGCTCCGTATAAGTATCCGGTATCGGTTCGAAACCTATTGAAGGCACGAATCCTGCCGGGTCCTGATCCGCATCCTGTCTGTCCACGTATATGTCCACGTTTCCGCCGACGCTGGTCGTCAGATCGGCCAGCCCGATGACCGAACCTTTCACCGTTCCCTCGGCGGTGCCTGTGAAGGTCAACTGGTCCGCCGCGATTGAACCATTGATGGCCGTGAAGTTTCCGGCGAAAGTTACGCCGAAGCCCGGCGCGAGAATGAATGTTCCGGTTTCCTGCTTGACTGCTGCGAACTGCGGCGTATCAGGCAGCACCTCTACGCCGTTAGCCTCGACCCTGCCGGCGAAGAATAGCCGGCACTGATCTATCGGCAGGTCAGCGTCCTGCGTCACGACGATGCCGTTAAGCGTGCATTTGCCGGTAAACGTGACTGTGTTCGGCGCTTCGACGTAAACAACACCGTTGAGCACGACGTCGCTGGTGAAATTCGGATTCATGCCGGCCGGTATCCTCAGATTGTTGAACGTGCCCGTGGTTGTCGGGTCGGTCGCCCTGAGCGTATATGTCGCCATCGCCGCCAGAGGGTCCACGTTGATTTCCGGGAAATCCGGCTCGTCGACGCCGATGTGGACGTGCTCGGCTATTTCATCGAGGTCTGTACTTCCTGCGACCGTCGGGCTGCCGGATATTGTGATTGAAGTTCCGCTGCCAGAAACGTACAAATCGCCGCTTATTTCAGAGCTGCCGTCCACCGTAAGGGCGTTGGTCACGGCTTCCGATACGGAAATTACGCTCGCTTCGGACGGATAGTTCACGCCGACTATTCTGGCGTTTCCGAAAATAGTTATCGGCCCGCGCGAAGCGATGCCGTATTCGAAGGCTGCCGCCCGGCGTTCTGTCAACGAAAGGTCCATCGTCAGCTGCCGTGTGAAGCTGCCTGCCGAGCCGCTGACGGTGAGCCGGCACCTGGTTGCGTCCACCCAGGTTACCCACGCCGAGAATGTTCTGCCGTCGATGCTGATGGCTGGAACGGTCACGGTCATTGATGTCGCCGAGACGCTCTGGCCGGCCAGGTTGGCCGTCCCGTCGAGTTTGCACGCGATGGCCTGTCTCAGGTTTTCCGCGAAGGTTTCCTGCGTGGTCGAACCCGGCACGCTTATATCGTTCATAAGGTTGAGCATGAACGACAGTCCGCTTTCGGCCGCCAGCCGGGCGTCTGCGACATTACTGTAATTGTCGCTCTGTTTTATGCCGGTGTTTGTTGTGACGGCCAGCGTTATGCTCAACGTCGTGAAGACGGCGATCAGCAGCAGCGCGAGGATGTAAATCACCGCGGGCCTTGTTCGGACTTTGAAAATGTTTCTACGCATGGCTAATCCCTCCTGGCTACGAGCCAGCCGGTCTTGAGAACCTCCGTGCCCTTGTAAGAAATAGTTACCTGCACATAAATCACGTCGCTTCCGCCGGCGGCCACCACTGTATTGAGGTTGTCGGGGTCCCTCCATGAGAGTTCTATGAACTGCGACCAGTCGGTCATGTCTGTAATGGGCGAGCCTTGTCCGTTGCGCGGCGGGCTGTAGGTCACGCCTGCCAGGTCATCTCCGGCCAGGTCGTCGAGGTCGTCAACGTAGACCTGCGGGTCGTACCCGTCCGGACCTGGCGGATTGCCCTGGTCGGCGACGTCAGGGTCGGAGAACGGCAGCTTGATGGTCCACTCGCGGACCTCCTGCGCGATGAATGACGCTGTCGTCAGCTTCCTGCCGCTGTCGTTTATCTTTGTGCTCGACGCCACCGACGCCAGAAGCGCGACGATACCCATGCCGATGACGATAAGCGATACGAGAATTTCAGTAAGGGTGAAACCGCGCGTTGAAATGCGCCTGATGAAACGGCGTGGCTGCCGCCATGTGGGATGAACGGCCCTGATTGCTCCGGCGGCCTCGATTTTTCTGCCGCCGTCGCGTCGGAATCTGTTGCGTTTCATTTAATCCGCTTTCATGATTCTCCCGTCACTTGACCAGGCTGGACATCTTGAAAATCGGCAGGATGATGCTCATCGCTATGAAGCCGACGACACCGCCCATGACGACTATCATTATCGGTTCTATCATCGCCGTCACCGCCTTTATTGTGCTTCTCAGTTCGGCGGCGTAATAGTTGGAGACTTCGTTCAGAACCTCGCCGAGTTTGCCGGACTCTTCGCCGGCTGCCACCATCTGAACGACGTTGCTGGGCAGCAGGTCCTGATTGTTCAGCGGGACTGCTATCTTGTTGCCTTCCTTGACGGCGTTATGGACATTCCGCCACATATTTTTGTAAGCGGCGTTTCCTGAGACGTCGGCTGTGATTTTCAGCGTGTCAAGCATCGGCACGCCGGCGTTGATAAGCTCGCCCATGGTGTGCATGCCGCGGGTTATGTAAAGGGCGCGGAACATCCGGCTCAGCAGCGGAATGCGCAGCTTCAGCTTGTCCCAGTACAGCTTGCCGATTTCGGTATGCAGGGCGTAGTACAGCGCGCCAGCCAATCCGATTACGACGCCGACGACCACGTACCATTTCGTCCGCAGGAAGTCGCTGATGCTCATAAGGATTATCGTCGGCTTGGGCAGCAGGGCGTCTTTGCCGGCGAACAGGGCGGTGAATCGAGGCAGCACGAACGTCAGCATGAAAATGGTCGTCACGATGGCCATCACGCCGATGATTATCGGGTAAACCATCGCGCCGCGGACCATTCTGCGGGTCTCCAGCTGCTGCGAGAGGTAATCGCAGATTCGCTCCAGCATGTGCCCCAGGCTGCCCGAAAGCTCGGACGCGCGGACCATGTTGACGTACAGCGGGGTGAATACCTTGGGATGCTGCGCCAGCGCGTCGGAGAACGGCTTGCCCGTTTCGACGTCCGCTTTTATCTGTTCGACTATCTTGCGGAACTTGACGCTTTTAATCTGCGAGGCGATTCCGCCTATGGCGTTGCGGATGTTGATGCCTGCCTTCAGCATGACGGCGAGCTGGTTGGTGAAGTTGTGGATGTCCTTCAGGCCGGGCCCGAACTCGATGCTGATATTCTGCATCCTCTGGAGGATGTTCTGCTTCGCCTCGCCCAGCGGCATGATGTTCATGAGATACCCGCCGCGAGAACGCATCATGTTCGAGGCGTCTGCGAGCGAAGCGGCCTGCACTACGCCTGCCTCTATCTGCCCGCTTGCATCTCTGAGTTCATACTTGTACGTCTGCATTGTTTCAAATTCCCGTATGCGACGCCGGCCTATGCCTGGCCGTCGGCATCTCTGGTTTCATACTTGTACATATTCTCGTTTTAAAAATCCCTATGCGCTGAGCGCCCTGTTGAGTGCCTCCGGCCTGACGGCCCGCGACATGGCCTGCTGATGGCTTATCTGGTTGTTCAGGTACAGTGACTTTATCGAGTCGTCCAGCGTGCACATGCCGACGGCCCGGCTGGTTTCGATTATGTTCGGAATCTCGTGGATACGGTTTTCGCGGATGCAGTTGCGGACCGCCGGCGTGCAGACCATTATCTCACAGGCCGGGATCATGCCCGGTATGTCCACCCGCTTGAACAAAGTCATGGATATCACCGCCTGCAGCGTGTTGGAAAGCATCGAGCGGACCTGGTTCTGCTGCGTGGACGGGTATATATCGACGATACGCTCGATTGTCTGATGGGCGTTCTGCGTGTGCAGCGTCGAGAGCACCAGGTGGCCGGTTTCGGCTGCGGTTATGGCCGCCGACGTCGTCTCGAGGTCTCGCATTTCGCCGACGAGTATGATGTCCGGGTCCTGGCGCAGCGCATGGCGCAGGCCGCTGGCGAAATTCGGAACGTCGCTGCCGACCTCGCGCTGCTCTATGACGCACTTGTTGCTGCGAAGCTCGTATTCGACCGGGTCTTCCAGCGTTATCACGTGATGATGATACCGCTGGTTCATTTCGTTAATCATAGATGCCAGCGTCGTGCTCTTGCCGCTGCCCGTCTGGCCGGTTACCAGCACCAGGCCGCGGGGAAGGTCCACGAACCGCTCTATAATCGGCGGCAGGTTCAGCGTTGACAGCGCCGGCACTTCGTTGGAAATCGCGCGGAAGGCGATTGCTATATTGTCTCGCTCGAAGTGTGCGTTTACACGGAATCGGCCGAGTTTGGGCAGTTTGGTGGAGAAGTCGAGGTCTCGTTTTTCCTGCAATGTCCGGAATCGGGCTTCTCCGACCATTTCTTTTGCGAAACGTTCGGTCTGCTCGGGCGTAATCGGCTCGGTGCCTTCAATCGGCTTTAGGACCGTGTGAATGCGCAGCAGCGGCGGCAGCGACGGAACAAGGTGCACGTCGCTCGCTCCGAGCTCCAGAGACTTGGCCAGCAAATCCTGCAAGAAACCCATTCGTAACTCCCTTATGTCTGCGTAACGCGCATTACTTCTTCTATTGTTGTCATTCCGGCGGCGACTTTCTGCAGGCCGTCCTCACGCAGCGGGCGCATGCCTTTCTTTCGGGCGGCAGTCCGCAGCTCGGTAAGCGCCGGGTTGCGGGTTATCGTGTCGCGCAGATCGTCGTCGAGGCACATGAACTCGTATATTCCCATTCGGCCCTTGTAGCCGGTGTGTCTGCACTTGTCGCACCCGACGCCCTTGTAGAGCTGCTCCGGGTCGGCGCCGTACTGCTTGAGGTATTCCGCGATATGGTCCGGTATCTGCGTGACCTGCGTTTTGCAGTTCGGGCATATTCTGCGGACGAGCCGCTGGGCGAGCACGCCGTTCACCGACGCGCTGATAAGGTAAGGCTCGATGCCGATGTTTATAAGCCGAGTGATGCTTGATGGTGCATCGTTTGTATGCAGGGTCGAAAGCACCAGGTGGCCGGTGAGCGACGCCTGCACCGCGATTCGCGCAGTCTCGGCATCGCGAATTTCGCCGATCATTATGATGTCGGGGTCCTGACGCAGCAGGCTGCGCAGCGAGGCCGAGAACGTCAGCCCGATGGCCTCATGGACGTTGACCTGGTTGGCGAAGTCAAGCTCGTATTCCACAGGCTCCTCGACGGTGGCTATGTTCAGCTTGTCGCCGTCCATTATCTGCAGCGCCGAGTAAAGGGTCGTGCTCTTTCCGCTGCCTGTCGGGCCGGTAACAAGGACGATTCCGTGAGGCTGCAGGATTTCCTTGCGGAATGCCTCCAGCGTGTCGTTCCACATGCCGAGGTTTTCCAGGCCGACCATGATTGCCCGGTTGTCCAGGATTCGGATGACGCACTTCTCGCCCGTGGTAATGGGCAGCGTGCTGACGCGCAGGTCAAGTGTGCGTGCATTGACCGTGACTCGTATTCTTCCATCCTGCGGCAGGCGGCGTTCGGCGATGTCCATGTTCGCCATGATTTTCAGACGCGATATGATGGCGGCGTGCATCTGCAGAGGCGGCGCCTGCTGCTCGAACAGCACGCCGTCGATTCGATATCGCACACGCAGGCGGTTCTCGGTCGGCTCGATATGGATGTCGCTCGCGCCGTCCCGCACCGCCGATGCGATGATATAGTTCACGTATCGTATGACCGGGCTTTCACCGGCGATTTTCTCCAGGTCGGCCACCTCTTCGGTGGTGGTGTGCATAACCTCGACGGCGTCCTCGGTGATGTCCTTGATAATCTCCTCCACCTTTTCCGTCGAATTTGCGGAAACTTCCTCGGCCACGTGGAGAATGTCTTCCGGCGGCGTGACGGCGAGATGGATGGTTTTTCTCAGCCGGTGCTTCAGGTCGTCTATGAGGAAGATGTCGGCCGGGTCGGAAATTCCTACCGTTATGAAGTCGCCCTCCGCCCGAACCGGGATAACCTTCTTCTGGCGGATATATTCCAGAGGCAGCATTTCGAACGTGCCTATGTCGATATCCGACAGGGTCACTCGCATGAAGGGCAGGTTGAAATATTCCGCGACAGCCTGCATGGCGACCATGGCGTCGACGTCGTTGGCTTCAACCAGCAGGTCGAGAACGCTCATGTGAGGTCTTTCCGCCTGTTTTCTTGCGGCGGCCTCCAGCTGCTTTACGGTAACCTGCCCATGGTCGAGCAGAACCCGCTCCGGGCCGTGATATGCAGGCGTACCGTCATCAGGGCGCCAAAGCTCGGCAAACTGGTCATGCTCGCCGGCCGGGCCTGACCCGGCGACTGATGCGTGTTTTTTTACTGCCTGTGACAACTTTTCCTCACTCTTCCTCGTCTGCATGGCCTTGCGGCCGGTTTCTAATTCTGCAGCTCCAGGACGTATTTCTGATCTTTCCATGACAGCACCACTTTTCGCGGGGCGATGCTGGTTACTGTCCAACCGCTGATTTCCTGTCCGACGCTGAGAAGATTGTTTGATATCATGGCTATCGCGCTGCTCGAACCAACCATGACGGACTGCAGCTTCAGCTTTTTGACCTCTGCCATCGCGTCTGCCAGTTCCTTCTCCTGAGCGTTTGGTTCGGGAGTCTTGTCAAATTCCTTGACCTCCGGCTCGGCCGGTTCAACCGGTTCGGGCGGGATGAAAATGAACGGGTTGCCGTTGAGCTTTTCGAGCGGCACCTGCCGCTGCTTTGCTTCATAGTAGAAGGCTTCCACCATCCTGGTTGCGGAATTACTTTTGGGGCTTGTCTGCGAGAGCGCCTTGAGGGTCAGAATCGCGTTGTCGACCTGGGCCTCAACCAGCTGCTCCTTGGCCGACGCCTCCTTCGGACCGCGCGAGATGCTGTATATATACAGCCCTATCAGGCTGGCTGCGAACACAGCCACTATCAGCATGTTGCCTCCTCGCAGCTGCTGCAGCTTCGCGCGCAGGTCGAATGCGCCGTTCGACTGGCTTGTCGAAGCGGGGGCGGCATGCCTTGCCTGCTCGAACTGCTGTTCGTTCCGGTTTGTGCTGAACTCTTCAAGCTCCATAATCAACCCTTCTCGTTTACTTCAAAGAAAATCGACATTACGAAGTCGGCCTTCACTTTTCCTTCTTCGCCCTTCTGTATCTTCTCGATTTTCATGTTCTGGATTCGCATGATTCTCGGCTGGTTTTCCAGCTCCATCAGGAATGAATAAAGGCCCTTGAAATCGCCTTCCAGCTGCACGGCGATGGGCTGTTCGCCTTCAACCACGTCGGAAAACTTGTTTGTGCCGGTCGGCCTGTCCTTGGTTCTTATGCTCTTGGTGGTGAGTTCGTTAGCCTCGGCCAGACGCCAGACTTCCTGGAGAATCTTGTCGATTTCCTGCTGGTTGGGCAGCCTGGTCTGGAAGAATCCGATCGCCTTCGTGAGTTCCTGTATTTCGGTTTTCAGGTCGCCGATTGTTGCGGTTGCAAGGTTAAGCTCCCGCAGTTTGGCCTGCTTCTGCTCGATCTGCCTGAGCATTTCCGCGTTGCGGGTATTGTTCGGCACGAACACAAGCTTCCACGCCACCAGCGGTATGCACATCAGCAGGACGATAATCACTATTTCACGCACTCCGAATTTCATATCGCGTCTCCTTCGCCGAAGACCGCGTTGAAGTCCTTCTCGCCGTATTCCCCGTCCAGAGCAACGCTGTTGAGGTCGATGGAGTCGGCATCGACTTTGAGTTCTATTTTGATTCTGAACTCTCGGACCTTCTGCTTGTCCACGAGTCTTTCTTCGCTGTAGACCAGGTCCACGGTATCGACCAGCGGGTTGCGGGCGAGATTTGCGATGAACCTCGCCACCTGGACGTCGGTGCCCGCCATGCCTGTTATTTCAAGCTCGACGCTGGTGGATACCTGATTGCTGCCGGTCGGCGCCTTCGAAGCGAATTTTTCGCTGCGGCTGCCTGAACCGCCGCTTCCGGAAATGATCTTTTTCGTATCCAGCCTGATAGTCGTCAGCGACGTGCCTTCAGGCCTGGAGTTTGTAAGAACCGCCAGCACCGCGCTGCGGGGCACGCGCTCCATCAGCTTGCTGCTCAGCGCAGCCTTGTGCATGAGCGTGCTTTTCTGGGCCTGAAGGTTCTGCATCTGCGCGATGAGCTTGGTGGCCTCCTCGTAGTCGGCGTTGATCCTGTCGCGAACCTGCTCGGTATTCCGTACGGTTTGCCCCGAAACTATGATGGCGCCGATTACGCCGACCATTACCACGGCGAAAAGCACCAGACACATCATGTTCGCCCGGCGCTGCGCCCGGCGTTTGATGTAATCGTCAGGAAGTAAGTTGATAATGCTCATATTCTTTCCTCAGGCGGCCCTGTTTGCTCCAAGGCACAGTCCGACGGCGACCGCCCAGTTCGGCTGGGGTTCGCGCCGGTCAAGTCCTATTTCCAATCCGGCCCCGGCGACTCGCTTCACGTTCGACAGCGGGTCGCCTATCTGTGCCGGCAGATTCATTCGTTTTGCGATCGACTGGCACAGGCGTTTGTCGAACGCCTGCCCGCCGACGAAAATCACCCGTTCGACGGCCTGGTTGCGGAATACCGACTCGTAGTACCGCAGGCACTTGGTAAGTTCTTCCGTTATGGCGTGAACGGGCGCATCCACGAGGTGGTACAGTTCGTCGGCCGCCGCTTCGCTGCTTTTGCCCAGCAGCAGGTCCATGCGGACGCTGTGCGCCTGCTCACGTGAAACCTTCAGGCCCTTTGCGACGGCTTCGTCTATCTGCACGCCTGCGGTATTGAGGTCTTTTGCGAAGACGATATGCGGGCCGTGCGAGAAAACCACCTGCGTGCTCGTCGAACCGATATCGACGAACAGGATCGTCCTGGACGTGTCGTTCGCCCTGCGGAACAGCCTCGAGAAACATTCCACAATCGCGCACGAGGCGATGTTGACGCCTATGATGTCCAGCCCTGCACGGAAGGCTATGTCGAGATAGCCTTCCACTGTCGTCTTGCGGGCTGCCACCGCGATTACCTCCTGCTTTGACTCTCCCTCGCCGCGCACCTTGCCGGCGACCACGTGGCGGATAATCGCTTCATCCACGGGATAGGGGAGTTTGTCATGCAGTTCCCAGCGAACAGCGTCGTCCAGTTCGTGTCCCGCCAGTTCCGGCACCTTTATGTGTTGGACAAGTGTGACCTGAGAGGGGAGCGACAGTATGCACTGCCTGCCTTTGAACTGATTGTGTTTCAGGCCGTGGCGGAGGGATTTGACAAGGTGCCTGGAGTGGCTCAGATGGTCATGAGTAGGACCCGACGGTATGTTTTCCGCATGAGCGGCGATAAGTTCGAGCGTATCTTCTTTTTGGCGAAGCTGCAGCATCTTCATCGCGCTGGTGCCGAAGTCCAGCCCGATGGGCATTGTTCTGTTTTTTATGAATGCGATAGCCATAGTTGCTCCAAAACGTTTTTCACTTTTTCGTCAGTGCGCACAGCGCACCATTTTGTGACGATAGCAGGGTAACTTGCGCACCGCGGGGCGCGCAATATTCAGCGAGACAGTCCTCCAGGGACTGACGCTCCCACACTCGGCAGTAGCAGCCGGGGCGGTCATACTTCTCTGATTTCACACCTTGTCCTAACTTAAATTTAGGTTTCCATTTGCGGCGACGCAAATCACCGCGCCACGTCACATGTGTGTTATCGACGTGCAAAGAGAGGGGGTTTATTACTGCCATGGGTCAGTCTGAAAAAATCAGGAAAAATCAGGAAAAATCAGACCTCGGCCAAAATGTCTGACAGTACTGTATTTGCGACAAAAAGCGCATTTTCCGACAGGCGAATATGAGTTGAATTTGCAACTATTGCCGACTGCGCCAGATATCGCGAAAAGCTCATCGGGAAAGCCTCTGCGGGCGGGACGCCGAATCTGTCGGTAAAGGCTTTTATATCAACGCCATGTGTCAATCTGAGGCCCAGCATGAGTGTTTCGGCCATTTCGGCCCGGCCGGTGAGTTTTTCGCTTTTACCCGGCGGCCGGCGGCCGGCGGAGAGGGCGGCGATATAAGCCTGGATGTCCGGGCTGTTGGTCCGTCGCTCGCCGCCGATGTGGCTTGCGGCGGCAGGCCCGATGCCGAGATACGGCTCGTTGCGCCAGTATGTGAGATTGTGGCGGCACTGCCGGCCGGGAGATGCGAAGTTCGATATTTCATAATGCTCCAGGCCGGCCTGGGCGGCGGCTTCGATGGCGGCGAGGTAGCATTCGTACTGGAGTTGTTCGTCCATTTCCGCCGTTTTTCCGGCGGTCAGGTCGTCGGCCAGCGGCGTGCCTTCCTCGAAACTCAGCGCGTAGCAACTGAGGTGGCTGGGGTTCAGCGACAGGGCCTGCTCCAGCGAGCTTCGCCATGATTCCATGCTCTGGCCGGGCGTGCCGTATATCAGGTCGAGTCCGATATTGTCGATTCCAGCCCGCCTGAGAAGCCCGACTGCCGCAGCGACATCGTGCGGTTTGTGGATTCGTCCGAGCGTGGCCAGCTCAGCATCGCTGAACGACTGTGCACCGATGCTGATGCGGTTGACGCCGGCCTTTGCCAGCACGTCGGCGACGGCCTGGTCGACGGTGGCCGGGTTCGCCTCGACGGAGAACTCTGTATCGCCGCCGGCCATCGGCGCCAGCGCCGACAGCAGCCGGCCCAATGCCGCGGCGCCCAGTGCGGTAGGCGTGCCGCCGCCCACAAAAATGCTCGCCGGCGGCTTTTTGATGCAATCGCCCCGCATCTGCAATTCGCAATGGGCAGATGCGATATAACTCTCGATGAGGCCGGATTCGTTCGCCAGCGAATAGAAATCGCAATAGCGGCATTTGGCCCGACAGAAGGGCACATGCAGGTAAAGTGCCTCCGCGGGCCTGGGGTCCGCGATTGCGTTATTTTTCTTGCAGGACGGCATATGCCGTATAAAATAACCATTCAGTCCGGTAAAGTGAAAGTCCGATTCAAACTCGCTTCTAAACCTAAGATTTGAGGCAGGCTATGGAAGTTAAACTGGTTATGTTCAAGTCCAACGGGCAGCGCAAGGATCTCCCGATCAAGAATCCGGTAACCTTGATAGGGCGGGGCGAAGAATGCGACCTCCGCGTGCCTGTTCTCAGCGTTTCCCGCAAACATTGCGAACTGACTGTAAGCGGCGCAGGTGTTGTGGTGAAGGACCTGGCATCATCGAACGGGACATACGTCAACAACAAGCGCGTCAACGAAACCAAACTCGCCGCCGGCGACAGACTTGTAGTAGGGCCGGTGGTGTTCACCATTCAGATAGACGGCAAGCCGGCGGAAGTCAAACCCGTCAAGACCAAGGGACAGATTCTCGCCGAGTCCGGCAAGACAGGTCGCAGCGAGGATATTGTCGATCTGAGCGGCGCGATTTCCCTGGATGCGCCGGCTGCCGCCAACGTCGATGATGAAATCGACCCGATCTCGGCGCTGGAGATGCTGGCGGCAGACAGCGACGACGACACGCACGCCGGCTAGTCGCGGCATTCGGAAAATAAACAAACTTGAAACGCCGTCGTCCCTGAGGGACGGCGGCGTTTTTTACTGCGCTGACTGGTCTATTTCGTCGGGCCGGGGGGCGGACTGCGGGCCGCCGCACGCGAAGAAATCCTGCAGAATCGCAGCTGCGGCGACGGCGTCCTGGCGGGAGCGGCGTTTTTTCCTGGTGAGTTGTCCGGCCAGCGCCTGGTCGGCGGAAAAGCTGCTGAGTCTCTCGTCCCACAGCCTTACGTCGAGTTCGCACATGCCGGCCAACTCGAAAGCCATCGCGCGGGCGAGTTTGCCCTGCGGACCTTCCGAGTCGTCCATGTTGAGGGGCCAGCCGACCACGACGCCGGTTATCCGGTATTCTTCGGCGAGGGCGAGAATTTTCCGCATCGCTTCGTCATGCGGTTCAGCGGGGATTACATCAAGAGGCGACGCTATGCCGTCGCTTGTATTGCCGGCGGCTAACCCTATCCGCCTGCTGCCGTGATCAATTCCAAGCCAGCGTCCCAACACTTTCTCCAGTTCCGACGCTCAAATGTATCTTTTTCCGTACCTGGCTTCGATCATCGCGACCAGTTCCTTCAGTCGCTGCGAGTCGTTCTTGTTGCATATCAGCGTGGCGTCGTTCGAGTGGACCACAATGCAGTCGTCCATGCCGAGCATGGAGATAAGATGGCCGTTCTCGGACACCACGACGTTGCGGAAACTATCCAGCAGAACGGCGTTGTCGGCGACAATCGCGTTGCCGGCGTCGTCCGGTTCGGTGACGTTTTCCAGGGCCGGCCAGGAGCCGATATCCAGCCATTCGCACTTCAGCTCGACCATGAGAACCTTTTTGGCCTTCTCCATGACGGCGTAGTCGATACTGATTTTTTTCAGCGTCGGATATATTTCCGCCAGTGCGGCGGAATAGTCTTTGCCTTCGGCGACGGCCTGGGTTATCGCGGTGAGCTTCTGCTGCGAATCGGGCAGCAGGTCTTTCAGAGCCTTCTCAATTGCGCCGACCTTCCAGACGAACATGCCGCTGTTCCAGAAATGTTTTCCGTCTTCCACGTATCGCCTGGCGGTCTGGTGGTCGGGCTTTTCCTTAAATGCTGCGACTTCATGCACACCGTCGCCGACCTGCTTTTTGCAGTGGATATAGCCCAGGCCTGTGTGAGGCCAGGTCGGCTTGATGCCGAACGTCAGCAGGGCGCCTGGATTCTGCTCGGCGATGTCGCACGCCTGCCGGATGGATTTGGCGAAGTCTTCGACCGGCCTGATTACGTGGTCGGCCGTGAAGACGGCCATCGTCGCGTCCGGGGCCTTGCCGGCGAGTATCGCCGCGCCAAGCGCGATGGCGTTTGCGGTGTCGCGCCCCTCCGGTTCGCCGATGATATTTTCTTTCGGCAGCGAGGGCAGGGCGGCCGCCACGCTCTCGCTGTATTCCGCATTGGTTATGATGAGTATCCGTTCCGGCTCGAACAGGCCGGCGAGCCTTTCGACGGCTATCTCCATCAGGCTTTTGCCCTCGAGCAGAGGCAGCAGCTGCTTGGGGCGGCTGATTCTGCTCATCGGCCAAAGCCTTTTGCCTGCCCCTCCGGCCATGATTACGGCATATCGCATAGAATCTCTCCTGAAGCTCATATCGATTACAGTCCGTTGTAATCCCAGGCACAACCAGTCAGTATATTGCACTCAAAACCGGTTTTGCACGTTAAAAGCGGTTTTCAAAAAGAGACACGAGAAAAGACAACATCCGACACAGAGGCACAGAGGGACAGAGAACTGAAATTTCAAAAGGCTATATAATATTTTCTCTGTATCTCTGCGTCTCTGTGTCGCATGCCGTTTTCGGCAAGTCTCAGTTTGCCGCGTGCGGCTTGTCCGCGCAGGACTGTGGTTATATAATCACATCCGGACAACTTGGCAAGACAGGAAGGGATTCAATCTTGGCGATAGTCGCGGGCATTGACGAAGCAGGTCTGGGGCCGCTCATGGGTCCGCTGGTGGTTTCCGCCGTTGCGTTCGAACTGCCCGACGAACTCGCTGATGTCTCCATGTGGGACCTGCTGTCGGCGGCGGTCGCCCGCAAGCCCGGCCGACGCCGCAGCAAGATAGCCGTCGGCGACAGCAAGAAGATGTACTCCCGCCAGAAGAAAAACGCCCTCGAGCACCTCGAACGCGCGGTGCTTGCGATGCTGAGCACCCGCGGCAGAAAACCCAGGTCGCTGAAAAGCCTGCTGAACTGCGTTTCGCCGGCGGCCGCGGAGCACGTGGACAGCTACCCGTGGTACGCTTACGCCGACCTGCCGCTGCCTCACTGCATAAGCGAAACCGACATCGCGTTTGCGGCCAACTCGCTTGAGGCGGCCATGCAGAACGCCGGCGTCAGCCTGCTCGCCGCACGCAGCGAAACGATGTTCGTCCGGCAGTTCAACCAGATGGTCCAGGCCACTGACAACAAGTCGACGATGCTCTTCGACATCACCAGCAGGCTGATGGTGTACCTGTGGGGCAAGTCGGCCGGCAAGACGCTGAAGATGCACGTGGACCGCCAGGGCGGGCGGGTGCGATACCTGCCGTCGCTCCAGCGGGTCTTCCATGAATTCGGCTGCAAGTTCAAGATACTCGACGAAACCGAAACGTTCAGCGCCTACCGGATAACCGCCGACGACCGCCAGGCCGAGATATTCTTCTCGGTGGACGGCGAGCAGCGGCAGATGCCGGTAGCGGCCGCCTCCATGCTCAGCAAGTATGTCCGCGAGCTTTGCATGGCGCTGCTGAACGGTTTCTGGGCGCAGCACGTGGCGGACCTGACGCCGACGGCCGGCTATTACTCGGACGGCCGCCGGTTCCGCGCGGATATAGAGGCGGCAGTCAGGAATCTGAACATCGACGAGAACATGCTTTATCGCAATCGATAGGGTATTTTTAAATTCAGTGACGGCATTGACTCGGCCAGTGGGCAACGCCGAAAAGGATACAGAGGAGCAAATGCAGACTGACGGTCGATTTCCTTGTGCAAATCAGGTCTGGAAGTTGACCTGACCTGTGCGAATGAGTATCCTTAGGTCGGTCATTTCTGAAAGGAATCGGTAAATGAGCATTCAGAACTGGTCGGATAATATCAGCGTGGTTGATCTGTCTGACGACCCGCAGTTTTCCGAGGAGCTTACCGGCATAATCGACGGCGTTGAAAGCGAACCTGTTGACGTCATTCTGAACTTTTCGGCCGTGGGCTTTATCAACAGTTCCAATATCGCCAAGCTCCTTCGCCTTCGGAAGGTGATGCTCGGCATCAAGCGGAGACTCATTCTCTGCGGCGTCAACGCCCAGGTCCAGGGCGTGTTCCTGGTGACTGGGCTTGACAAGATTTTCGAATTCACCAGCGACATCGCCACCGCACTGGCCACGCTGCAGCTTGGCGGGGCGGCTGAATAAATTATCTCTGGAACATCCAGGCCGGGCTTTTTTTTTGAATTTTAGAGCCCGGCAAGACCTGACTGCACCGGCTGGCGCATTATCGCAAAGACGCCCGCCGGTGTTTTTTGTTGGGGCTATTATCCTCTTAAGGCCGGCTTGTTTGAGACGGGCTGCGGGGTTATAATCAGCGGTTTCTATCCGTATGCCGAAGACCAAAGGTACAACCTCGAATCACGAATCGGCCGACAAGGCGACCGGCGGCCACGGCAGCCGTAACGGCTCATCCGGCGGCAACGGCTCCAGAAACGGGCGGGAAATCGTCATTCTGGGCGCCAAGGAGCACAACCTCCAGAATATCGACGTCCGCCTGCCCCGCGACAAGTTCGTGGTCATCACCGGCCTGAGCGGGTCCGGCAAGAGCTCGCTGGCGTTCGACACGATCTACGCCGAGGGCCAGCGGAAATATGTAGAGAGCCTGTCCGCTTACGCCCGCCAGTTCCTCGAGCAGCTCGCCAAGCCGGACGTCGAGCATATAGAAGGGCTGCCGCCGACGGTGGCCATCGAGCAGCGTGCCGGCGGAACGAATCCGCGTTCGACCGTCGCGACGACGACGGAAATCTACGATTATATGCGATTACTTTACGCCCGCGTCGGCGAGCCTCACTGCTGGATATGCGGCCGGCCCATAACTTCGCAGATGGTCAGCCAGATGGTCGATTCCATCTGCACGCTGCCGGAAAACACGCGGTTCATGGTGCTGGCGCCGATAATCCGCGGGCAGAAAGGACAGCACAACGACCTGCTCAAGCACATTCAGCGGGAAGGTTACGTCCGCGTCCGCATAAACGGCGAGATTTACGACCTGAAAAATCTGCCGGAACTAAACAAGAATAAAAAGCACACCATCGAGGTGGTCGTTGACCGTCTGCTGATGAAAGACACTGTCCGTATCCGCTTGTCGGACAGCATAGAGACGGCGCTGTCACTATCCGGCGGGCTTGTGGTCATTTTCCACGAAAACATCGAGCAGGCTGCGTCGGAGCCTTCGTCCGCACCGGCGAGCAACGAGTACGCGAACTGGAAAGACTGGGTATTCAGCGCCACATACGCCTGCCCGAAGCACCCGCAGGCGAATCTCGAAGAATTGTCGCCGCGGATGTTCAGCTTCAACTCGCCTTACGGCGCCTGCGACCAGTGCGACGGGCTTGGCACGATTCTCGAATTTGACCCGGACCTTATTGTGCCCGACCGCAGCCTGCCGCTCACGCAGGGCGCAATAGACGCGTGGCGGCACGGCGGCAAGCGGATGAATATCTTCTACAACCGCCAGATCCGCCAGTTCTGCCGCAGGTACGGCCTGCTGCCTACCACGCCTTATGAGGAAATCCCCAAGGCAAAGCAGGCAATCCTCATGCACGGCGACCCGGATGGAAGCTGGGAAGGCGTCATACCCAACCTCACCCGCCGCTGGAACAAGACTGACAGCGAGTTCGTGAAGGCCAAGCTGCACACGTACATGTCCGAGCAGCCTTGCCCGGCGTGCAAAGGCGCGAGGCTGAAGGCCGCCTCGCTGGCCGTCACCGTCGGCGGGAAAAACATCAACGAAGTCACCCGCATGGGCATAACCGAGGCGGCGAAGTTTTTCGGCTCGCTGCAGCTCGACGATGAGAAAACGAAAATCGCCGAGACGATTCTTCGCGAGATCAACTCCCGGCTGAAGTTCCTCGCCGACGTCGGGCTGGACTACATAACGCTGGACCGCACGTCGTCGACGCTTTCCGGCGGCGAGGCGCAGCGCATCCGCCTGGCGACGCAGGTGGGCAGCGGGCTTGTCGGCGTGTGCTACGTGCTGGACGAGCCGACAATCGGCCTGCACCAGCGCGACAACAAGCGGCTGATACGTACACTGAAGCATCTGAGAGACATCGGCAACACGGTCCTCGTCGTCGAGCACGACGAGGAGACAATCCGGTCGGCCGATCATCTTGTTGACATCGGCCCCGGCGCCGGGCGGCACGGCGGCAGGATTGTCGCGCAGGGCACAATCGACGAAATCTGCGCCTCCGAGGAGTCGATTACCGGCAAGTATCTTTCCGGGCAGATGTGCATCGATATCCCTCAGCGCAGGCGGAACATTTCGCCACAGCGGTGCATCGAGCTGAAAGGCTGCCGCGAGCACAACCTGAAGAACATCTCCGTGAAGTTTCCGCTCGGAGGCATAGTGTGCGTCACGGGCGTCTCAGGCAGCGGCAAGAGCACGCTGGTCAATCAGACGCTGCTGCGCGCGCTGCGGCGGCGTATTTACGCGTCGCACGACAAGCCGGGCGTGTTCGACAAGATTCTCGGGGTCGGCAGGGTGGACAAGGTAATCGAGATAGACCAGTCGCCCATCGGCCGCACGCCTCGCAGCAACCCGGCCACCTACACCGGCGTGTTCGACCTCATCCGCCAGCTTTTCGCCAAGACGCGCGAAGCGAAGATACGCGGGTACAAACCGGGGCGATTCAGCTTCAACGTCCGCGGCGGGCGCTGCGAGGCCTGCCAGGGCCAGGGCGTAAAACGCATCGAGATGCACTTCCTGCCCGACATCTACGTGACCTGCCAGGAATGCAAGGGCACGCGGTATAACCGCGAGACGCTCGAAATCCGCTACAAGGGCAAGACAATCGCCGACGTGCTGGCCATGAGGGTTTCGGAATCGCTGGCGTTCTTCGACAATTTCCCGAAGATCAAGCATCTGGTTCGGGCGCTGAACGACGTGGGCCTGGGTTACGTCGAGCTGGGGCAAAGCTCGACGACGCTTTCTGGCGGCGAGGCGCAGCGCGTCAAGCTCGCATCGGAACTCGGCAAGCCCGCGACCGGCCACACGCTGTATGTGCTTGACGAGCCGACGACCGGCCTGCACTTCGCCGACATACACAACCTGCTGAACGTGCTGAACCGGCTGGCCGACATGGGCAACACGATAATCGTCATCGAGCACAACCTCGACGTCATCAAGTGCGCCGACTGGATTATCGACCTCGGCCCGGAGGGCGGCGACGGCGGCGGGACAATCGTTGCCGAGGGCACGCCCGAACACGTCGCCGAAATATCAAAGAGCTACACCGGCAAGTTTTTGAAAGAACATCTCAACGTCGCAGCGGGCGAATAAGTAATAAAATCTGATATTCTTCCGGAGTATCCGGGATTTGGACCGATTACATATAGCCCCCGGTCGCTCGCGACCGGGGGTTAAATGAAACCGCAGCTTATCAGCATTCCCCATGTCGGCGGATGAGGAACAAAATCTGAGACTCTTCTACAGTTTTCCTGCCTGCATTTCGGCCAGGCGGTTGTTGTAGACGGCCAGCAGGTCCTGGCGGCGCAGGCGGCCGATTACCTTGGAGTTGGCGTCCACGACCGGCAGTTCGTCGTATTCCATCTGGGCGAACCTGACCATCGCGGTGGACAGGTCGGTGTCCATTCGGAGCGGCTCGACGTTCTGGGCTGCAATGTCGTCCACGATGGCGAACTGCCCGAATTCCTTTTCGTAAAGGATGCGTCTTATCTGGTTCAGGCTGAACAGGGCGCAGTACTTTCCTTCCTTGTCTAGGACGGGGAAGGCGGTCTGCGTGGTCACCGGTATCATGTCCATCACCTTGGACAGCGGCGTGTCGAAGTTGAACGTCACGATTTTCGTCTCGCCGGGCTTCCACGCCTTGTCGAGCGTCAGGCCCTTCAGCACGCCGATGATGAACTCGCCGCGGTGTGCCGGCGAATACAGCCGCGAGGGCACCTGTTCGCGATATATCGACCAGCCGCGGCTGAGCAGGTAGGCGATGGCCGACACCCACATCGCAGGCAGCAGCAGCTTATAGCTGGTGGTCAGTTCGGAGACCATGATAATCGTGCTGACGGGGACCTTTGCGGCCGCCGAGAAGAATCCGGCCATCCCCAGTATGACGAAAACGTCCACGCGCGTAATGACCGACGGCATCCACTGCTGAAGCAGCAGGCCGACGGCTCCGCCCAGAGAACCGCCGATAACCATGCTCGGTCCGAACACGCCGCCTGAACCGCCCGAGCCGATGGTAAGGGACGTGGTCAGAATCTTGCCCAGCCCGACGGCAGCCAGCAGCACGATGACGGTTGTCAGGCCGTAATCAAGCTGCCCGCTGAGCATTTTCTGGAGGATTCCGTACCCGAAGGACAGGACGTTCAGCGAGTCTTCCTGCGCATTCTGGCCGAAGCAGGCCATCGCATAGAAAATCGCCAGTGCGAACAGGCCCGTGGCGAGCGCGCCGATGGCAGGCTTGAGATGCGGCAGCATCTTTATGCGGCGGAACATGCCCTGGAACCAGTAGAAGCATCGGACGTAAAGCAGCGAAGCCACGACCATGCCGACGGCCAGTATGGTAAGCGGGCCGAGCAGCCTCGGGTCGTTGAACGTCAGGCCCGGCTGCACGGCGAGCAGGGGGTCGAACCCTCTCTCGATGCCGAAGCCGTAAGTCGCTACCAGGACGAACACGCAGTATGCGACCGCACACGAGATGAAGGCCGGTATCAGCGCCTCGGCCTCGAAGTCTTCGTCGCGGTAGAGAACTTCGATGGCGAAGATAGCGCCGGCCAGCGGCGCCTTGAATATCGCCGCCACGCCTGCTCCCAGGCCGGCCGCCAGAAGCATCCGCCGTTCGGATTCCGACAGTTTTAGCAGTGAGCCGAGGAACGAGCCGAAGCCCGCGCCTATCTGCGCGATAGGTCCTTCCCGGCCGCCCGAACCGCCCGTGCCGAGCGTGACCGCGGAGGAAACTATTTTCACCAGCGGCACGACCGGGCGGATGATACCGCGGTTCTTGTGATAGGCCTTGATAGCGGCGTCGGTGCCGTGTCCCTCGGCCTCAGGCGCGATTGTGTATACGATAATACCGGAAACGAGACCGCCGACGGTGATGACGGCCAGTATCAGCCACGGCAGGAAGCCGCCGAAAAGAGGGGCGATATTATGGGCCAGACTCCACTCGCCGGCAGGGCCGGCAGGCACGTATCCGGCGACGAACTCCAGTGTGTACTTGATGACAATATGCGACATTAGCTGGAAGGCGACGGCGCCCAGGCCGGCGACAATGCCGACAAGGCTGGCCAGCAGCACGATCCTGCCGACCCACCAGTAATGCCCGGTCCGGGCGGGCCACAACCCGATACGCTTCAGAAAAGCAATCATCGTTATTCTCTTTTCACCTCATCAAGTATCGCCCGGCGGGAAACAGGCTTTGGGCGATTCAGCGAAATTACAATGTTGGCGGCGAATAACAAGGGAGAATTGAGTTTTTTATGCAGGATTACCCGCAGAATTGCAGCACCAGCTAAACCTTCAGCTATTAGCCGCGAGCGCTAAGCGAGCGGTTTTTAAAGGACCGTGTTTATTCATTGGCAATCGCGTACGTATTCTACTGCCTTGGCCAGGCCGGCTTCTGAATTGATGTATCTTGTACTTCCATGCCTGGTCCACCATTTTGAGCGTATTTGATTCGGAAACTTTTGATTCAGCCATCTGCTTGACCATGTTTTCAGGTATGTCATGATGCGTTCGGGTGTCGCATCAGGCGCAGACAAAACAACATGAACGTGATTTGATCTCACGTTAATCGCCTGAACCGCCCACTTGCGATGTGAGCAGGAGGCAAGAATGGCATTTTTGACAACCTGTCTCATGTTGACGTCAAGTGAGACTTGCGAGTTTGTCATGAAATTTTTGGAGGCGTTCTCCAGAATCTTGCTTTCTTTTCGATATTCAACATGCCAGGCGCCGTCACTGTGATGCACCCAGCCTCTTCGGTCACCGGGCAGCCACGTGCCGTAACACGTCCATGTCAGAAAATAAGCTAAAGGCTTCGCCACCAATTGCCCCCTTGTATTTCTTAAGTTGATGATATCTTCATTTCCGCTCGCTTAGCGCTCGCGGCTAGTGCCGAACGGAACCTTTATTTACGTCTCGAAGGATGCCCGACTCAGTCCCAATTCCGAAATCCCAATTCTGCAATCCGAAATGTTCTAGTGGTCCACCGGCTCACCGAGAATTTTCTCAAGCTCTTTGAGCTTGGCGTTCATCAGGCGGCTGTCTTTGGCTTCCAGGCTCAGGCGCAGCAGCGGCTCGGTGTTTGACGGCCGGACGTTGCACCACCAGTCTTCGTACTGGCAGGTGACGCCGTCGAGGTGGTCTATCTCGGCGTCGCTGAAGGTGGTTTCGATTTCCTTCATCTTGGCCTTCTTGTCCTCGACCTCGAAGTTGATCTCGCCGCTGTGGCTGTAGCGGTAGAGGGGGGCGACCAGCTCGCTGAGCGGCAGGTCCTGCGATGCGATGGTGCTGATGGCCGTCGCGAAGGCGATCGCGCCGCTGTCGCAGTTGAAGTTGTCGCGGAAGTAGAAATGCCCGCTAAGCTCGCCGCCGAACACGCCGTGGTTGTCGGCCATCGTCTTTTTCATGAACGCATGGCCCACCCGCTCACGGCGCGGAATGCCGCCGGCAGCGATTATTTCCTCGGCGACCGCACGCGAGCTGCGAAGGTCGTACACCACCATGCTGCCGGGATTTTCCTTGAGGAACGGGCGGCAGAGCAGGGCGGTCATTATGTCGCAGCGGACGGTCTGGCCTTTTTCGTCGATGAACATGCAGCGGTCGGCGTCGCCGTCGAGGCATATTCCCAGGTCGGCCTTGCGCTTCTTGACCTCAGCTTTGACCTGCTTGAGGTTCGCCTCGACCAGCGGATTGGGCGGATGGGCGAACTTGCCGCCGACCTTGAAGTTCAGCTCGATTATCTCGATGTCCGTGCCGCTGAAAATCGCGGGAATCATCTTGCCGCCCATGCCATTGGATGCGTCCACGACCACTTTCAGCCGCCTCGGCGTGCGGAGGAATTTCAGAACGTGTTTGCGGTAATCTTCCCACAGGTCCATTTCGACGGCCTGCTTGATGGCCGCCCCTTCCGGCATGCGTCGGAGCGTGCTGACGATTCGCTGTATTTCCTGCAGGCCGGTGTCGCGACCGACGGGGCGGGCGCGCAGGCCGGATATCTTGAAGCCGTTGTACTCTATCGGATTGTGCGACGCGGTCACCTGGATGCCGCCGCACGCGCCCATCTTGTTGATGGCGAAATAGACCATCGGCGTATCGCACATGCCGATGTCGATGCAGCCGGCCCCGCTGGACGATATGCCTTCCTTCAGTGCGTCTACGAGCGACTTGCTGCTGGGCCTCATGTCGTAGCCGACGACCAGGCGGTTCGTCGACGCCTGGCCTCGCTCGTAGCCGCTCAGCAGGCTCCGCATGAAGCCGGCCGTCGCGTGGCCGACCTTCCATGCCAGGTCTTCGTCTATCTCCGGACCGTATATGCCGCGAATATCGTACGCCTTGAACACTTTCTCGATTTCGGCCATGAGGTGATATCCTTTTATCTGCTGCCTTTGGCGTGATTATTCAAATAGACGGGCAAAACGCAAGACCTGAAAAGGATATTATGCAGCCGGAACGGTCCGTCGCGGCAAAAAAACAGGGCACAGCGGTTTGGATTCCGCTGCGCCCTGTAGCAGTCAATCATATCGCGGTTACTTGACCAGCTTGAACGGGCCGTATTCGTCGCGGTCGAACATCTCGAACTGGTACATCGGGTCCGGATTCTTCTCGGTCGCGGGCAGATATCCGCGGCACCAGAAGTGAACGCCCATTTCCTTGCCGTCGTGCGGCACGAGGCCGACGTTTTCGGTTTTGGGAACGGCCACGCGGATTACGTACCAGCCGTTGTCGGCTTTAGTCCAGGTCCACTTGATCTTGTCCCTGTTATTGAACAGTTCGTTGGTCCAGCCCGGGTAACCGGTTACCGGAACCGGGTCGATGTTGTTCCACACGGTCACGCCCGGGGCCGGCCCGAACGTGTCGGGCTTCACGGCGTTGGCGGCGTTTTCGTCGCGTGGAATGGCCAGCGTCATGCCCACGTTGTCCTTGCCGTGGAAGAAGCCGTCCGCGTTGCAGTCCAGCGTGAAGAACACGTTGAACTTGTACGGGGCCGCGAAGGCCAGGTAGACGTTATCGTCGTCCCAGTTGAGATAGGTGTTCATCCTGACGTCGCAGCCGTTCTCGGACAGGATTTTTGACACCGCCGGGATAATCCGCTTTGGCGTTATGGCGTTGGGCGTCTTCGCGAAGATGTCCCAGTCCTTCTCGTTGAACTTTCCGTCGATGGTCGGTGTTTTCTTCGGCCGCTCGTATTTATAGTCGAACAGCGCGAACGGATAGGTGAAGTCGAAATTCTTCGTCAGCATGGGGTTGTTATTCTTCACGCCCATCGGCGTGGGGTTGAATACGCCCGCGGTGAGGTTTTGCAGGTCGTCAAGCCCGTTGCCGTAGGAGAACTTGTTGTCGGGACTCGTGCCGGCACGCTTTTCGTCCCACGGGGTGTTCGGCGCTTCATCAGGCACGCCGTCGCCGTCCTTGTCAGCCGTCACGACGACCTTTCCGAACGGGCAGTTTACGTAGGCAGCCGGGGGCATGAACTTCAGCGTGTGCGCCAGGAAGCTGAAGTCTTCGCCGAACCGGCCGGGGTGCACCCACGGCCCGTCAGCGGAGTTGTATCCGTGCACGCCGTCGGCGCCCGGCACGCCGCACTGGTACATCCAGCCTTCGGTGACGTGGTGGAATTCATGCGTAAGCAGCCAGATTCCGCCGCCGCCGGTGAAGCAGCAGCCGGTCGTGTATGTCAGCTTGCCTCCCCACCATGGCGTCGGCCAGGGGTAGGCGTAGGTGCCATTGCCGCCGATTGTGATTACGCCGCCGAAGTCGCTCGGCTCCATGTTCAGGCTGTCAGCGAGCGTCTTGAGGTCTTTATACACTTCTTCGGAGCTTGAGCCGAGGAAAGCGAAATCGACCGGCCGCGTCACGAACAGGTAGTGCATGTTCAGGTAGAAGCGGAAGCGGCTGTTGGCCCAGTAGAAATACTGCACCGCCGCGCCGGCTTCCTTGCAGGCCGGGCCGTTGAACCATGCCTCATCGCGGATGACCGGCTTGCCGTCCGTGCCGTCGGGATTCTTGAACGTCACGTTGCCGTAGCACAGCACCGCCACCTGGACTTCGGTGTATGCCATTTCGCCCTTGGGGGCCAGCGTGGCGAAACGGAAGTCGCCGACGTTGCCGCCGGCGGGAATTGTCTGAGTCGGAGACACGATGGCGTAAGTGTGCCGCGTGGCGCTCTTCAGGTCGGTCAACTCGACCTTGTGGTCGGTTTCCATCGCGCCGCTGCCGTATTTCCTGCCCTTGGTGTAATCGACCGAGCTTGGCAGCGTGACAGGAACCGGCGTGTCTAGCACGATAATCTGCGTGGGCGTGGGCACGTCGGTTTTCCACGTGATGACGGCCGAGTCGGAGGTGATGTCGCTCACCTTCGGCGCAACCGGCGTCATCGCAGGCGCGAAGAACACTATTTTCTTGTTCCACGCGTCGGCTACAACGAGCATGCCGTCCTTGTCGACGACTGCCTGCTCGGCTGCCGCTGCGCCGCGGCGGAGTTCCTTCCACTGCGGGTCATAGGCGATAAGTGTTGAGCCGGTGGCGACGTAGAAATTCTTGCCGTCGAAGGCCACGCTGTGCGGCCAGACCGGCAGGCCGAGGTCGATTACCTTCGGCTCGGCAGTCGCGTCGGACGGGTCGATTATCTGGATGCGGTGATTGGCCGAGTCGCTCACGTAGAGCTTGCCTTCGATGCAGTTTATCTGCCACGGCAGGTTGAACTGGCCTGCCTTGTTTATGTTCACGTCGACCCTGCCGTCGCCGGTGAGGCGGACGATGCGGTTGTTGCCGCTGTCGGAAACCCAAATCTTTCCGTCGGGCGTAACGGCGACGCCCAGCGGATTCTTGAGGGCGTCGTCGCCGGCCGGCGTGAGAATATTGAGCGATTTGCCGTTAACGTCGAATATCTGGACGCGGCTGTTGCCGTATTCCGCCACGCAGATATTGCCGGACTTGTCGACGGTGACCGCCATCGGCACGTTCATTTCGCCGGCGGCCTGGCCGTACTTGCCGAACTCGCGAACCAGCTTGCCGTCCGGAGTGACTATCTGCAGGCGGTGCATGTTCGGCACGGGATAAACGATGTTGCCGTCAGGCAGTATCGCCAGCGAGCTGACCCATTCCGGGTTTACCGTGCCGCTCGGCGCCGCGCGCCAGTCGGCGCCTTTGGCGACCGATATTACCACGTCGTCGAATTCGCAGTGTCCGAGCGAGCATTCCAGCCCGACATAGCCGCTGCGGTGATATTCAATCGCGCCGGAGGTTATCTGTTTGCCGTCCCAGTACAGGTCGAACGTTCCGTCGGTGTTGTTGACGTCCATGCGGAAGTCGTGCCACTTTCCGTCAGGCCTCAGGTCGCCCGTGGCGCCGCCGGTGCCGAGGAAGCCCCGGCCTCTCATCCAGCCGAACATTATCGGATTATTGCCGTCGTAACGCAGCATGTTGCCGCTGTCGCCGGTGACCTGGTTGAAGACGTTCCAGTAGAAGCCGGCACCTGCTCCGCCGCCGACAAGCCGCACCTTGGTTTCGATGCGATAATCGCAGCGCAGGTACAGCCCGCGGGCCACGATGCCGTAGTCGAATGAGCCGGCGTCCTGGTGCAGCGTGCCGTCCTTGACGTACCAGTGGCCGGAGAAGGCCGACCACTTTTTGGCCAGCTCGGCCTGCTGGGCGGCCGGCTCGGTGGCCGTGTAATCCGAGAAGTCGTCCTGGAAAATAATGTCCCTGTCTTCCGCCATGCATACGCCGGCTGAAAGGGACAGAGACGTAATGACCAAAAGAGACAGGTAAACTTTATTCATCGATAATCTCCTGAATTTACCGGACACTGACTGTGCGGATAACGCGGCCGTGCAATTCCACAGCAGCGGCATCCACAAAAACTGAAACACCGCCGGCGGCGTCAGGTTCCTTCGGGATAAAAATTGATGAAGGTCGTTGCGGCCGGAAAAGCTGTTTCAAAACTACTTCTTGGGTGCCACGGGTTGCTCGCAACCCGTGTACGGTGTCGAAAGAACACGGCCCCTGAGGGGCCGTGGCACCCCTAACTTACACAACAGGTGTTTTGAAACAGCTTCCCGTTAATCAGTACCGGACCTCGACGCTCACGGCGCCTTTCAGGTCATGGAGTTTCACGAATTCGCCGGCCGCGTCGAAATCCTTCCACTCCTTGCCGTTGACCATGACGCTTTTCATCGCCGCAGCATCGGGATGTCGCAGCCGCAGACGGACTTCGCCGACGGCGCCGCGCGACGGCATCGTGACAGTCGCGGCGATTCTGCCGTTGTCGGCGTCGGATGCAATTTCGTAATTCACGTCGCCGTAATAGGTGGGCGCGTTTTTGACCGAAATCTTTTTGCCCTGCTGCAGCCATGCTCGCGGCGTTGCGCGTGCCAGCCACAGATTTCCGCCGTCTTCCATGACCAGCATGTTGCGGAACCGTTCGAGGAATGCCGCTTCCTCGAAAATCTTGTCCGGCGGGCCGTGAACCGCGTGCTCGTTGAATATGTATCCGTCGTTCGGGAGGATATCGACGGCATAGCAGTTCAGCATGGAACGGATGAAAACAGGAATGTCGTCGCCGGCCAGGTGCAGGTTCGCCGTGCGCTCCAGTCCGCCCTGGTACTGCCAGCCGGCCTCGAACCAGCCGTGCTTCGCCGCGTTGGCGTTTTCAAGCAGCAGGCGATCTTCCAGCACGTCGAGATATCCCTGCACGCGCACGTCATTTGCTGGCAGCAGGCCGGCCGGGCTTATCAGCGCCGCCGCTGACTGGACCGTGTCCCAGTACATCGGCCCGACATGCTCGCCCGAGCCTTCGCGCCGCCAGCCCCACGCGCCGACGGCCGGCCCGCGCACATAGCATGCGAACGGTATGACGGAATGGAACGTGCCGTCCCGCACCGGCACAACCGGCGACAGTGCGATTGACCTTTCGACTGCCGCCCGCAGGTCCCTGCGATACGCCTCGGCCTCGGCGGCGAGCTTTGCGCCGCCTTCGGGGTCGATGACAGCCAGCGTAGCCGCCAGGCGTGACACCGACGCCCAGTAATAAGCCTCGCATTCGTAGAACTGCATCCACAGTCCGCCGCTGTCCGGCGTAACCTGAAGCGGCGGCTGCAGGCCCTTGCACCACAGGCGCTGGCCGCCGGGAAGCGCCTGCGCCATCACCTGCCGCTGGCGGAGCATCCACTCGGCGTTGGCCTTTATGCGCGGAGCCGACGCCTTCAGCCACTCCACATCGCCGGTCATCCAGTAGTGCTGCGTAATCGCCCACCCGATTGAGCCGGGGCCGAACGCGTGGACGCCGTCCATCTGTCCGCCGACGCCCGGCGGGCCTTCGGCGTGCGTGAAGCAGCCGTGACCTTCAGTAAACAAACCGTTGGGACGGTCGGGCAGGGCCCATGGGTGGTGGCCCTTTGAACTGGGGTCCATCGGCAGCGAAATCCACTGGTCGAAGCCGTCGGCCGCCGCGTCGTGCGAACCCATAAGGTCCAGCACTGCAAGAACCAGGTATGTCTCGGCGGCGAGTATGCCGTAGGGATAATCGTCGAACCACAGCCGCCCGGTCTTCGGATTCTTCTGCGCGTGACGCACGAGATGCCACGCCCCGAGATTCCATTGTGCCGTCAGACGCTCCGAAGGCACCTGGACTTTCATGGCCGGTTCGCAGCCCGCCGGCGGGGCGGGGTGGGGCGGCAGGTTTTTGACATCGCCGCGCATCGCTGTGACGGCGCCTTGCCATGTCTGCTCTTCATGTGCGCGAATCTGCTGCCGGATTGTGCTGAGATTTCTGGCCCGAAGCTCCTTTATGAATTCGCGTGCGCTGGCGGCTTTCGAGGCAAGCTCGATTGGAGGCTGCGAAGGAATCGGCTGCTCCGCGGCGCCCATTGTGTAGAAACTCCACACGTTATTGTTGCCCTGGCCGTCCGCGTGCGGGTTGCCGGCGTGAATCGTGCCGGCGACATCCTGCGCAAGGTTCCATGTCCGCTTGCTGCCGCCGGTTTCGCTGATGACGAAGTCGATGACTGTCGTGTCGCAGTAGTGCGTGCCTTTACGGCCGACGACTAGCGATATCATGTCGCCCGGTTCGACGGCGACCTCGCCGAGTTTTTTGGAATCGGCCTCGCATGGGATCGTCTGCGGATTTTTGCCATCGGTCGCACCGTGGGCGAGAATCTCGCGCTCGGTTTTTGTTTCGCGAACGATCCGCCATTCGATTCCGTCGCCTGTCGCCTGGCCGTGCGAGACGGCGCCCCGGATTTTCATAACGCCCTTGATTGGGCTTCGCCAGCCGACGGCCACGTCGCGGTCGGCGCCGGGGTGCATGGCCAGACTTTTTGCCGGGACGGTTATGCCGCTGACCGTGACATCCTTGTCGGCCGGGTTGCCGCCGAACCACGGGCACTGGTCGCTGCCCCAGCCGATTAGTCCCTTGTCGCCGGCGATGGCGTCCATTTTCGTTGTCATAATGTTATGCGCGAGCAGCGGGTTGGACGGCGATTCCGCGGCGGGCGAGGTATCCGGCAGCCGGCGGACGAAGAAGCCATACTCCGGCGCGAGAATCGGTCCGTTGTCCAGGTCGGCCGCCAGGAACGAAAAGTTGCCGGCCTTCGTCCACACCGTGACGATGGTGCGGGCGACGTCGTCGCTCTGGGTCGTGAACGGCATGACCTGCCGCCACTTCGACGTGCCGATGTAAAGCAGGCTGAACTTCACGCCGCGGCGGTTGGTGTTTTTCCCGGCGGAATTCCATGATGCTGCGTTTGTGACTTTGGTGGTTGCGTCGCCGTCGAGGGGTTTCAGTCCGGCCGCCACGCCGTCGTAGGTTTCGATGCTGCCGCTGTAGTCCCTGGCGGCAGTGGCGTCGTCGAATCCCCATTCGATTTCGACGTCCATTTTCTTCCAGCGGTCGGCTACGATCGCCCGCACAGCGGGCGCGTCGTAGTCGGCGGCCGTCTTGCCTTCGCCAAGGCTGACGACAATGCCGCACGTCGCCGCCTGCAGGTCGTATACATATACATTGCCGTCCGCGGATACCGTGGGCTTGACCGTTTTGACTGTCGCTTCCAGGTTGTTCCACCACGAACTGGCCGACCCGCGGTTGTCCAGCGTTGTTATCGTCAGCTCCTCCGGAGAAGGTTTGCGCTTAGCGCCGGCCGGCCAGCTCAGCTCAAGCTGCTGCACCGGGCGGATTTCCTCCCACAGCAGGCTGCACAACACCTGCTTTATCGCGGGGGCGTTCGTGTCGATGGGCTTGTTCAGCGGCAGACGGGCGAAGTGCATCAGGGCCACCCAGCTCTCCGGCGGATTTTCGTCCGCCTTGCGGTCCGCGCGGTACTGGTAGGCGCTTGAGGCGATATCGGCGGGCTGGCCCGCCTGCGGCGACTTGGACAATTTGTCCGCCGTTCCGCCCTGTGCAATGACTGAGTACCCGATAACAAGAATTGCCAAAACCAGCATCTCTGTCGTTATATGTATGGACATGTTCTCAGTTCCTTTGGAAGCATTTTTACTATCATGACTTCAACGGATTTGCGATAACGAAGTTTCGTAAATGCTTTTATGTGACGAAGACTGCGATGACCATATCATGGCAGCGATTCTTTAAAAAGATACTTCCGGCGACCCCCGCGGCAGAACCGCGAGTCTGCACCTTATGGAACGGAGACGCAAGATGACCATATCCCGAATCGTTCTGATCGGTTTGTTTTTCCTTTGCGTCGGTCTGTGGTTCGGCTGCGACAGCAGCACGGACGAGGCTTCCGATGTTAAAACCCCAACGACACCAAAAGGCCAGGAGCCGACGACCATGAAAAAAGATGAGCCGCAGCCAGTCTGGATGCCGCTGCAGATTACAAGCGCCGTTTCCCGGGCCGGCGCAACGCTAACAATCCTTGAAGACGGCTCGATCATCGCCGCAGGTCCCAACGCCGACAAGGACGTCTACACGGTGACTGCGACCACAAAGCTGACCGGCATAACCGCGGTCCAGATTGAAGTGATTCCCGACGAGGCGTTCGGCGGCGGGGCCGGGCGAGGCCGCGTTAACAATCTCGTGCTTACCGAATTCAGCCTCAAGGCAGCGCCTGCCGACGGGAAAGCCGATGCGGCCGCCGTTCCGTTTACCGCAGCCGCAGCCGATTTCTCGCAGGAAGGCTGGCCCGTCGCGGCCGCCATCGACGGCAAGGCCGAAACCGGCTGGGCTATCGACCCGCAGGAAGCCACGCCGCATGGGGCGATATTTTCAACGGCGAAGCCCGTCGGTTTTGACGGCGGCACGGTCCTGACGTTCACGCTCGAGCAGGGTTTTCAGGCGCACAACATCGGCAGGTTCCGCCTCTGGGCGACCACGACCAGCCCCGTGCCTCCGCCGTGCACGACGGCTGAGATGGCCGCCGGACTGGCGCCGGAGCCTGTGATGACCGCATCGGGCAAGAAGGAAACATGGACGCTGTCCACGGCCGACACGGCGCTGACGGTCGGCGTGGACTCGACGGACCAGCTGGTAATCTACAGCCTGGCCAATATCGACGCCGGATGGAACTGGACGGCCCAGCCGTCGGTAATCGCGCTGCCGAAGCAGGTGACGGCCGGCGACAAAGTGATAAAACCCGCAGCGTGGCGATTCAACAAGGCCGATGCGGCCGCGGACACGCTCACACTGACGTTCGATTGCGTCCAGCTGCCGGGGCTTTCGCTTGAATCGGTCTGGTGGTCCGCCTCGCCGAAGCTGCCCGGTCCGCTGCAGCATACGTTCAGGGTGTGCAACAAAACCGACTCCGTTGTCCGCCTGTCGAAACCATACCTTGGCGTTATCGTGCAGCCGAACTCCGGGCGGAAGGCGTTGCTGTGGACGTTCGGCGACCAGGCCGGTCCGACGCGGAAGCAGGGATTAACCGACGGTTCGAGGATGAAGATCGTGAGCCGGGATGGCAAATTCGGCCAGCCCATGCCGTTCTGCGTAATCGACGACGCCGGGCAGGGCGGCCTGTATCTGGGCATGGAAAACCAGGCGGATTTCAAGATTACCGTGGACACGTTCGGCACTGACATGGTCAGGGCGGACGCGCAATACATGGCCGGCAGGGGCATGGACGTTCCGGCCGGCGAGACCGCAGCCGCGTCGCCGACTTATCTGGGCGTCTACAATGGCGACATCGACGACGGGTGCAACCAGTTCAAGCGATGGTTCTGGAATAACAAGACCCCGGCCAATCACCGCAGCGACCCCATAGCGCCGTGGGCGATTTTCGGCGGGCTGTGGAGCTATGAAACCGCAGGTTCGAAGGCGGCCGGCGCGGTGTGGTGGTCGGACGAGGCGACCTACCGCAAGGGCGTGGAGAAGGAAGGGCTGAAGGACATGGGGTTCGAGGCCGTCGAGGTGGACGCATACTGGGCCGAGGCGGCCAAGGCCGGCGACTGGCCGAGCGGCACGAAAATCATACCGCAGCTGGCGCACGAGAACGGCCTGAAGCTGAACCTGTACCTGATGAACCATGTAACATGGGACACGCGGGAATATCTGAAAGAAATCTGGAACGAATACGCCCCTGACATGTGGCGCAACGATTTCCAGGATACGGACCTGAATATCCAGGCGTGGGCGCAGGAAAACTGCTCGAAAAATTACCGCTTCAACCTGAGCTGCAGCTCCTGCGATTTCAGGACCATGACCTACGCGTCGATTACGGACCTGTACGACGACAACCCGGACGTGACGCGGAAGCTGTTCTACAACCTGTCGCGGGTTCTTCCGCCCGCGCAGATCAACATACTGATACATCTGCCTTATACCGTCTGGGACAAGGGCGCCCCGTCGTGGAAGTGGGACAAGGACCGCTTCGTCAGGCATTTCCGCAGCACTTTGCTGGCGGGCAGCTGGACGGCGGTGGCCGCCATAACTCCGGAGTATAACCTGCCGAAAATCGTGCTGCCCTCGGACCTGCCGGAGATGATCCCGCATCTGAAATCCAACCTGGCTATCTACAAGAGCGAGATTCGCCCGCTCATCCGCGATGGCAACCTATACCACGACATCGTCGACGCCGCGTCCGGCTTCGACGGCGTCCAGTATTGCAGCCCCCAGAAGGACCGCGGCGTCGTCATGCTGTTCGGGCCGGCCGGGGGGAGCACGACCGTGATGTTCAAGCGTCTGAAGCCGGAGCAGAAGTACCAGGTGAAATTCACTGACATGCCGGAGCAGAACACGACGCTCACCGGCGCGCAGCTGATGAAGGAAGGTTTGCCGGTCACGTTCACCGGAACGGCCCAGTCGGAAATCATCCTGATAGGGGAGTGATTGGGTTAAAAAAACAAAAGCGGGCGACGCGACTCGAACGCGCAACAGCCAGCTTGGAAGGCTGGCGCTCTACCATTGAGCTACGCCCGCAGACAAGCCGGCGGCGTCATGTTGCCGCGGCTATCTTTAATGGGAGCGGGTGGATTCGAACCACCGTAGGCTATGCCGTCAGATTTACAGTCTGATCCCTTTGTCCACTCGGGCACACTCCCAACGGATGGGACAAGTTACGGAATAGGCCGCATTTCGTCAAGTGTTTGTAGGCCGCCGGCGGTTAATTTCGGGATTCGCAAATAGCCGCAGAGGTCGCTAAGGACGCAGAGAAAATCATTGTTTTGTAAAAGCACAAATGAAAAAAGCAGAATCTCGGGCAGTCATTTGAATTCCAGATTTGCCTTTTGTTTCGGATTTCGTGCTTCGAATTTCGGATTTTCTTAAAAAGGCGGCCCATCAGACAAGCTCGGCGAGTCGGGGGTCGTTGTCCAGTTAAGGTACCGAACCAGCTGATGGGCCATTGCTGCCTCCAGCCACACGTTTTTGCCAAAACCCGTTGTTGCGGGTATATCTCGCTAGTCCTTCTCTTATGCCGCCCGGCAACGTGCCGGTTTTTAAAGAACCTCATTTGAAAACCCGTTGTTGCGGTATATCGCGATAATCCTTTATTCACATTGTCGGCGAGATGCCCGGCTTTTCTAAAAAGCTCATCTCAAAAACCCGTTGTCGCGGGTATGTCGCGCTAGTCCTTTCTCGCCGGCGATTCGACGATTATGTTCACCGGGCCGTCGGCCGCACTGCGGATGGTCATATCCGCGCCGAAAACCCCGGATGCGACCTGGCACCCGGCCTCGGATAACGCGGCAAGGAACGCCTGGTAAACCCGCTCTGCCGCTTCGCCCGGTGCGGCGGCGGTGAATTCCGGTCGGCGTCCCTTGTCAGCGTTACCCATAAGGGTGAAGTTGGAAACGGCCAGGACGCCCCCCCCGCGCATCCTGCACCGAAAGATTAAGCTTTTTGTTGTGGTCCTCGAATATCCTCAGGCCGGCTATCTTGTTTGCGAGCCACTTCGCATCCTCGACCGTGTCGCTGCTGGCGATGCCGACATACGCGAGCAGGCCTCGCTCGACCTGCGATACGATTTCGTTGTTTGTTTCGACTTCAGCCCACTGGATTCTCTGTATTAGAGCTTTCATCAGCGTACAGCCTCCTTGCGGTACATGTTCACTATTGAAGAAGCCACCTTTGCGACGCACTTACGCAGGGCGGCGGGTGCGATTACTTCAACCTGGTCGCCGTAGCCGAGCAGCCACCATGTGATTTCGCCAAGCCCGTCCACGCGGGTATGGAAATCCACCGAACCGTCGTCTCGCCATTCGACCCGCTGGTTTTTGTGCCAGCCGACCTCGGCCACGTTGCCCGCGACCTGCGGCGAGAAACGCAGATGCACGTCGTATAGTCTGCCTTCGGGAATCATGCTCCACGCGTCGCCGAAATAGTCGTCCAGGTTCACATCGCGCGGCGTGAACTGCCTGCCGGTCAGCGTTAGCTTGCGGATTCGGCCGAGCTTGAAGGTCCGGATTTCGTTGTGCGCGGAAGACCACGCCAGCAGATACCACGCCCGCCCGACGAAAACCAGCCGCAGCGGATGAACAGTGGTGGTTATCTGCTTCTTCTCGTGGAAGCTTATGTACACCAGTTTGCAGACGCATCTCTTGATGATTGCCTCCGTCAGCTGGTCGAACATCGACTGCAGGTCCTTGTGCCGCGACATCGGCCCGAGTGAAAGACGCATCTGACTCATGACGCTGCCGACATGCTCGCGGATTGCGCCGGGCAGTGCGTTTTCGAGCTTCAGGGCTGCGCTGTTGCCGGCTGACAGAAGCGGCATCTGGCTGCTGCCCTTGGTCCTGCCCGCCAGCATGAGCATCGCCAGCGCCTCGGTGATGGTGAGGTTTATTGGCGGCAGGAAGAAATGGCTGCTTATCTTGTAGCCGTTGCTTTCGGCGTCGAAGTAGTAGGGGATATGGGCCAACTCCAACATCTGTAAGTCTCTGAAAACGGTCCTGCGGCTGACTTCCAACTCCTTCGATAGTTCATTGGCGGTGTAACTGCGACGACCCTGCAACATCGTGATTAACCGCAACAGTCTGTATATCCGACTAACGCTCATGACTTCTGACCTTTTATGCGCTAGTGCAGTGACAGCCTTGTGTCACCCTGTAGACTTTTTTGAAGTTTTTTGAAACTTTTTTGAGACTTTTCTGAAACTTATTTGAAAAGCGTTTTTGAAAATGATGCTGAAAGTCGATGATTAAAGTTGTCTGCCGCCGCCGGAAATCCGGAATTGCATGGGCTTTATGTCGGGCCGCATGCCGCGGCGAATTGTTGCTTACTTCTTATATAACAGATAGTTACAAAATATTGGCGCATTTGCAAGCGCCGTCTTGAAAATTTTTTCTTCGTAGCACAGCCGTCTCGGCTGTGGCGGAATCGCGAGTTGCGCCCATACAGGCGGGCGGAGCGTCAGTGGTAGGCTGGGGACGAAGCCCCACCTTTTTTTAATGCCTGATGACGAATGACCAATGTCTAATGAATGACTAATGCCCTAATGCCTAATAATTCGCGACTCGCGACTCGCAACTCGCGATTTTGTTTTCCTGCTCTCTATTCCCTGCTACCTGCGATTTTTCCATTGACCCTGCCCGATACGTGCAGCATTATTGTTTTGTTCATGTTCAGTCGCCCCAGCAGGGATTTCAGCGAAATAGGAGCGAAATAGGGGACAGCAAAATAGGGAGCAAAATAGGGGACAGTCACCTATTTTTGGTTGACTGCGCCTTATTTGTTATTTAACATCCACGTTATGCCGCGATTGGGAAGAATAGTCATATCGGGTTGCCCGCATCACATCACGCAGCGCGGCAACAATCGCCAGGACGTTTTCTTTGTTGACGATGACCGCCGCACGTATCTGGAGTTGCTTCGCGAGCAGGCGGAGCGGTTCGGCGTCGGCGTTGACGGCTATTGCCTTATGACGAATCACGTTCATCTGATATTGACGCCGTCGCGTGAGTCGTCGCTGGCGAAGGCTGTGGGGCGGACGCATTTTTTGTACACGCAGTATGTGAATCGCTTTCACGGCCGCAGCGGACACCTCTGGCAGAACCGTTTTTACTCGTGCCCGCTGGATGAAGCGCACTTTCTGCGTGCGATGGCTTATGTCGAGCAGAATCCCGCTCGTGCGAAGATGGTTCGCTCTGCGTGGCGTTATCGGTGGAGCAGTGCAGCCGTTCATTGCGGGCTGGCGACGGACGAGGCCGGCGTTCTGGATATGGCTGCGTGGGATCGTGCAGCCGGCGATGTGGCGTGGCAGGATGTGCTGCGAGACCGGCTGGATGCGGAAGAACTGGCCGGGATTCATCTTTGCACGAGTCGCGGCCGACCGCTGGGGAGCGACAACTGGCTGAGCAAGCTCGAACGCAAGCTTGGCCGGCGTTTACGACCGCTGCCGCTCGGCAGACCAAAAAAAGAAAGCAGAAAATAGGTGACTGTCCCCTATTTCCTCCAAGCTTGGCCGGCGTTTACGACCGCTGCCGCTCGGCAGACCAAAAAAAGAAAGCAGAAAATAGGTGACTGTCCCCTATTTCCTCCCATGCGATACTGCCTGCATGAGGTGGACATGGTGGCGTCCGGATCGGTCGGGCT
>CAZVYJ010000006.1:0-86661 GCA_964631565.1 uncultured Planctomycetaceae bacterium
GCGCAATGGGTAAGATGGGCAAAGCGCATAAAGTCCGTCAGGGAGCGGTCATTCCCGCGTTTACCACGGATGGACCGCTCCTTTACAGTCGCGGCTCGTTAAAGAAGAGGACTTTCACGCCTTCTCCTACGCCATTTCCTCGGAAATCCGCTTTGCCAGCCCAGCCCATTTGCCCGCCCGGGTCGGGTCTTTGGCGAAGGTGTGGGTGTCCTTCATTATGATTTCGACGCGGCAGTCTCGGGCGATTTCCAGCGTCTCGCGGACCGCCAGCTCGCACTGGTCCCAGTGGACCGTCGGCGAGCAGATAAGCACGGGATTGGGTTTCCAAGAGTAAATGTACTTGTCGGCAAGCTTGTCGCGGGCTATTTCACGATTGCACCACGGCGAAACCGACACGCGGCGGAGACGCGGCACTTTGCTGAGGACAAGGTCGAATTTCTTGTCAAGCGGCTCGCAGCAGCCGAAACAATTCAGCCCGAACTTCTCAAGCACCGGCAGCAGGTACTGAAGCACGAACTCGTCGAACATTTCCGGGCCGACGCCGACGAACTCCTGGCTTTCGCCGAGGCCCCACATGTCTTTCAGGCGGACCGTGCCGCTGAAATCCGAGGCCGGCAGTTCGTCGCTGCAGCCAAGGCCGCCGGAGCCGACGATTTCATCCGGCGTCCAGTTCGCCCAGAGTATGCCTTCACGCTCGGCGAAGTCCATCTCGCGAAGGAAGGCGTCCCGCAGAAATGACATGATGCGGTGCAACAAACGCGGATTGTCGTACATATCCATCATGGTCTGTTCAAGGCCGCGGAAATAAACCAGCCGCCCGGTAAGAAACGGCGACCACCACATCCAGCTGTGCCGGCGCACAGTCAAAATGTCGCCGAAAATCTCGCGGGCAAGCTGTTCGTTACGGTCGGTCTGCTCGCGGTCGATTTTAATCTCGTTGAATTTCAGTTTGTCGACATCGGCTTCGGTCTTTATGACCGGCTCCCATGCGAAGGCGCCGCGTGCGGTGTCGGAATGGGTGAAATGCTCCTGCAGGCCGTAGTTGCCGCGATCGACAACCCACGCGACGTTGAGATAGTCGGTAACCGGCGTGTCGTCGTTTATGTGCTCGGCATAGAACAGTTTCTTGCGAAGCTGGGTTTCCCAGTCACGCAGCAGCGGGCTTTCGCACTGCAGCGATTCGGGCGTAACAAGCTCGACCCAGCCGTCCTCCGGGCTTACCTCGACAGGAGCCCGCGTAGGCCTCAGGGCGTTATGATCACGCCAGAGCTGCGCCCGCTCCTGCTGGATGGGCAGCGAGGCATAATGAGCAACCTTTTTCGCCAGTTCGATAAGCAGCTGTCGTTCTTTCTGCGTCGCCATTTCGAATCCTTGCAAAGACCTTGAAATAATCGGCCATATTAGAACATGATTCGATTATCCCGCAAATAACAGGGGTTGTCTTGCGATTACAATCATAGTACGATTTCATACATGGATGAATCGCCTTCAAAACGCCGCCCGCCGGGGCTGTACGGCTTCAACAACCCCTGGCCGGACATACCCGACGTTTACGCCGTCGGCACGGGCATCCTGCGTACAGCCGGCACGCTGGCAATGCACACACACCCGGCCCACATGGAAATATGCTACATCGCAGCCGGCCGGCTTGTGTGGCGGGTCGGCGACGAGGTGCACAGCCTTTCCGGAGGCGAGGCGTACATAACCTGGCCGGATGAAATTCACGGCGGCGTCGATAACGTGCTGCACCCGGGCCGAATCTACTGGCTGATACTGAAACTCCCCCGCCGTTACGTTCGCGGCTGGCTGAAACTGCCGCCCGACGAAGGCCGCCGGCTTCACTCGCTGCTGATGAATATGCCGCGGCGGCGATTCCACGCCAGGGACGTGACGGGCTTCCTGTTCGACAGGCTGCTGGACTTCGCCGAGGCCGGCGCCGGCACTCTTAACGAGACAGCCGCCAGAGCGACGCTCATTTCGCTGTTAATCGAAACCGCGGTGACGTCGGCGAGGCGCACCGCCGAGCCGCAACATTCACCGCAGGTTCAGCAGGCGATAAAAGTAATGGAAGCAAACCTCACCGAGCCGCTGAACCTCGACCAAATCGCGGAGTGGATAAACTGGAGCCTGTCGCATTTCAAAACGCGTTTCAGGAAGGAAACCGGCGAAAGCCCCGCTCAGTATTATCTGCAGCGTCGCGTGGTTGCCGCCGTCGGTGAAATCTCGAAAACAAACAGGCCGCTCGTTCAGATAGCGCAGCGGTTCGGATTTCCCTCCAGCCAGTACCTGGCGACCTGCATCAAGCGCATAACAGGCAGAACGCCGTCAAGCTATCGGAAGGATTAGCCCATCTGCCTGCCGCGGCGGCCGGTTTTCCTGGGCGGTTTTTCGACGGTGTCGATTGTATCGCCGCCTTCCCCTTTCAGCTCGGCGATGCGGTCGCGCAGACGGGCTGCCTTTTCGAACTCCAGCGCCTCTGCCGCCTCAAGCATCTGCATCTCAAGCTCGTTGATAAGCTCCGCCTTGTCGAATTCGTCCTCGCCGGCGTGGATTGCCTCGCGTGCGGTCTGGCGGGCGCGGAGCTGGTCTGCAAGGGCCGACCGGATCGCCTTGCGGATGGTCTGCGGCGTGATGCCGTGCTCGGCGTTGTACGCAAGCTGCATCTCGCGGCGGCGTCTGGTCTCGTCGATGGCCTTGGCCATCGCATCGGTGACCTTGTCGGCGTAGAGGTACACCTGAGCGTTGACGTTTCGGGCGCATCGGCCGATGGTCTGGATAAGGCTCGTCGCCGAACGGAGGAAGCCTTCCTTGTCGGCGTCGAGAATCGCGACCAGCGAAACTTCCGGCAGGTCCAGGCCCTCGCGCAGCAGGTTAATGCCGACCAGCACGTCGAACCTGCCCTCGCGAAGCTCGCGGAGAATGTCCACGCGGTCAAGCGTGTCGATTTCGCTGTGGAGGTACTTGCAGCGGAAGCCTTCGCTGCGGATGTACTCGGCGAGGTCTTCGCTCAGCCGCTTGGTCAGCGTGGTTATAAGCGTGCGCTCGCCGGCCTCGACGCGCTTGCGTATCTCCGCCAGCAGGTCGGCGACCTGGCCCTGTGCCGGGCGGACCTCAACGGCCGGGTCCACCAGGCCAGTCGGGCGGATAATCTGCTCGACGACCTCGCCGCCCGCCTTGGCAAGTTCCCAGTCGCCCGGTGTGGCCGAGACGAATATCACCTGCTTCCAGAGCTGCTCGAATTCCTCGAACCGCAGCGGGCGATTGTCCAGTGCGCTCGGCAGGCGAAAGCCGTGGTCGACAAGCACCTGCTTGCGGCTGCGGTCGCCGTTGTACATCGCGCGAAGCTGCGGCAGCGTAACATGCGACTCGTCGATAATAAGCAGGTAATCGTCGCCGAAATAATCTATCAGCGTGTAAGGCCGCTCGCCAGGCTGGCGCCCGTCGAGATGGCGTGAGTAGTTCTCTATGCCGGGACAGTAGCCGACCTCCGTGAGCATCTCCATGTCGTACAGTGTGCGTGCGGACAGCCGCTGCGCCTCCAGCAGCTTGCCGGCGTTCTTCAGGGCGATTACGCGATATTCCAGCTCTTCCTTGATCGACTTGACAGCCCGCTCGACTGCGTTTTCCTCGACGACATAATGCACAGCCGGGAATATGAACGCCTGGTCGGTTTTGCTGAGGACGTCGCCGGTGGTCGGATTGATTATGTTCACTGAGTCTATCCGGTCGCCGAACAGCTCTACCTGGTAGGCGAACTCCTCGTAGGCCGGATAAATGTCTATCGTATCGCCGCGGACGCGGAACTTGCCGCGTTCGAACGCCACGTCGTTGCGGTCGTACTGCAGGTTGACGAGCTGCCGCAGCATCTCGTCGCGGTCGACCGTCATGCCGACCTGTATCGGCACGATGGACCTTTTGTATTCTTCCGGGCTGCCCAGGCCGAATATGCACGACACGCTGGCCACGATGATAACGTCGCTGCGGTGCGACAGGCTGGTCGTCGCGCTGAGGCGGAGGCGGTCAAGGTCGTCGTTGCGCGAGGCGTCCTTCTCGATGTAGATGTCTCGCTGGGGGATATACGCTTCCGGCTGGTAGTAATCGTAATAGCTCACGAAGTACTCGACGGCGTTCCGGGGAAACAGGTCCTTGAACTCCTCATAAAGCTGGGCTGCGAGCGTTTTGTTGTGGCTGATGACGAGCGTGGGCTTCTGCACCCGCTCGATAATGTGGGCCATAGTGAACGTCTTGCCGCTGCCCGTAACACCCAGAAGAACGTTGTACTTCTGCCCGTGACGTATGTTTGCGGCAAGGCGGTCGATGGCGGCCGGCTGGTCGCCCTGCGGCTTCATGTCTGAAATGACTTTGAATTCACCCAACGCGTCCCTTCCTCATCTAATCGCAATTCTGCAGCCCCGGATTATAACACGCCGTCGAAACCCCACGCAAAACATTGCGAAGGCCCGCGCGCAAAGAATCTCCGCATTTCTCTGGCACATCGGGCGTTTTGGGCTATTCTTTTCCACTTAATGTTTCTCAAGGCGACATTACTGATATTCGGCACGTTCTGCTGCTCGACGGCTGTGATATTCATCAAGCTGTGCGACGTGGCACCGGCCCTGCTGTCGTCGTACAGGCTGCTCATCGCAGCTGCGGTGCTGACGCCGCTTTTCCTGCGCGACATGGGCCGATATCGCGGCAGATATACGCGCCGGCACATTCTGCGGTCCATCGTGCCCGGCCTGATGCTGGGGCTGCACTTCATCACGTGGATGATAGGCGCTCGCGAGACCACGGCTGCAAACGCAACGCTCATAGTAAACATGCTGCCCATCGTCATGCCGTTCACACTGTACGTCATGATTCGAGAATCGCTGACGCTGCGGGAACTTCTGGGCACGGCGATTACACTCGTCGGCGTGGCGATACTGGCCGCAGGCGACCTGAACCTGAGCGGCAGCAACCTTCTCGGCGACGGCATGTGCGTCGTGTCGCTGATTCTGCTTTCCTTCTACCTGACGCTCGGCAGGCGCAACCGCGACTTCCCGTCGATCTGGCTTTACGTCGTGCCGCTCTATTTCTTCGCCGGCATATCGAGTTTTCTCATTGCGGTGTGGTTCACGGCGCCGCCTGATATCAATTCCGCGACGGACCTGATGTGCGTTCTGGCACTCGGCATCGTGCCGACTGTCATCGGCCATTCCTCGATAAACTGGTGCCTCAAGCACATGCGGGGGCAGATTGTGAGCCTGGCGAGCATGACGCAGTTCGTTTTCGCCGGAGTCATAGCGTATTTCCTGCTCGACGAAATGCCGCAGTGGGTCTTCTACCCAGCCTGCGTGTTCATCATCACAGGAACTGTTATCGCACTGCGAGCGGTAAAGCCCAAAGATACGGAACTCATTCCGGACTGACATCCCTACCGTGATTTGCTATGATTTGCGCCCGGCAAGTTAACCGCAGTAAAGGAATATCATTTGAATCAGAAATTCTGGGATATTTTCTCCGACGACTACACAAAAAACTGTCTCTTGTGGCATCACTATGAAGGCAACCCGGTAATCCCGACTTCGGCCGGCACGTGGAAGCGGCTTTACGTGGCGAACCCGGACATACTGGAGTTCGGCGGCAGGACGCTGGTTTACTATCGCGGCTGCGGCATAATGCCGGGCAGGAAGGATGACACCAACCGTATCGCCGTTGCAGAGATAACAGCCGCTTCACCCGGCAGGATAAAACTGAAAGACTTGAATAACGGCCTGCCCGTCATCGACTGCGGCAAGGCCGACGAGTTCGACTCGTCGGCGCTCGACCCGGCCGCCGCGATATTCCAGGACAGGGTTTTTCTTTACTACTCCGCCATAGGCCCCTGCCCCGACAGCGTTGGCATGGCCGTCAGCAACGACGGGATAAACTTCCGCAAGCATGGAAAAATCTGCGCCGGGCGGGCGCCGGATGTCATCGTATCCGGCGACAAAATCTACATGCTGTACCAGATGCTTGTCGGCGAAAAATACCGCCTGCACCTTGCGGTTTCGAGTGACGGGATAAAATTTGAAAATGTCCGGGACGAGCCTGTATTCGTCGGCGAAAAGGGAAGCTGGGACGCCCTGTCGATAGTGACGGCCAGGCTGTCATACAGCGACGGCTGGTATTACATGATATACGGCGGCAGCGCCTGCCTCACGGACGAGCCGGAATATTTCGGCCTGGCCCGGTCGAAAAATCTTATCGACTGGCAGAGGCATCCGGGCAACCCGATATTCGGAACCGGAGCCAAGGGCACGCCGGACGGCGGAGCGATATGGTTCCCCGCCCTGCTGGAAACCGAAGACTGCTTCATGATGCTCTACGAAGGCAGCCGCGGCAAATACAGCTGGGATTTGTCCTCGGCAATCTGCATGTCGTGGCTAGACAAAACGTAAGCCGGAACCGCTGATGTCACAAACCTCACAAATACTGTCGGAGATGTACGAAGCGATGCGCGGGCGGTTCGGGCATCAGGGGTGGTGGCCATCCTTCGCGACTGGCGCCGCTTCGGCGGGCAAACCGGGAAACAGCAAGCTGGAAATATGCGTCGGGGCGATTCTCACGCAGAACACAAACTGGGGCAACGTCGAGAAGGCGCTGAAGAATCTGCTGTCGGCCGGCTGCATGAGCGTAAGCGCACTGCACGAACTGTCGCACGATGAACTGGCCAAGCTTATCCGCCCGGCGGGCTATTACAATATCAAGGCGAAGCGTCTTAAGAATTTCATCGCTGCGGTGCATGAGAGTTTCGGCGACGACTTCGAGGCATTCCTCGACCGCCCCGTTTCGACGCTGCGTGAAGAGCTGCTGGCGATTAACGGCATCGGCCGGGAGACGGCGGACAGCATGATTCTCTACGCGGCCGGCAAACCGAGCTTCGTCGTCGACGCGTACACATATCGCATACTGCTGCGGCACGGGCTTATCGCGCCGGATGACGACTATGAGGCCATCAAGGAGCTGTTCGAATCTTCGCTGCCGCAGGATGTCGAACTTTGGAACGATTATCACGCACAGCTGGTGGCCGTCGGCAAAAATTACTGCAGGCCGAAGGCGAAGTGCGCCGGCTGCCCGCTGGAAGGCTTTGACCATGACGCGATGGCGGGCATGGATGAATACTGACCGCCTCAACACGGCCCCTGAGGGACCGTGCCACCCATAGTCGGCTATTCCGTCTCAATGGGTATCTTGCGCGAAACGCCGTCCGCATCGCCGGCGACATCGACGGCGACTTTTTCAAGCGTCGTAGTGAGATACTGCCTGCCGAGCCGCTCCCGCACCGAAGGAGCAAGGTTGTGGAAGTCCACCACTCTGTCGCGGCCGCTCTCCTTGGCGACAAGCAGCGCCTGGTCGCTGAAATAAATGAGCATCTCTGGATAATCGATATCCTCCGTCGTGGAAGGGAACGTCGCCGACCCGACCGAAATGGTTACATTGATATCCTGCCCGTAGCAGTTGAAGTGCCGCGAAGCGACCTCTTTGCGGATACGTTCGGCGAACTGCATCGCGCTGGAGCGGTCGGCCTTTGGCAGAACAATGCTGAATTCCTCGCCGCCCGTCCTGGCCACGACGTCTGATTCGCGAACCGACTGCGTGAGAATGACGGCAAGTTCCTTCAGGACATAATCGCCGCTGGGATGGCCGTACGAATCGTTGACCAGCTTGAAATGGTCCACATCCATGGTCAGCAGGCTTATCGGCTGGGTGTATCGCTTTGCGATTCTGAATTCATGGTGAAGAATGTCGTGAAAGCTGCGAACGTTCTGCACGTGCGTCAGCGGATCGGTAGTCGCGAGCACTTTCAGGTATGCGTTGTCCTTGCGGAGGCGGACCATAAGCTCCCGTTCGCGTTTCAGAGCTTCCTGCAATGCGCTTCTCGACGCAGCAAGCTGGTCCTGAAGTTCCTTGGTCCGCAACAGCGCCCTCAGTCGGGCCATCATCTCGGACGCTGAGGTACTGACGCAGATAACGTCGTCGGCGCCGCTGTCCAGGAACAGGCACCGCTGCTGGTCGGCGGGGTTCCCGGCGAGAATCATTACCGGCAGATATGCAGACGGTGCGATTTCCCGAAGAACGTTGGGAAAGTCCATGGAAACCATATCATCCACAGGCAGATGCAGCAGAACCACGTCTATATCCCTGCTGCGGACAACCGCCAGGGCCTCGACCGGCTCGCTGACCTGGATAACCTGCCATCCTGCCTTGGTCAGATACGAACTTCGAATAGCCGCCTCATCCAGCTCGTGACTCATCAGCAGGATTCGAGGGCTATTCGTCATTCTCTCGGCGTCAATCATAAGAACTGACCCATAATAGTGTTACACAAAAACAATATGTCCCGCCGCCTAGCGGAGACACCGCAAGCCTTGGGCAGTCTTCGCCCTTACTTAGGACCTAAATAAACGTAAGATACGTGCAGGCAAGAGGCAAACTACGCCCGCCATAAGTGAAAATTTCAGAAAAAATTATGAATCAACCACCCGCCACAAGCGTTATACACAGGGGCGCAAACCAGACATGCAAACACAAGGTGGCAAAAATCGAACGGGGATATTATCCTGTAGCTCATCAGATGCGGATTCATACCGCGATCTGCATGCAATCATAACCGGTTATAGATTCATAAACAGAAAAAACTATGCTTCGGTTTGACGTCTACCAAAATGGTGCGCCTGCGCAGGATGTGGATCTGTCCGGGGCGTATATGTTCGGTCAGGACGGCATTCCCGTCCGCGCCGAGCTGGCCGCCGCAGGCAACAGAATAACCTGCGCCAAGCGTATAGCCGGCGCCTGCGGCCTGGCCCTGCTGCGCGACGTCGGCCGGGCCGGAAAATACATGCTGGCAACCACCCGCCTGCCCGAGCAGAACGAACCTTACAACCTCAATGTCGAACTGGCCCGCGCCCAGATAATGAAAATCACCCAGAAGCGCGAAGACTGGGGACTGTTCGACTACGCCGAGGCAAACAAGCTCAACAGCGACTTCGCCGAGGTCCGCCAGCAGTTTGTAGACGCCCTCAAAGCGTCAGACCCGGCCGAGGCTGCCAGGCTCGCAGATGTCGCACTGGAAAACAGCGTGACACTGGGCGAGAAAATCGCCCTGTTCCACGCGGAAATATTCCTAAAGCGACGCAAGAGTTCCGTAGCGGCCACCTCGCGCACGAGTTTCGGCGGAATGGTGGACCTTTTCTCAACATCGGCCAACTACCAGGACCGGCTGCGGGAGGCTTACGACTTCGTCAGCGTGCCGATTCCGTGGAAGCACCTTGAGCCGAAGGAACGCAAGCACGATTTCACGCAGGTCGACTCATGGGTCAACTGGTCCGCCCGCTGCAAAAAGCCCATCCACGCCGGGCCGCTGCTGAGCTTCGAGCCGAAGCAGCTTCCGGAGTGGCTGTACATATGGGAGCACGACTACGAGGCCCTGCGCGACCTCATCTACGACAACATTCAACAGATCGTCAAACGATACGAGCGGCACGTGCGAGTGTGGAACGTGGTGTCGGGCATTCATGCGTACAACAGCTTCAACCTCAATTTCGAGCAGCTTATGGAGCTGACCCGCATGAGCTGTCTGCTGGTCAAAAAGCTCGCTCCCAATTCGCAGGTGATGATTGACCTCGTGATGCCGTGGGGCGAATACTACGCCCGCAACCAGCGGACAATCCCGCCGCTGCTCTACGCGGACATGGCCGTCCAGAGCGGCATAAAATTCGACGCGTTCGGCGTGCAGATTTACATGGGTTCCCCGGTCGACGGGCACTATGTGCGCGACCTGCTGCAGATAAGCTCGCTGCTGGACGAGTTCGTCGGCTTCGGCAAAACGGTGCACATATCCGGCACGCAGGTTCCTTCGAGCATCGAGCCGGACGCATGGGACGCCTGGCAGGGTCAGGCCGCACCGATGAAGGCCGGACGGTGGCACAGTACGTGGTCGCCGCGGCTTCAGGCGGAATGGCTGCAGGCTTTCTACCGCATAAGCATATCGAAACCGTTCGTCGATTCGGTATCGTGGCGGGACCTTGGCGATTACGAGGGGCATTACATTCCGCACGGCGGCCTGTGCAAAGGCGACCTCGAACCCAAGCTCGCATACAAGGAACTGCGAAACTTCAAGGCGTTCCTGGAAAGCACGGACATAGTAATCGACCAGCAGGACCGAAATAACAAAGGCCGCAGCAGCGAGCAGAACCAATGACGAGCCATTACGACCTGCAATGGAACAGGCCAAACCTTGCCGCCATGCTGGTGGTTTGTACAGCAGCATTGATATGCCTAGGCGCAATGGCAATCGGCCGCACAGTCAGCCTGGATAACGGAATCCCGATTGACGGTGACCGTGTCGCAGCCGCCCGCGAAAGCATCGACCCGAACTCCGCCTCGATTCCCTCGCTGAAACGTCTGCCGGGCATCGGGCCGGCCAAGGCCGCAGCCATTGTCGAATATCGCGGAAAAGCAGGCCCAGCCGCGTTCATATATGCCGAAGACCTCACCAACGTCAGCGGAATAGGCCCCGGTACGGTGGACCGGATCCGGGCTTATCTTTCTTTGCCGAGAAGCGGCGATTTGCGTTGAACTAACCGCAGGGACGGCCATAATACCGCAATGCCATCGAACGGCTACTCCAGTCTAAAACGCCGTAAAGGTTACGTACACGACTCGCTCAGGCCCCTGAACTGCCTGATATTCGTGCTGCCCATGCTGATCATCTACCAGGTCGGCTCGGCCTACTACGGCAGCAGCCTGCTCGCCCCTCGGGACCTGTATAAAATCCTGAAATATTTCGGCGGCACGGCGGCTTATCTGCCGGCCCTGTTCATCATCGTGTCGCTGCTTGTCCAGCACATCGTCCGCAAGGACAAGTGGGAAATTCAGCCCAAGGTGCTGGCCGGCATGGTCGGCGAGTCGATTATCTGGATGCTCCCTCTGGCAGCGATGGCACACGTTTCTGACAGAATCGCGACAAACATGCAGGCAGTTTCAGACAGCGCGATCAACTGGCAGCAGCAGGTGCTTATGTCTTTCGGTGCAGGCATATACGAGGAATTCCTGTTCCGCATGCTGTTCATAAGCATGGCGATACTGCTCTTCTCGGATATTTTCGGCCTGCGCAAAGACACCGTGGCGATAGCAGCTGTCTTCATAGGAGGCGTATTGTTCGGCCTGTATCACTTCAGCGGCGAGGAACTCTCAAACTGGCCTCATCTTCCGTGGGCGCAGCTGATTTTCCTCTCGGCGGCAGGCGTGTTTCTGGGAAGTATTTTCGTCATGCGCGGCTACGCCATCTGCGTAGGCGCGCATATTCTGTACAACATCTACGTCTACATGGTTTAGAAAATCATTTGTAAGGATTACCCGATGTCGCAATGTGTAAACGGAGGAACCTGGCCCCATTCACTGATGTGCCTCACAGAACCGGCAGAGAACTGGAAAGACGGTTTCCCGATAGGCAACGGCATGCTCGCGGCGATGGTGCTCGGAGGTATCGAAACGGACAGGCTGGCGCTGAACCACGAATGGCTGTGGCGAGGCAAGGGCCGCAACCGTGATACTTCGCCGCGGCACCAGTATCTCAAGGAAATACGCGAATATTTCTTCGCCGGCAAACCGCTCGAAGGCGCCACGATGGCCAACGCGAGGTTCGGAGGCCCCGGAGGGATCAGTTACGAACGCGGGCGGGTGGACCCGTATCAGCCTGCCGGCGACTTGTGGATTCAAACGCAGCACAAGGCAGAAGAATACAAGCGTACACTCGATCTTGACCGGGCCGTGGCAACCGTTTCATACAAGTCCGGCGGCGCGACGTTCACGCGGCAGAGCATAGCCCACTCGACGCTGCCGGTGCTAGCCGTCCGGCTGTGCAGCAATAACGGAAAGCCCTTCAAAACAACCCTTTCGCTAGGACGAATCAAAGACGACGAGTGCGAGCTTTCAACCTCAGCCGCCGCCGATTCGCTCTCGCTGGCGGGCAGATTCCCTGAGGGTATCCGCTTCGCAATAGAAGCCAAAGTAATCACCAACGGCAAAACACGCCCGGAAGGCGACAAACTGTCCGTCGAAGCCGGCGAAATACTGGTTCTGCTCAGCATCGCGGTTGATATCAACGATGGCGATCCGCGTAAAAAATGCCTGGAGCAGCTAAACAGCGCCCCGGCCGACTGGCGGAAACTTTTCGACAGCCACGTCGAGGCGCATCGGAAAATGTACCGCCGCGTCCGCCTCGAAATCGGAGAGGACAGCGACGCTCCGCTGAAAAACCGCCTCGCAGCCGTTCGCAGCGGCAAAAACGATGAAGGCCTGCTGATACTCTACGCGAATCTCGGACGGTACCTGCTGATTTCAAGCTCGCGCCCGGGCGGCCTGCCGGCAAACCTGCAGGGCAAATGGAATGAAGAACTCGCCCCCCCGTGGGAAAGCGACCTGCATAACGACATCAACATCGAGATGAACTACTGGCCGGCCGAGGTCTGCGGACTTCCCGAATGCACCGGCCCGCTGTTTGATTACATGGAGCGATGCATTCCGTTCAGCCGGCACATGGCGAAAACACTCTACAACTGCCGCGGCGTGTACATGCCCATACAGACCGATATCTGGTCGCGTCCCACTCCCGAAGCGCACGGCTGGGACGTATGGATAGGCGGAGCAGCCTGGCTGGCGCAGCATATGTGGTGGCGGTACGAATACAGCCACGACACGGAATTTCTCAAAAAGCATGCATATCCCTATTTCCGCGAGGTCGCACAGTTTTACGAAGACTACCTGGTGACCGACCCGCGCAACGGCTACCTCGTGCCCGTGCCGTCGCAGTCGCCGGAAAACACCTTTGTCGGCGGCACATGGCCGGTTTCGCTCTGCGTGGCGGCGACCATGGACCTGGAACTTATTCATGATGTCCTCACACACGCGATAAAGGCCACCGAAATACTCGGCTGCGACGCCGGCGACGCAAAAAAGTGGAATGAAATACTCTCCAAGCTGCCGCCTCTGCAGATAGGCAGACACGGCCAGCTCCAGGAATGGATGGAGGACTACGAAGAGGCTGAGCCGCAGCACAGGCACATATCGCATCTGTTCGCGCTGTTCCCCGGCGAGCAGATAACGCTGGAGCACGAGCCGGAGCTTGCAAAGGCTGCACGCACGTCGCTGGAGCGGCGGCTGTCGTACGGCGGCGCGCACACCGGCTGGAGCCGGGCGTGGACGATATGCTGTTGGGCTCGCCTGCGGAACGGCGACCAGTCGCGCGAGCACCTGCGGCGACTGGTGGTCGACCAGTCCACGGTAAGCCTGCTGGACCTGCACCCGCCGGCGATATTCCAGATAGAGGGCAACTTCGGAGCGGCTGCCGGCGTCTGCGAGATGCTCATGCAGTCGCATCGCGGCGTAATACGCCTGCTGCCCGCCCTGCCGGGCGCCTGGCCCGCCGGAAAAGTCGCCGGGCTTCACGCACGCGGCGGGTTCGTCGTGGATATCGAGTGGAACGACGGCTCGCCGACAACGGCGAAAATAACTTCAAAACTCGGCGGCCCGTGCCGTATATCCCATGCAAATATCGCCAAGGCGAAAATCACATGCGGCGTCAAGCCAGTCGAAGCAAAAACCTCAGGTGAAGGTTTAAGCGAATTCCAGACCGCTGCCGGAAAAGAATACTGCCTGAGGTGGTAATGAAATAACTTTCATAAAAAAACGGCGACTCTTGAAAGACGCCGTTTTTTTTCTTCAATTCGCAGTTCGCGATTCGCAACTCGTGATTCAACAAACTATTCCCAAGGGAATTTCTGCCCCGTGAGGGCCGTGTAGGCCTCGATGTATTTTTCGCGCGTCTTCTGGACGATTTCCACCGGCAGCACCGGACCGGGCGGGGTGCGGTCGAACTCGATTTTGTCCAGGTAATCGCGGACGAACTGCTTGTCATAGCTGGGCTGGTCCCTGCCGGGCTTATAGGTGTCGGCCGGCCAGAACCGCGACGAATCCGGCGTGAGCACCTCGTCAATGAGGATAAGCTGGCCGTCGGCGTCGCGGCCCCATTCGAACTTCGTATCGGCCACGATAATGCCCCGTTCAGCGGCGTACTGCCGGGCCCGATTGTAGATTTTTATGCTCCTGTCGCGAAGCTCGGTCATTGTTTCCTTGCCCACCAGCTGGCAGGCCCGCTCGAAAGAAATGTTCTCGTCGTGCCCTTCCTCGGCCTTGGTCGCAGGCGTGAAAATAGGCTCTGGCAGCTGGCTGCACTGCTTGAGCTTCCCGGGAAGCCAGATGCCGCAGACCGTGCCCTTTTCCTTGTATTCCCGCCAGCCCGAGCCGGCCAGGTACCCGCGGACCACGCACTCGATCGGCACGACCTGGGCCTTCCTGCAGAGCATGAAACGCCCGTCAAGCTCTTCCATCTCGCGCAGGCCGTCAGGCAGGTCTTTCATGCTGCCGGATATCAGGTGGTGCGGCGTAATGTCGGCCAGCAGGTTGAACCAGAACAGGCTTATCTGCGTCAGCACGCGACCCTTGTCGGGAATGCCGTTGGGCATAACGACGTCGTAGGCGCTGATCCGATCGGTGGCCACGATGAGCAGCGAATCTGGCAGCTCGTAAATGTCGCGGACCTTGCCTGACCGCTTGGGGTAATTTCCGATGGATGTCGTCAATAATGCCGTGCTTTTCATGGTAAGTTTTTAACCTCCGGCGCGGGGGGCGTCAAGCTTTAGAATCCGGGAGATAACCGACCGCAGTAAAAGCACGCCAAGCCGCGATTATTCAGACTTCCTTGCGAAGCAGGTCCGCGGGCGGAGGAATTCTTTCAACGTGGTCTTCCGGGCGGTGTTCCGGCAGGCGCAGCGCGACGAATATGCTGACAGCCGCCGCCAAGGCGCCTACCAGAAACGTCCATTGATAGCCCCAGTGAATCCATATAAGGCCGCCGACCAGCGGCATGGTGACGGACGCTATGTGGTTCATCGCCACGCCGGCGCTCAGCGTGGGAGTATGCTCGTTCTGCGGGGCGATTCGGCGGACATAAGTCACCTGGGCCATCACAAACACGAAAAACGCGCAGTCAATGACATAAAGCGCATAAAGGGCTGCGGCGTTCGGGATGACGGCATAACCGACGAAGAAAAACATCAGGCACGTATAGTAAAAGGCCAGTATTTTCCGTTCGCCGATGCGGTCTATAAGCCTGCCCACCCGCGCGGATGTGAAATAGCCGATGACCTGCACCGCCAGCATCAGCAGAAGTATGGTTTGCAGTTCCGTGCCGTGTACCTTGACCAGCAGGAAGGCGGAAAAGGCCAGGAATATCTGCTTCCGCCAGCCTTCCAGGAAGCACAGAAGGTAGTACAGGCCGTATTTTTTGCGGAATATCAGCCTGGCGCTTGGAGTTTTTATTTTTCTCGGAATGCCGAGGCAGGCCGCTGCGCCGCAGACAGCCACCACGGCTGCAACGATGTACATCGGCCTCATGGCTACGCCGAAATAGTCCAGCACCAGCACCAGTACCAGTCCACCCGCGACGCCGCCGGCGCTGGCGGCCTGTATCTGCCCGAGGCGATGGCCGGAACGACCCTTCTCAGCCAGTGCGAGCGTCATCGACTGCGGCAGCGGCATCCAGACGTGCAGACCCTGGCTCCAGACAAGGCTCATGGCCACCACCCAGAAATAATTCGGCACGAAGGCATAGCTGCCGATTCCGACGGCCACCAGCAGCAGCATGCAGGCGGCGACGAGCGGCTCGCCCAGGCCGGCCAGTATCGCAAGAATAAGCAGCGCGGTAATTCCGCATATTTCGCGGACGGACTCGAGGAGGCCCTGCTGGAAGCTGCTGATATGGAATTCCTCGACGAGAAAGTTGACATTAAGGCCGCCCTGGATGCCCGTCGCCAGTCCGGCGGCGGCTACCGCCAGGCCGAGAAACAGCAGCCCGCGGCGCCGAACGCCCGTGGAAAGTTCGATGACAGGTTCGGTTTTGGATGAGCCCAGTATGGACATCTTTTACTCACAGAAAACAGAATAAAAGCACTTAACAAAAAGAGACAACCTGAACCACGGAGAACACAGAGAACACGGAGAATAAAACGGTATTTGAAGATTTTTATGCATTTGCTTTGTGTCCTTCGTGACCTCTGTGGTTCATTTTGTTATGAGTTCCAAGTTACTTTAACAGCGGCGATTCTGAAAAGTCTGTATTTTTTGCGCAAAGAAAAAGCCCCTCGGTTTCCCGAAGGGCTATTTCATATAAGGCGGCATTTACCTACTCTCCCGCAATTGCAGTACCATCGGCCGCTACGGCTTAACTGCTGTGTTCGGAATGGGAACAGGTGTTTCCCGTAACGTATGGACACCGCCAAAGCCTGCATCGGCCTTTCGGCAGGTGCAGACAGAATATCAAAACATAGTGGAGTAAATTTGCATGGCTCATCAAAAAGTATGCCAAGCGGCCTGCTAAGAAGGCCATAGACAAATGCGGCCAAGCAATCGCCCGTTAGTACCGGTTAGCTAAATCCCTTTCGGGACTTACACACCCGGCCTATCAACCACCTGGTCTAGATGGGGGCTCTCGTCTCCGAAGAGACATGGAATCTTAATCTTGAGGTGGGCTTCCCGCTTAGATGCCTTCAGCGGTTATCCTTTCCTAACGTAGCTACCCAGCTATGCCCCTAGCGAGACAACTGGTGCACCAGAGGTTAGTCCTTCAAGGTCCTCTCGTACTGAAGAAGAATCCTCTCAAGATTCCTGCGCCCACAGCAGATAGGGACCGACCTGGCTCACGCCGGTCTGAACCCAGCTCGCGTACCACTTTAATCGGCGAACAGCCGAACCCTTGGGACCGCCTTCAGCCCCAGGATGTGATGAGCCGACATCGAGGTGCCAAACCGCCTCGCCGCTATGGACGCTCGGAGGCGATCAGCCTGTTATCCCCGGAGTACCTTTTATCTGTTAAGCGATGGCCCTTCCACACGGGACCACCGGGTCACTAAGCCCTGCTTTCACATCTGCTCGACCTATCAGTCTCGCAGTCAAGCATCCTTTTGCCTTTACACTCTTCGCACGATTGCCAACCGTGCTGAGGATGCCTTTGGACTCCTCCGTTACTCTTTAGGAGGAGACCGCCCCAGTCAAACTGCCCACCTAGCATTGTCCGATGCCCGGATTCACGGGTCATCGTTAGGAGGCTCGTGGCACAAGGGTGGTATTTCAACGGTGGCTCCCCTCAGCCCGAGAGCTGAGGATCAACGCCTCCCACCTATCCTACGCATGCGACACAAGACGCCAGTACCAAGCTACAGTAAAGGTTCACGGGGTCTTTCCGTCTTGCTGCGGGAACGCGGCATCTTCACCGCGTTTGTAATTTCACCGAGTCCGTCCTTGAGACAGTGCTCCAGTCGTTACGCCATTCATGCACGTCGGAACTTACCCGACAAGGAACTTCGCTACCATAGGACCGTCATAGTTACGGCCGCCGTTTACCGGGGCTTAGGTTGCAAGCTTCTCCCGAAGGATGACCTACTTCCTTGACCTTCCGGCACCGGGCAGGCGTCAGTCTCTATACATCCTCTTGCGAGTTAGCAGAGACCTGTGTTTTTGATAAACAGTCGCCAGAGCCGATTCACTGCGCCCTCCGGCCGGACGTACATTAGATGTAAACCCAGCCGGGAGGGACCCCTTATTCCGAAGGTACGGGGTCAAATTGCCTAGTTCCTTAAGGACGGTTCTCTCGAGCGCCTGAGGATACTCTCCTCACCTACCTGTGTCAGTTTTAGTACGGATATGCGTTTTGTCCCCATGGAGCTTTTCTCGGTACCTACGTTCCAGACTTCGGCAACAAATCGGCCTAGAGCTATCCGGTTACCCGGATCCCAACCACCACGTCTGATCGGTGGATCTGGTGTGTAAATACGTCATCCACGGTTCGACCGCCACGCATAGTGCAGGAATATTAACCTGCTGTCCATCGTCTACGCTTTTCAGCCTCAACTTAGGGTCCGACTAACCCTGGGCGGATTTACCTTCCCCAGGAAACCTTAGGTTTACGGCGAGCAGGATTTTCACCTGCTTTATCGTTACTCATACCGGCATTCTCACTAGCTGCCGCTCCAGCGCTCCTTACGGTACGCCTTCGACGCCGACAGCTACGCTCTCCTACCATCCCTTACGGGATCCGCGGCTTCGGTACTATGCTTAGTCCCGATCATTATCGGCGCCGGGTTGCTCGACCAGTCAGCTATTACGCACTGTTTAAATGGTGGCTGCTTCTAAGCCAACATCCTGGCTGTCTCAGCAATCCGACTTCCTTAGTCACTTAGCATAGTTTTGGGACCTTAGCCGGCGATCTGGGTTGTTTCCCTTTTGACCACGAAGGTTATCCCTCGTAGACTGACTCCCGAGGTCGACACATCGGTATTCGGAGTTTGGTTGAAGGAGGTAGTCTGGTGGACCCCTCGTTTCATCCAGTGCTCTACCCCCGATGTGCAGCATCTCGAGGCTAGCCCTAAAGCTATTTCGGAGAGAACCAGATATCTCTGAGTTTGATTAGACTTTTACTCCTCCCCACAGCTCATCGCCTAACTTTTCAACGTTAGTGCGTTCGGTCCTCCGCGACCTTTTACGGACGCTTCAACCTGGCCATGGGTAGATCACTCAGTTTCGGGTCTACCACTCACGACATAATCGCCCATTTAAGACTCGGTTTCCCTGCGGCTCCGTCCCTGAGGGACTTAGCCTGGCCGTGAACGGTAACTCGCCGGTTCATTATGCAAAAGGCACGCCGTCACCCATTTCCCGATAAATCGGGACATAGGGCTTCGACAACTTGTAGGTACATGGTTTCAGGTACTTTTAACTCCCCTAATAGGGGTGCTTTTCATCTTTCAGTCGCCCTACTTGTCAACTATCGGTCGTGATGTAGTACTTAGCCTTGGAGGGTGGGCCCCCCAGTTTCACACAGAGTTCCACGAGCTCCGTGCTACTCTGGTACGCCAAACGTAACGGAGGGCTTGCGATTACATCTACGGGACTATCACCCTGTATCGTGAGACTTTCCAGACTCTTCGATTATCGCTGCCTTTGTAACTCCTGATTGGCGCCCGCAACCCCGTCCCCGAAGGGACGGTTTGGGCTTGTCCGCGTTCGCTCGCCGCTACTGACGGAGTCTCGGTTGATTTCTTTTCCTACAGGTACTTAGATGTTTCAGTTCCCTGCGTTAGCTCCAGACTGACTATGCATTCATCAGCCGGTGACGCCATCTGCTTGCACAGTGACGCCGGGTTTCCCCATTCGGAAATCCCAGGGTCAAAGCTCGTTTGACAGCTCGCCTGGGCTTATCGCAGCCTACCGCGTCCTTCATCGCCTCATCACGCCTAGACATCCACCATGCACCCTTAGTAGCTTGACCACATCCGTCTTTGGCCCGCAGGCCGGGACTTCTCTGGCCAAACCGCTATGGCACTCAATTGGTGAACCTAGCAAAATTTACTTCCACTATGTTATTGTCAAACAGCCAATCTTCCGCCAGCCAGGCCCTTATCAACCCGACCGAAAAACGCTCCCTGTAGGTTCTGTTGAATCCAGCCACAGGAAGCGAGTCGCAAGTTGTACATCTTTATCTTTCGCTCATCAAGTATTTTAACAGAAAAAATGAAAAAAATCTTCTCTTTCTGTCAGCTTATACCCGCCGCCTGCCGGCCGGCCGCATATCTATTGGACAAAAGCCACCTTACATGCCTCTGCAATCAGGGGGTTTCTGCCCTCGGATACCGCTTTGGAACGACTCGGCGGCAAACTGCGCGAAACTTGCTATCGCCCGGCCCGTGCATTACGGGCCGAATGGAGCCAGCCGGGCTCGAACCGGCGACATCGACGTTGCAAACGTCGCGCTCTCCCAACTGAGCTATGGCCCCGAATCTATTTCGGATTGCGGATTTCAGATTTCGGATTGTGAACTTCGGATTCGTGGGAGAACGTATCTTGGTGCTTCAATCTGAAATCTCAAATCTGAAATCCGAAATCACAAATCCGAAATTGAATGGGCCTGGTTGGAGTCGAACCAACGACCTTGCCCTTATCAGGGGCACGCTCTAACCAACTGAGCTACAAGCCCGTTATCCCATTTTCAAAAACAGCCCGCCTGCGTCAAACAAACCGACAGCGTGGGGTCACTTATATTATATGGCTTCAGCGGCCAGTCAATAGTTTCTCGGCCACCATAGCCAAAATCTTGAGAACAAACACGCCCTCGACCGTCCAGGCCGCGGGCGTTGGGCTTCGCAAAAAACGTGCGGTTAACGCTATCGTCTGCGTTTTTTGCGTTTCTCGCGTTCTTTTTTGGTGAGGCGTTTTGAACGCTGTTTCGTTTTGAACTTCGGCATCATGCCGCTCATGCCGGCCTGCCCCATCTGCTGGGCGAACTTCATGCGGTCCTTCATGCCCATGCCGGCCATCTGCTTCATCATGCTGGCGGCCATGTTGAAGCTCTTGATCATACCGGATACATCCTGAGGATCGGTGCCGCTGCCCCTGGCTATGCGACGCCGGCGCGACGCCTCAATGAGAGATGGCTCTTCGCGTTCCCTGGCCGTCATGGATTGTATGATGGCCTCCATGCGGACTATTTCGTTGCCGTCCATCTGCATCGACTGTATCTGCGAGCCCATACCGGGCATCAGCTTGAGAATTTCCTTCAGCGGGCCGAGTTTTCGCATCTGCTTCATCTGGCCAAGGAAGTCAGTCAGCGTAAACTTGCCCTTGGCCATTTTTTCCTGGAGCCTGGCCTGTTGTTCGGCGTCGAACTGCGCCTGCGTTTTTTCAACGAGCGTAACGACGTCGCCCATACCGAGTATCCGCCCGGCCATCCGGTCAGGGTGGAACTCTTCGAGATTGTCGAGCTTCTCACCGACGCCGATGAACTTTATCGGCTTGCCGGTGACGGCCTTGACGGACAGCGCGGCGCCGCCGCGTGCGTCGGAGTCGAATTTCGTCAGGATGACGCCGTCGAGTTCCAGCCGCTCGTTGAACTCCCGTGCGGAGTTTACAGCGTCCTGGCCTGTCATGGCGTCGCAGACGAGATATATCTGGTGCGGGCTGACAGCCGAGGCGATGTCCTCGGCCTGCTTCATCATGTCCTCGTCGATATGCAGCCGGCCTGCCGTGTCGATAATGACCACGTCGCATTCCTGCTCGCCGGCCGCCTTGATAGACTGCCTGGCGACGCGAACCGGATTCTTCTCGCCATCGATGCGGTAGACCGGCACCCCCACCTGCCCCGCCACGACGCTTAACTGGTCTACGGCAGCCGGCCTCTGGAGGTCGCACGCGACGAGCATCGGGTGCTTGCCCTTCGAGAGGCAGTACTTCGCGAGCTTGCCGCAGGTTGTGGTTTTGCCGGAGCCCTGCAGGCCGGCCATCATGATGATGGTAGGCGGCGGGCTGACGTAATAGATCGTCGAGTCCACCGGCCCCATCAGGGCAGCCAGTTCATCATGGACTATCTTGACCATGAGCTGGCCCGGATGCAGCGAGGCGATAACTTCCTGTCCGAGGGCCTTCTGGACGATGTCGTCGCAGAACTGCTTGACGACTTTGTAGTTGACGTCGGCCTCGAGCAGCGCCTGGCGTACATCCCGCATGGCGTCGCGGATGTTCTGCTCGGTAATTCTTCCTCGTCCGGACAACCTGCGGAACATGCCGTTAAATTTGTCAGTCAGTGCTTCAAACATAGGGTCAAGAGGATACCATGTCGCGGCACATGAGGAAAGTCACAACCCCGCAGCTACCTGGCGAGTTCCGGAAAAATCTGCATTATGGACCTGAACACGAAATGACAGCCGATGGCGACGATGAAAATCTGCATAATCCGTCCCACAGCCAATGTACCGATCCGACCCATAACCCTGTAGATAAACTGGGTGCAATTAAGCACAACCATGACGATCGCAAAAGCCGCCATCGCCGCAGCCAGCCCGAAAAGCAGCCCTCGCTGACTGACGATAAGCATGACCGTGACTATGGTCCCGGGGCCGACCAGCAGCGGAGAAGCGATGGGAGAAACGGCGATTTTCATCTCTTCCACCCTGCGGGTTTCGGGGTCCAGTTTTTCAGCGGGCGACCTTCTGCCCCTGTCATGAATGAGAATGCTCCTGACGCCGACCACAATAAGAATAAGTCCGCCGCCGAACATGAATTCCGACATGTCGAGATGGAACACGTACTGCAGGAGGTATTTTCCACCGACGGCCATCACTACAACTATCACAAACGCCGTCACGCCGGCGAGGTTGAGCATTTTGCGCCGATCGGCGGGGTCAAAGTCCTCAATGAGACTTACGAACACCGGAAGATTGCCGATGGGGTTAACAATGGCGAGGATACTTATAACCGCTTCAAGAAATACCCGGACTTCTTCCCATGTCATGGCCAGGCTCTCCAGTGCTTATAAACTGATATTTACAGATACTTTTCCACCAGTACGCCGTAGTGTTCCCTGGCGGCCGGCGGTATCTTAGCGCGGTCGGTCCAGATCGCAAGCTCCAGTGCCGAGTGCGCCGGCGAGGGCTTGTCGGCGATTTCACCGAACCGCTCGACAGCTGCCTTTATCAGCATCACGGCGTTTTTCGTCGCCTCGGTCAGGTTGCCGATAATTTCCTTGAGCAGTTCATGCTTGTCGAGATCGCCCGGCGTGAGGCGCCAGCAATCGTAGTCGCTCGGCAGGCAGACCATCGCGTATGCAAGCTCGGCCTCGCGTGCGAGCTTCGCTTCCGGCATTGCCGTCATGCCGATGAGATCGCCGCCCCAGAGGCGGTGCATCTCGCTTTCGGCGCGGGTGGAGAAGGCCGGGCCTTCCATGCAGACATACGTTCCGCCGTCATGCACGGTGGTGCTCACCGCGTCGGCACAGCCGAGCAGATGTTCGCGAAGAACCGGACAGAACGGTGTGGCAAATTCCGTATGAGCCGCAAAAAAATCATCAAAGAACGTCGGCGTGCGACGATACGTCTTGTCGATTATCTGGTCGGGAATAACCAGGTGCTTTGGAGCGATATCCTCTCTAAGCGACCCGACCGCCCCGGATGCGATTACATGCGTACATCCCAGCGCCTTGAGCGCGTAAATGTTGGCGCGATAGTTGACCATCGAGGGGTGAATGGTGTGGCCGGGCCCGTGGCGGTTGATAATCGCGATTTCCGTGCCTTTCCAGCAGCCCTGGATTATTTCATCGGACGGCTCGCCGAACGGCGTGTCCATTTTCACTTTTTTGCCGGATTCGCTGGAGCAAAGTGCATCCCCCAGGCCGCTGCCGCCTATAATGCCGACTTTCGCCATTTAAACGAACTCCTTTCGTATATAACACCCCGCATCACCGTCGCGGAGCATGTGAAACCTACTGCTATTCCTCTTCAATTGAAGGGCTGACGAGTCTGCGCAGCGCCTCGTCCAGGCTTCGCAGGGAAACGCTGCGCCGCTTCGGATTGGCAACCGTGCCCGTAACCTGTATTTCAAGCAGCTCGCGCAGAATCGGTTCGAGCAGTTCTTCCGCCAGCGCCGGCAGCCGCGGCACCTTGCCCGGAGGCCCGGCAAGGAAGTTAAGGTTCAGGCTCTGCGTGCGGGTATTGACCGTTCCGGAACCGACAACCGACAGCGCCGAACCGCTGAGGAATATCTCGTTGAAAATAAGCTTGTCGCCGAGCAGTTCGTAGCGGACTTCGCCCTCGTCGAAAGCCTCTTTGCTGGGCATGGCAAGGTAGACGACATTCAGCGCCCCGAGCATGACAGGCAGTTTGTACATTTTGCCTTTTTCGATCTTGAGCACACCCTTGGCCCGCCGCTTGGTGGGATCGTTGCCGATGGTGGTGAACTCCACCGTGCCGGTCAGAAGGCCTTTTACGTCGGGCCGCTTTTTCAGGTCGGGAATGCTCGCGGCGATAAGCTCTTCAAGCTTGATGTTCTCGATGTCCAGGCGCAGGCCGTACTGAACCGGGTCTCCGAGCCGCACATGCACCAGCCCGGCCAGCCTGCCGCCGTGCAACTTGCCGGAAAGATCCTCAAACTGAAGCAGCGTGCTGCGTGAATTTTTGATAAACCGCCCTTCGAGATCCGTTATCGTGTGGTCGCCCACTTTAATCTTGTCGAACGCCATGTCCGCTTTGACCGCGACGCCTTCGGACGACCTGGCGAACGAACCTTCGATGGTGCCTGTAAGTTTTTCGGTGGACAGTCCGATGTCAATCGACGCATCGGCGAGTTTGACTTTTCCGTGCATGCTCCAGGTGACATCGTAATCTTCAGCTTCTATCGGCTGGGTCGCGGAAACCGCGACTTCGGTCTTTTTCTCGACCAGAGGCCTGCGTGCGAAAAGGAACTTGGAAATATCGATATCGCATTTCCCGCCCGGTTTGAACCGCTTCTTGAGCACGTCGAACTCTTCGGGAAGCGAGTCGAGCAGCTCTCGCGTTATCGGAATTTCTGTTCCCACAAACGACAGTTCAGCCCACTGCTTGTCTTCGCTTGAAATAATCCTGCCGTCCAGCGTCACCGTCATGTTGCCAGATGCAGCGGACACTTTTCTAAGCTCGATCCGCCCCGGTCTGATTATCGCCTTGCCTGTGATATTGCGAAACTCGAACGGAAGATGTTTGTACTTGAGGCTCATCTCCGTCGGTTCGACGAGCAGGCTGTAGTCAAGCTCGCCCGGATTCTCCGGCGAGTTGCGCTGGACCGAGAGGACCATGTCCGCCCGCCCGGTCGGCGAAAGGTCTTCCCACAGCTGTCTGGAGTTCGGCGGCAACGCGACTTTGAAAGCCTCGTCGAGCACTACATTGGTGGCCTCGACGTTCATGTCCATTCCCAGTGTGTTGCCGCCGGTAAACAGCAGTCCGCCGGCGATTATCTTGGTGTTTTCGTGCCGTCCCTCGAGATTTTCGACAATGATGCGCTGCGGCTCTATTGTAAGTGCGCCGGAGGCGTCGGTTACTTCGTAAGGGAACATGTCCAGGACGAAACGAACATCCTTCAGGGCGACCTTGATGCTGTAATTCAGCGATTCGCCCGGCTGCTGAGTTACCTTGGCGTTAACACTCTCAGCCAGTCCTGACGCGCTGAGCGATTTGTACGCAGAACGACTTGATTCGGGAATCGCCTGCTCCAGGCGTTCGTCAAGCGGCAGATTCGACGCGTCGATCGTCAGGTCCACGCTGGTTTCGTCGTCGCCGGCATTTTCTATAACGCCGTTAATACTGCACTTCGTGCTGCCGCGGGAACCTTTGATCGAATTAATTGCGATTTTGTCGTCGTCGACGCGAATCTGTCCGACCACGTGTTCCACACGGTAAGGAAAGCCTGCATAGGCAAAGGCCATGCCGCCGTCAGCCGTAATGGTAATATGCGACCGCCCCGACTGGCCGGGCCTGCGGTAGTATCTTAAAGCGACCGACGCCTGCCCGCTGGGGCTAAGCTCGTTCCACATGGAGAGGTAGCCGGGCGGCAGGGCTTTCCGCAGGTTCTCGTCGAACGACACATGCTCCGCCATTACGGTGACATCATAAGGCTCGCCCGACGCCAGCGAGAGCTGCCCGCTGGCCTCGAATCGCGCATCGCCCCGTCGGCCCGTAACGTCCTTGAAACTGACCTTGTCGGCTGTGAAATTAATCTGTCCCCTTACGTCTTCCAGCCTGTAAGGCAGCTCCTTGTAGGTTATCGCATCGCCTTCGAGATCGGCTGAACCGGAATACAGCACCTTGCCGTTATCGAGGCGCTTTATTTTGACGCGGATGGTCATCGGACCTTCAGGATTAAACGTATCCCGGATATCGCGAAGTATGTCGGCCATCATGCCACGGGCGTGCTCAGCTATCGGAAGCGGCATCTGTATGCTGCTGCAGACAAGTTCTATTTCAAGCGGGCTGTTGGTGTCAAAGCCCATATACCGGCCGGATGATATGCTGACAGTGGCGTTCTCCATGTCCTTGAAGCGGCCGACAATGTTTTTCAGCGTCACGCCGTCTTCGTCGAAAGCCAGCACGCCGTTGACGCCGGTGAGAGCAAGCCCGTCGCCGGAATCAGAATCTTCAAACGACAGCGGCAGCGTCGCCGACATGTTGTTGAGCTTTACCTCATAGATATCCTTACCCGACGGCAACTGCTTGCTCTCTATTTCCCAGCCTGCCGAAATCCTGAAACGTTCCAGCCATTCACTGTACTTCTGGGGCAAAGCCCCGCTTATGCTCTCCGTACTGCCGCCGCCGCTTATCAATTTCAGCTTGCCGTCGGCAAGATTCCAGTCGAACGTCAGCCGGACCGGCTCCTGGTGACCTTCCTTCTTCTCGTCGAACATCACCTTGTAAGACATTGCATCGGAAGGCTCCATCACGAGGTCAACGTGGTTTTCCTTGGTCAATGTGCGAACGTCGCCTACAACCCTGGAGAACCGCAGAGTGCCCTTACGAACACTTATTGTCGGCAGCTCCACCGGTTCGGAAGACGTCGGGGCCTCGCCGGTGCCTCTGACGGATTCAAAGTATTTCTGGGCAGGGTAAAAGTTATTCACCGCGTCATGGTCGATCTGCACTTCCGGCTCGTCGCAGACAATTCTCGTCGGATGCACCTGTCCGGTGGCAATAAGAGACCATGGTTTATGCTCCAGACTTACCGTCCTGGCCTGGAAGAATGGGTGCTTCGGATTGTCGCTCGGCAGCGAAACGGTCACGCCGTTAAGCTTTATGTCTCCGAAAAGGTTGAACTCCGCGCTGCGGATGCTCACCGAGCCGCCGGTCAGTTCCGTGAGATACTGTTTGGCGAGTTTCCTGACACGGTTGCCGTCGGTGACGTAGTGGTAGCCATACGCCAGAACAACCAGCAGCACAAGCAGCAGAATTCCCAGGCCGCGCCGGCGAGGCGAGATATAACGCCAGAATCGCCGGCGACGCCGAGGCAGATGCTCACTGATTGCTCTGAAAATTCGCATAATAGCCCGTACAGCAGCCTTTACAGTTTGGTCCGGTCATTATAACCATTATTGGAGGCATCTTGCGATGGGTCACTCTGAGACTTTTTCCGCCCGGACCGTCTTGCCTCCCGCAGATGAAGCAGACCGGCAGCGTCGTTAACGGAGTCCGACAGCACATCTTCAGTCAGTTCATCGCTCCAGTGAATTATCAAACCGCTTCGTTCTGGTCCGGCGAAAAGATAATGCGAAACAAGCCCCGCCGTCCACAGTTCCGCCTCGCCGAAGCTGTGATGCTCACCGATGAACCTGGCCATGCGGCGGATAACCTGCCGCAACTGGGCCTTTTTAAGCGGAAAGTCCAGCGGCTTTACCGACTCGACAAAACCCCGGTCCACCAGAAAAATTTTCGCCTGCTGGTGATTGGCGCCGCTTTGGACAAATATGAAACGGAACTTGTCCGCGGGCGCGACGTGACGGAATGCCTCCTTGTCGAACTCGGCAAGCCGGTCGAGCCGAACTTTTAGGCCGGCCGCCCGCTCAAACTCCAGCTTCTTCGACGCTTGCTGCATTTTTTCGACGATAGCTCCCCTGGCTTCCGCCCTGTCGCCGGCTGCGAAGGCGGCTGCACCGGCGACCACCCGGCGATATTCAGCCATGGATATGCTGCCGTCGCATGGGCATAAACAACGGTCCATCTCGGCATACGCGCACCGCTGGCCGTGCGGACTTTTCCGCAAACACTGCGGATCGCGACAGAGATTGAACGCATCGTTCAGCATTTCCACGAACCGCTCAGCCGACTGGGCGCCGGAAAACGGGCCCACGCATAACCCGGCTTTCGAGAACGCATCGCGGGTTCGCTGAAAATACGGAAATTCCGACTCGGCATCAACGTGGACGAACCAGGCAGGCTTGTATGCCAGCAGCGAAGTATACTCATCCGGCCAGACCTGTTTCGCCAGCTTCAGAAACTCCAGGTCCGTCTCGAAGTGGCCGTGAGTCAGCTTCCACAGGACTTTTCGCGTGATTTCCTGGAGATTCGGAATGTGACGGCGCTCCTCGGCGTCCGGATTACGCATGCGGTTCCGCAGGCGGGCGCGTATATCGGCCGCAGGAAGCAGCACGATGGGCCTGTCCGAATCGGCAAGCAGTAAAAAAACGCCGCGCTTGGCGGGGATTGAGCTGAGTTGTTCGTCAGTAATCGGCGAGACAAGCTGCATCTCGCCGTCAAAATTCCTCTTCCGGTCTGGCATAATCAGGCTTACAGCCACATGCCGGTGATCCTTCCCTCAAATACCATCTCCCCGTTGACGAATCCCTGCGTATCGCCGACGCACTGGCGGGTCTGCATCTTCACCATTTTGCCGATCATGACGATTTTCTGTCCCGGCTTGACGGTGCCGCGAAACTTCACGTCATCCACGCTGGCGAAACCAAGGAAGCCTTTGCCCGGCAAGGCGGTCATGGCGTAGTAGCTGACAAGCTGGGCGGCGGTCTCTATCATCAGCACGCCGGGAAACAGCGGCCTGCCCGGAATATGCCCGCGAACCCAGAATTCGTCTTCCTTAATGTCACGAAGGCCGGCGATTTCGAATTTGTCGTAATTTATGTAGTAAATGCCGTCGAGCTGCTGAAACTCAAAACGATGCGGATTGACCTTCTGGATGCCTTCGCGGTCAACAATTACCTTGCCGGTGTCAATTTCGGAGATATCGAACAACATTCTGGGAGGCATACTTATACTTCTTTCCTGTGCAAATGAATAATATCAACTAATAAACACAACCATGCCGCCCCGTAGGGGCAGGGTTTTATATACTCTTCTCGCAAACCGGACAAGTTTCAGGAGGCAAACCGTCAGGCGGTTTCCCGCGATTGAAGGACCGCTTCGCGGACTTCCTGGCAGGCTTTCTTTATCTCCTGCATCTGTTTGCGGACGCGGGTTCCGGCCGCCTTGTTTCCGCCTTCGAATTTGGCCATGTCTTCTTCAACACCGGTTACCAACTGTTTAAGCCGTTCAAACTGTTCCATAGTCATTGCCCCTATAAGGTAGTTATGACGTCGCCGGACACGGTATCAGCCTTCTTGTCCACGGTCAATGACAAATCATTTTCCCCCCGTCGCCGAAAATCCTGTCTGGCTGCCCCGCCTGTAAAACCTGTTGGCGAAAAACGATTCTCCCGCAATCAACGCTATGAGCACCAGCAGAATCGGCAAAGAAAGGTCCGCTGGAGTCTCCCTGCCGCCGGCAAGAGCCGCCCTGGCTGCGTCAGAAGTTATAACTACCTGTTCATCAGGGAAATACCGACGTAACACTTCCTCATCAACACCACTTAAATCGCTTTCGGCCGGGTGCATGTTCACGCTGAAGCTGACATTCTGCCTCTTGCCGCCGGCGGTAAACACCACCGTCCAATGCCCCAGCCGGTCAACCGGAAAAGTTATCGTTCTCTCTTTCGAGTCGGGGATAACCGGCGTTTCATGATCCTCGCCGGGTCTTCTCACCGCAGCAGCGGCGACAGCCATGTTGCGGGGCAGTTTCAGCGTGACAACCTGACCCCAGTTATACGGGCCGGGCAGTTCCCCTCGCGCCAGAATCGCCTCGGCCGTGCAGCGGGCTAATATCGGCAGATGCGGATTCTCCCACGCAACAAGGTTGGAATACTCGCGGCCTAGTGTCATGTTCCAGAACAGCACCACCCCGTCGCCCGTTTTCCGCTGCACGATGGCCGGCGTTCCGTCTGCGTACTTCAGCAGCACTTCGCTCTGCGGCGCCAGCGAATCGATAGCCAGCCTCAAGCTGCAATGCAATTGCGACAGCGGAGGATTTTCCTCACCGGCAAACACGCTCAACATCGGATGACTGCCCGAAGCATCCTCCAGCGCGACCGGTTGTTCGAGCTGTTCCAGCGACTTCGGCGAAACCGGCAGAATCTGCCGGGCTGCTCGGGTGTTCATAGCCTGTGATGAAATAAACGGCCCGGCGACAATCCACACGCAGCCTCCGCGGCGAACATAATTCTCCAGCCGCTGCCACTGCTGATCGCCCAGCGACGCCGTACCGGCAAGCATGATGATTTCAAAATCATCCGGCTGTATCTCACCGAGCCTGCCGGCGGTGATTGTGGTTTTTGCCAGCCAGCCCGACCCGCCGGACGGTGAAACGGCGTTGCCCATGAAGTGGCTGGTCTTGTCTTCCTGCTCCACCGTCGAATCGCTTCGCACTATCAGCATCCGCGCCGGCGGTGAAACGTTTATGGTAAAGTACCGCACATTGTCCAATTGCATGGGATCAGGGTAATCGAGTATTACACGACCGTTCAGAAAACCCTCCCGCTGAGGGCGGATGGGAATTTTAAGCGACGCCGTCGCATCCTTGCGCATGACAACTGTCCGTTCGTCCACGGCTGCACCGTCAAGTTCGACCCGCAGCGTCGGTTCAGCTGAAAGGTGACTGCCGGCAAGCACGGCGGAAATAACATCCTCCGAGCCGAGTGACATCGAAGTACGCGGCAGGTTCAGCGGCGCGAGAACCAGGTTCGAACGTTCGCCGCTTTCGCCGCAGCGAAGAATGGTGAAGTTCACATCCTCCGCGCCGGCGAGAGAACTCATCTCACGCCATCCCTGTCCGGTCATGTCTGAAACAATATAAATTTCCTTGCGCTGTTCCTGAATATCAGCCAGCAGTTTCACGGCATTGGCGAGCGACTTCGCAACCGAACAGTCCGCGCCTGTCTGCGGCACACTGAGAATCTGCTGAGCGACCAGTTTGCGATCGCCGACAAAGCCGGGAATCTCCATCGGCGACGACGCCGACAGCACGGCCACTCGCGAACCGGACGGCAATGATTCGACGACATCGATAGCCAGTTCCTTGCCTCGCTCAAGCATGGGCTGACCCTGATAATCAAAACACATCGACCCGCTGTTATCGATTACGACAACCGCATAGGCCGGCTGCCTGCTCCGTTTCGCGCCGCCGAAAACATCGGACTGCCCGCGTGCAATAAGCACAGCTATCATCACAATTGTCGCTATTCTCATGCCCAGCAATAGCAAGTGTTTAAGTCGCAGTTTGTTGATGGACGCCAGATGGGTTTTCAATACAAATCGCATCGCAGGGAACACGATTCGCCGCGGCTTGCTGCGCATGACAAAATGAATGATAACCGGAGCCGCTGCCGCCCCAGCCGCCACCAAAATCAGCGGAAAAAGAAATGTCACCGCGAGCATCATCGACTATAAAGAATACAGAGCGGGCTGCGAATTTGCGATGAGAAACCTTCGGCATCAATGAGACAGAACTGAAATGGCGACCAGTGGAAAAATGAAATACCTCGCCCTGTCCGCAACTGCGGCGGCAGCCGTCGTCGCCGTCGTGCTTGCCGGCGACGATATTCTGTCCAGGGGCGTCAATCCGCTGGAAAAAGAACAATCCGCCGCCGACCGACTGCCCGGCATCGTCGAACTTTCCGACGGGCGCATCCTGGCCGGGAAAATATACACGACGGCGGAGAAGCCTTTCTCGGTTTATGTCGCGGCAGAGAAGCGGTGGCGGCGCGTGCCGCTGCCGGCGGTGATGAGCATCACTGCAGTGGTCGTGGAAGAAAAAATGGAACTCCAGTGGCGATGGAAAGGAATGGGCGAGCCGGAAAAAGTCTACACCGGCAAGAGCTATCCCACTCGCAGGCTGGAATGGAAATTTCGCCTTGCTGACGGTTCGTGTATTACCGGGGCGGTCAAGGGCCAGCCGATATGGGTCGCCAGCAGCGACGACGATGAAAAGCTCGGCCCGTTTATATTGCACGAGCGATCAAAAGGCGAAGTCGGCCAGGAACTCAAAGACCTGGTCTATATAAAACGTATCATCATCTCAAAAACGCTGATGGACAAAGTCCTCACCGATCAGGCCACCGCGAAAAAACACTGATAAAAAAGCGGGCCTCCCCCAAGGGAAGGCCCGCAGCGTGCTCAGGAAGAACCATTACTGAGCAAAAAGGTGGTTTTGTTACCTCGCTATCTCTTCCGGCGAAGAAGCAGGCCTAAACCACCAATACCGATTAGCGACATTGTCGCCGGCTCCGGAATCGTCTGCACGATCTGCAAGCCGTACACGCCCGGCGTAGTTACATATGGCACATTCGGATCCGTCTCGAATGTAAAACTGAAGCTGCTGCCTGTCAGACCCGTGATGTGAACATAGCTGCCGTAAGGCGTCCCATCGTACCCCGTGGTCGAGGTGGTCTGAGTTACCTCAGTATACACCAGGTTTCCGGGGTCGGAGGGATTTGAATACGGCGTCAGCGAGGCGTAGTAATTTGTCAAGTTGACGGTAATCATCTGGTTCGAGTAGTCGGTTCTGTTGGAAGTCACGTAGATATAAACCTCATATCCCGTGCTCTGATAGGCTGTCGGTATGTTGCTTACAGTGACAGCACCCTGCACCGCTCCGCCCGGCTGTGACGAGGTGTTCCAGTAGCTGTAGATAAAGCCGTCGCACAGTGCTTCATCATTGTTACTCGGCACATTGGCTTCTGCTGCACCACCGTTGTGGCCTGTGAAGGTGACCGACGCCGTGGTTGCGGTACCGCCGTCATCCACCAGACCAGACAGACTTCCACTGCCTCCGGCTACGCCGTTCCAGTTTGTCTGAGCGACAACGCCGGCCGAGTCGGTCGAAGCCAGCACCGAACCGCCGTTGCCTTCAAAATTGATGCCGATCATCGACGCCTGAGCCGATGCCGCCAGAAGCGACATCACTACAAATACCCCAATGAATCTTAGACCTCTCATATCCGCTTCTCCTTTCTGAATACTGTTGCGAAATGCGTTTCCTGCAAGCCTTCCCTTCGTCCTTTTATGTTTACAAAACCGTTAATGTGTTTTTACCGACCCGCTCCGGCATCCAGCGAAAATTCCTCTGAAAGTTCCGTTTCAAAAATTGCAGGAATGCCCGTCGCCGCCGGCGGCGTCTGGCCGCGACTTTGAATGTCAAGCACTCTCAGGCATTCCGAGATGAAGCGACGGCAGTCATATCCCAGGTGCACTATCGGAAGAACGGTCGTCACCGGCGCCGGGAAGTTGGATTGAGCGACTACTTCCACTTCTTCAGGCACCTTGATTCCGGCAACCATCAAGCCGGCTGTCGCATGCTCGATAAGGTTATCGTCATGAATAATCAGTGCGTCGGGGCGCCTGTCGCCTTCCAGCTGCATCAGGACGTTCACCACTCGCGAAGCGCCCCGGAATACTGAACCTATTGGTATGGGCTGAACCCAGTAAGGCCGCGTATCAACTCCGCGACGCCTCAGACCAGTCTCGAACTCCTCCAGCCGCGTGAGAGGATAATCAATACACAGGTGAGCAATCCGTCGGCGGCCTTTCGAAAACAGATACTCAATCGCCCTGTCTATGAAAGAATCCCTGTCGCCGTAAACCGTTGGAAGACCCAGCTCCCCCCCTTCATGAATCGCCACCTTCGGCAGGCTGTGCTGATCTACCCCGCGAATGTCATCCGTATCATGCTTGGCGCTGTCGCTTGTGAAAATCAGGCCGGCAAGGCGCCGATGTCTGATATCCCTGTATAATTGCGGGACATCCGCACGCGAACCGACCTCCCTTGACGTAAGATATTCATGAAACCTGATCTTGCGTTTCGTCCTGACGGATTTTAACGCCTCTCTCATGGATACAAAAAACCGCGACCATGCCTCGTCGGCGTCAATCACCCATCCGTAATTACAAAGATGCGGCGGATTCTCGGCTACATAAGTGCCGGACCGTCCGGAGCGAACCTGGAGAAATCCATCATCAGCCAACGTGTTGTATGCACGCTGAATCGTCGATGCCCCGACACCCAGCATTTCACACATTACCGATTGCGGCGGCATACGCTTGCCGGGAAGACCATAAGTCCCATCAATGATCCCGCACCGTAAGGTTTTCAGTGCGTTGTAATATTTTGTTTCCGTTTCCTGTGGCATACTCAATCCCTGCTTAATGCACCATCATAAGCAGCTTATACACCATATATACCATATTTTTATGGAGTGTAAATAAGAAAAATTCGTGCTTTACAGGCAATCTACCCTTTGCGTATAGAGAAATTGAATTCTAAACCCCGCATTCAAAACATGTTAAAACGAAGCCGCTCGGCATATAAAAAAAAGGGCTCCCCGTATAAGGGAGCCCGTCATGTGCTCAGAGGAACCGATCCTGAGCAAAAAAGAATACTTCGGGTTACCTCTTGCGACGGATAAGCAGTCCCAGGCCGCCGAGGCCCAGCAGTGACATTGTCGCAGGTTCCGGAACAGAGGTTACGTCCACGCGAACATTGTCGAACAGGTATGCGTAGCCGCCAAGGTTTGTGCCGCTGAACTGGATTCCAAGATACTTGCCGGCATCGGCAGCGGTGGCTGTGTAAGAAATCGTGTATCCCATTCCATTCGCGAAATTGCTTGTCAACGGCGTTGTTTCAATTCCGGTTTTAAGGATGTTTGTCAGCGGACCGGCCGGATTGCCCGCAGTGTCGCTGGCGGCCAGTGAGTAGTAATAAGTGGGCGAAAAGGGATTGCCACTGTACTCGGCGGCGAGGTCCACAGTCAGGGTAATGACATCGCCGGCCTGAATCACGTAACCGGTAACCTGCCACGCCGCCGCGCTGCCGGCGTCGTTACTGGCTAAGCTGCCGCATTGAACTCCATCCGTAGCCCTGCCGCCGGCCCTTACGCCGCCGTTCACAGCATGGCCCCAATTTGAATCACTCTGGAAGGTCCATCCCGTGCCGCCCTGAGCCTCCAGGCTCGGGTAATTTGTGGTTCCTACCGGAAGCTCAAACGAGTAGTTTCCCACGGTAACTGGAGTCGCCTGCGCTATTCCGCCAAAACATAGAACTAGAGCTGCAGCCATCATGAACGCTAGATACCTTAACATTTTTTCTTCCTTTCTTTCCCCACTCATGGGAATCAGTAAAACCAAAAATCTCCTCATCACTTTTTTCACAACATCCGATTCAAACAACCTCTCTTTTTCTTCCGAAACATGAAATGCACAACACTACTATCCGCCTCCATGCAACTGCAGCAGAACGGCAATCCGTTGCTGTTCCGGCTATTGATATCCGTTTGTTAGATTTCGTCTTCGAACTTCGCTTCCAGCTCGGTAATTTCAGGCGGCTTCCGGCCTCGCTGCTGCATATCCAGAAGTTCAAGCGCCTTGCTCAGGATTTTGCGGCAGTCAAGGCCGAGACGCACCACCGGCATTACGGTGGTTGTCTGCTGCGAAGGATAGTTCCACTTTGCAAGCACCACTATGTCTTCAGGCACTTTCACGCCGGCGGCAAGCAGGCCGGCTACGGCATGCTCAACAAGGTTGTCGTCATAGATAATCAGGGCGTCGGGGCGTTTCTGATCGTCCAGCTGCATCATGAGATTCACGACGTTTGCGGCAGTATGGTTCATGGTTCCGACCGGTATACCCTGAATCCAGTAGTCTCGAACTTCCACTCCGCGTTTCCGCAGCATCAACTTGACGTCTTCAAGGCGGTTCCATGGGAAATCCATGTGCAGATGCGCAATGCGGTTCCTGCCTTTTGAGCGGAGATACCCGATGGCGCGATCCACAAAACTGTTTTCGCTTAAAAGCGTCAGCGGCCCGCTGATTTTTTCGGACCACACGATATGAACAACCGGAACAGGCCCATGCTGAAGCACAGAGTCGACATGCATCGTTCCGCCGTCGCCTGCGAAGATCAGGCCGGCAAGTTTCCGCTTCGCCACATCCCGGCAAAGGTTCACAAAGTCGCGCCGTCCGGCGCCTTCCTGCGAAACGTTGTATTCAACAAAATGCCTTGTTTCGCCCTTGTCGAGCGAGGCGGCAGCCTGGCGAAGCGAAATGTAATATCGCGACCACAATCCGCCGGCCGGCATGACAAGGCCGTAGTTGCACAGATGAGGCGGGTTCTCCACCACAAAAGTTCCGAACGGATGCGCCCTGACAAAACCATCTTCCCGCAATTCGTCGAGAGCATGTTGAATGGTAGCCATGCCTACACCCAACTGGCTCCCCATAGCCAAACGTGTCGGCATCTTCTGGCCGGGTTCGTACACACCGCCGAGAATAGCCTCCCGGAGCGATTGAACCACTCTGTCATATTTTGTGCGGCTGGCCGCTTTTGGTTCCATAGACGCGTATTCCAATATTACTTAGTGTATTCAGAATACCATGAGTTTGTTTCGGAGTCAAGACGGAACAACGGCGTCGCCAGCGTTTTTTGCAGTCTTGGCCCCTTTTTCTGCGCATAAAAAAGCGGGCCATCCCCCAAGGGATAGCCCGCCATATGCCCAGAGGAACCTGATTCTGAGCTTGTTCTAAACTGTTTTTACACTGCTACATTCGGTCTTGCCTTGCATATGCGGGTGCTTTAGTTTTTCTCGCTTATTTGCATTTACGACGGATAACCAGACCGAAGCTGCCCATACCCAGCAAAACCATGGTCGCCGGCTCGGGAACCGCCTCAAATACGAAATTACCCGCTGCGATCGGGCCAACTGCCGCACCATAACCAAGCGGCGCCGTCGGCATACTTCCGACGTTGCCGTACTTGCCATCCGCAAGATAAGTCACCAGCCCGCCGCCGGTATCGGGAGTCCAAGGCGGCGCAGTGCTCCCATAGTATGGTTCCCAGCCATCGCCGCTCATGCCGTAGTTCTCAGCCACAATCATGCCATGAAAACCCGCAGACAGCGTTAACGGCGCCGCCAAGTCCTTGAACCACGCACCGCCAATGAGCGTTCCGGAGTCCGCTGCAGTAAACGTCAATGTCGCCAAAGCTGCGCCTGTATCCCGGTTGTACAAAATAACCGTAATGTCCCTGTGCAGGCCATACTCGTTGCCGCTTCCAAAGTTGTCCTTGCTGTCGAATGCGCCCAAGGCAGCTATGTTGATGTCGGAATTGACATCAAACTCCATGCCTATCGATCCGCTGTAGCCGTTACCGCCGACGATCCCGTCCGGAATCGGATAGGCGATGATATCCGCCTGGGCACAAGCCGACATTGCTAGCACTAGTGCTAGTACTCCTGCTGCTTTCTTCATTTCATTATCTCCTTCTCTAAGAGGCAAAAATGATAAGACTCCTGTGAACTGCGGTTCCTCTCGCTTTCAGTTCATCTCCGTTATGGATAGGCCGGTACGTTCCGGCTTTTCAACTACAGAAGCTCATCTTCGATCTCGTGCTCGAAGCGGGCCCGGCATTGCGTCAAATCCGGCGTCTGCTCGCCGTTCCTCTGCATTTCAAGTATGTGAAGACATTTGTCCAAGGCTTCCCGACAGTCGAACCCCAGCCGAACAAGCGGCATTACGCTGGGAAACTGCGACGGGAAGTTGCTCATTACCACAACATCGATCTCATCCGGAACCTTCACGCCGGCTGCAAGCAGACCGGCTACAGCATGGTCTACAAGGTTGTCGTCGTGAATGATTATCGCGTCGGGCTTCTTGTCACCCTCCAACTGCATCAGGAGGTTAACAAGGTTTTTCGCGCCACGGAAAATCGTGCCGATGGGAACGCTCTGTATCCAATATGGATTAACTTCGATTCCATGTTGCCTGAGCGAATTTTCGAACCTGTCGCCGTACATGTACCACGGATAATCGATGCACAGGTGCGCAATGCGTTTTCTGCCACGGGCGCGTAGATACTCGATTGCCCGCTCAAGGAATGAATCGAGGTTGAACTTCACCTCAGGGTGAACCTCTATGTCATGCGTCTGCAGGAATACGCGCGGCATGGCCGGATCTTCCATGGCCGGTGAACCTTTCAGACTCAATGATGGACCTACAATTATCAACCCGCCCATTCTCCGTTCCAGTACATCACTGTTGAGACGTTCGAAAGCGGCTAATCCTTCAATTTCGTGTGACGTTTGATATTCGCTGAAACGTAACTTGTCGCCACCCTGGGCGTGCGCAACGGCGTTACGAAGAACCGGGTAAAACAGGGACCATTGGTTGGCCCGCGGCGTTACAATGCCGTAGTTGCACAGGTGCGGCGGATGGTCAACTACAAACGTGCCGGCTCGACTGCGAGACTCGACAAATCCATCGTTCATCAATTCGTCCAGGGCTTTTTGTACGGTGGCCATGCTGACACCATATTCATCAACAAGTTCCGAGCGGTTCGGCAGCCGATTGCCAGGAGCATAAATACCCTCGAGAATATTGCTCCGTAGGCTTGATGCCAAATCCCAGTATTTGCCTCTGCCGGTTGTTTTCATGGTTGTTTTCTTGGATATGCTATTTATTTTCTAGTTTTCTTTTTCGTTATCTAGAATACAATCATTTGTCGTCTCTGTCAAGTACGATTTTGCTTTGCATTAAGGTTTTGGGAGATTTGGCTTCCATACCCTAGGAATCTTGTCACGCCAACTCTGACGTATAAAAAAGCGAGCCCTCCCTAAGGGAGAGCCCGCCATATGCTCAGAGGAACCTAATTCTGAGCGTGAGTCCAGAGTTTTTATTATCTCTTGCGGCGAATTATCAGGCCGAGTCCGCCTATACCCAGAAGGGCCATGGTCGCCGGTTCCGGAATACCCATGTAGATATTATTCACATCGTCCGACGACAGGACGCTGTCGAATACCATGATTTCGTCAAGCAGGCCGGAATACGGCTGACCGGCGGTGTTGCTACCGGCACCAAACACCAGAGGGGCGCCTTGATCCGTAACCGTCATCGTCGCCGTCGCTTCGGCTACGCCGTCGACATAGAGAGTGGTGCCGTTGGCCACGCCGCTCTGGAATGTGAGACACAGCATGTGCCAGGTGTCGTCGGCTACATTAACGCCAGAGCTTTGCCATCCGTTTCCGCCCCAGTCATATATTCCGAAGACGTTGTCCTGGAGAAAAATTCCGTAAGCAAGCATCTTGACTGCGACGCCGCGGTAGCTCGCGCCCGCATTGCTCGTCTTGACCCATGTAACCAGACTGCCGCTGCTTAACTGGAGTTCAGAGTAATTGATCTGCGTCGGATGCGGCGCTCCGCTGATTACGCAGGCATACGCTCCGTCAAACAGGACCGACCCGTCGCCGCTGACGGGACAGCCTGCCTGATTCAGCGTATAGCCGTTGTAATAACTGAAATCCAGGCCGTTGCCGCTCTGGTCGGCTGCCAGGTTCCCGCTTGTCTCACCTAGAGACCAATATCCCAGCGGTAGCGGCGTAGCGTTGGCAATCGTAGCCGTGAGCACAAACAGGCTGGCGACTGCCGTTAGACAAACAAACTTTCTCGACATTTTATCTACTCCTTTCCTAAGAGTGTGCAAACCTCGACTATGGTGCGGATCCCTCCGGATTATGCGTCATCCATGACGGATATGATCCTGAGAACAGTTTCACTCAGGCTTTACTTATTGGATTTCCTCCTCAAAAACGGATGGAATCGGGGTTTTATCGGGCGGCGTTTCACCACGCCTCTGCATCTCCATCACCCGCAAGGATTCCTTCAGTACTATCCTGAAATCGGCTCCGAGCAGCTTGATCGGCAAGGTTGTGTGAACCGGCGCCGGGAAGTTGCTCTTGGCGACAACTTCCAGATCTTCCGGCACGCTGGCGCCGACTCCGATAATGCCTTCCACACAATGCTCTATGAGGTTGTCGTCATGGATTATGATTGCATCCGGCCGCCTATCTCCTTCCAGGTGCATCAGAAGGTTGACTACGCGGCTGGCGCCTCTGAAAACCGAGCTGCTCGGTATGGGCTGCGTCCAATATGGCCTGACATCCACGCCCCGCTGCCTTAACCCTGCTTCAAACGCGTCCAGTTTGACCAGCGGGTAATCCAGAAGAATGTGCGCTATCCGCCGGCGGCCTCGAGCATGCAGATACTCCAGCGCCCTGTCGAGGAACAGCTCCGGATCCGGCGCGACCCCCGGGACACCGTATTCCGTATCAAGATGAAGGAACACTCGTGGAATGTTCGTACGTTTCACGATTACGTCGGATTCTATCTGCTGGGTCGGACCGGCAAATATCAGCCCCGCAAGCGTGCGGCTTGATATGTCTCTGTAAAGCCTGGCGACCTCACCCCGGGAACGGGTTTCGGTGGACACATCATATTCACGGAACCACATATCTTCGCCGGCTTCCAGCTGCCTGGTTGCCTCTCTGAGAGCCATGTAGAAACGCGACCACTGCCCCTCGGCATAGAAAACCATCGCGTAATTCGACAGATGCGGGGGATTATCCACCACGAACGTACCGGCACGGGCACGGGCGCGTATGAATCCCTCATCCAGCAGTGCATTCAGCGCCCGCTGCACAGTAACTACGCTGGCGCCATACTCCTCGACCATTTCCGCGCGCGTCGGAAGCCTGTTGCCGGGCGCATAAACGCCGCAGACGATATCCGACCGAAGCGAGGTAACAATATCCTGATATTTGGAGTTCGGAGCCGTTTTCACCGACTATTACCTTACTTAAACTAATATTAAAGGTATATCACGTTTTAATATATAATATATCAAAAAATGACTTTGTCAATAGTAAATTTCCTTTCGAGGGTTTCTTCCTTAACATCTTGGAATGAATTGAGTAAGGAGGATAAATAGAAGCGGGTCGCCCCTTAGGGACGACCCGCAACATACTTGGAGGAACCTTTTTTAAGGCAAAGGTACTATTTCTTACGCCGGATAAGTAGTCCCATACTGCCTAAGCCAAGCAATACCATTGTCGCCGGTTCAGGAATTATTTGCATGGCCTGGAAAGAGCCGCTCTGAGAGGCATAAGTATACAGATATCCGCCTGCCTCACAGACGTTGTAATAACCGTAGTCGCCGGTCCCGTGGTGCAGCGGGAAATCATCTTCCCACGTATCGGTAGCCGGATCATAGACCAGCGTGATCCCAACGTAGTCGCCGCCGCCGGCATCGTAGGACAGACTGCTGGACAGATAGACTTTGCCCGTGATCGGATCGACCGAAAGGTTGTCTGCACCACCAACCCACGGATGGTTGCTGGCGGACCAATAGAACGTCCGGCCGGCGCCGAGGTCATAGGTGACATTCGTCCACGTCCCGTTGAAATCGGACGGCTGGGTGTTCAGATCGTATATCTGCAGCGTAACCACCTGGTTGCCGGTCTGGCCGACTATTCGGTAAATCTTGTCGGTTCCCCATTCCGTCGACGTACTGGCGAACCCGTCCACCGGTCCGCTGACTACGGTGTGGGTACCCCACGTGCCGGTTGTCAGGTTGTACCAGGACTCGTTGTACGGGGCATAGGGAGTCGGGAAAGGCGTCTCCGTCCATCTCTCCTGAATCATTCCGGTTACGGGATTGAACTGCATACCCTGGGTCCAGCCGTAGGTGGCTCCCGATGACAACGGAGGGGATGAATAATCCGTCCACGTATTGGTAGACAAGTCGAAAACAGACACATCATTGCCGGGCGAACTGGAAACGATCCTGCCATTCCAGTAGAAGCTGCGTCCGCCATTGCGGTTGGCGATGTACGGATTCGGATTGCCTTCCGCAGTGCCGGCGATTTCCGTCCATGTGTCGTTTGCCGGACCGTTGTACTTATAGATACTCGTGCCGGAAACCGCATAAAGAGTTGTTCCGTCAGTCACCATGTTCATGCTGCCGCCCATCCAGCTTGGCATGGTCAGGGTCTGCCACGAGTACGTAGCCGCCTCAGCCCCGGCTGCGGCAAAAAGTAATAGAGCGGAGGTGAGCAATAGAAATGTTGTTCGTCTCATAATATCCTTCTCCTTTTCCAAAAACGAATCTGTTCTTCTCCAAACAACCCCAAAAGGAAAACCCGACTTCAGGTTCCAAAGCCTTCACTTTGTTCCGGTTTTCCTGTTATCAGAATTTAAACCGTTGCGATCCTGTCACGACGGATGCGTCAGCATCTATTTCGTGGTCGAACATCGCTGGAATGTTCACATACTCCGGCGGTGTCAGGCCGTCGCGTATCATTTCGATAATCTTCAGGCATTCCCTGAGCAGTGCGCAGCAGTCGAAACCAAGCTGTCTTATCGGGAAGGCGCTCCTGGCCTGTAGCGGATAGTTGCAGTGTGCGACAACTTTCAAATCTTCCGGCACTTTAACGCCGGCCGCCATCAGGCCAGCCATGGCGCCGTCCAGCAGGTTGTCGTCATGAACAATCAGGCCGTCGGGACGCTTGTCCCCCTCCAGCTGCATCAGGAGCTCCACGGCATTGGATATGTTTTCATTAACCCTTATACCGGAAACTCCCTGCTCCCAGTAAGTTCGCCGCTCAATACCAGCCTTTGCCAGAGCATAGCCCAGACGCTCAAAGTCATAAGGTTCGCCGGCAAAACGTATGTGTGCTATGCGGCGGCACCCCTGGGCAGTCAGACATTCGATAGCCCGCGGAAGGAACGAGTCCCAGAAATCGAACGCGACTGTCGGCAGTCCCTTTGCGGGCTCGCCGTTTACGAAAACACGAGGCAGGCCTATCTGTTTCAATGCCGGCGTTGCCTCAATGTCATGCAGCGGTGTTACAATTATCAAACCGCCAAGTTTGCTGCTGACAACATCGCGGGAAAGCTGCACCACATCGCGACGCAAGGCCACGTCGCTCGAAGTAAGATATTCCCGAAGATGAACACATTCGCTTTCCTCCACGATGCCGGCTGCGTCGCGAAGAGCCCTGAAATACATGGACCACTGGCCTATGTCAGGCATCAGGAAACCGTAGTTGCACAAATGCGGAGGCGAATCGGCTACGAACGTCCCCTTCCTCGCCCGCAGCTCGAGAAAACCGTCGTCAACAAGAACGTCTATGGCTTTCTGGATCGTTCCCGCTCCGCAACTGAATTCAGCCCCGAGTTCAGACCACGTCGGCAACCTGTGCGAAGGAGAATAAACTCCGTCCAGTATTCGCTGCCGGATAGTATGCAAAACGTTGCAGTATTTCTTATCTGGGACTGCGTGCATAGGGTTCTGTACTCAGTTAAATATTTCAGAAACCAGAGTACTGTGAGTTACCACTTGAGTCAATGTAAAATTCGCCCTATTTTCACGTCTGAAGGCGGCTCATTGCATATAAAGTAAAGCCGCAAGCAGGGTATCAGCATCAAAAAATACCTCCGACACAAAGAAAATTGCCAACATATGGCCTGCCTTTCTTTGCATTAGTCTAATTTATGGATTTGCGGTCCCGGTAATCCGTTTTAAGGGGGTAATTAAACTGCAATTGTTTTCCGGCCGATTTTAGGCCTTCGCAGGTGTCGATAATTGCTAAACTTATGCCTTCTGGCCGCCGAAATTATTCGGGTCGCACTTGACAAAGGCTTGTTGCCAGCCAAATAGTATCAGGCCTGCTCGTCTCCACCGGTACCGCAATTAAGGAAACAGAGCAGGCATGTGAAGGCGCAATTTATGGCCAAGGCCGCGAAAACCGCAAAATCAGCCGGCAAGGCAAATGCCAAAACCAAGGCTGATGTCAACGCCAAAAAGCCTTCCGCCGCTCGCGGCGGCAGGGACGGGCGGCGTCTGGTCGTGGTCGAATCGCCTGCAAAGGCGAAAACCATTAATAAGTATCTCGGCAGCGGCTATGTGGTGAAGGCATCAATGGGTCATGTTCGCGATCTGCCGTCCAGGGAAATGGGCGTTGATCTGGAGAACAATTTCAAACCGACCTATGAGCCGCTAACCTCCAGGCGAAAGGTGCTGGCCGAGTTGAAGAAACTTGCCAGGAGCGCTCCCGAAGTATTCCTGGCGACCGACCTTGACCGTGAGGGAGAGGCTATAGCATGGCATCTCGCCGAAAGCCTCGGCGTGCCGGAAGAAAACGTTCGCCGCGTAATATTCAACGAAATCACAGCCGGCGCCATAAAAGAAGCGTTCGCCAATCCGCGAAACATCGACATGAACAAGGTGAACGCCCAGCAGGCGAGGCGGATTCTCGACCGCATAGTCGGCTACAAGATATCGCCGCTGCTGTGGAAGAAAGTCGCCCGCGGACTGTCAGCCGGGCGCGTCCAGTCGGTTGCGGTGCGGCTTATCGTGGAGCGGCAGCGTGAAATAGACGCATTCATTCCGGAAGAATACTGGAAAATCGCCGGAGTTTTTACGGCTGACATGTCGGCAGCGAAGAAACTTTCCGCAGAATGGGCTGCGTTTCTCGCACAGAGAGACGACGAGGGCAACAGCCCGACGCTGGCGGCACAGCAGGAATTCCTCTCGGCGCATAACGCCTTCCAGGCGGAGCTTGTGAAACTCGGCGGCAAGCGTTTCAAGGAAACCGGAGCCGATGCGACAATCGATATCGCCAGGGCGATAGGCCTGAAGGTATCTGAAGTCAGGCGTCTTGACGATCCCAACGGCAAAGGCCCGGCCGCCCACCGCGTGATTGTTGTCGGCACGCCGGCAGCCAATGCGCCTTCTTATAAGGTTACGGCAATTCAGCGTCGCGACAGCAAATCGCATCCGCCCGCGCCGTTCACTACGGCTACGCTCCAGCAGGCGGCGGCGGTGCAGCTGCGTTTTTCGGCGTCGCGGACCATGCGGATAGCCCAGCAGCTCTACGAAGGTGTCGAAGTACCCGGCGAAGGCAGCGTCGGCCTGATTACCTACATGCGAACCGACAGCAGGCATCTTTCCGCCGACGCGCTGAGCGCGATACGCAAGTTGATTGTCAGCCGTTTCGGCGATGCCTATCTGCCGGAAAAGCCGAACTTTTTCAGTTCCGGCAAGCGGGCGCAGGAAGCGCACGAGGCCATCCGCCCGTCAGACTTCGGCCGCACACCGGAAGACCTCCGCGGCTCGCTGAGCGATGAGCAGTACAAGTTGTACAGCCTGATATGGAAACGAACCGTCGCCTGCCAGATGCCGCCGGCGACGTGGCTGGTCACCGAGGCCGACATCACGGTTAACGGCAGCTGCGGCGAGGCTGTCTTCAAGGCCATCGGCAGAACGCTGGCGTTCGACGGATTCATGCAGGTCGCCGGCGTACCGAAGGGCGGCGAGCAGATTCTGCCCAAACTGGACGAAGGTCAGTCCGTCGCGCCGATTCAGATTGACCCGACGCAGCACTTCACCCAGCCGCCGCCGCGATACACCGAAGCGTCGCTTGTGAAGGCGCTGGAGGCCGAGGGCATCGGCCGGCCGAGCACATACGCAAGCATCATCAAGACGATCCAGGATCGCCAGTACGTCGAGCAGAGAAACCGGTCGTTCTATCCGACCGACCTGGGCAACGTCGTCACCGACAAGCTGGTCAAGCATTTCCCGAAGGTGTTCGACATCCGTTTCACCGCCTTCATGGAAGACGAACTGGACAAGATCGAAGAAGCAGCCGCCGAATGGACAAGCGTGCTGCACGAATTCTACGACCCGTTCGCCCAGAATCTCGAGCGGGCCGGCGACGAGATGGTCCACGCCAAGGCCGAGGAAGAACCCAGCGATTACACCTGCGAAAAGTGCGGCAAACCGATGGTGTACAAGTTCTCCCGCAACGGCAGATACCTGGCATGCAGCGGCTATCCGGACTGCAAGAACACGTTCCCGGTCGACAAGCACGGCCGGCCGCAAAAACCGCAGCAGACCGACATCGCGTGCCCGAAGTGCGGCTCGCCGATGATGATCCGCAAAGGCAAATTCGGACCATTCATGAGCTGCCCGAAATACCCGGAATGCGACGGCGTGCTTAACCTCGACCGCAAAGGCTGCGTCAAGCTGCCGTCTGCGCCGCCGCTGGAAGTGGACCTGCCTTGCCCGAAATGCAGCAGCAAGCTGTATCTCCGCCGCGGCAAGCGAGGCCCGTGGCTGAGCTGCTCGAAATATCCGAAGTGCCGAGGCCGGGTCGGCTGGAAAACACTCACCGAAGACCAGCAGAAGCAGCTTGAACTCGAGCTGATGAACCACGAGAAGGCCCACCCGGTAGCTGTCGTGAAAAAACTCGACGGCAGCGAAGTGCCCGAAGATTACGCGCCGCAGGTCGGTGAAATCGGCGAATCGAACGACGATACCGGCGACGACATCTGACAGTCGCAGAAACTTTTTTCAACAGCCGCCCAGCCAGACGGATTTTCTATACCCAGTTCACCTTCAGCAGGTGGACGGAGCATGAAATGCACGGGTCGTAGGCGCGGACGAGCATTTCCAGGTCGTGAGCTATCTGCTCCTGCGTGCGCTTGGCGATAACTTCCGGCACGTATTTCTGCATGTCGCGGTCGATATTGCCGAGGTTCATGCCCGTCGGAATGATGCAGTTGGCCTTCGTGCAGACGCCGTCGGCGTTGTATGTATAGTCGTGCACAAGCAGGCCGCGAGGCACTTCGGTCAGGCCGATGCCTCTTCCGGCCTTCGGCGTAACGTTCGGCGAAAGCGTCGCCTCGGACAGGTCCATCGCCAGCGCCTCGTCCACCAGCCGCCGCAATTCATCGTAGAAATGCGCGATTTCGACGGTCTGTGCAAAGTTATTCGCGTAGGGGTTATAGCACGGGGCCTTCAGCCCGATGGCGCTCGCAGCCGCCTTGCCGCGGGCGTTGAGCTGGGTGTGGTTGTTGTTGAACCTCGCCAGCGCGCCGACAGCCAGCGAATCATCAACGTTGTAGACATGCTTCGACGTCGAATGTTCGACGCATTTTTCATGTATGAACTGCTCGTAATCGTGGATGTCGATTACGCCGGCCTTCGAGCTTTTGAGCCGCCCGTTATAGAACGCGTACTCGTCCGGATGCGTCAGGCTGACATCTTCGCGCTCGCGCTCGAAGTTGGGGAACTTGTTCGCCACCGACGCGATATCGGCCACCATTGCGTCGACGTCGTCGTTGAGCGAGTCGATATATTCCTTCATCGCCAGCAGCGCCTTGCGGGATGGCACATGCGTAAACCCGCCGGGCACGAGCGATATCGGGTGCACATGCCGGCCGGCCAGCGTATCGCTGATTACGTTGCCCATTTTCTTCATCCGCAGAGCACGTTTGATGATTTCCGGGTGCGAGGCAGCCAGCGGAATGACGCTCGGGGCGGCGAAGGCGTCCGGGGCGGCCAGGAAGTAAACGTGGAGGACGTGGCTCTGGATTTCCTCGGCCAGCAGCATGATTTTCCGCAGCGTGAGAACTTCCGGCGTAAGCTTCACTCCGAAGGCGTCATCGGTCGCCTGGATGCTGGCGGTCGTGTGGCCGACCGAGCATATTCCGCAGATGCGGCAGGTAAGCAGCGACGTGTCGGTCCACTTCAGGCCTTCTATCATGCTCTCGAAGACTCGCGGCGTTTCGACGATTTCCAGCACGCACTTTTCCACCTTGCCGTCTTTAGCGCGGACGACGATGTTGCCGTGCCCTTCGACCCGCGTGAGATGATGAACGTTTATGTCCAGATTCTTAGCCATTTCTGTCGCTCCAGTCTTGCTATTTCAGTTTCGCGTTTTCGGGCGGATCGGCCACTTCGTAAACACCGTTGAACAGGCGGAATTCGTCCAGTACCTGCTGCAGCGTCAGGCCGAATTCGTCAAGAACTTCCTTGGCTGCGTTGTTGTTCGGGTCGCTTATGAGTCCGCGGCAGCCGTAGCACCGCCCGCCGAAGCTCGGGCACCAGGCGCCGCAGCCGGCACGCGAAACAACGCCCATGCAGTACTGGCCCTTGTGATACAGGCAGACATTTTCCCTGAGCTTGCACTCGACGCAGACGGGGTAGTCCGGAATCTGCGGTTTTCTGCCGGCCAGCAGGCTTTTGACGACCTCGATGAATTCCTCTTTGGGAATCGGACAGCCGTGAACCTTGTAATCGACCTTGATAGCTGCTTCTATCGGCAGAGCGGGCGAGGTTTCGTACCAGCCGGCCTTGTCGCCGTAGACTTTTTTCATTGACTCGGGTATCCCGCGGAAATTCTTCAGCACGTTAAGTCCGCCGGTGCACGCGCACGCGCCGAGCGCCACGACGATTTTCGCGCACTTGCGTATATGCTCCAGCCTCGCTCGGTCGGACTCGCGCGTAAACGCGCCCTCGATGAAGGCTATGTCGTAATCGTCTCTCCGGTCGTCTATCGCCTCGCGGAACTGCACGATTTCCACAGCCCCGAGAATGTCCAGCAACTCATCCTCGCAGTTGAGAACCTGGAGCTGGCAGCCTTCGCAGCTCGTAAAATCGTGAAATGATATTTTCGGTTTAGCCATTTTTTCGCTCCAACTCGTCCTGAGGGACGATTCAGCTAGATTCCTTCGCGCAGCCGCATGACCTCGGCATAGTTGAAAATCGGTCCGTCCTGACAGACATACACATTGCGTATCTGGCAGTGCCCGCACTTGCCCATGCCGCACTTCATTCGCCGCTCAAGCGAGCAGAAGATATTCGTCTTCCGCATTCCCATCGCCAGCGCCTCCAGCACGGCGAACTTGAACATGATAGGCGGGCCTATGATGAACGCCACGGTTTCGGCCGGATTTATCTTCGGCATCTTGCGGAAAAGCGTGGTTATGACGCCGGTGTTGCCTTTCCAGCCGGCGTCGCCGCGGTCGACGGTCATGAGAAAATTGCAGTCCTTGCGTTTTTCCCACGCGGCAAGGTCGTCGGTGTACAGTCGGTCGGCCGGGCTTCGCGCGCCGTAAAGTATGGTCACGCTGCCGAACTTGTCGCGGTTGTTCAGAGCGTCGAGTATGAAACTCCGGCACGGCGCCAGCCCGAGACCGCCCGCGACGAACAGCAGGTCCTTGCCGGCGACGGAATCCATGTCAAAGCCGTTGCCGAACGGTCCTCGCAGACCGACCGAGTCGCCGACCTTCAGCTTGTGTATTGCGTTCGTCACGTCTCCGACGGCCCGGATGCACATCTCCAGGTCGCCGCGTCTGCCGGGGGCGGAGCATATCGATATCGGCGCTTCGCCGACTCCGTAGACGCTGACTTCCATGAACTGTCCGGCCTTGTACTGGACGCCCTTGCCGTCGGTAAACTCCAGCCGGAAGAACGACTCGATGTTGGTGAACTTCCGGATATCGGCGATTCTGCCGACCCGCGGCATGTAAGGCGACATGCTGCCTGGGATGTCCTGTATTTTCGCGGTTGTCATTTCAGCTTACCTCGCGATCGTTTCACTTTGTTTCTATTTCAGCCTCGTCGGCAATCTGCTGGAACGTTTCGAGTATTGATATATTGGCCACGCAGTGCGTGATGCACCGGCCGCAGCCCACGCAGCCGAGCCTGCCCGTGCGCTCCAGCACGAACTTGCCCTTGCGGAACATCCTGTGGCGAAGCCTGCTCGAGCGGGTCTCGCGGAAGTTCTCGCCGCCTGCGACCTCGGCGAAAACCTCGAGCTGGCAGGAATCCCATTTCCGCTGCCTCGTGCCGCTGGTCGCGTCGAGGTTGAGCTTATCGGCCACATCGAAGCAGTAGCAGGTCGGGCAGACGTTGGTGCAGGTTCCGCAGCTGAAGCACCGCCTGGCGACGGCGTCCCACAGCAGCGAATCGTAGCTGGAGTCGAGCATCTCGGGCAGATATTTCGTGTTGTAAGGCAGTTTCTTTTTGAAGGCTGCCTGCTTGGCGTCGTCGTATTTGCGGCGGGCCTCGTGGTCGGCGGAAGTCGCCGCGGTGAACAGGCCGCTGCCGGTTATCATTGCTTCGCCGGCCTTGGAGCCGATCTCAACGTAGTAGCGGTCGCCCAGGTCGGTAAGGAACAGCTCCCAGCCGTCCGCGGGCGGGTCGAGCGTACCCATGTCGGCCTGGAACTGGTTGTCGTTCACCTCACGGCAGATATTCATGCCGATAATCTGCGCAGCGGCACGCCGCGCTGCGTAGTTGGCATCCTGCGGCTGGGCGCACATCGCCGAATCGGTGCAGGCCAGGCCGTGCAGGTCATAAGGATGCACGCCGAGTATGACAGTGGGAACGGCCTTGACGGACTGCTTCACCCCGTCAGGCCCGCGGCCCTTGAACTCCAGCAGCGTTTCGTACTGCGGCATTATGTATTTTTTCGGAGGCAGGATGGTTATGTCGTAGTCCATCCTGATTCGCCCGACATCCTCGGCCGAGTCGATAACGGCGAAAACGAAGCCCGGCCCCTTGGCGACCGGGGCGGCAAGGCGCCGGCCAGTCATCAGGAATGCGACAAAATCGTCAAACTTGTCCTTGCTGAGTATCTGCGGCAACATTCGTGTGCCCTTTCATCGTCGATGCAATGTTAATTTACGTTTTATTCTTCTCGGCCGCGGGCAGCGTCACGGTTACCGTCGTGCCCTTGCCAAGCTCCGAACTCAGCGAAACGCCGCCGCCAAGCTCATCGACTATCTCTTTAACTATAGACAGGCCCATGCCGGTTCCGCCGCAAACCTGCCGGGCATTGGTTCCGCGAAAAAATTCCCTGAACACCTGCTCCTGCTGCTCCGGCGGAATGCCTATGCCGGTGTCGGCGACCTTGACCTCGACTCTCTCGCCGCTGCGGGCGGCGGTGACGGCCACGCTGCCGCCGGGCGGCGTGTACTTCACGGCATTGCCGATTATATTGGCGAAAACCACGTTCAGCGAATTGTCCCATGCCGGGACGTAAATATTTCCCGCCGCGGCTACCGTTATCTTCACTTCGTTATTCGTCGCTTCCTCGTCGAAGAGCCTGGCGGTCTCGGCCAGCAGGCCGCCCAGTTCGACCGGGTGGAGTTCGCGCGTCTTGCCGGTTTCGTCCTTGATGGTTCCGAGCAGCTGCATTTCGTCGAGCTGTTTGATGATGTCGTCGCATCGGGCATGCAGTTTGCGCATCAGGTCGTACTGCTTCGGGCTTAGCGCACCTACCTGCTGAATCGCATTCACCAGCGTATGAATTGCGGAAACCGGCCCGCGAAGCTGGTGGCTGGATACGCGGAGAAAGCGGCTTTTGGTTGCGTCCAGGGCGGACAGTTCGCGATTCGCCATGACCAGGCGGAGGTTTATCCGCCTCAGGCGGGCCAGGATGGCGTCGGTCAGATATGCGGACAGTATCATTACAAGACAGATGCCGCCTGCAAACACGCCGACAAGGAACGTGCGGTTTCCGTAATCCCACCTGTCGGCCAGCACGCCGGAAAACAGCGTTCCGCCGGCGCAGTAGAAACCGATTTCATTCTCCCACATCGCCGTAACGATAATGGCGATGCCGGCAGCGACTATCAGCCTCTTGACCCATCGCACCGGCAGCAGGGTCGCGCTGACGCCGGCGATGAACACGGGCACGACGGCCAGCGGACTGATAACGCCGCCGGTAAAGTGCATGACAAATATCCACGCGAACATATCCATCGTGAGAATCGTCGCCGCGACGACGGCAAGCGAGTGGCTGGTCGGGCGCCCGGTGCGTCCGCCGAGGGCCGGCAGCAGAACCATTGCGACAATATTGTGCAGCAGCATCGCCCCGGCTGTAAGCAGCACCAGCGTTGACGCGGCCTCGGGCCGGCGGCCGAACCACAGCAGCAGCCCGCCGAGGGCGGCCATCGCGAAAATGCCTAGCCACCGCATACCGACAAGCCATCGCACACGAGATACGCGGATGACGTACTCGACATGGCTGTCGGCGGATTCTGATGCAAAGGTTGTCGCCTGCGGTTCCGTCATGGTGTTTCTGCCGACTTGGCCGGCTTACTTGAGAAGTTCGGCCAGTTTCGCCTTCAGCAGCTGCGGGTCCAGCGGCTTTCGCATGAACGCCTGCACGGGCAGGAAGTCGCCGGCCTTGTCCGGGTCGAGCATCTCGCCGGTTTTTTCCTCGATGCATGTCAGCATGATTATCGGCAGGTTTTTGAAGCGGCTGTCCTCGCGGAGTTTGTAGACAAGATGGAAGCCCTCGGTTTCCGTCTCCATCATTACGTCAAGCAGAACGAGGTCCACCTTTTCGGCCTGGAGTTTTTTCCGGGCCTCAGCTGCACTGGATGCCTGGAGAACTTCATAGCCCATGCCGGAAAGAATAATCTCAGTCGCTTCCCGCAGATCAGGATCGTCGTCCACTACAAGAATTCGCTTGGCCATTGCGTGGCTCTCCTTAATCTTGCTCATCAACAGATTCTTGGCAGTTCTTCGCCGTACGGCATCTGTACAACGCGTCGCCCGCCGACAGCGGTTATCATTTCGACCAGAGGTGCGTCACTTTTACCGACAATGCCGCCGATTATAGCCGCACCGGCGGCAATCTCATAATCGGCGAGCAATGTTTTTGCATCTTCAGCCGCTTCAGTGTCTACAACCGCGACCAGCTTGCCCTCATTGGCGATTGTAAGTAAGTCAAGGCCAAGCAGTTCGGACGCCGACCGGGCGGTGGGATTGACGGGAATCGCAGCGGCATCAATTTCGATATCCACACCGGCGGCGGCCGCCGTTTCAGCCAGTGTCGCGGCAAGTCCGCCGCGGGTAGGGTCGCGCATGAAGTGAACCTTGTCGCCCAGTTTGTCGACCAGTGCAGCCGTAAGTTCATTCAGAGGCGCGCAGTCGCTTTCAAGTTCGGCCGAAAAATTCAGGCCTTCACGCATCGACATCACCGCCAGGCCGTGCTCGCCGAGCGGACCGGAGAGAATTATCCTGTCGCCGGGTCGGATTCTGTCGAAGCCGAGCTTCGCGCCAGCAATCATCTCGCCGACGCCGGCTGTGTTGATGACAAGTCCGTCGCCGGCGTCGCGGCCGACAACTTTCGTATCCCCGGTGACTATCGCGACGCCGGCTTCACGGGCGGCCCGGCCGGCCGAGGCGAGCACACGCTTCAGCAGCGAAATTTCCAGCCCTTCGCAGATAACAAGCGAAAGCGACAGCCACCTAGGCCGTGCGCCGCAGACGGCCAGGTCGTTCACCGTGCCGCAGACGGCCAGCCGGCCGATGTCGCCGCCGGGGAACTCGAGCGGCTGGACGACGTAGCTGTCTGTTGTGAACACCGCCGGGCCGGCGATATTGATGACGGCCGCATCGGTGAGAGCCGCCGCGTTCTGCCAGCATGTCCCGTCGCCGCCGAGAGCAGGCAGGATAACTTCGGCAAGGAGTTCCGCCGTCAGTTGTCCGCCGCCGCCATGAGCGAGCTGAATGTATTTATCGCCGTCTTTGGCCATGTTTTATTCTTTTTAAAGCAAAATCTGAACCACGGAGAGCACGGAGAGCACAAAGAACAAAAAATACAGGATTTGAAGATTTTTGTGTGTTTACTTCGTGTCCTCTGTGAACCCTGTGGTTCTTTTTTTATAGGTTTTTAATCTTTCCGCTCGTATTTGAACGCGGCTGCACACGCGCCTTCGGATGATACCATGCAGGGCCCGACCGGGTCTCGCGTCGTGCAGGCTCGGCCGAACAGGTCGCAGTCGTGCGGTCGGCATCGGCCGGCAAGCACATCGCCGCATCGGCAGCCGGCCGGTTCGCAGCTTTCTGTTTCCGGCAGGTTGAAGCGTTTCGCTGCATCGAACTCCGCAAACTCTTCACGCAGCACGAGGCCGCTGTCTGGAATAACGCCCATCGCCCGCCATGCGGTGTCGGCCGGCACGAATACTTTTTCGAGTATCTCCGTCGCGGCCGGGTTGCCTCCGCGTGCGACAGCCGGATAAACCGAACACGCCGCAGGTGCTGCCTCAACGAGCTGCCGCAAAATTTCCGCGATGCCGGCGAGTATCTGCTGCGGATCGAACCCGGCCACCACGCACGGCCGGCCGTAGCCCGCGGCGATCGGCTCGTAAGCGCCCCAGCCGATGATGACGCTGACGTGGCCGGGACACAGAAAACCGTCCACGCGAACGTCGTCCTGCTTCAGCAGCGCGTGCATCACGGGCAGGACAAGTTTATGTGCGGTCAGCACGCTGAAATTGTTCACGCCTTCGCGTTTCGCCCGAAGAACCGCCAGCGCAGTCGCCGGCGCGGTGGTCTCGAACCCGACCGCCAGGAAAACAACCTGCCTGGCCGGGCTGCCAATGGCGAGTTCGACCGCCTGGTCGGCTGAAGCAACGACTTCAACTTTCGCACCAGCGGCGCGGGCATCGGCGAGCGAGCCGCCGCGGCCGGGAACGCGAACCATGTCGCCATAAGTCGCGATAATCGGCCTGTCAGACATGCCGGCCAGGTGAATCGCGCCATCTATATAGGATTGGTCGGTGACGCAGACCGGGCAGCCCGGCCCGCTGATAAGCCGCAGGCCGTCCGGCAGCAGGTCTCGCAGACCACTGCGTGCTATCGCCATGGTGTGCGTGCCGCAGATTTCCATTATCTGCACGCCCTGCCGCGCGGCAGAACCGCCGGCGGAGCCGCTGCCGGCGCCTTCGCCGGCGAGCCGCCCCATGTGCTCGTGAATTTTTTCACAAATTTTTAAGGTTGTATCAACCATTTCATGTTTTGTTATTGTGACAATTCATCCGCTTTTGCGAGCAGTTCGTAAGTGTTCATCGCATCCTGCTGATTGAGAACTGTAATGGCAATGCCGGCGTGAACAAGCACCCAGTCACCGACGACCGCCTCCGGCACGAGTGCAAGCTGCACCTGCGAGCGGCTACCCGCAAGGCATACAACTCCCCTGCTGCCGTCGATGCTCTCAAGTTGTGCAGGAATCGCCAGGCACATATCCGCCAAAAACTCTCCGTCTACATTTCTACATCATATCCTTGTCAGCGCCGAAAATATCCGACTTTTCCGGCGAAACCGCCCTTGCCGCCGCGATAACCGCCTGTCCGAGCGATATTCCGCCGTCGTTGCATGGAATTTCACGATGCGTGAGCACCTCGAAGCCGTCGGCCTGTAACTGCTTCTTCAGCAGCGATGTCAGCCGCCTGTTGGCGAAACAGCCGCCCGTCAGCGCGACGGTTTTCAGGCCGGTCTGCTCGCTCGCCCGCCGTGCCGCTGACGCAAGGAACCTCGCAACGGTATTATGAAACTTGCCGGCCAGATAAGCCGCATCCGCCTTCTCCGCCAGGTCGCAGACAAGCCCCTCGACCATCGGCCTGACGTCGATGAGGAACGGTTTTCGAGATTGCCCCTCATCCTGATCAACCAGGCGGAACGAGTAGCTGTCCGAGGTTTTAATCCTGGCATCGGCGACGGCTTCGAGCTTCATGGGGGCCTCAGCCTCGAAACGGTTGGCCGCAGCGACGCCGACAAGCCCGGCCACCGCGTCGAACAGCCTGCCAAGCGAACTCGACGCCGGGCAGTTCACGCGAGCGTGCAGCTGCGACACCGCGGCTGCAAGCCGGTCCGGATCGGCGAAGATGCGGCAAGGTTTGACGTGCCGCTGCCAGTGGTCGCGGAAGGCGTCGTGCAGCAGCGCGATTGCCGGACGCCACGTTTCATGTGCAGCTGCGTCTCCGCCGATGAGCGGCATGTAACGCAGATGTCCCAGCCGCTCGTACGTGCGAAGGTCGGCCCGCAGCACCTCGCAGCCCCAGACTGCTCCATCGTCGCCGTAGCCGGTTCCGTCGCAGACCAGCGCGATGATCGCGTCGTTGCGGCCGTGCTCGGCAAGGCAGGCGGCTGCGTGGGCATGGTGATGCTGCACGCGGACAATCGGCAGCGCCTCGCGGCCGGGCAGTTCGCCGCGGTGACGCTTGACGGCATACTCGCTCGAAAGATACTGCGGGTGCAAATCGGCGACGATAAGCTGCGGCTGAACGTCGAAAAGCTCCTCGAGCGAGTTTATCACGTCGATGAAATGGCGGTACGTCCGGCCGTCCTTCAGGTCGCCGATGTGTTCGCTGACCAGCGCCATGCCGCGGTGCATGAGGCAGATGGTGTTTTTGAGTTCCGCACCGACGGCGAGAATCGCAGGCGACGCGGCAAGGCGCTCGCCGCCACTTTCAGAATCGCGTTCGTCACCGAACGCCGCTAAACGCAGCGGCTTGGGCGCGTAGCCGCGGGCGCGGCGCAGAACGCACAGCTCGTCACCGGCGAACTGCACGATGCTGTCGTCGATGCGATGGGCGATATCGCGGTTATGCAGCAGCATGGCGTCGCAGATGCGGGCAAGGTTCGCAACCGCGGCGTCGTTGTCCTTCACCAGCGGCTCGTCGGAATAATTGCCCGAAGTCATCACGAGCGGCCCGGACACGTGGGCGAACAGCATATGATGCAGCGGCGTGTAAGGCAGCATGATGGCGAGCGTGTCCAGCCCTTCGGCGACGGACGTCGCGATTTTCGCATCGGCCAGCCGCGGCAGCAGCACTATCGGGCGCAGCGGCCCGGCGAGCATAGCGGCTGCGGCGTCGCTTATGTCGCAAAGTTCGCGGGCACGGGCGATGTCGGCGACCATTAAGGCGAATGGTTTGGCGTCGCGATGCTTCCGCTCGCGAAGGCGATTGACGGCGTGCTCGTCGTCGGCCCGGCAGGCGAGATGGAAGCCGCCCAGGCCCTTGATGGCGACGATACGCCCTGCAGCGAGCATTCCGGCGGCTTCGACGATGGGATCATCGCTGATAATCTGCCGCCCTTTCGTGTCCGCCAGCCAGACCGCAGGCCCGCACACGGGGCAGGCTATCGGCTGGGCATGGAAGCGGCGGTCGGCCGGGTCGGCATACTGCCGCCCGCAGAAGCTGCACATCGCGAAATCGGCCATCGTCGTGTTCGGTCGGTCGTATGGAATGCGGCGGATGATGCTGTATCGCGGCCCGCAGTTAGTGCAGTTGATAAATGGATAGGCGTGCCGCTTGTCGCCCGGGTCGGCCAGCTCTCGCAGGCAGTCGTCGCAGACGGCTGTGTCCACGGTTACCTGCGCGTCCGTAAGCTCCCCGCCGGCGCTGGGACGAATCTCGAATAATTCCTCGCCGGCAACAGGTGCGATATCCGCCTGCCGACAATGTTCCATCTTCGCCAGCGGAGGCATCTGCGTTTCCAGCCGTTCGCGGAATTGCTCGACCGCAGCCGAGCCGCCCTGTATCTCCAGCATCACGCCGGATGCGTCGTTGATTACCCACCCGGTAAGCTGCAACTCGGCGGCCAGGCGATAGACAAACGGACGAAACCCAACGCCCTGCACCTGTCCGGCGATAATCAGCCGCCTGCGAATTGGTTTATCGATGCCAGTCATGAAATATCCAGACCGGTTATTGTAGCAGTCTTGGCTGCCCGGAATCCAATCCACAAGCGACATTCTTTAATAATGTCAGGCAGTAACCATGCTCTGTTTGAAAACTCCCAAAAACTTGCATCAAGGATGCCACGGGATGCCTGCAAGCCGTGTTGCCTCCCGGCGAACACGGCTTGCGAGCAAGTCGTGGCGCCCCTTTTCCAGAGTTTTCAAACAGAGCATGATTAAAAGTCGGAACGTCAATTGAACAAGCATGTGTTTGTCTTATTGCCCACAGCGGCGTGTTATGCTATTCTGCCGCCTCTGAAAAAGAGCCGAAACGTACAATATTACAGGAGAATTGAAGTGGATCAGCTTGCTTACGCATTGATAACGCCCTACAGCCTCTACAAAAGCCGCACCGGCGGCATAATCGGCCGACTTCTGGCCTACGCCAAGCTGGAGTTCGTCGCGGTGAGAATGTTCGTCCTGTCGGACAAGTTCCTGGACGCCTATAACAAGATAATCTGCCCGCCGAACACCGACCCGGCCATCTGCGAGGCATGGCATAAATACATAGACAACTCGCTCCGCCAGCGCAACAAGTGGGGTTACCTGCCCCGCTGCATGCTGCTGCTGTTCCGCGGCCCGAACGCAGTGCGGCACCTGAAGGAAGAAGTCATCGGCCAGTTCACCGAGAACCCGGTTGGCGACACGGTTCGCGGCACATACGGTGATTTCATTCGCGACGACACCGGCAAGATTCACTACTTCGAGCCGGCCGTCATAACCTGTCCCGACCCTGACCTGAACAACGAGCACCTCAAGCTGTTCGCCGATTACGCGATATCCGACGGCGGCGTGCTGACCAATCGCATCAAATACGACACGGGCGGCGAAATCCAGACGTCGCTTGTCATGATAAAGCCGGACAATTTCGAGCGTCGCAGCCGCCGGCCGGGCAACATCGTGGATGCGTTCAGCCTGACCGGTTTGAAAATCGTCGGCGCCAAGCTGTTCAACATGACCGTCGCGCAGGGCGAGCAGTTCTACGGCCCGCTGAAGGAAATTTTCGTCCGCAAGCTCAAAGGCAACGTGGCCCAGGAAGTGTACCAGAGGCTGAATAACGCGTTCAACTTCCAGTTCGACATGTCCGACGCCGACAAGGTGGCCGACATGCTGGCCGAACGCAACGCGACGACGGAGTTCAATCGCATCGTCGAGTACATGACCGGCGTGAACCCCGACGACGTCAACAGCGAGGCCGAAAAGGCGACCGCCAGCAGGACCAAGTGCCTGGCGCTGCTTTATGAAGGCCCTAACGCCATCGACAAGGTCCGCAGGGTGCTCGGTTCGACGGATCCGACCAAGGCCGAACCAGGCACGGTTCGCAGCGATTTCGGTCGCGACCTCATGCGAAACGGCGCGCACGCCTCCGATTCGGTCGAAAACGCCATGCGGGAGCGCAAGATAGTCGGACTGGCTGAAACCGAGAAAAAAACCTGCGATGTCACCGAGATTATCAATAAATATCTCGCAAACCAGAAACAGGGATGAGCATCGCAATCAAAACGATTGTTCTCGGCCCGCTCGAGACAAACTGCTACGTGCTGAGGGACAACGACTCGCCAAAATGCGTGGTCGTCGACCCCGGCATGGCGCCGGGCCCACTGATGAAATATCTCGCCGATGGGCATCTTGCCGTCCAGCGCGTGCTGCTGACGCACGGCCACGGCGACCATATCGCGGGCATCACCGATCTGAAAAAGGCGTTTCCGGACATGGCAGTATGCTGCCCCGCCGCAGATGCGGCCATGCTTACCGACGCATGGGCGAACATGTCCGCACCGTTCGGTTTTTCAATAATAACCGTAAAACCGGACGAACTTTTGAACGGCGGCGACAGTATTACAATCGGTAAAAGTCAGTGGCAGGTACTGGACACATCGGGCCACACTCCGGGCGGCGTAAGCTTTTACAGCCCGGACGCAGGAGCGGTAATCACAGGTGACGCACTTTTTTCGTGCAGTATTGGCAGAACCGATATACCGAACGCCAGCGGGTCGCAACTGGTCAGCAACATCCGCAGGAATCTGCTTTCGCTGCCGGACGAGACCCGTGTGCTGCCGGGTCACGGCCCGGAGAGCACGATAGGCCGCGAACGCAGGCTGAACCCGTTTCTCAATCACGGTCAGGCCGGCCGGTAACATCGAAAATACGGTAATTGACAGAAAGTTAAGGCGCCCTTAAGATTATGCTGTGTGGTCGCCAGGCTGCAATATACGCACTTCATATATAACGTCATCTCAAAAAGCCCGGCGGCCGCACGAAGACAAGCTGCTCTGCACCCTGACATTATTCGCAGTTGTCTGATGCGCCGGAAGTGCATGCCTGAAGGCAGTCAACCGGGCTGTTTGGGTCCGCGTATAAAGGACATTCGCCCATGGCTTCCGTTGAAGTCATACAAGGCCCGGACAAGGGCCGATCATTCGAACTGACCGGCGGCGAGGTAATCATCGGTCGCGGCAGCAAAACCGTCTGCCTGACAGACGGCACGATATCGCGCAGCCACGCACGCATGATCGCTTCTAACGGCAGATGGATAATCGAAGACCTCGGCTCGGCGAACGGAACCTATCTCAACGGCGTCAAGCTTAAAAAGCCGACAGGCGTCAACCGCGGCGATCAGATACGTCTCGGCAGCTCGCTGCTGGTTTTCGGCGCCGGGAAAAATAGTCCCCGCGCCCAGGTTGACGTCGACGAAGACGGCATGCTCGTCGACGCCGCCATCGTCGCGACCATTCCGAGCAATGAAGACTCGGTAATCATCCCGACGCCGGAGGCAGGCGCCGAGGCCATCGGCAACCTGCGGATTCTCTACGGAATGATTTCCGAAGTCGCGTCGATACTCAACATCGACCGCCTGCTGCAGCACACGCTGGACAAGGTGTTCGAGTTCGTCACCGCCGACCGCGGATATATCATGCTCATGGACGAAAACGGCAAACTGGAGCTGAAAGCCTCCCGGATCGCCGGCGAGCAGCGGCCAAAGCAGCAGATTCCGATTTCCCGCACGATAATCAACGAAGTCACCACCAAGGAAATCGGCGTGCTCAGCTCCAACGCGATGAGCGACAAGCGATTCGCATCAGGCAAGAGCGTGCACGACTTCGGCATACACTCGGCCATCTGCGTGCCGATAAAGGGCCGCGAACGCATACTCGGCGTGATACACGTGGACTGCAGCGTGTCGGAGCATACGTACTCGACCGAGCAACTCCGCCTGCTGACTGCGATAGGCTACCAGACCGGGCTGGCCGTGGAGAATGTCCGCCTGTACGAAGCCGCGGTCCAGTCCGAACGCCTCGCGGCAATCGGCGAAACCGTGGCGACTCTTTCACATCACATCAAGAACATCCTGCAGGCGCTCGGCGCAGGCATCGACGTCGTCGAAATGTACCTGAACAGGGACAATCTCGCCAAGGCGAAAGACTCCTGGCCGATAGTGCAGCGCAACATCGGCCGAATCAACGATCTGATCCTGAACATGCTTGCGTTCTCGAAAAATCGCGAGCCGCTGCTCGAGAGCACGAACATCAACCACGTACTCGACGAATGCATCGAGCTTATCGGCGCCAAGGCCGATGAGCGGTCGATAGCCGTCATGAGCGACCTGGACGACATACCGGCAATCCCGGCCGACTCGACGGGCCTGCAGCATGCGTTCATGAACCTGTTGACCAACGCGATAGAAGCCGTCGCCAACGAAACCGGCATAATCACCATATCAAGCAGCTACGACTCGATGAATCGTAAAGTCATCATAAAGATAATCGACAACGGCAGCGGCATACCCGCCGACATGCTGGGGCAGATATTCAACCCCTTCTGGTCTTCCAAAGGTCAGAAAGGCACCGGGCTTGGGCTGGCCGTCACGCGGAAAATCATCGAGGAGCACCAGGGCAGAATCGAAGTCACATCATCCCCGGGCGAAGGGACTGCTTTCACCATCACGCTGCCCGCTACCTCCCGCGACGAACGCGACAAGTCCGACACGGACACGCCGTAAGCTGCCCCTGCGGGGCAGCTGGAGCAGGAGAACAGTAGAAAGTAGAGAGAGTAGAAAACAGCATTTTTCGCCCGCAATAAAAATAATGACGGTTCTCCTGCGGTCTACTTTCTCCTCTCTAAAAATACTGTCCAAATATTGCTGTATGCCGCTCAGAGAGGTAGACGCGAAATCATTCGCAAACGAGCCGCCCCGTCTGGGCGGCTCGCAATAACACTTGTACACCTTGCGCAAAAACATGGCGATTCCTCATGGAACCGCCACGAATTTTATGCATATCAATCTAATTTTTTACAACAGCGTCGAATCTTCCTCATCCTGCGGCTCGTCGCCGGATTCAGCCGCTGCAGTTTCCTCTTCATCATCCGGCTCGACGGGTTCGGTTTCTTCCTGCGGCATGGGCAGTGAGCCCCGGCTTTCGGACTCGAGCGGGAGCTGGCCCTGGCTGTTGTCCTCGGTAACGACGCGGGCGACAGCTACCAGCTTGTCGCCGGGCTTGAGGCCTATGACCTTCACGCCCTGGGTGGCCCGGCCGATGGTCCGCATCTCGTTGACGCCGGTGCGGACGACCATACCGTTCTGCGTGATGAGCATAAGCTCGTCGGCGTCGCGGATTGACTTCATCGCGACGACCTTGCCGTTCCGCTCGGTCGTCTTGATATTGATTATGCCGTACCCGCCGCGGCCCTGAATGCGATACTCCTCGAAGCTGGTCCGCTTGCCGTAGCCGTTTTCGCATACGGTAAGCAGCGTGGCCATCTGGTCGACGATGGCCATATCGACCACCTCGTCGCCCTCGCGGAGATTGATGCCCCGCACGCCGGCGGCCGTCCGGCCCATGGCGCGAACGTCGCTTTCCTTGAAGCGAATTGCCTGCCCGTCCTTGGTGGCCAGCACGATTTCATCCCCGCCGCGGGTAATCGCAACGCCGATAACGACGTCGTCTTCATGCAGGCCGGTAGCCTGAATGCCGCCCTTGCGGGGATTGGAGTAGGCTTTCAGCTCGGTTTTCTTTATCTGGCCTTTCTTCGTGGCGGTGACCAGGAACCTGTCGTCGAACTCGCGTACGGCGACGACGGCACATATCTTTTCCTCTTTCTCCATCTGGAGGAGGTTTACTATCGCCCTGCCCTTGGACTGCCGCGACATGGACGGAATATCATAGACCTTCAGCCAGTGCATCCTGCCGCTGGTGAGGAACACCAGCAGATAGTCGTGCGTTGAGGCGACGAACAGCTCTTCCACGAAGTCGCCGCTCTTGCCGTCGGATCCAATAACACCCTGCCCGCCGCGACCCTGGCGGCGATAGGTTGAAAGCGGCATGCGCTTGATGTAGCCCTCGTGCGAAAGGGTGACGACGACGTCTTCCTCGGCGATGAGGTCTTCGATGTCGAAGTCCTCCGCATCGCCGACGATCTCGGTGCGGCGCTCGTCGCCGTACTTTTCCTTTATCTCGAAAACGTCCTCGCGGATGACGTCCATCAGCGTCGCCTCGTTGCTGAGGATGGCCTCGTAGCCCTCGATTTCATCGACGAGCTGGCTGTATTCCTCGGCGAGTTTTTCGATTTCCAGGCCGGTCAGCTTCTGCAGCTGCATGCCCAGAATAGCGTCGGCCTGCACGCCGGTCAGATACTGGTCTTTCTCACTGGCCTCGGCGACGAATTTCTCGGGCAGCAGCCTGCGGACGGTCGCCTGCTCGGTCAGCCGAAGCTTGTGCTTCATCAACCGTTCCTTGGCGACCGGAACGTCCTTGGATGTCTTGATAATCTCGATAATCTTGTCGATATCGGCGACGGCGAGAATCAGGCCCTCACGGATATGCGCCCGCTGGCGAGCACGGCGAAGCAGGAATATCGTCCGCCGGCGGATGACGTCCTTGCGATGCTCGATGAACTCAACCAGCATTTCCTTGAGGTTCAGCGTCCGCGGCGCACGGTTGACCAGTACGATGTTGATTATGCTGAACGTCGACTGGAGCGGCGTGAACTTGTAAAGCTGGTTCACCACGACCTGCGGCTCGGCGCCTTTCTTCAGGTCAACCACTATACGCATACCGCTGCGGTCGGAATGGTCCTGGACATCCTGGATGTCCGGGATCTTGTCGGTCTTGACCATCTCGGCGATGCGCTCGATTATCGTCGTCTTGAGAACCTGATAGGGAATCTCGGTTATGACAATCTGCGTTTTTCCGCCGCGGGTCTGCTCGGTATGCATGCGCCCGCGAACTGTTATGCGGCTTCTTCCGGTGCGGTAGCCCTGCACGATGCCCGAGCGGCCGCAGATAAGCCCGCCGGTCGGGAAGTCCGGGCCTTTGACGATTTTCATCAGCTCTTCGATGGTCGTATCGGGCTTGTCGATGATGCGCACCAGCGCGTCGCATATTTCGTTGAGGTTGTGCGGCGGAATGCTCGTCGCCATGCCGACTGCGATGCCCTGCGAACCATTGACCAGCAGGTTGGGAAACTTGCCGGGAAGAACCGTAGGCTCGGTGCGGGTGTCGTCGTAGTTGGGCTGCTTATCGACCGTGTCGAGCATGATATCTTCGAGCATTTCGACGGCCGGCGCGGTCATGCGGGCTTCCGTGTATCGCATGGCTGCCGGCGGGTCGCCGTCTATGGAGCCGAAGTTGCCCTGCGGATCCACCAGCGGGTAGCGGAGGTTCCAGTGCTGGCCCAGGCGGACAAGGGCGGGATACACCGCCTGGTCGCCGTGCGGGTGGTAGTTGCCGGTCGTGTCGCCGACAATCTTCGCGCATTTACGATGCTTCGACCGCGGGCCGAGGTTAAGGTCGTTCATGGCGACCATGATTCGCCGCTGCGAAGGCTTCAGGCCGTCGCGCACGTCGGGCAGCGCGCGGTCCATGATGGTGCTCATCGCGTAGGTGAGATAGCTGTCGCGCATCGTTTCTTCGATGGCGAGTTCCTCGATCCGCTCATTGTTGAACATCAGCGTCGTCTGCGGTCGGGTAAGCTGCTGGGCCGTCTCGTCGCCGTCGGAATCATCTGCCGCATCATTGCGGGGAATTTCTTCTTCTGCCACTTTTCACACTCCATCAAGCCTGTGAAATCTCAAAATTCATCCATGAATTATGGAGAATTTACCATTATTGAACACGGAAGGCAACTTCGCCCGCCCCTGCAAAGGCCGGTCCGGGCCGGATTGTTTCACGTCAGAATCCGCCCGCCGGGGGCTTCCATGTCGTCTTCTTCGTACCGGTCGTACTGGTCTTCATCCTCGTCTTCCAGTTCCGGTTCAGCCTTGGCCGGCGGCTGCTCGCCGGCAATCTCCCTGCGAACCGTCTTCTTGACGGCATAGGTGCGGGCCGGCGAGCACTCGAAATAAATACGCATCATCAATTCGCCCATAAGCCCGGTCGCGAAGAACAGCAGCGACATGATAAACATCGTGAATCCGACCGCCATCAGCGGGCCGTGCTGCTCGAACAGGCGGAAGCTGTCCCACTGGAACAGTTTTCTCAGGAAGCCGTATCCGAGTATCGTCAGGCCTATCATCATGCACCCTATCCCCCACTTGCCGAAGAAATGCAGCGGGCGGGTAAGGTAGCCTGTGATGAATCGCAGCGTGATGATGTCCAGGGCCACACGGAACGTCCGAGATATGCCGTAATTGCTCTTGCCGGATGCGCGGCGGACGTTCTTTATGGGCACTTCGCAGATTTTCGCGCCGAGCCTGGCGCAGATGGCCGGTACGAACCTGTGCATGTCGCCGTAAAGATGCACGCCCTCCAGCACGTCGCGGCGGTAGGCCTTGAATGTCGTGCCGAAGTCGTGCAGCGCCACGCCGGAAACCTTTGCCAGCAGCCAGTTCGCCACGCGGGATGGAATCCGCCGCATGATGAGGTTGTCGCCACGGCGGACGCGCCATCCGCTGGCGATGTCGTAGCCTTCGTTGATTTTATTTATGAATATAGGAATTTCGAACGGGTCGTGCTGCAGGTCGCCGTCCATGGAAATGATTATCTCGCCTCTGGAATGGTCGAACCCAGCCTGCAGGCCGGCCGTCTGGCCGAAATTGCGGCGAAGGTCGACGAACAGCACGCGGCTGTCGGCATTCGCGATGCGTTCGAGAATCTCGCCGGTCGAATCGCGGCTGCCGTCGTTGACGAAAATAAGCTCGTAGCTTTCGCCGACCTGCTTCATCACCTTGGTCAGGCGATCGTAGAGTTTCTCGACGATATCCTGCTCGTTGTAAAACGGCACGACGACGCTGTATTTGACAGCCTGCGTCGCGGCCGGCTGCCCTGCCTGCGGCTTGACTTCTGGTTTCTTTGACGGCTTTTTGTAAACGCTATAGTAATCCATAATGAGTCAGTTCAACTCCATTCCTCTGAAACTCTTCCCTGACCGCCGGGTCGCACAGTGCGGCAAGCTCGATTTTCCGTGACTCCCGCAGCCGGCTCGCCGATGCGGCAACATCGTCACCGGCGCCCGGATGCGTCATTATCTCCGTAACGCCCTCGCTTACGGATCGGGCAGCCTGCTTAAGCCACGCGGAATCTATTCCGCCTGTGTGGGCCACGCCCCATGTTCCATGGGTGCCTCGCAGGTCCGCAGCAACAACGGAATTAGCGGCTGCAAATATATTCAGGGCAGCGCCGATTCGCCGCTGCCTGGCCGGCGCCTTCGCCCAGCCGGCGCCCGGCAGCCGCTCACCGTGCCACCTTACAAAGCGTATATGATACCGCCTGGCGAGCCTCGCTACACGCGCGAAAATCGGCGTAAAGCCATGTATATGCCGGTGGCTGTCCAGATGGGTAGGCGTAACGCCAAGTCCTTTAAGCCAAAGTATTTGTGCCTCGAATTCCGCCTCTATCGCCCGCAGAAGCCAGGGGCGGCGCAAAACAGTAAGCATAACGCCGATTGCAGTCTTGTTCATGATGCCGTCAGGCCCTGCCAGCGCGGCGCCGGCCTTCGAAAGCGGCGGGCCCTGCGAAACGTTCAGATGCACGCCGACGCCGAGGTTCGGCGCCTCGGCGAGCCGTTTGACGGCATCGGCAGCGGAAGGCATATTGGCCGCTATCGTTGTGGACGTCACGATGCCCTCGCGATGCGCGCGGAGAATGCCATCCGTGATGCCCGGCGAGAAGCCGAAATCATCGGCGTTTATAATCACTCGTTTGAGCTTGGCAGTTTCCATACGCCGGGTGAAGATTATAATGGGCTTACTGTGCGTGCGACAGTATTCATAAGCCGCCCCGCGGCAATATCGTACTAACAGGGTGGCGGTCTCTCCGGGCTGCCGCCTGTGCAGGCATGTTTAATCTCGGCAGCATGGGAAGGCCGCCGGGCAAACAACCTGCAGAATATCGAAAGGGTGCACCATGATCCTGCGTAAACTCGTCTGCATTGGACTGGTCCTTGTTTTCTGCCAGGCGGCGTCGGCTGCCCAACCCGCCGACAAGCCGCACAGAAGCTCCGACGAGATTCGCGCGGAAATAGACAAGCTGCAGGCGGAACTCCAGCAGGCCACCGCCGCGGAAAACGAAAACAAAAGCTTCATCGAAAAGTGCGCCTCCAAACTCAATCACATGCTTCCGATAACGATGGCCGCCTGGATATGGTTCATCATCGGATTCGGAGGGGAGTTCGTTTTCTTCCTGAGATTCGTGGTTCAATGGATAGCTTCGGAGAAAAAGAAACGAACGGTCGTGCCGATGGCCTTCTGGCACCTTTCGCTCGCCGGCACAGTCCTTGTGCTTGCGTACGCGGTATATCGCATCGATCCGGTGTTCATACTGGCATACAGCCTGAACGTCGTCATCTACATTCGCAACATGTACATCGCCCGCAGGAACCCGGCGGATAAGCTGCTGGCGGAAAAAACATCGGAGTGACCGCGGAAGATGTCAGGCCAATCGGCAACCCGCCTCGCCCCCTCGCCGACAGGCGCGCTGCACCTGGGCAATGTCCGGACGTTTCTTGTCAACTGGCTGCTGGCCCGGCAGCGGAACTGGCGCGTGCTCATGCGTGTGGAAGACCTTGACGGCCCGCGGGTCAAGCGCGGCGCCGGCGAGCAGATTCTCGACGAGCTGGCCTGGCTGGGTCTGACGTGGGAGCGGCCTGTAATATACCAGTCGAACCGCGGCGGGCAGTACCGGTCGGCCCTGCAGCAGCTAATCGACGCCGGGGCGGCTTATCCCTGCGTGTGCAGCAGGAAAGATATCGAGCAGGCGGCTTCCGCTCCTCACATGGAAGACGTGCAGTCGGCGTATCCCGGCACGTGCTGCATGAAATACGCCAGCGCCGAAGAAGCGAGCAGGCTCACAGGCCGGCCCGCAGCATGGCGTGTACGGGTGACTTCCCGGCCTGTCGAAGTGAACGATGAATTTCTCGGCCGGCGCGAGTTCGACCTGTCGCGGACCTGCGGAGATTTCGTGATTTTTAAAAACGACGGGCTGGCTGCATACCAGCTTGCGGTCGTCGTGGACGACGCCGCCTCGGGTGTGGATGCGATTGTCCGCGGCGACGATCTGCTGGAGTCGGCTGCACGGCAGATTCACCTTCGCGGGCTGCTTGGGCTGGGGCCGGAGCCAAAATACTGGCATCTGCCGCTCGTCGTCGGGCCGGACGGCCTGCGCCTGGCGAAGCGTCACGGCGACACGCGTCTGTCGCATTACCGACAGGCGGGCGCGACGCCGCAGCGGATACTGGGGCTTATGGGCTTCTGGTGCGGCCTGAACAGCCGGAGAGAAGAAACAGACTTACAGACGCTCGTCAGCAGATTCGACCCGGCCCGCCTGCCTCGGAATGCGATTGTGTTCACAAAGGCTGACGATGATTTTCTGATGGGGAAGTAGTTTTTAATTTCGGATTTTGGATTTCGGATTTTAATTTCAGATTTCAAATCTCGGCGTCAGGCGTCGTTAATCTTTCAGTTTTCCCTGTATCCTGCAGTACTCGATGTGCCTGTTCACGTTGGAGACAATCACGTCGAATACAGGGCTGCCCTGCTCGCGTTCGGGCAGTATTTTCAGGAGCGTCCTGAACCTGGCGCGGGCTTCGAGATAGTTCTTTTTTCGCTCTTCGAGGTATGCCTTGCGGTATCGGTCCGTCACGAGTTCAAGAAGCTCCCTGCTTGCCGTTTTGTACATTTCCTCCTGGGATGTTTTTTCAAACACCCGGCTTTCGGAATATGCGAGGTAGAGCTTGAAACTTTTTACGCACAGATAGAGGTTGCCGTCCTCATCATTGCGTGTCCTGTAATAATTGACGGCCCTGTCAAGCTCGTCTTCAGCCTCGACGATGCTTCCGGACTTGCCGGTGACTTCGAAATCGAGCGCATCTTCTATCTGCTCGTCGGTCAATCTGCCCGGAGCGCCGTCCGGGCCTGTCGGTTTGCTGTTTTTCAACGAAGCAAGTATGACAATCAGGACAATCATGGCCGCGGCGTATATCGCCCCTCCGATGGCATATTTCCTTATCTTCGCCTTGCGTTCGGCGGCGAGAGGGTCTTGCGGTTTTGCGGTTTTTTCGGGCTTCGGCGGCTCGGTTTTTGTCGCTTCTTCGACCTGAGGCTCGGGCGGAAGCTCGGCCGGCGGCTCTTGCTGGACCGGTTCTTCCGCCGGCGCCGGTGCGGCGTGCGTGTCCAGCCAGGCTGACAAGGCAATGTCAGGATCGTCGCCGGCGTCGACAAAGAGCATTTCCGTTTCAACCCCTACCTGCAGCACATCGCCGGTTTCCAGAAGCACCTGTTTGCCCGGCTTGTATTTTTTGCTGTTTATACGGATCGGATTCGCTGAGATGTTCTCAACAATCCAGCCGTCGGATGTGAGCTGGAACTGAATCTGCCTTCTGGAGGCGTGTTCCTCGGTAAGTATGATATCCGCCGACGGCGAGCGCCCGGCGATGGCGATATCCTTCATTATCACCGCACGCTGGTCCTTCTGGGGGCCGGAGAGAAAAATCAGTTCCGGTCGCGGGCCCGTCATCAGAATAACCCTCCACGCACAATCCTGAGTATGAACGGCGCGAATATCGCCAGAACCACGCTGAGTGCGATAAGAATGCCGGGCACAAGTATTTTGACGCTGGCCTTGGCGGCTGCGGTTTCGGCCCGGACCGACCTCTGCAGGCGGAGCAGGTTCGCCTGGTCATGCAGGACCTCTCGCAGCGGCGTGCCGAGTTCCTCGGCCTGGATGACGCTTGCCAGCACGCTCCGCAGCAGATCAAGCGGAATGCTGTCGGCGAGATTCTGCAGCGCCTGCCTGCGCGGCGTGCCAAGCTCCATTTCGGCGAGCATGCCCTTCAGTGCGACATTGAACGGGTCGTCGGCGTCTTCCTGAACGATGGTCCTGACCGCTTCGGTAAACGACGCCCCGGCTCCCATGGCGAGCGACACGAGGTCGAGCGCATACGGCAGCCTGCGGGCTATCTGCCGGACGCGGCCTGACGCCTTGCTGTGCAGCTGCAGCAGCGTCAGCGACGTGCCGATAACAAAGCCGATTATCGGCAGCACGAAACTGAACTGGCCGACAATAAGAATATTCAGTATTTCCAGGCAGACGGCCAGCACTGTTCCCGCGAAAAACGCCATCGCCAGGTACTCTTCGGGCGTGTAGTAGTTCGGGCTGCCGGCGGCGACCAGCGTTCTCTGCAGCCATTTCTTGGCTCTCGGCATGGCGAGCCTGTGGCTCATGACGAGCATTATCCACATTATCGGGCGGAGATACGTGTTTTCAAAAACTGTTTTCCGATCCGTATGCCCGGTCGCCAGTGCGGCCTCACGCTGCGGCGACATGTGTATCTCGCCGCCCTGCCCGAAAACGGCAACTACAAGCAGAAACACTGTCGCGAACAGGCCGAGCGAGATGACCACATCCCAGGCGCTGAGCGCCAGCATCATCGGAATGTCCGCACCTGCAAACATGTCAGATATCCACATCCACTATTTTGCGTATCCAGAGAAAACCGACGACGTTCAGCACGACAATGGCGAACAGAAGCACCTTGCCCAGGTCGTCGACGAACAGGCTTCTCACCGCGTCGGCCTCTATGAGGTAGAGCACGAACATCACAAACAGAACCAGCATTCCGAGGAATCTGGCGCTGGCCTTGCCCTGTGCGGTAAGGGCTTTTACGCGTCCTTCCAGCCGCTGAATCTCTCGGATGCTGGCCGAGATGCGGTCGAGAGTAAGCCCCAGGTCGCCGCCCCGCTGGCGGTGGGTTTTAAGCGCCGAAAACAGCAGGCGGAAGTCGGTCGAGCCGATCCTGGCCGAGGCGTTGTCCATCGCCTCGTCCAGCGGCAGGCCGAACTCGTACTCGCGCAGAAGGTGCGTAAATTCCTGCCGCAGCGGAACCGGGCCGTCACGGGCGATAAGTCCCATCGCCTGGACGAGATTAAGCCCCGCCCTGACGCCTGACGCCAGAGTCTGGATTCCGCTGACAAGCTGGACTTCCAGCCGGTTTATCCGTCGCTTCCGGAGGTACTTCAGCACCAGCGCCGGCATCATTACGCCTATCGCGGCAAAAGCGGCGAACCCCACAATGCTGTCGGTCATCATATATCCGATAATCGCCAGCAGCACGATGCCGATCAGCGTGGCGATGCTGGCTACTCGCGGCTGGACATCCATCAGCAGATTGCCCCGCAGCACACGGTCGAACTGGTATTCCTGCCGCCGCACATACTGGCGGAAAGGCCTGCCGCCCAGCAGCACTGCGCCTGCGACGGCGACAAACGCCATCGCGCTGGTGATTATCCGGTCGGCGCCGAATGCGGCAAGAATATGAAAGTCCGCGGACTGCATTATTATTTATTTAAAAACCTCCACGTTCAGGAAGCCCTTGGCGAGCAGTTCTTCGGCGAACTGCGGAATATAGCCGGTGTGGCGGAGGCGGGCCTTTTCGGGCGGCTCGCCGGCACCGGCCCGGAGCAGGAAAATGTCTTCCGTGATAATCCTGCCCGTGTCCGGATCGATGCCGCATATCTCGGTTATGTGCGTGATTCTCCGCCGCCCGTCCGGCAGGCGGACCATCTGCACGACAAGGTCCAGTGCAGCCACCAGCTGCTCGCGAATGGCGCGAATCGGCATTTCGACGGCCATCAGAACCATTGTCTCAAGACGCAGCAGCGTGTCGTCGGGGTTGTTAGCGTGAATGGTGGTCAGCGAGCCGTCGTGGCCGGTGTTCATGGCCTGGAGCATGTCCAGCGCCTCCGGGCCGCGGCACTCGCCGACGATGAGGCGGTCGGGCCTCATTCGCAGTGCGTTCTTCACCAGGTCGCGGATGGTGTACGCGCCCTTGCCTTCGACATTGGCCGGGCGGGTCTCCAGGCGAACCAGGTGCTCCTGCGGCAGCTGAAGCTCTGCCGAGTCCTCGATCGTCACGATTCGCTCGTCGGCGGGGATGAAATTGCCCATCACGTTGAGCGTGGTCGTCTTGCCGCTTGCGGTTCCGCCGGCGATAAGTATGTTCTTGCGTCCCAGCACGCAGGCCCGCATGAAGCTTGCCGTAGCCTCGGTAATGGTCCCGCGCTCGATGAGGTCGTCGATGGTGAACGGGATTCTGGCGAATTTTCGTATTGTCAGCACCGGCCCGGAAAGACTCAGCGGGTTGATGATTGCGTTCACGCGCGAGCCGTCGGGCAGACGGGCGTCAACCAGCGGCGTGGAGCGGTCTATGCGTCGGCCGACCGGCGTTATGATGCGCTCGATGATGCTCTGGAGAATTTCGTCCGAGAAAAAGCTCCGCCCGGAATTCTGCAGCACGCCTTCCTTTTCGATATATATATGGTCCTTGCCGACGACCATGATTTCGTTGACGTTGGGCATCTCAAGCAGGTCCTGCAGAGGCCCGTAACCGAGAACCACGTCCTCGATTTCCTTCGAGAGCATCCGGGTAATCAGATAATCCCGCAGTTCCGGCGAGATTTTCCTGAGGAGCTTCTGAACGTCGCCGTCCCAGTCGGCTTCGATTGCGGCAACGTCTTCCTTGAACGTGTGCGGGCGAAGCCGCAGCGGATAATTGCTCAACACGTCGCCTATCATCCTGCTGAGCGTTTCCTCGTGCCTGGACACCAGTACGTCGGAGTCCTCGAATCCGTAGCCGTACATGAGCTTGCCGGTCGAGCGGCGGGCCAGTTCGGTGACGACGCTACGCCAGAGAAATTCCCTGACGAGATGGTCGGCCATTTCGTTGTCAACGTCCTTTCGCCCGGCCTTTATTATGTCCGACAGGTGGCGTTTTATCAGGGCCACATGTTTCTCGTCGGTCGCTCCGAGCTGGCCGGTAACCCGCAGGTTCAGCCGCTCCAGCAGTTCGGCGTGCATTTTCTGCTCAAGCTCGATAACCCGCTTCCGCGGCGAGATCGCCCGCTCGCCGGTGCGGACGCGTCTGGCCGCAGGCTCCATCATGAACAGGCTGAACTCGCCGATGCGGATTTCGTCGCCGTAATCGATCTTGCACCGCTGCTTGTGGGCAACGGCCTTGTTGGCGACGATGGTTTCGTTGAGGCCGAGTGATTCGACCCAATACGAGCCTGCATCCTTGATTATCCTGGCGTGGCGGCGCGAGACAAACGGGCTGCGCAGCGTCACGTCGTTGGCTTCGTCGCGGCCTATCGTTACCGACTCGTCGCCGACCTTGATTACTTCCCGCTGGTCGGTGTACTGGTTTCTCACCCAGATTTCCACGTATCGCTCCAGATTGACGTTTTAACGCCTGGCGACGCCGGCGGCGTTCTGCGCGAACGGAGCCGCCTCCCTGGTTATCTGCGGGTTGTCGCCGGTGTAATCATCCGAACGGAGTTTGTCTATTCCCAGGCCGCCGGAAACATGGGATATAATGTTATCCAGCTGGCGGCGGACTTCTTCGGAAACTTCGACTTTCACGCTGTCGTAAGACCTCAGCATCTTGGTGGTGTTCCTGGTTCCGGAGGCGTATGACGACTCGCCCGAGCCTATGTCGCAAACCTTCAGGCCCTTGATTATGCATGTGCTGGAATATTTCCCGTCAGGTCCGGGCAGCATGCCCCAGACGCTTATGCGATTGCCGCGGCGAAGCATAGCGCCGGGCGTTTTGTCGCGATCAACGGGAAGCGTATAAATCACCATGCCCTCGGAAGGCTCGATCGAACCGGCTTCGCTGTAGCTGTCGAAATGGTCCCACATCACGAAGTTGTCCTTGCTGACGGACCTGACAAGGGACATGCCGATGATGCTGTCCTTTTCCCTGGCGGGGACGGCCAGGCCGAGACCCTTTCCGGTCTCGACGTTGACGTCCCTGGCTTCCATATCCGCGGCGGAGACTTTATCGCCGGGCTTGAGATTCCTGGTGAACACCAGCAGGCTGATCGTCTCGCCCCGGGCCTGCCTGACAGCCCGTTCAATCTGGAAGTTGTAGAGCAGCACCACAATCACAGCCAGAATCAGCGCCGTAATAAGCAGCCCTTTGTTTTGAATGGCAGGAGTTTCGTCAGCCATGATTCATTCCTCGTTTAGGCATTTTCGACATTTTTTGAATTTCGAGCGTCCCGGCGTTTTCACTCGGCGGCCGGATGCATAACCAGCACCGATATCCCTATTATCTTGCCGTCAGCGGCTTTCTTTCGCAAGGATACGATTGCATCAGACGAATCTCTTTTGAACACGAGTCTTTTGGCGTTCGCATCGGCGTCAAGCTCGCTGAGCAGCGTGAATCCCTTTTCCCTGAACGCCGCCTTGTAGTGCTCGGCCGCTGCGGACTGCTCTCCCGTAAAGCTGTATCGCGCGAGGTCTTCAAATCTATCGGCAATATGCCGCCTGTAGGCCCAATTGCGCTTCGCCCCTTCAGGCGGCGCGATGTCAAGCGGGTCTTTGTCCTTAAGCTGCTGCAGCCCTACAGCGCTGGACGGCGAGGTTCGCAACATGGCCGTGTCCATCGGCTGGGTTTCCGGCTCCCGTCCGTCGCCGGCTGCTGAATCAAGCCGCTCAAGGCGGGACGCCGTATCGGCCCGGCCCTTCAGCATCACAGCAAGCTGCCAGACCAGAAAACAGACGGCCGCCAGCAGAAGAAGATGCACCAGCGTGTTTCGCACTTCCCTGCCGCGTGAATTATCGCCGTTTGTCATGGTGGGTTCGGTCATGCTACGGTCAGTTCGTTTCTACCATTGCAAGAGGTACAGCCCGCGAACAGCCAGCGCCACCTTGTCGCCGGGAGAAGGCACGGACAGCAGGGCCGAGTCCAGAATGGGGAGGAACTGTTCGGTAACGGCCTCTTCGCAGGAGGCGCTGCCCCGCAGCCACTCCAGCCCTTCGCGAGAACTTCTCGCGTGAAGGTCGCCTTTGTACGCATCCCACAGATTCACGGGAGACGGAAATACGGCATCGACCGTCGCCCGCCTGCTCCTGACAAAATAGTTATCTATAAGGTTTTCTGCCAGGTCTCCGGCCGGCCGGCTGCTTTTCCTGACGGATTCGATATAGTCACCCGGCGTGCCCAGGTCGTTCGACGCCATGGTGAGATTGGTTTCAGTGGATCTGCCGTCCATGAATATGACGTTCAGGGCTTCGTCGCTGTCAGGCAGGCTGTCCTCATGCCAGCTGACCCATGCGGAATACCTAGCTGCAACCTGCACATGCTGCTGGTTAACGCGAACATGTCCGAAGAAAAACGTCAGCGCGATAATCACGGCCAGCAGCGGTACGCTGCAGACAAACTCGATCGCGGCGGTTCCTCGCCGGTTCAGTTTCGTCATGTATCCGTCCTGTCGCATTTCCGTCTAATGTTGCAGGCAGTTCTCCGCAAATGCAGAGTCTATATTGGAGAGATATTCGTATATTTCGCGAACCGTGTATGCTTCCAGCAGCATGTTGCCGTCAAGTTCGGCAGAGCCGTCGATAATCAGTTTTCTCCAGTCGTTCCATTTGGTTACGGGCGTAAGCCTGACCTGCCAGCCCTGCGTCCAGAGATCCCAGCTGTATTTGTTGAACAGCTTGGCCTGTGCGACCGCAACCATTTTGCCGCTCGGATTGGCATCGCCGAACCGCTGCGGCCAGACCGGCGAAGCTGCGCTTTTGCGGGCAGCGGCAAAGAATGAGAACCTGCTGCGGCGGATGCCTTCGTCGCTGTCAGGCGTGTAATCGCCTTCGGAAGTATCGAGGAGTATCGGGGCAGGCAGGTCCGCCCCGCCGCCCCAGTTGCACGGATCGGTCACCGGCACGTCCTCGCCGACGTCTATCCCGCCCCATATGTACCACTCGACCACGTAAACATCATGCCACACAGGATTCCCGTTTGCGTCGTATTGAAAAGCAAGTCCGATTCTGTCGTCGGCTGTCGCCTGGTAGCTGTAATTGTCTTTCCAGATGTAATCGCCCTTCTGCGGAATCGGCCAAGCCTGCGGGTCAACCCATCCGGAAACCCATGTCGCGATAGGCTTGTCCCCGTTTGTGTAATATGTTCCCTGAGAAAGCCAGTTCGCCGAATCTTCAGGCGCCGTCGATATTATCTGCACCCGGTAGAACATGGTCCTGTAAACCCGCTCCGGATGACGCATGGCGAACGCGCGGGCTTCACTGTAATCGGTAATCCAGTCCGGGTAATGAATGCGCTGCTCCGTCTTGGACGTGAACATGTAGTCCAGTTTTATGTCCGACAGCTGGTTCATGTAGGCCGGGAAAAATGAATCCGGCAGGTCGCCGCTGTCCAGGATGTTCATTCGCTGCAGCTGCCTGACGGCCCAACTGCGAGGCCCGTAAGTGTTGTAGCCTGTAAGTGTGACAGTCGCGTCGACAGTATAGCCGGTATTCGGACTTATCGCGGATGAACCCGAGCTTTGCCCGCCGATACTGACATTGGGGCTTACTCCGCGGACGGCCGCTCCCGGAACCCACCGCCCGCCGCTGCTGTAATATGTGTAGTCCCGCCACTGGTACAGTCTCGCCCACGGCCCGAGCCGATGCGGAAAGGCGAAATCCGGAATTGCTCCACCGTTGCCTCCGGTCGCTTCGCAGGAGGCCTGGTTGCTTTCGACATGAAGTTTGCCTTCAAGGACAGGCTGGAAATCCTCAAACACGCCGACTTTCGCCGGGATTTTCGGCAATATCGGCGCCATCAGGCAGTCGTCGGCGCCGTTATCCCTGCCGAACCGCACGGCATTGGCCTGGGCGAGCACGCCGGCTGATGCGCAGGTCGCCTCGGACAGGTCGTTGAGCGCCACTATCGCGCGCCATAACTCTCCATTGGGGTCTTCGCCCTCGACGCCGCTGACATGCCAGTTGGTGACCTCGGCCATATCAAAACCGCTGTGGTTTATCAGTTCGTCGGCCTTGGCGAGAATATCAAGTTCGGTCTCCATCCTGGAATGCAGAGACACTATGCCGCTGCGGAGGTAGTCGTTTTTGGTGGCCGGTATGCCGCGGCGAATCTGGTCGGAAAGGCACTGCTCCCAGTCGATCATTTCTTCGTGGGCCATCTCGACGGCCAGCGGAACCGAATCGAGCAGAAGCACCATGGCGAGCATTCGCGACTCGGCGACGTTGTTCATCGCCACGACGTTCATGCTGCGGGCCATCCACGTTCCGCCGCTTATCACGCTCGAGTCGGCGGCGTTCTGCAGGGCCAGCCGCCGGTTCACCTGGTGGCCGAGGTTATAGACGTAAATAACCAGCCCTACCAGCATGCAGAAGGCCAGTATGACAATGACAAGAACCTGGCCTTCGCGTTTGCGGCCGATCAAACGCACGGGTTTTCTGTAATTTCCGGTTCTCACATTTCCGCTCGCATAACAAGACCGGTTTTCTATTTCGCGGCCTTCAGTTTTTCCTCAGCCTGCCTGATCCACTCGTTTATTTCCGGCGTATTGAGATATTTCCTGGCAAGTTTGAAGTAAGCGATCGCGTCGCTGTAGTTTTCCTTGTTGAAGGAATCCAGTCCGCGTGCGAGGTTTTCTTCGTAGCGGACCCTGTTTATGCGTTCCTTGACTTCTTCGTTGTCGAAGATGGCCTTGGCCTTGTTGTAGTTATCAATCGCCTTTTTCCACTGGCCGTCTTTCAGGGCAGCATCTCCCGCAGCAAGCAGCGATTCGTAATCCCGCTGCTGCTGCATCGCATCAAGCCGTGCGTCTATCTCGGAATTCCTGGCGGGGTCTATTTCGCGGGCCTCTTCATAGGCCTTGATCGCTTCATCGTATTTCTTCGCGTCCCTCAGGGCGTCGGCCTCGGCGCGTTTCAGGCCGTAGCGGCAGTCGATTATCTTGGTATTCAGCGGGTCGTCCTCGCCGAATTTGGAGGCCTCGATGTATTTATCCATGGCCTCCCTGAGCCTGCCCGCCGTAAACAGGACGTCGCCCTCCGAAATCAGCTTTTCCCGATTGGATTCCTTGTCGAGGTTTTCGAGTTCGTTCTGGGCCTCAGTGTTTTTCATGTACTTGAGGGATTCTTCGAATTTCGCCCGCGCGAGGTCCCTGTTGCCGGCCTTGAGAGCCTCCTGCCCTTCGCGGAACGCAATGCGGGATTTGAGTATCTTGATCCGGTCGGCAAGTTCGCCCGACGGCTGGATTCTGCAGGCATCCTCGACGGCCTTCAGTTCACCCTTCAGGTCGCCGGCCTCCCTGGCGTCTTCAGCCTCTTTCATTGCCTGAGCATAGCCTTTTTCGGTGCCCAGTTTGTCCAGGGCGGCCCGGGCGGCCTTGCGCAACTCATCAATCTCATCGGCAGTAAGAACGGCTCTGGCCTCCTGCGATTCGAGGATGCTCAGGGCGAGTTCATACTGCGACCGGGCCTGCTCATATTTGTTTTCGCCGGTCAGTTTCTCGCCGTCGGCAATGTACTGGTTGTACATGAACCTGATTTCAGACCGGCTTATGTCATCACGAAATTCTGATATCTCTTTTTCCCACGGTTTTGTTTCAACGCCGCGCAGGCCGTCTCTGAGAGTCTTTCTGGCTGCCTCGAAGTCGTTCTTCTCAAAAAGCTCCCGTGCAGCAGTCATGACCTCGTCGTACTTGTGCGCGTTGATGCGGTCGCGGTCGAAGGCTTTTATTTCATCCTGGATGCGCTCGGTTTCCGCCAGGACATTTTTACGGGTTTTCTGCGCCTGAGTGACCAGCCTGTCTGCTTCGTTCTGTTCGCGCTGGGCATCGGCCCATTTTTTGTCTTTCACCGCCTGGCGGGCTGCGCTCATGTGCACCATCACCTCGGCAAGAGCAGCCTGGTCGGTTCCCGCAAACTTATCCATGACTCGCTCGAACCATTTGCCGGCTTCGACATAATCCCTGCCGTCATAAACTTTCTTCGCCTTGGCGTAGTCCTCGGCGGTTGCGCCGTATTTTTGCCTCTCGCTGTATATCGACAGGCCTATAGCCAGCCCGATGCCCAGAACGCTGAGCACGATAACGCCAATCAGTATTAACCTGGTCCGCGTAGAAAGCGATCTTTTGGGTATCGGCGCCGTCGCCGGACCTTCATCCATAACTTCCAGCTGGTCGGCTTCGTCGCCCGGCGCGCCCCTGGGCCCGGCGACGAGGGCTTCGTCCTCTTCCCGTGCAGGCCGATAATGCCTGTGGCCGCCGGCAGCCGTCTTCGCACGGGCGGAAAAGTTTCTCTTTATCGCCATGCCGAGTTCTTCCATGTTGGCAAAACGGTCGTCGCGATTCTTGGCCATCATGCGGGCCACTATCTTTGACAGAGGCTTGGGTATGTCGGGGTTCACCTCGTGAAGCTCAGGAGCCGCAACCGAACTGTTGCCGTGCCACTTCATCCATCGCAGGGCTTCGCTGTGCTTGTCACGAACGATATCGGCGAATATCTCGTTGAATTTCGGACGTCCCAGCAGCATTTCGTATGCGATGAAGCCCAGCGAATACATGTCGGCCCGGCCGTCAACATCCCCGCCCTCGAACAGCTCCGGAGCCATGTACTTTGTCGTGCCGAGCACCATGGAGGTCTGCCCGGTTTTGCTCGCGGCGACGCCGAAGTCGAATATTTTCGGCCTCAGCCCCTCGGCGATGATGATGTTCGCCGGCTTCAGGTCGCGGTGAATGATATCAGCGGAATGAACCTCGTGCAGGGTGGCCGCCAGCCGCCATAAGACCTGCAGGACGGCCTTGGTCTCGATGGGACCGTTGGTGTCGCGAATGATCGTTTCGAGCGTATGGCCCTCAACGTATTCCATGACTATGAACAGTCCGCGCTCGTCCTCTATCAGCTCGTGGATGGAGATAACCTCCGCGCCGAGCTTTGCGAGCCTCTGGGCCTCGCGGCGGAAACGCGTCATGAAATCCGCGTTGTCCGCAAGATGCGACGATATCTGCTTGATCGCCACGAACCGGTCAAGAAATGCGTCGTAGCCCTTGTACACCAGCGCCTGGCCGCCGGAGCCGATGCGCTCGCGGATCTCGTACTTGCCTATTTTCGTCCCGACAGGCAGGCCTATCGAGCCGCCGCTGTTCGATTGTTCATTCGCCATCAATGTTTCCCTGACACAGTAATATTACGCCCGCTCCGACCCGGCGGCGCTATTCGCCGAGTGCATGCGGAAATTCTTCCGTTTCAATGAAATCCTGCGAGCCTTCATTGGTCAGCCGGCAGTGCGCATACATATTCAGCCCGTACTGGCCCGGCGCGAAATCCAGCTTCTCTCCGTCTTCCAGTTTTGAAAACACCCATGCGGCATAAGGCACGGCCAGGTAGAAAGTATGTTTTACCTTTACGCGCAGGTCTTCCGACTCGCCGTACTGCTCACCGTCGGCCGGCGGCTCCAATTCAACTTCAGTATACCGCCTGGCGTAGGCGAGTTTGCGGCCCATGCCGTCGCTGACGCGTTCCGGCAGCTGCTTGTCGTAACAGGAGTACAGATGCTCCATGCCGCTGACGATGTCGCCGGCGTCCGCCGCGGGATATTCGCGATATCCGCACGACACCGGCAGGACCGCCCAGACGGCGGCATTTTTGATGCGGAGCATCTTGCCCGAAGAGTCGGCGTCAGGATCGACGACGTTCCACGGCTCGCTGTCGCTGAATTCGAGAGGCACGGTCACTATCGCGCTGCGGGCTGCACAGAACGCGGAATAATTCACGCATATGTTGCCGCCCATCAGCATCGAGGCCTGGACCATCAGCAGCGTGACGAACAGCGCGAAAGGCAGAACCAGCGCGAACTCGACGATAATCGCGCCGTCCTCGCCGCTGCGCACCTGCCGCATGGCCGCACTGAGGCGGACGAACATCGACAGAATAACCGCCAGCGCCACGGCCGAGCCGAAGGCGATAATCGCGGAAATCACAAAGATGCGGCTGGTGACGGCCTGAGCGAGCCACTCGCCCTCGCCCGCCGACGACAGCGGACCGGCGGCCATAACAAGCACGATCGCCGCCGGCACGGCGAAAACGCAGAGCGGCAGCAGCCTGCGCCACCCGCCGGTTCTGTCATTTTGTCGCGTGCCTTCGGTCATTGTTCATATTCCCAACAGTAAAGTCGGCGCGCCCGGCCCCTGCCAGGCTGCCCAGACAAGTGCGACGGCCGCCCCTATGCACATCGCCAGCCCTATCGGAACCTTCGGGCTGTCTGTAACGTCAGGGCCGATGGGCTTGCCCGGCGTGAATGCGAGGTAAACCGTCCGGCCGACCCGCTTGAGCGTTCGTATCAGGACACGTTTATGCGCGGCGACGATAATCGCCATAATCGCCGCGACAGCGAACCCGTAAAACATCGCCGACAGCACAAACCGCCAGCCGCTCAGGGCGCCGACGGCGGCCATCAGCTTCGCGTCGCCCGCGCCGACGCCGCCGCAAAGCCAGAACGCCAGCATCGGCAGAAAGCCCGCCGCCAGCCCCGCCGCCGAGCCGGCGAAGCCCATCACGCCGGCATTCTCGCCGGCGTAAAGCCCGACCAGCGCATGACCGACCATGCCGACGACTATCGCGGGATAAGTCACGATGTTCGGAATCTTGCCTTTCCGGACATCAGTAACACTGCTCGCGACAAGCACGACAGCCAGCACGCAAAATGCCCAGAGATTCAGCAGGTCAGGCACGGCCGTCCTCTCGCATCGCCGCAATAAATAAAATCAGTTGGTCGTTCCTTCTTCGGCGCTGCTTTTTACGTTGCCGAACAATTCGTACATCCAATCCTTTATTTCATTGCGGAAGATAATAACGATAGCAAGCAGAGGCAGCGCGATGGCCGCGATAATCAGGATGTACTCGACCATGTCTGCGCCCTGCTGGTCGCGATGGAAGGCAAGAATTTTCGATTTCAGCTTTTTCAGCATTATTCACCTCAATAAATAGTCTGGTTGAATTTTTTCGAATTTTTTCCGACCTGCCGCGAGGGTTATGGAAACGGCAGCGTCTCCGTAAAAGTTATCATGCGATAATATTCCACAAACACAGCCAGCATGTGCCACAGCGCCCATATCATGGGCAGTGCGAAGCCCGCCAGTAAAAGCACGTACTCCACGCTCGACTGGCCCTGCTGGTCGGCGGCGAATCGCAGCAATGTTTTGCGCAGCAATGTCATCAGGCGGTTCCTATCCGGCTGAGAATATCTTTTTCGTAAGTTCGCACTGGTCCTGCAGCACGCGGACCTTCGGCTCGTCGACAAACGCCGACTTCGCGCCGGTCCAGACCAGGGTTCCCCGGCCGGCCTTGTTCTGCGGGTCAAGTTTGTAGACGAACATATCCTGCAGGCGGTACTTGCCGTCGTCGCCGAGCGGCAGGACCTCGGAAATCTGCGTGAGCCTGCGGCTGCCGTCGTTGAAGCGGCTGACCAGCACGATTACATCCGTCGCGGAGGCAATCTGCGCCCGCAGGGCATGCAGCGGAAGCTCAATGTCGCTCATCATCGCCATCGTTTCGAGCCGGCTGAGCACGTCGGCTGCGGAATTGGCGTGCAGGGTTGACATGCTGCCGGCATGGCCGGACGTCATCGCCTGGATCATGTCCAGCGCCTCGCCGCCTCGCACCTCGCCGATGATTATCCGGTCCGGTCTGAGCCGAAGCGACGAGCGGAACAAGTCGCTTATGCCCACCTCGCCGCGGCCCCAGCGGTCCGCGTGGCGGGCCTCCAGCGAAATTACATGCTCCTGCTGAAGCTCAAGCTCGGATGAGTCTTCTATGGTGACTATCCGCTGATTGTGCGGTATGAACGTGCTGAGTACGTTGAGCAGGCATGTCTTGCCGCTGCTTGTGCCGCCGGCGACGAGGATGTTCTTCTCGGCAAGGACGGCTATTTTAAGATATTCCATCGTCTCCGGGGTCCACGAGCCGAGTTTCAGCAGGTTTTCGGCGTCGAACATCGCCTTGGAGAACTTGCGGATTGTCATGCACAGGCCGGTCCGACAGAGAGGCGGCAGGACGACGTGAACCCTGCTCCCGTCCGGCAGCCGCGAATCGATAAGCGGCTGCTCGGCGGTCATGCGTTTGCCGGTGTACTGCAGGACGTTGCGGACCGCGGCAAGGAGCGACTCGGCGTCGTCGAAACGGGCGTCGGTGCGGACGAGCCGGCCTTCGCGCTCGACGTATATCTCGTCGGGCGAGTTTATCATGATTTCCGCCACGGACGGGTCGTGCATAAACGGCTCTATGGGCGCGAGAAAATGCTCCACCGTCGTTTCGAAGATACCACGGGCGTCGCCGCCCGCCTTGCCTGACTGAGTAATGTCGCCCATATTATGCGTCCTTGCTTTGCGCGCACGGACCAACCGTAGCTTCGCAGCATATAAAGGTTAACGCATGCATCCTTGCATTTATGGCAGCCTCTAACGCTTTTTTCCAATCAGCGGCTGCTTATAATGTAAATCGTGCATATCCCCACGGCAAGTTGAATCCAATTCACAAAAACCCATCCTCAAGCCATAGCACAAACAAATACTTACATAATCCCCGCCGATGCCGCAGCCGCTACTCCAGAATAACCTCCTCCTTGTACGCCGGAACCATGACGTTCCAGCCGGTCTTGCCGCGAAGGTGCTCGCCGAACGCTTTTGCGCTCTCGGCTTCGCCGTGAACGACAAATACGCAGCGAGGCGTCTTTTTCATGCTCATCAGCCAGCTTGTCAGCTCGTCGCGGTCGGCGTGCGCGGAGAAGCCGTTGACCCGCTCGATGCGGGCCTTCACCTGCCGCATCTCGCCGTGAATTCTTACTTCCGGCGCACCGTCCAGCACCTGCCTGCCCAGCGTTCCTGCCGCCTGGTAGCCCACGAACAATATCGTGTTCTTCGGATCGGAAATGGTATTCACCAGGTGGTGTTTTATCCGGCCGCCAGTGCACATGCCCGAACCCGCGATGATTATCGCCGGCCCGGTTATGTCGTTGATGGCCTTGGACTCCTTCGTGCTGGAAGTCATCGTAAGGCCGGGCAGGTCGAACGGCGAATGCCGACCGCTGACCAGGCGGGTCATCTCACGGTCGAACAGTTCGGGATGCTCGGAGAAAACGTTGGTGATTTTTATCGCCATCGGGCTGTCGAGGAATATTTTCAGTTCCGGAATCTTCCCGGCCATCAGCAGCTCGTTGAGGTGATAGAGCAGGTCCTGGCTTCGCTCCAGCGCAAAACTGGGCACAACGAGTTTGCCGCCGGCCTGCACCGTCTCGTTGATCACCTTCGCGAGCCTGGCGTTGATGTCCTCCGGCGGATGGTGGACGCGGTCGCCGTAAGTGGACTCGACGAGAATATAGTCCGCGCCTTCGACTATCGCCGGGTCGTGGATAATGGGCATGTTTCGCCGCCCGATGTCGCCGGAGAAGAGTATTTTCCGCGTTTCGCCGTGCCTTTCGATTTCGAGGCAGATAAACGACGAGCCGAACACGTGCCCCGCGTCAAGGAACGTCGCGTGGGTGCCCCGGCCGATCTTGCGAGGCTTGTCGTAGCGAATGTGATGAAACAGCGGTTCGACGCGCTGGGCGTCTTCGACCGTATAAAGCGGCTCGACGGGGCGCGGGCTGGTGCGGCCTTCCCTGGCGTGACGTTTCAATTTGAACGCGGCGTCTTCTTCCTGTATGTGGGCCGCATCCATCATGATTATCTGGGCTATCTCCGCCGTCGGGGCCGTGCAGTATATCTCGCCACGGAAACCGTCCTTCACCAGCTTGGGCAGCAGGCCGCAGTGGTCCAGGTGGGCGTGGGTAAGCAGGACGGCGTTGATTTTTCTGGGGTCGACGGGAAACGGCTCCCAGTTGCGGCCCGCAAACTGTCTTTCCTGGTACAGCCCGCAGTCTATCAGAAGCCTCAAGCCGTCTACTTCAAGATAGAATCTCGAACCGGTAACGTTCTGGGCGGCGCCCAGGAAAGACAACTTGATATCCATCACGTTCCTCTTGAAAAGCCCGTCAAAAATCACGTGATGATTCTAGCCGCTGGCGATGAGACAGGCAAGCCGAGAACCACACCAACCCCGCAAACCATGTGATATTTAGCCGTACGTGGAAGTGACGGCCGTGGACGGAGCGGCCGGAGTTACAGCTCACTTCTTCAGGACCTGAACGATGTTTCCGGGCAGAATGTCGGGTATATGATGGTTATGAAAGATGTCACCGGCGCCCGCTATGACCGCATGACGACGACGGCGGTTCACGCGGCGGCCTGAGCCCGTACAACAGCGGCACGATGAACGGAATCGGACTGCTGTGGTATGTGCAACACACTGTCAGGCCCAAACGGGCCGTACTCGACGCCGAAGGCCGCATAGTCCGTGAACCACTGGCCATCGGCAATGTAGCGGAACCTGTGGTCGCCGGGCGGCAGCAGCAGGCCCGCACGCCACCACCCATCGCCCGTTGGCGTCATGCGAAGCTCGTTCGCCCGCCAGTCGTTGAAGGTTCCGGCGAGGTAGACTTCGCAAGCCCGCGGCCTGTAGAAGCGGAATGAGGCATAATGCCCGTTCACGTCCACCATGATTCAACGTCTCCCTATGCATCTATGCGAGCAACGGAGTTCATGGTGCCGAATGGGTTAGGGGCCCACTCGCTGTGGTCCGGATCGGTCACCCAGGCACCATCCACGAGGAACTTGTACTGGCATGCGCCGTTCGTCAACGGCACGTCAATTGCGTAGGCCCCGTCCCACTGCTTCCGCATTCTCACCGGACGCCAGTCGCTGAAATCGCCGGCGATCTCGACCTTCTGCGCCTTGCCGTGAGGCACATATCGGAACCGGATCGCCTTCTTCCGTGGTACTTTGTAGAACATTGACAGCTCCTTACCTACAAAACAAACTGAGTCATGCAGCACGACAGACCAGATCGTTGCGGCCGGTACGGGTGGAAGATGAGGTCTCGCGGCGCGACTTGTTATTGCCCAGCAGTTCGGATTCGCCTGCCAAGGCACACCCGGTAGCCGAAGATCCACAACACGACCAGGACCAGGGCGGCGAGTCCCCAGAGAACCCACGCCATCGTCTCAGCACCAAAACCACGCCAAGGCCATGCCGCAAAGGATCAGGGAGATACGGCGCCTGTCACCTTGCCTATGCCTGCTCACCTCCTACAATGGATGCCTTGAAAGGCGTAGTTGCAGGGGGTGGCGATGCCTCGCGGCCTGTCCGCGCGGAAGCGTTTCGCTCCTGCGCGCGGACAGGCCGTAGAGTCCCCGAGCGTTCGTTCGAAACGGACAAGAAGACCACCCGCTGACAGTCGCCGCGACCGCAAACGCGCCGCTCTACGTCTTGACGGCAATGCGTTTGGGCTTGGCCTGCTCCGTCTTGGGCATGGTGACGGTCAGAACGCCATCGCGGTATTGCGCCTCGATCTTGTCCGCCTCCACAGTGGTTGGAAGCGTGATGTCCCGGCGGAATGAACCGCTGCGGCGCTCGCAGTAGTAGTAGTTGTCACCGTCTTTCTCTTCCCGGACATCTTTACGCTCGCCGGTGATGGTCAACGTGTTGCCCTGAACCGAGATGTCGATGTCCTGAGCCTTCATGCCTGGCACATCGACCTTGACGACAACGGAATCATCCTTGTCCGCCACGTCCAGACTCGGCCACCACCCCGTCGACCGCATGCTTTCCCAGGGCCAGTCGGAGTTGAAGAATCGACCGAAGAGATCGTTCATCTCATCCTGGAGACGAACGATGGGGCTTGTTGCAGCTTCACCTTTCTTACGCCTAACAATATCAAGCATGGTTTTTGCTCCTTTCTAGCTCTTAGGCCGTCAGATCCAAAAAGGTAACAATCGCCATTTTACAGCTTCAACTGCGTCGCTGATCAGCAACATTAGATCTCGCTGCAATAGGCGTGCCAAACAGTTCGACAGGCTGTCTGTATTCTCTAAAATACTGCCGTGTAATAAGGTACAAGATGTTATGGAGCAGGAGAAATGTTGAAGGCGTTTCCCGAAAGGCTGCTATTTTGGCAAACCTGTAGGGGGTAAAGGGGACAGTGGGACTGTTGAAAAACCATGTAGCCCAGCCGCCCTCGGCAGAGAAGATGAAGTTTTGTTCCGAAAATCACACCAAAGGGCGGTGTGCCACATGATTTTGTGATATTTTGTGATTAAAAATAGGTTTTTCAACAGCCCCACTGTCCCCTATTTCGCCCCGGAGGCGAAGCGTAGCGTAGCCGGAACATCCGCAACATGCGCGACGCAGGACCGTCCCGCATCGCCAACCACCCCGGCAACGGCCAGGGCAACTGTTTCAATTCTATCTCGTCTGGCCGGCACGGCAAGGAAGCAAGCCGTGGGATAATCGGCGTCAATTTCACAAAGCCCCCTGACGGGCAGGCCATACGGGGCGGAAGGCATCTTGGGGTGTGCCACGGGATGCTTGCATCC
>CAZVYJ010000007.1:0-1662 GCA_964631565.1 uncultured Planctomycetaceae bacterium
ACTGGACGGGGGTGTTGCCTTGCGTGCTCCAGCCCTCCTTGCTTAGAAAGGCTGGCGTCGCCTTCGGCTGTCTCAACAGTACTCTCACAGTTTCCGCAGGACCCTAGCGACGAGTTGTGCCCGACAAATGCAATCATTTTCAGGCAGAAGGACGGCCTTGCCGTCATTGATGCTGATGCGTGCATTGGCTGTGGTTTGTGCGTAATGAGGTGCCCATACGGAGCGATCCATTTGACGACAGATGGTAAGGCGTCAATAGTACAGGAGGATCCTGATGGGCTTACAAGACCAGAGACAGATGCGATTCAAGATGACGCCGCAATTCGTATAGGCCGTCTCGGGGCAACGCGTTCCTCGGCCCTTTCCAAGCTTCAGGATGCCGTTGGCCGACTAAATGACACAGCCCAGTTGCGATTTGTCGCCAACATGTTCTCTTTCTTGGGCGTAGATGCACGAGTCCGACGCCGAGGAGATACAAACATCCGTTTTGATGGCCTTCTTGGCTTCCCAAATGGTTCTATTGGCGTCATGGAAGCAGAACTAAGCGGTAACGCTGTTGAATCACCTCGTGCACTTCTTGAGGACGTAGCCATTCTTCATTCGCGATACAACGTCCCAATCAATCAGATTTGCCCGGTGAGTGTCCTTCTTGCATTACCGAACGCTCGATCTGAGTATTATCAGGTAATGCAAGACATTGACACCATCCTCGGCATCAAGTGCAGAACATTTACCATCGGCGCTCTCGTGGTGATGGTTTGGAATCTTGCAGACCTGACTCACCTGGACAAACGCTTTTTAACAACACCCGGCGGGGTTGATTTGGGACCAAGTGTGGAAGATGTCACAGGACTGCCGCAACGCGAACCATATCCCGGCGCGTTTGTCACTGCGAAGTAGACGTGGACGATAGTGGCAACTCTCCTTGGAGGGAGATAAGGCGTTTGTCAGCTATCGCTATATACTCGGGATTAATCTCAAAGCCCAGATAGCCGCGACCTTCAAGCTTCGCAGCGACACATTCACTGCCGCTACCCACAAATGGAATCAGGACAGTATCACCGGGATCGGAGAAATGCTTCACGATGCGCCTTGAAATCGAAAGCGGCTTTTGCGTTGGGTGGTCTACCTTCTCGTCTCTGAAACGCCTTCCAGCCAAAGTTGGGAACGCCCAGACATCGCCTGCCATTCTTCCGTCCGGATTAGGTGTCCAAACCTTACCATTCTTTGTGATCTTATGCTTGAGCCGTTCTTGGCTTTTGTACGGCTCCCGAACAGGATAGTAGATGTAGTCAGAAGTCTTAGAGAACCATAGCAATGGCTCATAACAGGCATTCAGCGACCGCTTGCCATAGCCCGCGAAACCGTTCTCGTAATACCAGATGATCTGTCTACGGTATTCGAAACCGAGCGCGTACATCATGCACTGCACCCAACACTGGTGGTGATGAATGCCGTACACGAAAATGTTGCCCCGAGGAGAGAGGAGACGAAACGCCTCACCCAACCACCGCTTTGTCCAGTCGTGCCATTGGCCTTTCTGTTCTGCTTCCTTCCAAACCCCAAAATCCTTGTTCAGGTTATACGGCGGGTCAGCAACGATTAGATTGAATGCCTCATTTGGCAGTTGCTTCATACCCTCGATGCAATCGCTGTGTATGA